>JADLFX010000052.1 GCA_020849665.1 Planctomycetota bacterium | reverse complement strand
GCGCCGATATCATTGGAGGGCCGCAGGGGATCGTTGAGGCGTTCATCGTGCCCAGCGACCCAGCGCTCATCGGGAAGCACCTGTACATCCAGTGGTTGGTGTACAGTTGGAATGACGGCCCGTTCTGCTTCCCCTACTACCAGCGTTGGTTCGCGTCCGACTGCGCGGACCTGTTGATCGGCAGATGACCCAGTCCGGGCGCCGGGCGCGCGCCGCTGCGCCGCAGGCCGGGGATGAGCGACAGGGACACGGCTGCGAGCCCGCGCAGCTCGTGCGCCGCGCAGTCCTCGCGCCAGGCGGAGAAGGGTCGCTGCTCGAGCACCGAGCGCTCCAAGGACGCGTCCTGGGGTATGCAGGCTAGGTAGCGCGGGCTCGCGGAGAGGAACCTGCTGCACACGTGGGCCAGGCGCGCGGCGGTGCGGGGGCCCTGCTCGGGATGGGCGGCGCGGTTCACGACCAGCCCGGGCAGGGGGAGGCCGCGCGCGTGGAGGACCTTGCACAGGGCATAGGTATCGGTGACGGCGGCGGGGTCGGGGGTGGTGACGGCCAGGACCAGCCGCGCGCGGCGCGCGGCCTCGAGCACCGCAGGGCCGAGGCCCGCGCCAGTGTCGCAGACCACGAGGTCGAAGCCGGCGCCCGCGCGCGCGACGGCGGCGAGGGCGCGGCCCAGGAACGCGGCGTCGCCGCCGCACAGCCGGGTGGAGCCGCTGCGGCCGGGGAGCACGCCGATGCCGAGCGGCCCCGGGTGCACGGCCTCGGCCGGGGTGCACGCGCCGGATGCGGCATCTTCTAGGGTGTGGCGTGCGGCGAGGCGCAGGTGCACGTCCACGTTGCCGAGGCCCGGGTCGAGGTCGGCGAGGAGCACGCGGTGGCCCATGCGCGCGGCCTGGAGCGCGAGGTTCACGGCGAGCAGGGTCTTGCCGACGCCGCCCTTGGCGCCGGCCACGACCAGCCAGGGCGCTGGGGGGCGCGCCAGCACGCCCCGGGCCAGGGAGCTGGCCTGGTGCTCGGGCCGCGCCGCCGGGACCGCGCTCACAGGATCGCCTCCACCGTGGCGGGCTCCAGGTCGAGAAGCGATCCGGCCAGGAGCGCGGCGTCGGCCACGATCAGGTCCTCGGGCACGCGCTGGCCGACGGTGACGTGGCTGATGGGCAGGCCGTCCTCGACCAGCAGCGAGAGCGCCTCGCCGGGGACCTCGGTCTCGTCCCACTTGGTGAGCACGGCGGCGCGCACGCCGAGGGGCTCGAACGCGCGGAGCTGCGCGACCGCGTCGGCCCGGCGCAGGCCGGCGGGCAGGCAGAGCAGGGCCGCGGCCTCGGTCGCGCCGAGGGCGCCGCGCAGGGCGTCGAGCGCGGCGCGGTCGTGGGGCGAGCGGCCGGTGGTGTCGATCAGGATGCGGTCCTTGTCGCCGTGGCGCTGGGCCAGCCGGCGCAGGTCGGCGGGGGTGAATGCGACCTCGCAAGGCACGCCGAGCATGTCGGCATAGGCGCGGAGCTGCTCGACGGCGGCGATCCGCCAGGTGTCGAGGGTGAGGATCGCCACCGACTCGCCCTCCTGATGCAGGGCACGGGAGGCGAGCTTGGCCAGGGTGGTGGTCTTGCCCACGCCGGTGGCGCCCACGAGCGCGGTGACCTTGAAGCGCGGCAGGCCGAACGGCTCGGTCCGGATCAGCCCGCGCAGGATCCGCCCGCACACGCGGGGCAGGGCAGGGTCGCCCTCGCGCTCGAGGTCGATCCGCGTGCCGAGCAGCGCGTCCTCGACTGCGGCGAGGAGGTTCACTCCCAGGCCGGCGCGCAGGCCGGCCTCGGCGAACCGCGCGAACGCGCGCTTCCAGCGCCGCTCGGCCGCCGCGCCCGGGCGTACCGGCGCCGCGGCGTTGGCATCCGGGCGAGCCGCGATCACCTGATATCCGCCCGGGGTGGGGCGGGTCTCGATCACGAGCGCGCGCTCGCCGCATTCCTTGCGGACCTTGGCGAGTGCCTCGGAGATGGTCTTGGCCTCGATTCGCTTGAGCAACATGGGGGTCCGTAGGATCGGGGGCTAGACGGGAACCGCGATGCGCGAGCGGGTCTCGACCTTCCGTGCCGGTGTCGTCTCCTGGTAGCTGAGGACCGCCGCGTTGGGGATCACGCCGGCCACCGCTTCGGCCAGGAACGGCCGCAGCGACGCTCGGGTCACCAGCACCGGGTCGCGGCCTTCGCGCGCCAGCGCGGCCAGGGCCTCGGCGGTGTGGTCGACGAAGCGTGCCAGGAAGCCGGCCGGAAGTGCGGCCAGACCCTCGGCGCCGTTCACCGCGTCGCTGAGACTGCGCTCCAGGTTCGGATCGATCATCGCGGCGTGCAGGACGCCGCCCGTGTCGAGGTGCCGCTCGACGATGCTGCGTGCGAGGCGCCCCCGCGCCTTCTCGACCAGCACGCGCGGGTCCTTGGATTCGGTCACGCCGTCGGCCAGCGCCTCCAGCACGCTCTGCAGGTTGCGGATCGGCACGCCTTCCTTGAGCAGACCGGCGAGGACGCGCTGCACCTGCCCGATGGTGAGCTGGTTCGGAACCAGCTCTTCGACCACCGCCGGCGAGGTCTTCTTCAGGTTGTCGAGCAGGCTCTTCACGTCGTCACGGCTGAGCAGCTCGGAGGCGGCGCGCTTGAGGACCTCGGTGAGATGAGTGACCAGCACCGACGGTGCGTCGATCACCGTGTAGCCCAGCACCTCGGCGCGGTCCTTCTCGCTCTCCGGGATCCAGCGCGCGGGCAGGCCGAAGGCCGGCTCCAGCGTCTCCACCCCGCCGATCGCCGGTGCGCGGCCGCTGGGGTCCATCGCCAGGTAGTGGCCGGCGCGCAGCTCGCCCTTGGCGATCACCTGCCCGTTGAGCAGGATCTGGTAGCCGTTGGGCTCGAGGTGGATGTTGTCCTTCACGCGGATGGGCGGGATCACGAGGCCGAGGGTGGAAGCGAACTGACGCCGCACCGCGCGGATGTGCTCCAAGAGCCCGCCGCCCTTGCCGGCCTCGACCAGCCCGATCAGCCGGTAGCCGATCTCGATGCCGAGGCGGTCCACGAGCAGCAGGTCCTCGATCGGCGCCTGCGCCGCGTCCTTGGCCTGCGTGGCCTCGGCCTTGGCCGCCGCCGCGCCGGCGCGATCGCGCCTGTTCACCCCGGCGGAGAGGAACAGCAGGATTCCCGCCAGGGCGAAGAACGGCAGCGCCGGCATGCCCGGCAGCAAGCCCACCAGCGCGATCACGCCGGCCACCGCCGTCATGGCGCGCGGCCGCAGGAACATCTGCGCGCCCATCTCCGAACCGAGCCCGTGCTCGCTGTTGTTCTTGGTCACCAGCAGGCCGGACGCGGTCGAGATCAGGAGGGCTGGGATGGTGGCCACGAGGCCGTCGCCCACCGTGAGCACGGTGTAGCGCGCGAACGACTCGGCCATCGTCAGGCCGTGGCTGACCTGCCCCAGGATCAGGCCGCCGACGATGTTGATGAACGTGATGATCAACCCGGCGATCGCGTCGCCGCGCACGAACTTCCCTGCGCCGTCCATCGCGCCGTAGAACTCGGCTTCCCGGGTCAGTTCCTGGCGGCGGGTCTTGGCCTCTTCGTTGCCGATGATGCCGGAGTTGAGGTCGGCGTCGATCGACATCTGCTTGCCGGGCATCGCGTCGAGCGTGAAGCGCGCCGCGACCTCGCTGATGCGGTTCTGGCCCTTGGTGATGACCATGAACTGGATCACCATCAGGATCAGGAAGATCAGGATCCCGACGATGTAGTTGCCGCCGATCACGAACGTGCCGAACGCCGTGATGATGTTGCCGGGTTGACCCTCCAGCAGGATCAGGCGCGTGGAGGCGACGTTCAGTGCCAGACGGAACAGGGCAGTGAAGAGCAGCAGGCTGGGGAAGGTCGAGAACTCGACCGGCCGCGCCATGTTGAGCACCGTCATCATGACCAGGAGGCTCAACGTGATGTTGGTGGCCAGCAGCGCGTCCAGCAGGAGCGGCGGCATCGGGATCAGCATCACCGCGAGGATCGCGACGACGACGATCGCCAGGACGTTGTTGCGGTTGCTCTTCAGGGTGTTGGGCATGGCTCACGCGACTCCCCGGCCGCGCAGCCGGTACACGTGCGAAAGGACTGCGGCGACCGCCTGGTAGAAGCGGGCCGGAATCTCCTGGCCGACCTTCACCGCGCGGAACAGCGCGCGGGCCAACGGCGGGTCCTCCATGAGCGGCACGCCGTGCTGGCGCGCGAGCTCGCGGATCTTGAGCGCCAGATCGTCGGCGCCCTTGGCCACTACCTCGGGCGCCGCGGTGCGGCCGCGCTCGTAGCGCAGGGCCACGGAGAAGTGCGTGGGGTTGGTGATCACCACGTCGGCCTTGGGGATCGCCTCCATCATGCGCTGGCGCATCAGCGTCATCCGCGCGCTGCGCTGGCGGCTCTTCACCAGTGGATCGCCCTCGCTGCGCTTGCGTTCGTCCTCGACCTCCTGCCGGGTCATCATCAGGGTCTTGGTGTGCTGGTGGCGTGACCAGATCAGGTCGATCACCGAGAGCAGGAGCAGCGCCACGCCCACCCAGAGGAAGATCGCAAACACCGCGTCGAGCACGATGCCCAGCGCGGCGGCGAAGTCGGGCACGTGGTAGAGATTGGCCAGCTCGTGCCAACGGGCGCGCAACACCAGCCACAGCACGAAGCCCAGCACCGCGAGCTTGGCGAGGCTCTGCAGGAGGCGCACCACCGCCGTGGCGCTCAGGATCCGCGACAGGCCGGTGACCGGGTTCAGCCGCTCCAGGTGGAAGCCGAGCGCGCCCGGCGCGACCTTGAAGCCGATGTGCCCGTAGCCGCACGCGAGCGCCGCCAGGAACGCGACGCCAGCCAGCGCCAGGAAGGGCGGCAGGACCAGGACGAGGTGCGAGACGATCTCCTGGACGAAGCCGAGCGGGTCGTCGCCGACGTGATGCTCCTCCAGGTCCACGGTGAGCCCGTGGGTGAGTGCGGCGCGCAGGCGGGCCGCCAGCCAGGGGCCGAACACCAGGAGTCCCACCAGCGAGGCCATCAGCGAGCCGGCCAGGACGAACTCATGGCTGTACGGCACCTGGCCCTTCTCGCGCGCCTCGTTGAGGCGCGTCGGGGTGGGTTTCTCCGTCTTGCCCGTGTCGTCGCGGAAGAGCGGCATGGCGCACTCAGACGAAGAGGACCCGGGCCTCGGCCAGGATGCGGCGGGCGTGGTCCACCAGCATCGGCGTGCCTTCGCGCAGCAGCAGGTAGGCGGCCAGCAGCGCGAGCAGGATGCGCAGGCCGAACGAGAACTCCATCAGGTTCAGGTTCGGGACCGCGCGGGAGAGGATCGCGAACACCGCGGTGACCACCAGCATCACGCCGAGCAGCGGCGTGGCCCAGTGCAGGCCGAAACCGATCACCCCGCCGATCAGGATGCGCAGGCGGTCGAGCACCGCGCCGGCATCGAACGGCTGGCCCACGGGCAGCACCTCGTAGGCGGCCGCGAGCGCGCGCAGGGCGTCGTGGTGCAGGTCGAGGGCGAAGATCAGGAGCCCGCCCACCAGCTCGAAGAACTGCGGCACCACGAAGCTGTTGCGGCCGGTGAGCGGGTCGAGGGTCTGGGCCATGGAGAAGCCCATCTCGTTGCCGACCACCTCGCCTGCGATGCGCAGGCCGACCAGGAGCAGTTCCGCCACGAACCCGAGCGCGAAGCCGATCACCGCCTCGCGCGCTGCCAGCACACCCAGCTCCAGCATCGACGTGGGCATGGCCATGGCCTTGTCGCCGACCCACCAGAAGATCCCGCCGAACGCCACGCTCAGCACGATGCGGAACAGCACCGACTCCACCCCGGTGCCGAAGAGCGGCACGACGGCGAAGAACGCACCCGCCCGCACCAGGTGCAGGAAGAGCGCCGGCAGCAGCGGCATCACGGCCAGCAGGTCCACGGGGCGCGCGTCCTCCTCACACCGGCGGGCCGTAGCTGGACAAGTCGAGGAGCAGCGTGCGCGCGAAGTCGCGCAGCGTGCCCAGGATCCACGGCAGGAGCAGCAGCAACGTGGTGGTGACCGCGATCATCTTGGGCACCAGGGCGAGCGTCTGTTCGTTGAGCGACGTCAGCGTCTGGAACAAGCTGATCAGGAGCCCCACGAAGAGGCCCACCAGCAGTGCCGGTGCGACGATCTTGAGCGCCAGCAGCAACGTGGCCTCGGCCAGATCCAGGATGACGGATTCGTCCATGGCGCATCCTCCTTCAGGCGTTGCGGAAGCTCTCGGCGAGCGACACGACGACGAGGTTCCAGCCGTCGACCAGCACGAAGAGCAGCAGCTTGAGCGGCGTGGAGATCACCACCGGCGGCAGCGTGAACATCCCCATCGACACCAGGATCGCGGAGATCACCAGATCGATGACCACGAACGGCAGGAAGATCACGAACCCCATCTGGAACGCGGTCTTCACCTCCGACAGGATGAATGCGGGCACCGCGACGTGGAACGGCACCTCTTGCGGCGTGGCCGGCGGTGCGGTCCGGGCGAGCGAGAGGATCAGCTCCACGTCCTCGACCCGCGTCTGGCGGATCATGAACGCGGTGACGCGGTCGCCGGCGTTGCCCGCGGCCTGCTCGAACCCGAGCTCGCCGTCGACGTACGGCCGGTACGCCTGTTCGTAGACGTCCTTGGCCACCGGCTGCATCAGGAAGATCGACAGGAAGAGCGCGAAGCCGGTGACCACCGGCGCCGGCGGCAGCTCCTGCATCGCCATCGCGCGCTTCAGGAACGAGAGCACGATCACGATGCGCGTGAAGCAGGTCATCGTCATGACGATCGCCGGGGCCAGCGAGAGCAGCGTCATGAACAGGAAGATCTCGACGGCCGTGCCGAGGGTGCGTGGCTCGTCGCCGCCGCCGATCTGCACCGAGATCGCGGGCGCCGCGGCGCCGCCTGCGGGGAGCGGGCCCTGCGTGCCCTGCGCGGCGGCGAGCCCGGCGAGCACGAGGACGGCCGCGAGGATGCCGAGGGTCCGTGTCACTGGGCCACGCGCTCCGGGCGCAGCTTGCGCAGCAGGGCCTGGAAGTCGGCCAGCGTGTTGCGACCGGTGGCGGGCTGCCCTGCGGCGGCCGCCGCAGGGTCGGGGAGCGGCTGGCGTGGCCGGGGCGGCAGGCGACGCGGCGGCACCGCGGGCAGGATCATGTCGCGCGGGACGGCACCGTCATCGTCGCGGCCGGCGACGCGCGCTTCGTCGGCGAGCACCTCGGGATCGGTGCCGGTGTGCAGGACCGCGAGGTTCCCTTCGCACTCACCGACGAGCAGGAGCCTGCCTTCCAGCACCACGGCGTGCAGGCGGTGGCGGGGCGAGAGGCGCAGCGACTGGCGCACGCTCACCGGCCCGGCCGCGCCGCCCAGACCGCGGCCCTTGCAGCGAGCCAGCACCGCGAGTCCGACGCCACCGAGGAGCAAGACGCCGAGCAGCGTGCTGCCCACCTGCCACAGGCCGGGGAACTCCGCGGGCCCGCGCGCGGTGGCGGCGGCGGACGGATTCGCGTCGTTCGTGCCTGGATTGGCGGCGGACGCTGCGGGGGCGGCGGTGGAGTGCGCGGACTTGGGGGCGGCGACGTCGCGCAGGGGTCCGAGGAATAGGACCAGAGCCAGAGCCGGGGGGAGCAGCAGCCATTTCCACTTTGCCTGCATGGGGTTCGCCTCGCTGCCGCTCCTGGAGCAACGGGCTTGCCAGGTCTGAAACCACAAGATGTGGGGTCAGCGACGGCGACCAACACAAGTGGAGCGTGGCAGGCTGCGACGCCCTGTACAGAACGGCCATGGGCCCGGCCCGAGGTCGTGGACCGGCGGGCGGTGTCTGGCCACGGAGATCCGGTGGAGCGCCGCAGTGTGCGGCCGCAGATCGCCGCCCAGCTCTGGAGAGTGCGAACCCGGATCCGGGATGCCAGGCTTCTCCGGGAGCCCTGCGTCGCGGGAGCATGGGCGGGACGAGCGACCCATGACCCAACCCGATGACCCGTTCCGCACCCTGGTGCACAAGGTGAACAACCTCCTGGCCGTCATCGCCACCCAGGCCGCGGTCGCGCGCGGGGAGGACAGCAAGGATGCATTCGCGCGTGCCCTCGCCGTGATCGAGCGATCGGCCGAGGAGACCGGGCGGCTGGTGCGCGAGCTGCGCGGGCGCGGCTGATCCCCGCCCCGTCCGCGCGTGGTCAGGTCCCCGCCGGCGCCTCGGGAACCTCGTAGAGCCCGTGGCCGATGTCGCGGTTCCGGCGTGCGGTCGGACGAGGCCCAGGAGCTGGCTGCCAAGCGTCGCATGCCACGGCGATGGACGGATCCACCCACCGGTGATCCCAACGACGCACACGGCGTGCCGACACTCAGCCAAACAGCTGCTGATTCGCGATCACCCATCGCGCGGTGGCGACCTCGAAGGGCAGCCGAACCGCGTAGTACCGGTCGTCGAGATCCCGGAACGGGTGATCCTGCTTCCGATGCAACCGGCGGAGTTGCTCGTAGCGCGCCTCCCTATCCTCTGATGGCCCGTCAGGGCCGAATCGTCCGAGCGCTGCCTGCAGGATGTCCGCACGTTCGGGATCGTCCATGACCTGCAGTCCCGCCAGTGCCACGCGCCACTGGTCGCCCCAGGAGTTGAAGAAGTACTGGGCCAGACCGCCGTTGTTGATCTCCGCGTGCAGCGCCTCGGTGGCGGCCCACATGCGCTCCCCGCTGCTCAGGCCTGCGAATCCGACCTCGCGCTCATGCGCTACGATGCGATCGAAGAGGCCGGTGAGTCCATGCCAAGCCATGAGCGCCCGTGCGGCGTAGACGGACAGAGCTCCTCCATCGACCATGAGTCGCTCCAGGCGCCGCCGGTCGGCGTGAGCTCGATGTCCACCCAGCATCTGCAGGGCCGGTCCCTGGGCCGCGCCCGGCTGCGAGTGGGCCTCCGCCTCCAGCTTGTCGAGCAGGCTGAGTACTTCGGCCCGGGGCAGCAGGATGCCGAGTTCATTCATGGCTGTCAGGAGTGGCTCGAGGGCGCTCGAACCAGGCTCGAAGTAGCCCAAGTCATGGAACGTGGCGAGAGCCTTCCCCTGGTCGATCGAGAGCAGAAGCAAGACTGCGCCCTTGGCGCCGAGCGGTTGTGACAGCTGGGTGGCCAGCGCGGCGAAGAGTGCGCCGATGCAGGCGGGTTCCAGGCGCCCTGCCTTCCTCGCCCGTTCCAGCCCCATCACGCAGTGGAGGCGTACCCAGGGATCCTGGTCGCGGAGCAACCCGTGCAACGGTGGCACGCAGGCCGCGGAACCGATCGAGCCCAGGAGCAGGGCGATCGCCCTCCGGACTTCCTCGCTACCCTCGATGAGGAACGGACTGACCAGTGGAACCAAGTCCGGAGCCAGAGCCTCGTCAAGAAGCTCGCACGCGCGGTGCAGCGGTGTGTCCGTGGCTCCCGATGGTCCACGTGGGACATGCAACCATCGGGATCGCATGGCCGGGTCGGCAAGCCAGCGCAGCAGAGTGGATCGGATTCGCCCTACCTCGGACGTGAGCTCGAGCCTGAGGTCGAACAGCTCCTCCGAGCGTTTCGTGCTGAACAGGTATTTCCGCGCCCTCTCCATCAGCTTCATCTCGGTCCAGGCCGGTGCTTGGGTCGCGGGAGCGTGGGTCCGTCGAAAGGCGTATTGCACGCGGCGCCATGCGCTGCGGCTGCGCAGCACCTCGCGGAACCCCGGAGCGCCCCGGCGTCGAATCCGGAGCGAGCGACCGAGGATGGCGAGCGCAACGCACGTCCATCGCCAGAGAGACCTGAACACCTTCACGCCAGCAGGTTCGTGCCTCGTCCGGTAGTAGGCAACGACCGCGCGCCGTCAGGTCCCCGCCGGCGCCTCGGGAACCTCGTAGAGCCCGTGGCCGATGTCGCGGATGCGGCCCGCGGCCGCGAGCGCCTGCCAGACCTCCTTCGGGTACTGCTCGGGCGGTTGCACCCCGGTGATGGTGGAGCGCGCACCCTTGGTGAGCGGGTTGCGGCCCAGCTTCGATTCGGCGTCGAGGCGCGCGAGTTTCAACCGCTTGCGCAGGGCCTTCATCGCCCGCTGCAGCGTCTCCTTGGTGAACGTGCCGTCGGGGTTCTTCTCGACGAGCTGGCCGCGGTCCGACGGTTCGGTGGGGGTCATGGCGGGATGGTAGCGCCGGGCCGCCAAGGGCCCGCGCAGCGCTCGGGGGTCTGCGGCGATGCGGGGTGGGCGGAGGCCGGTCTGAACGAACCCCCTGCACGGGAAAGTCGGGCCGCGGCCTGCGTTGTGCATCGAGACCCTCCATCCCGGTAGGCTCCACCAGTCGCCCCGGGCCGCCCGGCCGGCCCCGTCGCCCAGCCATGGCCAAGCCCGCCACCCACGCTGCAGACGAGCGCGGAACGCGCCGCCGCTTCGGCCCACCCGACTGGCTGCGCGGCTACCGGCTGAACTGGCTCCGTGCCGACGTGGTGGCCGGCCTCACGCTCGCGGCATACCTGCTCCCGGCCGCCATCGGCGACGCGTCGCTGGCCAATCTGCCGGCCGAGGCGGGCATCTACGCGTGCCTGTTCTCCGGGCTCGTGTTCTGGTTGTTCTGCAGCGCGCGCCACACGGCGGTGACGGTCACCTCGGCGATCTCGCTGCTGATCGGATCGTCGCTCGGCGAGCTGGCCGGAGGCGATCCGCAGCGCTTCGCGGCCCTCGCGGCCGGCACGGCGCTGCTGGTGGGGCTCTTCGGGGTGGTCGCCTGGCTGGTGCGGGCCGGCACGGTGGTCAACTTCATCTCCGAGACCGTGCTGGTCGGCTTCAAGGCCGGCATCGCCCTGGTGCTGGCGAGCACGCAGCTGCCCAAGCTCTTCGGCTTCGGCGGCGCACACGGCGGCGACTTCTGGGAGCGGATGGGCCACTTCTTCGCGCACGCCGGGGAGACCAACGGCACGGCGCTGGCCCTCGGCCTGGGGGCCTTCGCGGTGCTGCTGGCGGGCAAGCTCCTCCTGCCCGGCCGGCCCGTGGCGATCTTCGTGGTGGTGGGCGGAATCGCCGCGACGACCCTGCTCGGCCTAGGCGCGAAGGGCGTGAAGCTGCTCGGTACGGTGCCGCAGGGGCTGCCGGCGCTGGCCCTCCCGGCGCTTGGCTGGCAGGACGTGAACGCGCTGCTGCCGCTGGCCTTCGCCTGCTTCCTGCTCGGCGCGGTCGAGACCGCGGCGATCGGCCGCATGTTCGGCCGCAAGCACGGCTATCGCATCGACTCGGACCGGGAGTTCCTGGCCATCGGCGCGAGCAACCTCGCCTCCGGACTCGGCGGAGGATTCCCGGTGAGCGGCGGCATGTCGCAGTCGCTGGTCAACGAGAGCGGCGGCGCGCGCACGCCGCTCTCGGGCCTGGTCGCCGCCGTGCTGATGCTGGTCGTGGCGCTGTGGCTCTCGCGCCTGCTGGCCGACCTGCCCCAGCCGGTCCTGGCCGCCATCGTGCTGCTGGCCGTCACCGGGCTCGTCAAGCTCTCGGCTCTGCGGCGGCTCTGGAAGGCGCATCGGAGCGAGTTCTGGATCGCCGTCGTCGCGCTCCTGGGAGTGCTCGGTTCCGGGATCCTGCGTGGCGTGATGATCGGCGCGATCCTCTCCCTGGTGCTGCTGCTGCGCCGGGCCGCGCGCCCGCACGTCGCGATCCTGGGCCGCATCCCCGGTCTGGATCGCTTCTCGGACATGGAGCGCAACCCGGAGAACGAGGCGATCGAGGGAGTGCTGCTCTTCCGCACCGAGGCGTCCTTGCTGTACTTCAACGTCGACAACGTGCGCGAGGCCGTGTGGCAGCGGCTGCGCGCCATGACCGCGCCGGTGCGTCTGGTCGTCTGCGACCTCTCGACGTCGCCCTACGTCGACATGGCCGGCGCCGAGCTGTTGGCCGAGCTGCACGCGGATCTCGCGCAGCAGGGCATCCGCTTCACGGTGGTGGAGGCTCGTGCCAGGGTGCGCGACATGCTGCGGATCGAGGGGCTGGAGGCGAAGTTCGGTCCGATCGACCGGCGCGCGTCGCTCGCGCAGGTGGTCGCCGAGTTCACGAGCCCGAGCGGCGAGGGCAGGGCATGAGACTGCTCCTGACACACATCCGGCGCACGCCCCTCCTGTGGCTCCTGGTCTTCGTGCCGGTGGTGCTCGTGGTCGAGGCCATGGCTCCGCACGCCGCCACGCTGCTCTTCGCGCTCTCGGTCCTGGCGATCGTGCCCCTGGCGGCGCTCCTGAGCCATTCCACCGAGTCGGTGGCGGCGAAGACCGGGGATGCGGTCGGCGGCCTGCTCAATGCGACGCTCGGCAACCTGACCGAACTGCTCATCGCCATCGCCGCGCTGCGCGCCGGCCAGTACACGCTGGTGAAGGCATCGGTGGCGGGCGCGATCGTCGCCAACTCGCTCTTCATGCTGGGCGCCTCGTTCCTGGTTGGCGGACTCGCGCACCACGTGCAGGAGTACAACCGCGCCACCGCGCGCCTGCAGGCAGGCCTGCTCCTCCTGGCCAGCATCGCCCTCCTGATCCCCTCCGCGCTCGGCGAGGTGGACGGCGCCGGGTCGATCTCGCAGCCGCTCAGCGTGGGGCTCTCCCTGCTGCTGATCGCCACCTACGGCCTGGGCCTCTGGTTCTCGCTCAGGACCCATCGCGAGTTCTTCGGCAGCGCCGGGCATGGCGAGGCCGAGGCGGCGCCGTGGCCGGTGGGCCTGGCGGCGGCGACCCTCGCGGGAGTCACGGTGCTGGTGGCGCTGGTGAGCGAGGTGTTCGTCGAATCGGTGCAGCAGGCGGCGATCGAACTGGGCATGACCCCGGCGTTCGTCGGCTTCGTGGTGGTGGCCCTGGTCGGAGGCGCGGCAGAGATGGCGGCGGCGCTCTCGGGTGCGCGCAAGAACCGGCTCGACCTGAGCGTGGGGATCGCCCTGGGCAGCGCCGCGCAGATCGCGCTCTTCGTGGCTCCCGTGCTGGTGCTGCTCAGCCACGTGCTGGGACCCGCGCCGATGGACCTGCGCTTCTGGCCCGGCGCCGTGGTAATGGTGCTGCTTGCCACGTTCACCGCGGCGTCGGTGACCACCAGCGGCCGCTCCGCCTGGTTCGTCGGGGTCCTCCTGTTGATGGTCTATGCGACGTTTGCCTGGACCCTCTACCTGCTGCCCCCGCGGGTTCCCTAGACCATCGGGGCGGAGGCCGGCGCTCCGCTGCGAACCACACCGCCATGCCCACACCATCCCCCTTGCCCCCGGACGCCGCCGCGGACTCGGCGAAGCCGGGGCGCGCCCGCGTCCTCGAGCCGATCGAGCGCGTCACCGAGGTGCTCTTCGGACTGATCATGGTGCTCACCTTCACCGGCTCGTTCAGCGCGGCCGGAGCGGGACGCGCGGAGGTGCGGGAGCTCCTGCTCGGCGCCCTGGGCTGCAACCTGGCCTGGGGAGTGATCGACGGGATCATGTACATGATGGGCTGCCTGAGCGAACGCGCGGCCCGGATCCGCCTGGTGCGGGAGGTGCGCGACGCCAGCGATCCCGCGGTCGCGCATCGCACGATCGCCGCGGCGCTGCCGCCGCTGGCGGTGCAGGTCATGCAGCCCGCGGATCTGGAGCGCGTGCGCCAGATCCTCCACGCGCTGCCCGAGCCGCCGCGGCGTCCCGGCCTGATCGCGAGCGACTGGCTCGGTGCGCTCGCCGTGTTCCTGTGGGTGTTCCTGTGCACCTTCCCCGTGGTGATCCCCTTCCTGCTCACGCAGGACGCCGCCCTGGCGATGCGAGTCTCCAACGCCACCGCCGTCGTGCTGCTCTTCCTCACCGGATCCGCGTTCGGCCGCTGCGCCGGACTGCGCCCCTGGTGGACGGGCCTGGCCATGCTGGTGCTCGGCCTGGTCCTGGTGGCCATCACGATCGCGCTCGGAGGATGAACATGCGCCGGCACCCCATCCTCGGCACGACCATGCTCGCGCTCGCCGCCACGGTTGCGGCGCAGACGCCCGAGACGGCGGCGACGCGGCTCGAACGCGCCGCGACCGGACCTGCGGAGACCCAGGCCAGCGAGGCGGAGCGGTGGACGCTCTCCAGCTCCGTCTACACGTTCTTCGTGCCCGGCGACCGCAACTACGTACTGCCCATCGTCGCCGCCGACCGCGACCGCCTGCATCTCGAGGCGCGCTACAACTACGAGGACCTCGACACCGCCTCGGTGTGGGTCGGCTGGAACCTCAGCTTCGGCGAGGGACTCACGCTCGATCTGACGCCGATGGTCGGGGGCGTGTTCGGCGCGACCAGCGGCATCGCCCCCGGCTATGAGGCGACCGTGGCGTGGTGGAAGCTCGAGCTCTACACGGAGGGCGAGTACGTCTACGACACCAAGGACGCCTCCGACAGCTACTTCTACAACTGGTCGGAGCTCACCGTCGCGCCGTTCGACTGGCTGCGCGTGGGCGGCGTGGTGCAGCGCACCAAGGCCTACCAGACGGATTTCGACATCCAGCGCGGCTTCCTCCTCGGCCTCACGTTGGACCGGATCGACGTCGCCGCCTACGTGTTCAACGTGGACGAGAGCCACCCCACGGTGGCGCTCTCGCTGGCGTTCGAGTTCTGAGCCTCCCGGGGCCGGGTGGGTGGGGGCCGCGCGGCGATGCCGCCGCGTCGCGCCGCCGCGAGCCGTCCATGGCCTCGGCGCCATGCGGGCGTGCCCGCCACGCTGCCATGCGCCCAAGCGGATCGGCCGCTCACGGCAGGGTCTCGGATCCAGCCGGACCCGGGGCCCGCAGCCACCCGCCGGCAAACCTGCTAGGTTGCCCACCTGGACCGGCCTGCCCCCTCGGCCGTCATCCTCACATGCCACGCCTCTCCCCCTCCCGTGTGTTGGTCGCGCTCGCGGCCGGCCTCCTGATCCTGGGCTGCACCAAGGGCACTCCCGACGCGAGCGCCACGAAGCCACCGGTCGACTACCCGAACGACGCCGCGGCCTGGCGTGTGCGCCGCTATGCCGATGAGAACGGCGCCATCCCCGAACGCGCGTGGCAGACCGCGCTGGAGGAGCGCGCGCGCGTGGTGGCGGCCAGCGAGCTGCTGCCGGCCGCGGGCGGGATCGCGCGCGGCGCCTGGGTGTCACGCGGGCCGAGCAACGTGGCGGGGCGCAGCCGTGCGATCGTGATCGATCCGCGCAACCCGCAGCGCCTCCTGATGGGGTCCGTGAGCGGCGGGCTCTGGCGCAGCACCGACGCCGGCGCGACCTGGGCGATCGTCGACGACTGGTGGGCCAACCTCTCGGTGCCCTGCGTGACCATGGACCCGGCCAATCCGGACGTGCTCTACGTGGGCACGGGGGAGGGCTTCTACTCGCTGGCGCACCTGGTGCGCAGCTTCAGCCACTTCGTGCGCGGTGCCGGCGTGCTGAAGAGCACCGACGGCGGCCAGACCTGGACGCAGCTGCCCGGCACCGCGACCTGGCAGCACACGACGCGGATCGCCGTGTCCCCCGCCAACAGCAACCTGCTGCTCGCCTCGCGGCGGCCGGGCGGGATCGCGCGCTCCACCGACGGCGGGCAGACGTGGACCGACGTCGCCACGGGCGACTCGTCGTTCCAGGTGCTCTTCGACCCCAACGACCCGACCAAGGCGGTGGCCCATCTGGCTCCGACTCCGCTGGTGCACGGCGTGATCACTTCGGTGGACTCGGGCGCCACCTGGCAGCCCGCGGTCACCGGACTGGCCACCGTGAACGGCGAGAACAGCCGGATCGAGCTGTGCTACGCCCGCTCGGTACCCGGCATGGTGTACGCGTCCACGGGCCTCAACGGCGGGCGCGTGTGGCGCTCGACCGACGGCGGGCGGAACTGGGTGCTGCGTTCCGGCGGGACCAGCGCCACGTCCGCGGGCTACTACTACAACGGACTCTGGGTCGATCCGACCAACGAGAACGTGGTCGTGGTCGGCGCGCTGAACGTGTGGCGGAGCACCGACGGCGGCACGACGCTCACGTCGATCTCCAACGGCTACATCATGACCACGGATCCGCACTCCGACGTGCACTCGTTCACGGCGGATCCGGGCTACAACGGCACGACCAACCGGCGCGTGTACGCGACCACCGATGGCGGCCTGCACGTCGCCGACGACATCCTCGCCGCCGGGCGCGGCACGGGCTGGCGCGACCTGGACACGACCCAGCGCTCCTCGCAGTTCTATGGCGCCGCCGGCCACGGCACCAACGACGTGGTCGTGGGCGGCACGCAGGACAATGGCACGCTGCGCATGGTCGGTGCCAGCACCACGGCCAACCTGGTCTACGGTGGCGACGGCGGGCAGGTGCAGATCGACCCGACCAACCCGTCGTACACCTACGGCGAGACCCAGTACCTGGGCGTGCACCGCTCGTCGAACGGCGGCCAGTCGGCGACGTCGATCACCTCCGGCCTCTCGGACGCCAGCTCCACCGGATCCAACTTCATCTCGCCCCTGCGCCTCGACCCCAACGACCCGCTGCGCCTCTACGCGGGCGGCGCGCGACTGTGGCGGACCACCAACGCACGCGGCAGCCCGGTGGGCTGGACGATCGTCAAGGCCGACGCCGGCAGCCTCATAGCGTCGATCGCGATCACGCCCGGTGCGTCGGATCGGGTCTACGTCGGACACAACGACGGGCGCCTCTACCGCACCACGAACGCCACGGCAGCATCTCCCACCTGGATCACGATCGACGACAACGGTGCGGCCAACCCCCTGCCCAACCGCGTGCCGACGCGGCTCGTGGTCGATCCCACGAATCCGAACGTCGTGTACGTGACCTTCGGCGGGTTCGCGGCCGACAACCTGTGGCGTTCCGGCGACGCCGGCGTGTCGTGGCAGCGTGTCACCGGCGCGGCGCCGCTGGCGCTTCCCAGCGCGCCGGTGTACGGCATCGCGGTGCACCCCGACGACGGCAACGTGCTCTATGCGGCCACGGAGGTGGGGGTGTTCGCCAGCGATGATGCCGGCGCCCACTGGACCACCAGCAACGACGGACCCGCCAACGTGGTCGCCGAGGAGATCACCTTCATGCACGGCACGCGCCGGCTGGTGCTGGCGACCCTGGGGCGCGGTATCTGGACGGCGGACGTGGCGCGCCCGCGCGCGGCGGCGTTCGGCACCGCGTGTACCGCGCAGGCGCAGCCGCCGAGGCTCGGCGTCGATCCGCTGGCGCCCGCGCGCGTGGGCAGGTCGACGAACCTGCTCGGCAGCGACCTCCGCGCCGGGCAGCCGGCGGCGACCCTGCTCCTCGGCCTCTCCGACCAGACCTGGGGCGGCGTCGGCCTGCCGCTCGCCCTGGACTTCGCCGGCATGCCGACCTGCCGTCTGCTGGTGAGCGTGGACGTGCTGGTGCCCGCGCCGATCTCCGCAGGCGGTACGGCCAGCTGGACCGTGCCGATCCCCGAGGACCGCAACCTGCTCGGCCGCACGTTCTTCACCCAGATCCTCAGTCCGGACCCGGGTGTGAACGCGGCAGGCCTGGTGGTGAGCGCGGGTCTCGCGGTGACGATCGGCTGGTGAGGTCAGGCGCCGGGAGCACGCACCAGGTGCGTCGGCCCGGCGTGCCGGGGCTCGCGCGGCCGTGTGTGTCGCCCCGGCCTGGGCCGGCCGCGAACGTCGCCGCATACCCCGCCTGCCACGTGAGGGTTCGGGCGTGCGCCGCGAAGCTCACGCTGCCCACGACTGCGCGCGGACCTCTCGCGGCGGCAGGTGCGCCGGGGTTGACGGGCTCCGAGGGTGGGCTGAGCATCGTCCGCTCGCGATCCGCCGCTCCGGCGCTGCCGACGACCATGATCCAACGATTCCTGCTGGCCGGCGCCTCGCTGGCCGTCTCGCTGCTGGCACAGACCGTCACCGTCGATCTCACCGCGGCGCCCGGAACTGCGACGCTCGCACCCGGGATCACGGTCAACGCGTGGCTCTACAACGGCACGCTGCCCGGTCCGGTCCTGCGCGTCACCGAGGGCCAGACGCTGCGCGTGCGCTTCCGCAACGGGCTGCCCGAGGCCACAGCGATCCACTGGCACGGCCAGCCCGTGATGCTGGGCATGGACGGGGTGCCCGGCATCTCGCGTCCGGCGGTCGCGGCGGGGCAGGAGTTCCTCTACGAGTTGAAGGGCCTCCTGCCGGGCACGTACTGGTTCCACCCGCACGGCCACGAGATGCAGCTCGACGCGGGGCTGGCAGCGCTGCTGATCGTGGACCCGGCGGATCCGCGCCAGGATCCCGCCTTCGACCTGGAGTACGGCGTGATCCTCGACGACTGGAACGACACGTTGGGCGGCGGCTTCACCGGCCACGTCCTCAACGGCAGGACCAGCGCGGGACAGGCGCCGCTGGTCGTGCAGCCGGGCCAACGCGTGCGGCTGCGCCTGCTCAACGCGGCGGCGGTCACCAACTACGTGATCGCGCTGGACGGCCATCCGCTGACGGTGACCCACGCCGACGGCAACCGGGTGCAGCCGGTGGTGGTGCAGGCGATCCCGATCGGCATCGGCGAGCGCTACGACGTCCTGGTCGAGTGCACCAACCCGGGCGTGTGGAGCCTCGCCGCCGCCGCGATCGAGAACCGCAACGTCACGGTGGTGCGCGGCATCGTCGGCTACGCCGGCCAGACGCAGCCTCCGCCGCCGGCGAACTACGTGCCGCCGAACCTGGCCTCCGGTGCCCTGCTCACGTACGCGCAGCTCGCCGCATACCACGCCGTGGCGCCGATCACCCCTACGCCCGACAAGACCTTCACCGCGACGCTCTCGATGACGATGGGAACGGGCGGCATGCGGCACACGATCAACGGCCAGTCGTGGCCGAACGTGACGCCGTTCCAGGTGGCGCCGGACGATCAGGTGCAGATGACCATCGTGAGCAGCGGCATGCCGATGATGTCGGAGTACCACCCGATGCACGTGCATGGGCACTTCTTCCGCTTGATGAACACGGTGGGTGGCACCACGCGGCCGCCGCTCAAGGACACCGTGCTGATCCGGCCCGTCGGACAGGCTGGTGCCTCGGCGACGGTGCAGATGCTCATGGACAACCCCGGACGCTGGGTCTTCCACTGCCACAACATGGAGCACATGGCGAGCGGGATGATGACGGCGATCGAGTACTCGGGCGACAGCGACGGGGACGGCATCGCCAACCGCTCCGACTTCGAGCCGCGTACCGCGGCGCCGGTCACCTTCCTCTCGGAGGACGCGGCGGCGTTCCGATTGGGTGCCAGCGACCGGGTCTACGTGCAGTGGACCGCGGGGCAGGGCACCGCGCTCTTCGCCAGCCCCGGCGAGCTCGGCTCGCCCCTGCCGGTCCCCCCGTTCGGCTTCCTGCACCTCGACCCGGCGCAGATCGTGCTGCTCGGGACCGCCGTGCCGGACCCCACGCACCGGGCGGCGTTCCCGTACGCGATTCCGAACAGCCAGACCCTGCTGGGCCTGCGCCTGGGATTCCAGGCATTCGGAGCCGCGAGCCTGCCGGGCGGATTCCGGCTCGGGCCCTTCCAGGCGATGACGGTGCGCTAGGCCGCGGCGCGGGCTACGGCCGCTCGTACTCGGCGAGGATCGCGGTGCTCCGCACCGAAGCCTCGAAGTAGCGGCGCTTCATGGCCTGATACTCGGGATTGGCGAAGAACGCGTCGCGGTTGGCCCGGTCGCGGAAGTGGATCGTGAACACGCGGTTGATCGCGGATCCCGCCTCGCTCTTCAGGACCCTGGCCACCTCGAAGTCGTGACGGAACCCGCCGCCGTGGCGCTCGAGCAGGGGCGCCATGGCGGCCCGGTACTGTGCGTAGACGGCGGCGTCGGACACGTGGAGTGCCACCAGCATCTCGAAGGTCATGGGTCTGATTCCGGTGTCGAAGGGGGTCGCAGGGTAGCGGGAGCGCCCTCGCGCCGCCCACCCTGGTGCACGCCTCGGACTGGATGAGACCGCTTGCCAGGGTCCGCCAGCTGGGCGGCCAGCTGGCGCAGAGCCTGCCTGTGCGGAGCGACGTCCCACCCGCCGCCAGCCGCAGCCGGCCTCATCGCACCGCGACCCACCGCTGCAGCCAGTCCCCCACGGCCGTCCAGATCCGGCCCTCGCGGTCGTGGGCAAGGTCGTGGTGGTTCCACCCGTCCAGGATCAGCAACCGGGAGTGATCCGGGGCTGCCTCGTGCAGCGCCGCAGAGTGCTGCCACGGGATGTGCACGTCGTCCCTGCCGTGGACGAGGAGCACCTGGGCCCTGGTGCGGCGGATCGCCGCGATCGTGTCCGCGGCCGCAGGATCGAACCCGGCCAACTCTCCGGCGCGGCGGATGGTCGCCCGGACCCAGTCCGCGCCGAGCCACCGTGCGAACGGGACGTAGAGCTGCGCGTAGTTGGGGATCACCGCCGCCAGGGACGAGAACGGCATCACGGCGATCACCGCCGCGACGCGCGGATCGCGCGCGGCATGCTGGATGGCACAGGCGGCGCCGTACGAGCAGCCGTAGGTGGCGAGGCGACCGGCGAGGAGTCCCCGCCGCTGGACCTCGTCAATCAGCTGCCGGCAGTCCTCGCCCTCCCGGATTCCGTAGGTCAGGAAGGCGCCGCTGGACTCGCCGTTGCCGCGCGCGTCGACCACGATACAGCGGTAGCCACGGCTGGCGTACGCGTGCGCGGTCTGCAGCATCGACTCCTTGCGGTCGCGAACGCCGTGCAGCAGGAGGATCGTGCCGCGCGGCCAGGCCGAGCTGGCCCGCGGCGCGGCCTGCGCCTGCTCGGCGACCTGCTCGCGAGGGGGCGGATCCACGACCCAGGCACAGAGCGTGGCATCCGGGGGGCCCACGCGCACACGCAGCTCGAGCGTCACTCCGTGCCGGCGCAGCAGCGGATCGTCGGGAGGCCTGGCGGGGAGATCCGGGAGGCGCCGGCCGTGGTTCGGAGCAGCCACGATCGCCCACGCGCCCCACTCGATGCCGAAGAACGCCACCAGGAGGGCGACCAGGGCGCCAGCCGCCAGCAGCGCGATCAGGAGCCAGCGCAGCCATGCCGGGCGGAGGTGCTCCAGCCGCTGCAGGGATGGCCAGCGGCGAAGCGACTTCTCGACGGCTCCCATGGTCGATGCGCGGACCGCGGCACTCTAGCGCGGGATCCACGGGGCGGGCAGCCGGCGCCGGGCGTCGCGGCCCCGGGGAGCGGGACCGCGACCTGGGCGGCGTGCGGCGAGCCGCGCGCCGTCTCACGAACCGATCAGGGCTTCCGCCGCGTTCGACCAGACCAGCCCCATGGGGTTGGCGTTGCGGTCCACCACGAAGGCCTGGTTGTAGAAGCGCAGCCCCAGCAGCGAGGCCTGCTCGGGAATCGGCAGCACGAAGCGCGCCGCGCCGCCGATGCTCTCGATCGGGAAGGTGAACTCGGCGCTCTGGTAGAGCGTGCAGCCCGGCATGCTCAGGAAGCCGAGGTCCAGGGGCAGCGGCAGGCCGCCGATGGAGGTCTTCGAGAAGCCGAGGTGCAGGTACGCCGGCGTCGGGACCAGCGGCAGGACGGTGACGTCGAGCCGCAGGGTGCAGCCGAGCATCGGCAGGCTGCCGAGCACCGGATGCAGCTCCGGCACTCCGCGGCTGCCCAGGCAGCCCGTGCCGAAGGTGGCGTAGGTGGCGATGGAGCCGCTCGCGTACTCCCAGGTGTCGGTGTAGAAGCCGCCGCCGCTCGCCTTGCTGCCGCTGACCACGAGCATGCGCCGGGTCAGGGAGTCGTATGCCGCGGCTGCGTTCAGCCGGGGCGTCAGCACGCCCGTGGGGGACTTGTGGCACCACTCGGCGCCGTCCCACTCCCACAGGTCCATCGCCCCGACGGGCGTCCCGGGCCAGAGGCCGAGCAGCACGCAGCGCTGGCGGGCCGAGTCGTACACGAGGCTGGGCGTGTAGAGGGTGGGAGGCGAGCGCAACGGCGTGACCTCCGTCCAGTCGGTTCCGTCCCATTCCCAGGTGGTGGTGTCCGGCGAGCTGCGCTGCACGAGCACCGTGCGGCCGCGCGCCTCGTCGAAGGCCATCGCCTGCTCATCGACGTACGGCGGGAAGTGGGCCGGAGCGCGTTGCACCCAGGTCGTGCCGTCGTACTCCCAGGTCTGGGTGTACGTGGTGGTGGCATTCCGCCCGCCGAAGAGGACGGTGCGCTGGCGCACGCTGTCGTAGGCCATGGCGTGCAGCCACATGGTCGGAGGCCGTTGCGCCGGGGAGAGCGACGTCCAGGCCGTCCCGTTCCAGACCCAGGTGTCCTGGTAGTACGTCGCGCCGTTGCGTCCGCCGAAGAGCAGGACCCTGCTGCGATCCCGCTCGAACACGAGGCCGGTGCCTTCGCGGGCCAGGGGCCCCGTCGTCGCCGACACGCGCCAGCGGACGCCGTCCCACTCCCAGGTGTCGCCCGGAACGGGCGAGGCGGCCGAGCCGCCGAACAGGACGGTGCGCCCGCGCACGGAGTCGAACGCCATGCGGTGCAACTGGCGTCCGCTCGGGAAGGTCGTGGCGAAGCTGGTCCAGACCGTGCCGTTCCACTCCCAGGTCTCCGTGGTGCGAAGCGCCGTGGCGCCGCGCCCGCCGAAGAGCACGGTCCGGCCAGTGCCGCTGCGGTAGCACATGACGTGGCCGTAGCCGGCCGACGGGATCGGTGCGGCCGGCGCGCGGTTGGCCCACGTGGTGCCGTCCCACTCGAGGGTGTCCTGCAAGAGCGTCGTGTTCTGCAGCCCGCCGAAGAAGACCACGCGGTTGCGGCTGGAGTCGAAGGACATGGCCATCCGCGCGCGAACGGTCGGGTTTGCCCCCGGCGTGCGCTTGGTCCACGCGGTGCCGTTCCAGGTCCAGGTCTCGTTGAGCGGCGTCTGCACGGCGTTCAGGCCGCCGAAGAGCACCGTGAGGCTGCGCGCCGCGTCGTAGGCCATGCCGTGGAACGAGAGCGGCACCGGCTGGACCGTGGTGGTCATCTGCGTCCAGTTCGTGCCGTCCCACTCCCAGGTGTCGTTCAGGGAGCCGAGGGCGCCGACGCCGCCGAAGAGGACGACGCGGTCGCGCACGCTGTCGTAGGCCATGGCGTGCCCGCGCCGCGGCGGAGGCGAAGTCGCGGGGAAGAGCCGGGTCCAGTCGGTGCCGGTCCACAGCCATGTGTCCGCGAGCGGGAGGACTCCGTCCTGCCCGCCGAAGAGGAGGGCGCGGCCCTGGGTGAGCCCCACCATCGCGTGCTCCCAGCGGATCGAGGGCGAGGTCGAGGGGGCGAGCTGCAGCCACTCCCGCCCGTCCCAGCGCCAGGTGTCACGGAGTCCGCCGACGAGGTCCGTGCCGCCGAAGAGGATGCTCACGCCACGCTGGGCGTCATGGGCGATGGCCGCGTCGGTGCGGGCCGGTGGCGCGAGAACGAGGCGCTCGGTCCAGGAGAGCTGGGCCTGGGCGGTGGACGCGGTCCATCCCAGCATCAGTGCCAGGGATGCCGCTGCCATGACGCCGCGCGTCATGGCGCGATCAGGGTTCGAACTCATGATGTCTCCTCGCTTCCGCTCCCGGATCGGAACGGCGCGGGTGGACGGGGCACAGGCCCCTCCGAGTGCGGAGGGGGCCGCACCTCGTTGCAGTGGAACCAGCGATGGGAACGATCTGGCCGGGGGAGGTCTTTCCGCAGCGGCGGCAATCACGTGGCCGCGGCCGCGCAGTGCGCGGCTCGACCCGCAGCACACCGACGCTGACGCGATCCGTCGAAGGCGGCAGGAGCGGCAGTCGCGCGCCGCGCGGGCCCGGCTCGACGGAGCGCGGATTCCTGGGCCGCCGGCGAGGTTCCTCCGGACGTGCTCACGCGAGCTGCCGGGACCGGGGCGATCCTCGGCCGTTGCGTACGGCGGAGTCGATCTTGCGGTACCTGCGGCTTGCGCAGCGGCACCGTGGCCCGCACATCCCACGATGGTGCGCGCGGGCCGGCGTTCGCGTGGCTCACTCGGCCTTGGGCTTGACCAGGCTGTCGAGGATCGACGTCAGCTTCTGCGAGAGCAGCTTCTCCTGCACCGGCACTCCCAGGATCGCGTCGGCCTGGGTCATGAAGCCCTGCACCACGCGCTGGCGCGACGGGTAGTGCAGCAGGAGCACGACGTGGATCGACTCGTGGAAGCTCTTGAGCCGCTTCGACCAGTCGAAGCGCTTGTCCTCGCCGGCCGGGATCTCGATCAGGACGATCTGCTCCTTGTGCGCGGCCGGGTGGGGGATCTCGGTCCGCGTGCGGCGGTCGAACTCGAGGCCCACGCGCCGGCACGAGCGACGCACGATGTGCGCGGTCTCGGTCTCGCACACGTAGGCGGCGAGCTTGCCGCGGATCGGGGCCTGCGGGATCTCCTCGTCGCTCTCCTCGGTCGCGCCTTCGGTCTCGGCGGTGAGGGGCTTGCCGTTCCAGCGGATCGCCACCGCGCTGTCCACCGCGAGCAGGCAGGGCGCTGCGGGGTGCTCGGCCAGGGTGAGTGCGAACGGCAGCACCAACTGATCGGTGTTGCCCAGCAGTGCGTCCGGATCCGCAGGCGGGGTGATCAGGGTGTGGTCCTGGAGGCGCAGCCCGACGCCGTCGCCGAGATGGGCGCGCAGCACGCCCTCCATGCACGAGCAGAGCGTGTTCGCCACCTCGCGGAACGCCTCGAGGTCCTCGCTCTCGATGGTGCCCTTCTTGCGCCGCTCGGCCACGACCTGTTCGGGCGTCATCATCAGGTAGCCCGAGAGCGTGGCTGCCTCGGCGACGGGAAACACGATCCGTAGCGTGTGCCCGGCGTAGTCCTTGTCGAGCGTGCCGCGCACCACGACCACGGGGCCGGGCAGCCGGCCGATCAGCGCCTCGGTCGCCGCCACGCCGGGAGCGCCCGGGATGATCTGCACCGGGTGGTCGGCCAGGGTGCGGAGTGTCTCCGCCATGGCGCCTGCCATGCTCTGGAGGAGTCTGTGCAGCGCCTGGTCCGCGCCCTTCTTCAGTGCCGTTCCCGTGGTGCTCATGGCTTCCGTGGCCGGCGGCTGACGCCGCCGATCAGTGGCGCAGAGGCCCTCCCCCGTCCTGCGACAGCGCCGTGCGGAGCAGTCCGGCGTCGCGGGAAGAGTCGTCGAGCCGCTGCGGCGCCGCGGGCACGCCTGCGGGATCCTGCGCGACACCCAGGAGCAGATCGAAGGGCGCCGCGGCACGGGCCGTGCCGCCGGCGGGCGGGAGTACGAACTCGTGGACGGGCACCGCGGCGTTCCGGCCCTGTGCCGCGAGCAGCATCCGCATCGTGGTCGTTCCCTCGACGATCACCACGTCCTCACCCAATCCGGCCTCCCCCGTTGCAGGTCCTGGTCTGCGTTGTATCGACGCCCCGGCCGCTCCGACTTCAGGCGTCGAGGCGCACCAGGTCGGCCGATCGCTCGAACTCGTCCATGATGCCGATGCGAAGGGTGGCAAGGCGCCGGCCGTGCAGTTGCAGGCGGTCCAGGGCCTCCTCGCAGAGCGGATACTCGAGGCCGTCCGCGCCGGCACCCACGCCGAGCTGCAGCGCGAGGATGTCGGCGACGTGCACGATGGCGGTCAGCTCCCCGTCCTGGAGGATCTGCTCCGGATCGTGGTGGTTGCGGATCGCGCGGCGCATCTCGGCCGGCAGGGACCATGCGTCGGCCACCAGGCTGCCGGCGGCGGCGTGGTCGATCCCCGCGAAGGCGCGTTCCACTTCCAGGAAGTCGCCGTGCTGCACCTTGAGGGCGTTCTGCAACGAGTCGGGCGAGTCTGCGAGCACCTGCCCGACCGCGATCTTGCCCAGGTTGTGCAGGATCCCGGTGGTGAACGCGGAGCCGGGCTCCACGTGTCCGCTCTCGTCGGCGAGGAGCTGGCAGCCGATGGCACAGGCGACGCTGTGGCGCCAGATCTCGCCCGCACGACACAGGTAGCCCTTGTCCACCTCGCGGAAGTAGGGACCCGCGCACGACACGACAACGAGCTTGAGGACGTTGCGCGTCCCCAGGTAGGCCACGGCGTCGGAAACGGTCGTGACCTCGCGCGGCAGGGAGAAGAGGCTCGAGTTGCAGAGCTTGAGGATGCGCGCCGTCAGCGCCGGATCCGTGCGGACGATGCGCACCAACCGATCCAGGGAGAACTCCGGATCGGCGATCACCTGCATGATCTTCAGGGCCACCGCAGGGAGCGGCGGGATGTGCGACACGATCGCCTGGATGCGGGAGAGGGCGTTCACAGGGTCTCCTCCCCGCCCTGGGTCGTGCGTACGGATACGGCCGGGACGGCGAGGTTCACGGTGACCAGGCGGTTGGCGCGGCCGCCGGTGCGCTCCATCAGGATCGGGAGTCCGAGCCGGTGGAGTGCCTGCCGGGCCGCCTCTGCGTTCTGGCGTCCGAGCAGGAAGGTGTCGCTGGGGGATCGCCCGGAGGGGATCGGGTCCGCGCCGCCCACGAGGTAGACCCTCAGGCGTTCGAGCCGAGCGCCGGCGGCCAGCGCTTCCTGCACGAGCGCGGGCACGCCGGTGTCGAGGAAGAGGGCCGGCTGCGACGCCGCGCGCCTGGGATCGACCGAGGCGTCGGGCAGCAGGCCGTGGACGAGGCCGGCGACGCGCGCCTCCGGGTCGAGCACGACGACGGCCACGCAGGAACCGAGCCAGGTGCTGGCCACTCTGCCGCGCGGGTCGCCGACCACGCACAGGGAGCCGATCCTCGGCGTCTCTTGGCCGCCCCTGGTCAGGGCGGTGGCGATGGGAGTCGTGGATGGCATGGCGCGCGGACCGGCGTGGAGACCTGGAGGTGTTTCGGCAGGGCCAGGGCAGGGCTGGAGGCGCGCGCGGGTTTGTTCCGGAATCCGAACGCTGTCGGGATTCGCGACACTGGCGCAACGTGAGACGCTCCGCGTCGGGCCGGCGGTCCGGCCTGCGAGGGCGTGTCGGGCTGCGTCCGGGAGCGCGCCTGCGCGCCGGCGGGTCAGGCGTGCAGCGTGACCTGGTCGAGCTGGGCCTTGAGGCGCGCCATCACGTTGCTGTGGATCTGGCACACGCGCGACTCGGTGAGCTCCATGATCTCGCCGATCTCGCGCATGGTGAGGCCCTCGTAGTAGTACATGATCACGATCAGGCGCTCCTTCTTGGTGAGGTTGCGCGTGATCAGGTCGAGGACGTCCTTCTGCTGCACGGCGAAGAACGGGTCGATCCCCTTCTTGTCGGCGAGGATCTCGACCTTCTCCATCTCCTTGTCGTCGTCGGAGTCGTCCCACTTCTCCGAGAGCGAGAAGATGGTCTTGGCGCTGGCCTCCTGGACGGTCTCCTCGAACTCCTGGATGGTGAGGCCCATGGCCTCGGCCAGCTCGAAGTTGTTGGGGTCGCGGCCGAGCGTGCCTTCGAGTTCGCGCAGGGTGCGCTCCAGGCGGTGGGCCTTGAGGCGCACGAGCCGCGGCACCCAGTCCTGCGAGCGCAGTTCGTCGAGGATCGAGCCGCGGATGCGCGTCGTGCAGTAGGTCTTGAACTTGATGCCGCGCGCGAGGTCGAAGCCGTCGATCGCGTCCATCAGGCCGAAGGTGCCCGCGCTGGTGAGGTCGTCGAGCTCGATCGACTTCGGCAGGGTCTGCAGGAGTCGCTCCGCGATCACCCGCACCAGGGGCATGTGGCGCTCGATCAGGATGTTGCGCAGGTTGGTGTCGTGCGTGCGCTTGTAGGTGACCCAGATCCGCTCGAGCGCCTCCTCCTCCTGGGTCTTCACGGCCGGCTGCGGCGGCACCGCGTGCGCCGCGGGCGGCGGCATCCTGGCGTCGAGGCGCGCCATCCGGGAGTGGGCCGTCATCGGGCGCGGGCCCTTCACGGGCAGCTTGGCGATGGCGAGGTTGGGGGAAGCCTTGAGCGAGCGGGCAGAGGAGGAGCGGTTCATGGCGCGCTGCGGGGAACGGGTCGAGGAGGAAGCCGCCTGAGGCGGAGGGAGGTCAGCTGAGCTCGTCGCTCGCGACTCTCGGCAGGACGCGCGTAGGACCCGGTGTGCCCGGTGCTGCGAAGACCCGCGCCTCGGAATCCCGGCCGGGGTGCAGGCGCGGCGGGAAGGCGATCGGGGTCTGGGTCGCTTCAGTTCGGGAACCGGCTGCCATGGCTCGCGGGGAGCCGAAGGCCCTTGGCTTTGCGTCGCCGCCTTTCGGCGGGTTTGCCTTTGTCGAGAAGCGTCGAGAAAGAGCGCTGCGGTCCCTTCGGGGGACAGCACAAGATGATCGGTCCGTGGGTGCCCGTTCTTTAGTGCTCGCTCGAGATTTTTTCGCTTTGAGGCCGGGGGCGCCTTGGCAGCGCCCGTGCGCCCGGGGCTGCGGACCACACGATCGTGGGGTCGCGGCGTGCTGACCCCCAAGTCCTTGCCGGCGGTGGGCCGGCACAGGATCCAGCGTCTCAGGCCTCCACGAGGCTGTGGATCCGGCGCGGCTGCAGCTTGGCGCGGCCCCCGAGGGCGCGGATCTCGACCACGAAGGCGCAGCCGATCACCTTGCCGCCGACGCCTTCCACGAGTTCGCACGCGGCCTTCATCGTGCCGCCGGTGGCCAGCAGGTCGTCGACCAGCAGGACGCGGTGTCCGGCCTGGACGCCGTCCTGGTGCATCTCGAGGACGTCGGTCCCGTACTCGAGCGCGTACTCGATGCGGTTGGTCCGCCAGGGGAGCTTGCCGCGCTTGCGGATGGGAGTGAACCCCACGCCCAGGTGCACGGCCAACGGCGCGCCGAACAGGAACCCTCGCGATTCGATCGCGGCGATGCGGTCGACCTGGCCCTCGAAGACCATCTGCGCCATCCGCTCGATGACGTGCTTCATCGCCTTCGGCTCGGCCAGGAGCGGCGAGATGTCCTTGAACAGGATCCCGGGCTTGGGGAAGTCAGGGACGTCCCGCAGGTAGGTCTTCAGGTCCATGGCGGGACGGTAAGAGGCCGGGCCGGGGTGCGCCAAGCACGGGGGAATCCGATTCCGCCCGGTTCCGGATTCCGCCAGGGCCCACCCCCCTCCGCTGCCGTCGATGGGTGAGGGTAGAGTCCCGCGACGTGCGAGGCGAGTTCTGCAGTCTGCTGATCGTCTGCTGTGGCGCCCTGCCCGCGCAAACCCCCTGGCTGCGCGTGGCGGGTGGCAGCCCGGGTGCACAGATGGGCCGGGCGGTGGCCTTCGCCGGTGACCTGGACCGCGACGGCTACGCCGATCTGGCGCTCGGGCTGCCGCAACTGGGTCCGACCACGGCGCCGTGGCGCGGGGAAGTGGTCGTGGTCTCGGGGCGCGACGGGGTGGTGCTGCGTACGTACACGGGCTCGGCGGCGGGCGATCGGTTCGGCATGGCGTTGGTCTCGCTCGGCGACGTCGACAACGACGGCTTCCCGGATCTCGCCGTCGGCGCGCCCTACGACGACGTCCCGGGCCAGGATGCCGGAACCGTGAGCCTGTGGTCGGGACGCAGCGGCTCGCTCCTGCGCGTGTTCAGCACGGCCCTGCCCGGCGAGAACTTCGGCGGCGAGCTCGGCAACGCCGGGGACGTCGACCGCGACGGCGCGGATGATCTGGTGGTGGGGTGCCCCTTCAGCGACGTGGGGGGCCGCGACAGCGGGACCGCCTACGTGTTCTCGGCGCGTACCGGCCAGCTCCTGCATCGCTGGACCGGCGCGGCGCAGGACCGCCTCCATGGGTTCGCGGTGGCGGGAGTGGGGGATCTGGACGGCGACGGGAGTGCCGATGTCGCGGTTTCCGCGTACGAGATGTTCGTGGGCGGGCGGGGGACCGTGGAGGTCCGCAGCGGGCGGGATGGCCGCGTGCTCCACAGCTGGCGCGGCGATCAGCTCTCCGACCTCTTCGGCCACGACGTCGCGGGCGCAGGGGACGTCGATGGCGACGGCGTGGGCGACGTCGTGGTCGGGATCTTCGGTCAGGGAACGACCCAGCCGTCCGCAGGAGCGATGCGCGTGCACTCCGGGCGCAGTGGCCAGGTGCTCGCTTCGTTCGCGGGCTTCACCTCCTTCGACCGCTTCGGCGCCTCGGTGGCCGGCGTGGGGGACACGGATGGCGACGGGCGCGCGGAATGGGTCGTCGGCTCGCTGTTCTCGAACTACGCGGTGCTCTTCGACGGAGCAACGCGCCAGCCGCGCACGGTGTTGCGCGGTACCGGGTTCTTCGGCTCGGTGGTCTCCGGTGGCCAGGATGCCACGGGCGACGGTCGCCCGGACCTCGTCGTGGGTTCGTGGAAGGACTCGGGCGCGGCGGCGGAGGCCGGGGCCGCTCAGGTGTTCAGCGGGCAGACCGTGCCACTCCAGCGCGACGTCCCCGGGTTCGCGGCCGTCGCAGGGGGCCAGCAGGTCCTGAGCCTGGAAGCCGGCGCCGCCAATTCCGGCCGCGTCTATCTGATCCTGGGATCCGCCTCCGGCACGCGGCCCGGAACTCCCGTGCTCGGAGGGATCGTGCCGCTGGTCTTCGACGCCTACACGTCGTTCACGCTGGGCTACCCCAACATGGCCCCGCTGGTCGCCAGCCTTGGAACCCTGGACGCGCAGGGCAAGGCCGTGGCCGCCTTCCGGCTGCCGGCGGGGCTCGCCGGGCTGGCCGGACTGCGGCTGGACCATGCGGCGCTGCTCGCACCGCAGACCTCGACCCTGGACTTCGTGAGCAATCCCGTTCCGCTGCTCCTGCGATGAAGCGCCTCCGCTGGATCGCCTGGTGCCTGCTGGCGGGATGTCTGCCCGCGCAAGGCTTCCCCCCGGGGTACCGCCTCGAACCCGTGGCACAGGGACTCCAGCTTGCCGCGGCCATGGCGTTCACGCCCGATGGCCGCCTCCTCGTGGCGGAGAGGGTCACCGGTGCCGTGCGGGTCGTGGCCGGGCCGGGATCGCCACGCACGTTCGCGAACGTGCCCAGCCAGGGCGCTCCCTCCTCGGAAGTCGGGCTCTTGGGGATCGTGGTGGACCCGGCATTCCAGCGCAACGGACACGTCTACGTCCACTACACCCGCTCGGCGCCGGGCTTCGAGGCCGTGCTCGGCAGGCTCACGGACGTGGGTGGCTCGGGCCAGGGCCTGATCGAGCTCGGCAGGCCCATGCCGGTGGCGGGCGGCCACGTCGGCGGCGTGCTCTGCTTCGGCAGCGATGGACGCCTGTACCTGGGACGAGGGGACGGTCAGGTTCCGGAGACCGCACAGAGCCTCGCTTCATGGCACGGCAAGATCCTGCGCTACGAGGCCGGCAGCGGCGCGGTGCCGGCCGACAACCCGTTCGTGAACGTGCCCGGCGCCGAGCCGTACACCTGGTCCCTCGGGCACCGCAACGTGTTCGGCCTCGCCGTGCACCCGCCGACCGGTGCGCTGCTCTGCACCGAGAACGGCAACTTCCTGAGCGACGAGCTGAACACCGTGCGGCGCGGCGCCAACTACGGCTGGCCGATCTACGAGGGGCGCGAGCCGGCTCCCGACCCGGTGACCGAGGACCCGCTCGAGACCTTCTATCCCGAGCCCTCGCTCACCGGGGCGGGGTTCTGGACGGCCGAGTTCGCGCCGGCCGCCGCGCGCGGCGACCTGTTCCTGGGCGGGTTCAACCGCGGCGAGGTGTTCCAGGTGCGGCTCGACCCCGGCGGCACGCGCGTGGTGGCCCGCTCGCTCTTCGGGCGCACCAGCGGCCCGGTGATCGGCATCGCCGAGGGGCCGGACGGGCTCCTCTACCTGCTCTACGCCGACACACGCATGCAGGGTGCGGAGCGGGTCGGACGCCTGGTGCACGAGAGCCACCCGCTGCCCTCCCTGCACCTCTGCGCGGTGTCCAACGTGGCCGTGGGCGGATCCGTGAGCCTGGGCGTCGTGGGGCAGAGCGGCGCGACCGCGGTGGTGTGGCTGGGCGCGCAGCGGTTCGCCCAGTCCCTGCCCACCCCCTTCGGCCCGCTCTGGGTGCCCCCGGACCTCGTCCTTCCTGCGCAGGCGGTCGGCGGCGACGGACGCGCCTACTTCGTGGTCACGCCGCCGGAACTGGCCAGCCTGCGCGGTCAGGTGCTGCACGCGCAGGGCGGGACCGTGCAGGGGAGCACGGCGCGGCTGACCAACCCGAGTTCCTTGCTGTTGCGCTGAGCCGGAGCGCGACGCGCAGTCACATCCGGTCCGGCGCGGCCACGCCCAGGATCCCGAGCCCGGTCTTGAGGACCTTGCGGGCGGCGGCCACCAGGGCGAGGCGGGAGCGGCGCACCGCGGGCTCGGCGCCGAGCACGTGGTGGTCGCGCAGATAGGCGTGGATCTCCCCGGCGATGGTGATCATCAGGCCGGTGAGCACGCTGGGCTCGCTCTGGGCGGCGGCGCGCTGCAGCGCGGGGCCGAACTCGAGGAGCGGCAGCAGCACGCGCTCCGCGTCGGCGAGGTGGGCGAAGTCCACTCCTTCCGCGCCGCGCACCTCCGCGTCCGCCTTGCGCAGGATGCCGGCGAGGCGTGCCACCGCGTACTGGACGTAGGGGCCGCTCTCGCCCTCGAAGTTCAGCATCGCCTCCCAGTCGAACTTCACGTCCTTGATGCGCGAGTTCTTGAGGTCGTTGAACACGATCGCCGACACGCCGACCTGTTCGGCCACCGCGTCCCGGTCCTCCAGGTCGGGATTCTTCTCGGCGATGATCCGGCGCACGTTGGCGACCGCCTCGTCGAGCACCTCGTCCAGGAAGATGGCGTTGCCGCCACGCGTCGCGAACTTCTCCCACTTCCCGGTCTCGGCGTTCTTCGCCAGGATCAGGCCGAAGTCGATGTGCTCGATGCGCTCCGCCTCGGGCACGCCCATGCGCTTGAGCACGCCCACCAGCTGGCGGAAGTGCAGCTTCTGCTCGCTGCCCACCACGTAGAGCGCGCGGTCGAAGCGGAAGGTGGCGCTGCGGTAGAAGATCGCCGCGAGGTCGCGCGTGGCATAGATCGAGGTGTCGTCGCTCTTGCGCAGGATGCACGGCTCCTTGATGCCGAGGCTCTCCAGGCGCACCACCTCCGCGCCCTCCGATTCCTCGAGGATCCCGGCCTCGCGCACGCGGGCCAGCGCGCCGGCCATCTTGTCCTCGTAGAAGCTCTCGCCGGTCACATGGTCGAAGGTCACGCCCAGGCGCCGATACGGACCCTCGAACGCCTTGAGCGACAGGTCGCGCAGCCGCTTCCACAGGCGCCGCTCCAGGTTGTCCTCGCCACTCTCCAGCCGGCGGTAGTGCTCGGCGCTCTCGGCGTCGAGGCCGGGGTCGGCCTTGGCCTCCTTCCCGTAGCGCACGTACACCTCGAACATGTGGCGCATCGGGTCGCGCTCCAGCTCGGCGTCCGAGCCGTAGCGCAGGAAGGCGGTCATCAGCTTGCCGAACTGCGCGCCCCAGTCGCCGAGGTGGTTGATGCCGTGCACGGTCGCGCCGAGGTGGCGGTGCAGGCGGCACAGCGCCGCCCCGATCACCGTGGAGCGCAGATGGCCCATGTGGAACGGCTTGGCGATGTTGGGCGACGAGAAGTCCACCACGATGCACTGCCCGGTGGGCGGCATAGGGCCGTACGGTGCGCGGTCGTGCAGGATCCCGCCCACCACGTGCTCGGCCAGCGCGGCACGGCGGAAGCGGAAGTTCACGAACGGTCCCGTGGCGGTGGCCGACTCCAGCACGGCGTCGGGCGTGAGCGCCGCGGCCAGCGCGCTGGCCACCTGCTGGGGCGGCTGGCCGCGATGCTTGGCGAGGGCGAAGCACTGCAGCGCCACGTCGCCGAACGCCGGGTCCTTGGCCGGCTGCAGCACCAGTCCCGCGACGACGTCCAGGGGCAGGCCGCCGGCGGCCGCGACGATCCGCGTGCGCAGGTGGGAGTGGAGCTCGCTCACACCCAGTTCTCCCAGCGCTGGTAGGCCTCGGCCAGGTCGGCCTGCACCCTGGCCTCCTCGTCCTGCAGGGCACGCATCGCCGCGTGGCTGGCGTAGTTCTCGGGCAGCAACATGCGCTGGCGGAGTGTCGCCACCTGCTCCTCGAGGGCAATGATCTTCTCCTCGAGCTTCTGGAAGAGCAGCGGGTTGCGGACCTTGCCGCCCGGCGCGGCGCCCGCCGCCGGCGGGGCGCGCTCGTCGCGGGCGCGCGCGCGGTCCTTGGCTTCGCGCTCCTCGGCGCGTGCCTCGCGCTGCTCGGCGGCGCGGGCGCGCAGGAACCCGGGCAGCCCGCCGTCGAACGCGCGCACCCGGCCGTCCTCGACCAGGAGGATGCGGTCGGCAAGCGTGCCGAGGAACGTGCGGTCGTGGCTCACCATCACCACGGCACCCGGATAGGCGAGCAGCGCCTCCTCGAGACCCTCGCGCGCCGGCACGTCGAGGTGGTTGGTGGGCTCGTCCAGGCAGAGGAAGTCGTAGGTGCCGCGGGTCAGGCGCGCGAGGCAGACGCGCCGCTTCTCGCCGCCGGAAAGGCTCTCGACCGGGCGCTCCACCTCGTCGCCCCGGAACAGGAAGAGCGCGAGATGCGAGCGCAGGTCGCCTTCCAGGGCCTTGGGGTCCACCGCGCGCAGGGCCTCCAGCACCGTGCCGCTGCGCGGCAGGTCCTGCATCTCCTGGCTGAAGTACGCGGCCCGGACGCCATAGGCGCGCTGCAGCCTGCCGCCGGCCGGGGTCGTGAGCCCGGCGAGGCAGCGCAACAGCGTGCTCTTGCCCGCGCCGTTGCGGCCGAGGATGCCGACGGTCTCGCCGTGGTCGACGCGGAAGCTCGCCCCGTCGATCACGCGCCGGCCGCCCGGCACCGTGAGCACCAGGTCCTCGGCCTCGAGGATCGCCTGGCCCTGCTGGCCGCGGCCGCCGCGGAAGCGCAGCTTCATCGTGGTGCGGTCCGGCCGCGGCGCCTGGATCCGTTCGAGGCGCTGCAGGCGCTTGAGCCGGCCCTTGGCCTGGCCGCTGTTGCGCCCCGCCATGTTGCGGCGGATGTACTCCATCTCCTTGGCCACGAACTCCTGCTGGTCGCGGAACGCGCGCGCCGCGGCCAGGATGCTGGCGTCGCGTTGCTGCATGTACGCCGACCAGTTGCCGCGGTAGCGCGTGAGCGAGCCGCCCTCCAGCTCGACGATCACCTTGGCGAAGCCGTCCAGGAACGCCCGGTCGTGGCTCACCACGAGCACCGCTCCCGGATAGCGGGCCAGGTACCCCTCCAGGAACTCGATGCCGTCGAGGTCGAGGTGGTTGGTGGGCTCGTCGAGCACGAGCAGGTCGGCCGGAGTGGTCATCAGCTCGGCCAGCATGGTGCGGGTCTTCTCGCCACCGCTCTGCACGCTCGCATCCTTGTCCCAGTCCGCGGCCGTGAACCCGAGGCCGCTCAACACGCGCTGGCAGGTGGCGCGGCGGTGGTAGCCGCCGCCGGCCTCGAACGCGCCCTGCAGCCGGCCGTACTCCTCCAGCGCCGCGGGGTCGTCGGGCGCGGCGGCCAACCGCGATTCCAGCGCGCGGATGCGGGCCTCCAGGCCCTGGAACTCGCCGTTGCCACGCTCCACGAACTCGAGCACCGACGTGCCCGGCGGGATCGCCGGGATCTGCGCCAGGTACGCGATCTTCAGCCCGCGCCGCGGCGTCACGGAGCCCCGGTCCGGCTGGTCGAGGCCGGTGAGCACCCGCAGCAGCGTCGTCTTGCCCGCGCCGTTGTCGCCGATCAGCCCGACTCGGTCGCCCTCGTCGATCGACATCCCCACGCCGTCGAGGACGACGTGCTCGCCGAACCTGCGCTCGATCGACTCGAGGGCGACCAGGGTCACGGCTGGATCACGCGGTACTCGATGGCGTGCTCGCGACCCTCGTGGACGTACTCCACCAGGATCGGACCCTTGCGGGCCAGCGCCGCCTCGACCGCCTGCTGCACTTCGGCCGCGCTCGCCACCGGCGTCGCATTGACCCGCACGAGCACGGCCTGCAGAGGCAGCCCGAGCTGGTCGAGCGGCGCGGGCAGGCGGCGCAGCTGGTAGCCGCGGTAGTAGAGTCCGCCGCCGAGCCTGCCCTCCTGGGCCGCGCCGAGGGAGTCGGTCTTCGCCGCCTCGCGCGCCACCTCGACCAGCCGGTCCCGCGCGTCCCCGGGATGCAGTTCGTAGAGCCCGGCGCCGATCCTGCGGATCGGCGGGAGGAGTTCGATCCGGATCGCCTCGAGCCGTGCGGCGGCGACCTTGGCGCCGGCGTCGTCGGCGAGCGGGCGGCCCTGCGGGTCGAGGGCGGCCACCAGCGCCACTGCCTCGCGGCGCACGCCGGCATCCGGGCTGGCGAGCAGCTCGTGCAGGCGCGCTCCGGCGAAGTTCACGATCGTGCGGTGGATGTCCTTGCGGATCCGCACCAGCTCGCGCAGGAACCACAGCCCCTGGGCCTGATCGACCGGGTCTGCGACGCTCAAGAGGGCGATGTAGGGGTCGAGGTCCAGGCTGTAGAGCGGCGACTGCGGCGTGCCCTCGGGGACCTTGGCCTCCTTCGGCCAGGGGCGGTTCTTGGGCAGGTGTACGCGCAGGAATGCGAGCGCGCGGCGATACCCCTCCTCGCGGAGTGCGCGCACCGGCTCGCCGGGGAAGTAGGCGATCAGATGGCAGATGTCCTGCACGTCGGGGCACAGGAACACCGCGTACGCCGCGAGCGCGCGGTCCTCGGGGTTGTTGCTCTCGAGCAGGATCGCGCCGAGGTGCCCGGCCTGCCGCAGCATCTGCGGCCGGACCTCCTTCCAGGCCGCCTGCCATGCGGGGTGATCGCTCACTTCGCGGCCGTCCTCGTCGACCCGCACGCGGGCCGGATCCGAGGCGGCCAGGGCACGCATCGTGCGCAGGCCGCGGAAGAGTTCCGCGGGGGCCACGATGTTGCGGTCCGGCTTGCGGAACGGGCGGAGTTGCTCGTACTGCGCCGCCAGCGGCGGCACGGAGAGGAGCAGCGCGATCAGGGCGGGGAGTGGGGGATTCACGGAGGGTCGATAGGACCGGGCGGCCGGTCCCGTAACCGTGGGGCGGGGATCGAAGCCGAACCCGGGCGCCGGCGCCAGCCCACCCGCTTGTCCCTGCGCCGCCGGGCGCGGCCAACACGGGCCATGGCGAGGCGCGCACCGACTCCGCGGCCGTTGCCCCGGTCCCACGACGGGACGGGGCAATTCGGACCGGGTTGACGGGTTGCGCCCTTCCCCCAACATGGCTCGTTCCGACCCGGAACGGGCGAACCTCCCCAAGACGACATGCAAACCAGAGTCCTCACCACTTCCCTCCTCCTGGCCACGGCGCTCGCCGCCCAGGCCACCCCCTTCACCAGTCCTGCCGGCCTGCTGACCACCGATGGCAGCAGCAACCACGACTACATCCTCTTCAAGTACAACAAGCTCCGCTGGCAGCAGCTGGACGAGACCAGCGTGGGCCAGACGGCCACCGTGGTCACCAAGATCGCCTGGCGCCGCGACGCCGTGCTGGCCACCAATGCCGCCTACGCCGCGCGCTCGATCGACCTCACGCTGATCCTCTCGGACGCGGTGAAGCCGGTCGCGGTCAGCCCGGAGTTCGACAACAACTACGCCGGCACCCCGACTACGGTGTTCACGACCAAGACCGTGAACCTTCCCGACTGGACCCAGAAGCCGGCCGCCAGCCCGGCCAACTTCGACTTCGTGGTCACGCTCGACACGCCGTGGCCCTACCTGGGACAGAAGCCCTTCCTCTGGGAGGTGCGCGCGGACAACAACACCGCCGCGGGCACCAACTACGGCAACGACTTCCATAGCGTGACCGGCAGCACGGCCACGTCCAACTCCGGCGTGGCGCTCGGCACCGGCTGCGTGGCCACGGGCCAGACCTCGGCGATGCTGCTGAGCGCCTCGCTGTGGAACCACGTGATCCGCTTCCGCATGAGCGCGGGCGTGTCGCGCGCGCCGGCCACGACCCCGGTGGTGCTCTTCATCGACGCGGCCAATGCCAGCCTGCCGATCCCCGGCCTCTGCGGCACGCTCTACGCGCTGCCGACCGTGCAGCTGCCGCTGGGCATCTCCAGCTCCACCGGCACGGTGAGCACCATCCAGATCGACAACATCCCGTACGCGCAGAGCGCGATCGGCCAGAAGCTCTATTCCCAGGCCGTGGCGCTCGACGCGGGCCAGGCCAACCTGCCGGTGGTGGTCTCCAACGGGCGTGAGAACACGTTCCCGGCCGACCCGGCCACGTTCGCGCCGGTGACACGCATCTACCAGTACCAGGTCTCGCCGACGAGCGCGCTGACGACCCCGACCCCGTGGACCGGCGGGATCGTCACCAAGTTCGAGTGACCGGCTGATCCCGGGCGCCGTCCACGCGGCGCCGCGCGGCGCCACGCGGCGGGATGCCGCGTGGGCGCCGGTCGGCTCAGGCCAGCGCCCAGAGCAGGAACACCTGCCCCAGACCGATCAGGCCGCCCAGCACGCCACCGAGCACCTCGATGGCGCGCAGCTCCCGGCTGGCGACCTCGAGCACGAGGGACTCGAGCTTCTCGACCGGGAACGCGGCCACCTTCTCGGCCACCAGTGCGCGCACGTCGAGGCCCTCCTCGACCGCGGTCTCCAGCCGCTCCAGGACCAGTTCCTTGTGCTGGAGGATGCCCTGCACCAGCGAGGCCTTGAGGCCCGCGACGCGCTCCTCGGTGAGGAAGCCGCCGATCAGTGGCAGGCTGCGCAGCTCCTGCACCTTCGGCGCCATGCCGCGTTCCAGCACGTCGCCCAGGAGGCGGTCGAAGTCGACCTTGGCGAAGCTCCGCACCACGTCGTCGTGGCCGACGAGGTGGCCGCCCACCACCTTGCCGATGCTGCGCGCGAGGTCGCCCTGGCGCTTGCCCATCAGGCCCTGCACGCGCACGCCCAACACGCGCACCGGGCGGATCGGGCGGAAGATCATCTTCACGGCCAGCCAGTTGGTTGCGTAGCCGATCAGGGCGCCGACCAGGGGCAGGGTGATCCAGGTCGCGAGCGAGGGAGGCATGGGTGGCGCGGAATGTAGGGCGCTGCCCGGCGGGCGGGAACAGCGCGCGGCCAGGGTGGATGGCCGCTCAGTCCACCCGCGGCTCCTCGTAGAGCAGTCCCAGGTCGACGGCGGCGTTCCAGAGCTTGACCATCGCCTCCTTCGCGTTGAATAGCACGCAGGGGGGCAGATCGGTGCGCGCGCTCAGGTCCTTCAGTCGCCGGTAGAGATCGAGCAGCTCCCGCTCGTCGTCGGTCAGCGGCCTGCCCAAGAGGTCCTTGGCATCTGGGGTCATGACTTGTCTCGCAGGTCCTGGAGTCGTTTGGCCTTCAGCTCGAACCGGGGCAGCTCGCCACGCGCGGCGAGCGCGATGTTGAAGCGCAATCCCTCGTGCGCCGCGGCGAGGTCCTTGCCCAGCCGCGCCTCGATGCGCGGCCACTGCGCCTGGGCGCCCTCCTTCACCTCCACGCGCACGGTGATCTCGTCGCGCACCCCCGCCTCGCGGGTGAGCACGATCTGGAACTCCTCGATCTCGGGGTGCTCGCGCACGATCGCCTCGACCGCGCGCGGGTAGACGTTGGTGCCACGCACCAGCTTCATGTCGTCGAAGCGGCCCAGGATGCCGCCGCGGAACAGGTCGCCGGTGCGGCCGCAGCGGCACTCGGTGTGCGGGACCTTCTCGACCATGTCGCGGGTGCGGTAGCGGACCAGCGGGATGAACCCGCGGCCGAACGAGGTGACCACGCGCTCGCCCTTGGTCCCGTACGGCACGGGCTCGCCGCTCTCGGGGTCGAGCACCTCCTCGATGAAGTGGTCCTCGAGGATGTGCGTGCCGCCGGGCTGCTCGTCGCACTCGAAGATCATGATCGTGCCGATCTCGGTCATGCCGGCGGTGTCGCCGCACTTCGCGCCCCACATCTCCTCGATCATCTTCTTGGTGGCCGGGATCGAACCGGCCGGTTCGCCCGACACGATCACGCGCTGCACCCTGGCGTCCCTGCGCAGGTCGATGCCCATCGCCTGCGCGGTCTGGCCGAGCCGCAGCGCGTAGGTGGGGGTGGCGCAGAACGCCGTGGCGCCCATCTCCACGATCTGGCGCACGCGGTTCTCGGTGGTCATGTTGCCCGACGGCAGGACCAGGCAGCCCATCTTCTCGCAGGCGTAGTGCGCGCCCCAGAAGCCGATGAACGAGCCGTACGAGAACGCGAAGTACACGGTGTCGTGCGGCCGGATGCCGAAGCCCCAGAACCCGTAGCACCACATCTCCGCGATCCACGACCAGTCCTTGCGGCCGTCGAGCACGCGCAACGGCTGGCGGCCGCTCGTGCCGGAAGTGAGGTGGTAGCGGATCGCCTCCTCACGGGGGCGCGTGGTCATGTCGCCGAAGAGCGGATGCTCGGCCTGGCAGGCCATCCACTCCTCCCGGGTCATGAACGGCAGGCGGCGCAGGTCGTCGAGACTGCGGATCTGGTCCGGGTACACGCCTGCGCGCTCGTAGATGCGCCGGTGGTAGGGGCTCTCCTGCCACGCGCGCGCCACCAGCCGTTGCAGCTTGAGCAGCTGGAGGCGGCGCAGCTCCTCCTTCGGCAGCGTCTCGTGCTTGGGATTCCAGTAGCGGGACCAGGTGTTGCGGCTCACGACATGCGCTCTGGCTCGGGGGTTGGGGCGTGGCGGAGGATAGCGGGACGGACGCCGGCGGCGCACGCGGTGTCGGATCGCGCGTCACATCGGGCCCGGATGGCCGGTTCCGCTCAAGCGCGCGGCACCCGTGCCGAGGATCCCGGCGGAGGACTCCGTCTCGGAGGAGAGGGGCGATGGGACGCACATGGATCTGATGTCGGTTCTGGGGCTCCTGCTCTGCGTCGTCGGCGTGATGGGCGGCGCCATGATCGAAGGCGTCTCGCCGGTCTACCTGATGCAGATGACGGCGTTCATGATCGTCATCCTCGGGTCACTGGGCGCGACCATGCTGGCCACGACCATGGCCGACTTCAAACGCGGCTGGCGGGGCCTCAAGAAGGTGTTCCTGCCGGGCAAGCACGAGGTGCGGCCCGTGATCGACAAGATCCTGGAGCTGGCCAACCTCGCCCGCCGCGAGGGCCTGCTGGCCCTAGAGGCCTACACCACCAATCCGAAGAGCGACCCGTTCCTGGCGCGCTGCCTCACCCTGGCCATCGACGGCAGCTCGGCCGAGGCGATCCGCGAGACCGTGGAGACCGACATGGCAATCCACGAGGAGGACGAGAAGGCGGCCGCGAAGTTCTGGGAGAACTGGGGCGCGATCTGTCCCACGATCGGCGTGCTCGGGGCCGTGCTCGGCCTGATCCACGTCATGAAGGTGCTGGACCAGCCCGACAAGATCGGCCCCGGCATCGCGGTGGCGTTCGTGGCCACGGTCATGGGCGTGGGGTACGCCAACGCCGTCGCCCTGCCGGTCGCATTCAAGCTGAAGCGCATCCTCGAGCACGAGATGCTGCTCAAGGCGATGGTGCTCGAGGGCGTGGTGGGCATCCAGTCGGGCATGGCCCCGGGCGCGCTGCGCAACCGCCTGAGCGTGTACCTCGCCGGCCACGGCGCCCACGCCGATGCCAAGAAGAAGGCCGCGTGAGCCGGAGATAGCGCGTGGCCCGCCGGCACAAGCACGAGGAGCACCAGAACCACGAGCGCTGGGTCATCTCCTATGCGGACATGATCACGCTGCTCTTCGCGCTCTTCGTGGTGCTCTACGCGTTGGGCGAGATCAAGCTCAAGAACCTCAAGGACGTCACCAAGAGCATCGCCTTCGCGTTCCACTTCGAGGGCTCGGGCAAGACCCAGGAGCAGGGCCTGCACGACAAGGGCCAGGACGGCACCGGCGTCCTCCCCGAGGCCGCGCCGCTGATCAACTCGCAGAAGGAGGCGATGCGCGAGTACCTGCAGACCCAGCTCACCGAACGCTTCGAGGAAGTGGCGGGCACCTCGCTGGAGATCGTGCAGACCGACGACACGATCGCGTTCCGCGCCCCGCTGGCGAGCTTCTTCGGGCGCGGCCAGCGCTTCATGAGCACGAAGATCCTGGAGTGGCTCAGCGATCTCGTGGCCGGCGCGATGACCATCAGCAGCGACGTGCGGATCCGCATCGAGGCGCCGAACGTGGTGATCGGGCAGAAGGACAACGGCACGGCCACGCGCAGCCCGGAGCTCTGCCACCAACGCCTGGACTACCTGCACAGCATGGCGCGCAATTTCCGGGGCGTGCCGCAGGAGCGCATCACGACCGAGTTCCGGGTGATGGCCGCCAACAACCGCGACCCGCGGCACTGGGAGGACCAGGGCACGGTGGTGTTCGCGTTCTCGACCCGCTCGATCAACCTGGACGAGATCTGGGCGCGCCGGCCGCGCTGAGTCGCGCCCCCGGCGATCAGCACCCGGTCAGGAAGCGCGCCAGGATGGCCTTCTGGATCATCGAGGTGCCTTCGTAGATCCGCAGGCCCAGGCTGTCGCGCAGCAGGCGCTCGGCCGGATAGACGTTGCTGTAGCCGCGGCCGCCGTGCAGCAGCACCGCCTGTTCGGCGGCACGGGTCGCGGCGTCGGTTGCATAGAGCTTGGCCGCGGCGATGTCGGCGTGGGTCTCGATGCCCTGGTCGCGCCGGCGCGCGCAGCGGTGCACGAGGGCGCGCGAGGCCAGCAGCTCGGCGGCCATGTCGGCGAGGCGCTCCTGCACCATCTGGAACGCGGCGATCGGCTTGCCGAACTGGCGGCGGCTCGTCGCGAACGCCAGCGCGGCGGCCAGGGCCGCGCGCTGGATCCCGACGCCGCCCGCCGCCACCGAGAGGCGGCCGGCCGCGAGCCCGCCCATGGCCACGGCGAACCCGCGGCCCACGCCGCCGACCACGTCGGCCGGGCCGACCGCGAGGCCCTCGAAGTGCAGCTCGGCGTGATCGGAGCCGCGATGGCCGAGCTCCTTGCCGGGCATCGGCTCCCGGCGCAGGCCCGGGCGCGCCGTGTCGACCACGAACGCGGTGATGCCCTCGCGCCCGCGCGCGGGGTCGACGGTGGCGAACACGAGGGCCACGTCGGCGATGCCCCCGTTGGTGATCCAGATCTTCCGGCCCTGGATGCGCCAGCCGCCGCCCTGGGGCCGAGCCTGGGTGGCGAGCGCGGCCACGTCCGAGCCGGCTTCGTCCTCGGTGAGCGCGAAGCAGCCGACCCGCTCGCCCTTGCACAGCGCGGGCAGGATCCGTGCCTTCTGCTCGTCGCTGCCGAAGCGGGCCAGGCACTGCGCCACCAGCCCGGTGTGCACCGCCAGGAAGCCGCGGGTGTTGCCGCAGACCGCGCCGATCTCCTCGTGCGCGACGGCGAGCTGCACTGCCGACCAGCCGCTGCCGCCCAGTTCGGCGGCGATCGGGCCGCCCAGGATCCCCTCCCCCGCCAGTTCGGCGATGCACTCGCGGCGGAACCGGCCCTGCTCGTCGACGGCGCGCGCATGCGGCGCGAGGCAGCGATCGGCGAACGCGCGGATGCGCAGGGCGAACTCGCGCTCCGCGGGCGCGAGGTCGGAATCCGGCAGGAGCACCTGGTCGGCGTCGCTCATGCACGGATCGTGCCGCGGCGGCGCGGCCGGGGCGACAGGCAGTTCCGTGCCGGGTCGTGCCCCGGCGCGCCGCGCGGCCGCTCCCACCACCCGCGAGGCGGCGGCGCGACGGGCCGGCGGGCGACTCCTCCGCGCCCGCCGCAGCCGCGCCGGGCGCGCGGTACCGTCCCCCGATGCCTGCCGCGTGGCGGCGGTGGGCAGCTCAGTAGCCGAAGAGCGTCGGCACCGCGCTCACCGAGGGTCCGGTTCCCGTGGCCGCGGTCACGCTGCTGGTGTGGTAGATCCGCTTGACGTTGATCGCCCCCGCGCCGCCGGTGGCCGGCGTGTCCGAGCGCAGGCCGTTGGAGATCGCGATTGGCAGTCCGGACTGGCCGGCATCCGGCGCCACGGCCTGGGTGTAGAGGGTGATCCCGGCCAGCGCGGGCGACCAGGGCGTGCGCACGGGGAACGAGATCGCGATGTTCCCGGCGGCACTGGCCGGCGTCAGGGCCAGGTCGAGCACGGGCTGCGTGTGCAGCACACCGCAGAGGCCCGGGATCGGCAGGGCCGGGTCGCTGGCGCCGATCAGCATCACGACGTTCGCGGAAGCGGGGGCCCCACTCACCTTGAAGCCGAGCTCGAGCACGGTCGCGTTGGCGCGCAGGGCGCAGCGGTGCACCATGGGACCGTTCGCGGTCGTGCAGCCGCCGCCCAGGTCGGTCGGATACGCCCCGTAGGTGTGGGGCATGGTGCCGGAGATCCAGTCCTGCGAGTACGTGCCGAGCGGGTTGTTCTCGTTCAACACGTCGTAGAGCAGCGCGTCCGTGCCGTTGTAGAGGAAGGGCGTGTCGAAGGGCAGGATCACGTTGAAGGGCGACGGGGTGCTGCCCGAGGGGGCGTTCCAGTCCGGGAGGTTCACCGGCTTCTTGGTGAACACGGTCACGGGCTGGTCCTTGTAGTTGGTCGCGAAGGTGTTGGTGACCGTGTTGTAGTCCGCGTGCGAACAGATCACCGTCAGGTTGGTGGTCTTGGCAGCGCCGGCGTTGGAGCTGCCGTTGCGGCGCCAGCCGATGAAGCGGACGAACGGCAGCGGCTGACCCACGAGGTTGTTGTCGACCTGCTGGGTCCGGGTCTGGGCGGCCCAATTGCCGAGCATGATGTCCGAGGAGCTCGAGCCCTCGAAGAACTCGGCGCCGCGCGGCGTGATGTAGGTGACGACGGGACCCTGGGCGGCGGACGAGAACCCGAGGGCCAGGAGGGGGACCGGGAGGAGGAGCTTGTGCATTGGCGATGGTTGGAACGGGCAGCTCAGTGTGCCTGCGCGCCCGCCCCCGGCAAGCCCCGGCTCGCCGGAGAACCGCTCACCGTTGCGATCCTGCGGAACGACTCAGTGGACCTCGAGCTGCTCCTGGATCCGTTCGTAGGCGCTCTTGGGGGGAGCGAGCTTCGTGACGAAGAAGTGCACGTGCTGCAGCGCGCGCAGGACGTCGCCGCGCGAGACCAGTCCCACGAGCTTCTTGTGCTTGTCGACCACCGGCAGGCGGCGGATCGGGTTCTCGTGGAAGAACTCGCTGATCTGGAACAGGTCCGTTTCCGGCGCGATGCAGCGGAACTCGCGCCGCATGTGCTGGGCCACGGTGCCCGAAGGCTCGGCGTCATAGGCGGCTGCGGCGAGCACGGTCAGGCAGTCACGCTCGCTGAACATCCCCACCACCTTGCCTTCGGCGACCACCGGAGCGCCAGAGATGCACTTGGCCAGGAGCATCTGCACCGCATCGAGCACCTGGGTGTCGGGGTCCAGGGTGAACACGTTGCGCTGCATGATCTGCTCGGCCGTGAGCAGGGGGCGTTTGGCGTCCATGGCGCATACGCTACGCCAAGGGCGTTCTTCCGTGCAGCCCCGGGGCGCGAAGCGGGAGAGAGACCATGGCACGGTGCCCAGCCCTCGGCCGCCCGGGCCGCCGATGGCGTGGATCGTCCTGCGGCGCGAGCCTCGGCCGCGGCCAACACCGGCAGCGAGGGGAGGGCCGGTCGGGGCGGGCAGCTCACGGAAGCAGTCGGCAGCAGCCTCTGCCGCGCGGCGGGGCTCTGAAGCAGCGGCGCGGCGGCGGCACCCGCTCCCCGCCCGTGCTTCAGCGCCCCGAACCGGATGCGGGCACGACCTCCAGCTCCATGGTCACCGGCACCCACGACACCGCGCAGCCCAGCTCGCGCAGCCATGCGGCGAGGGCGTCGCAGCAGTTGTGGAACATCCAGTACTCGCGCGGCCACGGCACGAACGTCATGTCGTACTCGGGCCTGGAGATGGCCTGGACCCGGCGCGCGTGGAACTCGCGCTCCAGCGTGTCGCGCAGCCGCTCCACCGCGGCGCGGGCGACGCGGAGCTCCTGGAAGGTCGCCCAGTGCAACGTCGCGCGCAGTCCGGCCGCGTCGCGCGCGGCGATGGTGCGCCGCGAGAGGGTTCCCGGCGTCGGCCAGAGCACGGTGGGGAATGCGCGGTACCACTGGTCCTGGCCCAGGGCGTACCAGCGCCACTCGCCGAAGCCGAATTCCACGTGGCCCGCGCCGGGCTGCGGGAAGAGCAGGCCGCGGTGCAGGGCATCGCGGATCAGGAACACGCTCACCGGCTCCTCCGGCGCGGCCGGGGGCCGCACCGTGGCCGTGTTCCAGAACGCAAGCACGAGCGCGGAGGCGGCGAGGAGCAGCCCGGCGATCCACAGGCCCCGCCGGCGCCGGAGCCGCCGGCGCGGCGCGATGGGGGCGGCGTGCGCGGTCCGGTCCATCGCCCGGGAGCGCGGTTCAACGCCCCTCGAAGCGGGGCGGGCGCCTGGCCTGCCAGGCCTCGTAGAACTCGCGGTGGTCCTGGGCACGCAGCAGGAGCGCCTGCGCCTGCGCCTCCTGCTCGATGGCCGAGTCCAGGTCCATCCCGGACTCGTTGGTGAGCATGCGCTTGGTCATGCCGTGGGCGAGGCGCGGGCCCGTTGCGAGGCGCTTCGCCAGGGCCATGGCCTCGCCGAGCATCTGGTCGTGGGGAACGACGCGGTTGGCGAGACCGATGCGCCAGCACTCCTGCGCGTCGATCTTGTCGCCGAGCAGCAGGAGCTCCGCGGCGCGGCCCGCGCCGATCACCTTGGGCAGGAGCCACGCGGCGCCCATGTCGGCGCCGGTGAGGCCCACGCGGCTGAACAGGAACGCGAAGCTGGCGCGATCGGAGAGCACGCGCAGGTCGCTGGCGAGGGCGAGCACCGCGCCCGCGCCCGCGGCCACGCCGTTCACCGCCGCCACGATCGGCTGGTCGAGGCGGCGCATGTTGCGCACCACGGCGCCGGTCATGCGCGTGAAGCGCAGGGTCTCCGCCAGGTCGCGCTGCAGCAGCGGCGCGATGATCTCGTCCACGCTCCCGCCGCTGCAGAAGCCGCGTCCCGCGCCGGTGAGGACCAGGGCCTTCACGCTGGCATCGGTCTGCAGCCCGAGGAACAGGCGCTCCAGCGCGGCGTAGACCTCGAACGTGAGCGAGTTGAGGGTGGGTTGGCGGTCGAGGGTGAGCAGGGCGACGCCGTCCTGGTCCACCGAGAAGCCGAAGGGGAGCGCTGCGTTCATGAGGTCACGTTGTGCACCGGCCGCGGCGGCAGGCAGTCCAGGTCCAGCACAGCGCCGTTCTCCAGGCCGTCGCCGTGGAAGAGCAGGTCCTCGACCGCCGCGGCCACCTCGTCGGCGGTGAGCATCCGGCCCAGGCGGTTCATGGCGCCCATGCGGCGCAGGGCCTCGTCGGCGCTGGTCCTGCCACGGGCCGCCACCGCCCGCGCCGCGCCGCGGGTGATCTCGGTGTCGACGAAGCCGGGGCAGAGCGCCCGCACGCGGATCGCGGTGCTGGCCAGCTCGGCGCCGAGCGCACGCGTCAGGCCGACCATGGCATGCTTGGCCGCGCCGTAGGCGGCGGTGAACGGGAAGCCGCGCAGCCCGGCCGAGCTGGCCACCTGCACGATCCACGCGGCCGGCAGCCCGCGCAGGTGGGGGAGGAGCGCGCGCACCAGGCGGAACGGCGCCTTCACGTGCAGATCCAGCACCTCGTCGAGGGTCTGGTCGCTCGTGTGCTCGATGCGGTCGGAGGGCGCGGTGCCGGCGTTGTTGACCAGCGTGTCGAGTCCGCCCAGGTCGGCGAGCGCCTCCGCGACGATGCGCGCCGGCACCGACGGGTCGCGCAGGTCGGCGGCGTAGGTGCGGCACGCCGCGCCGAGCGCCTCGACGCGGCCCCGCACCTCGTCCAGGGCGCGTGCGTCGCGCGCCACGAGCGCGAGCCCGACGCCGCGTCGTGCCAGCCGCTCGGCGATGGCGCGCCCGATGCCGCGGCTCGCGCCGGTGACGAGCGCTCGACCTGGCTCGGGCGACTCGGGAGAATGGGCCATTTCCCCCCCATTCTGTCCCTTGGAGTCACGAGCCATGAAGCCGAATCTCCGGGCGGTGGTCGCCTTGGTCGCCGCCACCGTCGCATCCTCCTGTGGTGGCGGACACGAGCAGGAACCCCTCAAGAAGCCGGCGGCGCAGCCGGGCGCCGGCAGGACGGTCGAGGACGTCCAGATCGACCCCAACCTGCTGATGATCTTCAAGATCGCCCCGGCGACGCCGAAGACCGACAACAAGGTCACGGCCGAGAAGGTGGCCCTGGGCAGGCGGCTCTACCACGACAAGCGCCTCTCGAAGGGCGGCGACATCGCCTGTGCGAGCTGCCACTCCCTCGACACCTACGGCGTCGACAACAAGCCCACCTCGCCCGGCACCGGCGGCGCGGCGGGTGACCGCAACACGCCCAGCACCTTCAACGCCGCCCGGCACTTCGTGCAGTTCTGGGACGGGCGTGCCGTGCACGTGGAGGAGCAGGCCCTCGGCCCGGTGCTGAACCCCAGCGAGCACGGCGTGGCGGACGAGGCCGAGCTCGTGCGGATCCTCAAGGCCGATGCAGAGACCGTGGGGATGTTCCAGAAGGCGTTCCCCGGCGACGCCGACCCCGTGACCCCCCGCAACTTCGCCAGCGCGATCGGCGCGTTCGAACGCACGCTGGTCACCCGCGGCCCGTGGGAGGAGTACCTCGCCGGCAGGTCCGACGCCCTCACTCCCGCGCAGAAGCGTGGCCTCAAGGCGTTCATCGAGAACGGCTGCACGGCCTGCCACAACACCGAGCTCCTGGGCGGCAACATGTACCAGAAGTCCGGCCTCCTGCAGCCCTACCCGAGCCCCGACCCCGGACGCTTCCGGGTCACCAACAACGAGAGCGACCGCGGCATGTTCAAGGTGCCCTCGCTGCTCAACGTCGCGAAGACCGCGCCGTATTTCCACGACGGCAAGGTCGCGACCCTGGAGGAGGCCGTCGCCAGGATGGGCAAGCTGCAGCTCGGCCGCGACCTCCCCGAGGCGACCGTGGCCGACATCGTGACCTTCCTGAAGGCGCTGACCGGCACCCTGGTGGAGCCGGCGACCCGGCTGGAGCGCTGAGCCGCGGGTCGCGGCTCCAGTCCGCTCGTCCGCCCGTCCGATAAGGCGCGGGACGGGACGAGGGGAACGGAGGGTCGAGCCCTGGGCGGCGCCCGGCGATGTCGGGCCGCCTCCGAGCGGGGGCGCGTGCGGCGGTCCGCACGCGCCCCCGCGCCTTTTCACCGTTGCCATGGCGCGTGCCATCAAGTCGGCGTGACCGCGAGGTCGATGCCTGGGCGTGGCAACGGATCGCGCGGTGATCGTCTCGAGATCCCTCTCCCTCCTGGGTGTCGCACTCTGCTGCATCCCCGCTCCCGCGCAGGGCGAGGTGGTCCTGCCGGAGGGCTTCCAGGAACGGCCCGGCAACGCCGGTCTGTCGATGCCCGCGCGCTGGAGCCAGGGCGTCCTGCAGGTGCTCTTCGAGGCGCGGGCCACGCCCAAGGCTCTGGCCGGCAAGAGCCTCAACGCGCTGGTCTTCCGCCGCTGCTCGCTCCCCGACGAGCCGCCCTACCCGGCGCTCACCCGCACCGTGACCGTGCGCCTGACCAGCACGGATTGGGCCGCGCTCGGCCAGGACGTGCGGGCGAACCAGCCGCCGGGTCTGACCACCGTGGCCGGACCGGTCTCGCTCGCGCTGCCGGCGACGCAGCCGCACGGGCCCGGTGCGGCCCACGGTGGGGATCTCCTGGTGATCCCGTTCGCCCAGCCCTACGTCCCCACGAATGCGGGCCTCTTCGTGCAGGCGACCACGAGCGACCCGGTCGCCGCGGTCTCGCCCGATCACTGGGCCGACGCCTTGTATCTCCCGGGCGGCGTCGATCGCAGCCTGGTGCTGGCGCTCGGGCGTGGTGGCTGCGGCTCCGGGAGCGCGCCGCTGCCGATGCTCCTGGCGGCCACCGACGCGACGCCGCCCGGCAACGGCGGCAACCTGCGCGCCCGGCTCTCCGCGGCCGCGGCCGACCGGCCGGTCTGGGCCTTCGCCCAGGTCGAGGGCGATCCGCGCTTCCCGGCCGGCGTGGGTCCCGTCGTGCCGGCCTGCCGCGTCTGGGCCTTCGCCTGGCTGGCCGCGGCAGGGCGCACCGGTGCCACCGGCACCTGGGCACTGGACCTTCCGCTGCCGGCCAACGCGAACCTGAGCGGTCTCCGCGTCGTGCTGCAGGCCTTCGTGTCGGACCCCGCGATGGGCGCGCCGGGTCTCGCCACCAGCAACGGCCTGCTCTTCTTCCTGGACCGGCTCGGCCTCCAGGGCTCGGCGCAGATGGTCCTGGCGCCCGGAGCCAACCCCACGATCAGCCCCTGGCCGCCGTGGACCTGGACCGTACCGATCCTGGTGTTCCGGCACTCCTGAGCCCCCGGCGGCCTGCGGCCTTGGCTTGTCAGGGGCGCGCTGCTAGCCTGCCCCGCCCTTTCCAGGACCGAGCCATGGCCAAGCCGAAGAAGAAGAAAGAAGTCGTGTTCCTCGTCTGCGAGGAGACCGGCGATCGCAACTACGTGCTCCGCAAGAAGCCGGGCACCGCGAAGCTCTCGCTGAAGAAGTACTCGCCGCGCCTGCGCAAGCACACGCTGCACACCGAGAAGAAGAAGTGAGCCGGGCCGCCTAGCGCGGCGTCCGCCACGCTCCGCCGGGCGAATTGCGCTCCAGGAGCCGCTCGAGCGTGCTCCGGTCGCCCGGCAGGAGGCCTTGCCGCGCCAGGATGCGGGTTCCGATCCGCGCCACGACGCCTGGGTCGCCGCTGTGCGCGAGGTTCTCCAGGGCCAGCACGATCTGCCCGAGCTGCTCGGGCCGGCCGCTGAGGCCCGGGTCGTCGAGCGCGCGATCGAGCGCGGCCGGGCCCAGGCTGGTGCCCGCGCGCGCGGTGAGCACGAAGAGCGCGCGTTCGCGCACGCCAGGGTCGCGATCCAGATCGAATGCGGTCTGGGCCAGGAGCACGTCCTCGCTGCTCCCCTGGAACCCCGCGCCGGTGATCAGCTCGGCACGCAGCCGTGGTTCGACGTCGTTGCCGAGGAGCTCCTCGTAGCGGCCGCGCAGGAACCCGGCGTCGCGCCCGCCCAGCGTGAGGAACCCCGGCATCAGCGCCTGCGGCTCCACGTCGGCCAGCCGGCGCAGGATCGCGAAGGCGTCCGCGGGGGGCAGGTGCTGCGCCGCCGCGATGGCCACCGCGCGTGCGCCCTGGCGATCGCGGCGCTGCAGGATCTGCTGCACGACCGCCTCCCGGTGGCGCTCCTCGCCGCGCCGCAGCAGGCGTTCCAGCGCCGCGAGGCGGCGGACCGGGTTGCCGTCCTCCAGCGCCAGGAGCGCCGCCGCCAGCAGCTCGCTCGCGCCACGCGCCCCGCTGTGCTCCAGGTTGTCCCAGAGCGTGCGGAGCAGTTCGACCGCCGCCGGCACCAGCCAGGCCTGCTCGCGCGCCAGGTCGGCCAGTTCCAGCAGGTCGGTCTCGTGCGCCGGCCCCAGGTAGGGCTGGCCGACGAGGAGCGGCGCCAGTTCGCGCGCCAGCATCTCGTCGCGGGGCAGCAGCGTGACGATGCCGCGCACCAGGTCGTCGAGGCCGGCACGGCGCGCCTGCCGGTCGTCGCGGCCGGCGCGCCGCGCCAGTCCCTGTGCCACCAGGAACGCCAGCACGCGGCGCCGGACCTGGGCGGTCTGGCCCTGGTCCTCGACCGGGCAGCCCGCCAGCGCGTGCAGGGCGCGGGCGTCGAAGTCGGCGACCTCGCGCACGATCCGCCCGCACAGCTCCTTGGCCTCGGCGTCGCGGCTCCTGGCCTCGGCGTCCCGGCCCGCCCGCACCGCCTCGTCGAGGGCGAGGCCCAGGCGGACGAGCCGGTCCACGAAGGCGGCGAAATCGTGCGGGTCGGGCTCCTCCATCGCGCGGCGTTCCAGTCCGCCGCCCGCCGCGGCCGGCGCGAGCCCCCGCGTGCGGCCGGGCGCCGTCGTGGGGACGTCGACCTGCTCGGTCCCGGGCTCGGGCCGCGGCGTCTCGGGCCGCCGCGAGGCGTGCGAGAGGGCCAGCATGGCGAGGACCGCGCCCAGGAGGAGGCCGGGCACCAGGACGCCCGCGCGCCTCATGGCCGGCTCCCGACCCGGTCGGGCTGCGGCAGCTCGGCGCACGGGCGCATCTCGTAGTGGGTGACCGCACCGACGTTCTCGGCGCCGTCGGCCTCGCAGCTCACGCCGATGGCGAAGAAGAGGAAGTAGCGGTGCACGCAGCGGAAGCGGAACGCGCGGATCGCGAACGTGTTCTTCGCGATCACGTAGGTCTGGCTGCCCGGGCGCAGCTCGTAGGTGTCGTGTCCCGGGGTCACGATCACGAATGCCGGGCACTCGTCGCCTTTCGGCCGCCACTCGATGCCGCCGTACTCGACGCGGATGCTGCCGGCGCACTGAATGGCGAGCGCGGCCTCGGCGCGTGCGGCCACGGTGCGGATGACGTGGTGCGGACACGGATCGCCGCCCGCCACGGCGGCGGCGAGCATCACGGATGCGAACCAGGGCAGGATCATCGTTCCTCCTGAGGAAGGGTTGCTGGGTCATGGCGCCGGCCCCACCGCGGGGCAGGCCGCCTCCTTCCCTGTGCCCTGGCACGCGTCCCGGTGACGGCCGCGGCCGTGAATCCGCTGCCGCGCCCGGGGCCCGGCGCGGTGTCCCCGCGGCCGGATCGGACCCCGGACCCGCCCGATCCGCAGGTTGCCTGCGCCGCGGCGCCGCCAGCCAGTCGCATTTCGCGTGCCTCCGCCCGACCATCTGCGCGCGGCCATGACCCACCTCGAACAGATCGTCGCCGGCGTGCCGGTGCGGCACGAGCTGCGTGGTGCCGCGTTCACGATCGGACGGGCCGAGGACTGCGACGTGGTCCTCGATCTCGCCGCCGTGTCGCGCCACCACGCGCGCGTGTACCGCGACCAGGACGGCTGGGCGGTGGAAGACCTCGGGTCGCGCAACGGCACGCTGCTCAACGGCCGGCCGCTGCACGGCAGGTCCGTGCTGGGCGATGCCGACGAGATCACCATCGGCGACGCGACGTTCCGCTTCGTGCTGCGCGAGGCGGTCGCGGCCGAGGACCTGCCCGAGGTCGCGGTCACCGATGAGGGCACGTCCGACTCGCGCATCCTCTCGGCGCGCGACGCCGACCAGCTGGCGCGCTCGCCGGCGCTGGCGGCGGCGGCCCTGCACGCGATCCTGGAGATCACCAAGGACCTGGGCAGCCACCTCGAGCTGCACCGCCTGCTGCCGCGGATCCTCGAGAACCTGTTCCGCGTGTTCCCCAAGGCAGACTGCGCGCTGCTCCTGCTGCGCGAGCCCGGGCACGGCGAGCTGATGCCCGCGGCGGTGCGGCACCGGCGCGAACCCGATGGTGCCGAGGTGCGGGTGAGCCGCACCCTGGCCCGTCAGGTGATCGAGAACCGCAAGGCCGTGCTGTCCTCCGACGTGCTCGCCGACGAGCAGCTCGCCGGCAGCCACTCGATGAGCGAGCTGCACATCCGCTCCGTGATGTGCGTGCCGCTGCTCGGCCGCGACGGGGCCGCGTTCGGGCTCCTCCAGGTGCACACCGAGCGCGTGCGGCACCGCTTCACCGAGGCCGACCTGGAGATCCTGGGCGCCGTGGCCAGCGCCGCGGCGGTGGCGCTGGAGAACGCACGCCTGCACGAGGAGCTGATGGCGCGCGCGCAGATCCAGCGCGACGTGACCCTGGCGCGCGAGATCCAGCGCGGCTTCCTGCCGGAGCCGCCGGGCGAGCTGGACGGGTTCCGCTTCCACGCCTGCTACGAGCCGGCGTTCTCGGTGGGCGGGGACTACTTCGGCTTCCTGCCGCTGCCCGGCAGCCGGATGGGGATCGCCATCGGCGACGTGTCCGGCAAGGGCCTCTCGGCCGCGCTGCTGATGGCGCGGCTCTCGAGCGAGATCCGCTCGGCATTCCTGACCAGCGCCGGCCCGGCCGAGGCCCTGGCGACCCTGCACCGCAACTTCGCCGAGACCGGCCCCGCCGACCGCTTCGTGACCCTGCTCCTGATGGTGCTCGACGCCAGGCGCCGGGTGCTGACCATCGCCAACGCGGGCCACCAGCCGCCGCTGCTGCGCGCCGCCGGTGCAGCGGTGGTCGAGCTGGCCCCCGAGGTGGCGCGCCTGCCCCTGAACGTCAGCCCGGACGCCGGGTACCCCTATGTCCAGGCCGAGGTGGCGCTGCCGGCCGCCGGCCACGTGCTGGCGTTCACCGACGGGCTCACCGACGCCCGCGACCGGGACGGCAACCTGCTCGGCCTGGAGCGGGTGAGCACGGTGTTCGCCCATGCCGAAGGCGATCCCGTGGCCGTTGCGGAAGGCGTGTTCCGCGTCGCGCGTGCCCACGCCGCCGGGCAGCCGCGCAACGACGACATGACCCTCCTGTGCTTCGGCACCTAGGGTCCGGGCGCGCCGCCGCGCCACAACAGTCGCTCCGGCCCCGGAGCCCCCGCGCTAGGATCCCGGCCACCCGATGAGCCCGCGCGTCTACCAGTTGAAGGTCCCGGCGGAGGCCGGCTGTCTCAAGGCGGTCCGGGCGTTCGTGGCGTCCATCCTGGAGAGCGCATTGGGGGCCGAGGGCCAGATGGTGGTCCTGGCCCTCGACGAGGCCTGCGCCAACATCGTCAAGCACCGCACGCCGCGCGTCGGCTGCGAGGACATCGAGGTGCGGGTCGAGGTGGAGCCGGAGCTGGTGCGCTTCCGGATCGGCGCGTTCTGCGCGCAGGAAGACCTGCCGCGGATCCGTCCGCGCGACCTGGCCGAGCTGCGGCCGGGCGGGCTCGGGACGCACTTCATCGGCCAGATCATGGATCGGATCGAATACGAGGCCGAGCCGGACCGGCCGGGGGCGATGGCCCTGGTGCTGGAGAAGCGCGTGCCCAAGGAGCAGCGGCCGTGACCACCCGCCTGCAGCTGACCGGGGGGACCGAGGGCCACGACCACGTCGTGATGGTGCGGGGTGAGGTCGACATGGAGTCGGCGCCGCGCCTCCTGGACGAGATCCAGCACGGCCTCAAGCACGCCAGCCGGGCCGTCGTCGACCTCGCCGGCGTGAGCTACATCGACTCGTCCGGCATCGCCGTGCTGGTGCAAGGTCTCAAGTCGGCGATGAAGCGCGGCAAGGAGTTCGTGCTCCGCGCTCCCAGCGCGCAGGTGGCCGCCGTGCTGAAGCTCGCCCAGCTGCAGCAGCTCTTCAAGATCGAGCCTGCCCCCGACCAGCCGCGATGAACCCCTTCGTCCGCGTCGCCGGGGCCGTGGGGCGGGGGACGATCCTGCTCTACCGCGCGCTGCGCGACTTCCTGCACCACGTCAGCAACCTGTGCCGGCTCTTCGGCAGCACGCTTTGGTTCCTCACCGTGGGTGCGGCGCAGGGCCGCACGCGCATGGGGAAGCAGATCTTCCCGATGATGCGCAACGTCGGCGTGCGCTCGCTGCCGGTGGTGGCCCTGATCACCTTCCTGACCGGCGCCATCCTGGTGCTCCAGACCGGCGACGTGATGAAGAAGTACGGCCAGCTCCAGCAGGTGCCGGGCATGGTCGCGCTCTCGGTGGTGCGCGCGCTCGGCCCCCTGATGACCGCGATCATCATGACCGCGCGGGTCGGGGCGTCGTTCACCGCCGTGCTCGGCTCGATGCGGATCAACGAGGAGATCATGGCCCTCGAGGCCATGGCCATCCATCCGACCGGGTACCTCGTGGCGCCGCGGTTGCTCAGCATGCTGGTGATGGTGCCCTGCCTCGCGGTGTTCTCGTATCTGCTGGGCATGGCCGGCGGCTGGCTGGTGGCGCTGGCCGTCTACGACATCGACACCGACAGCTACATCCAGACCAGCATCCTCTACCTCGACATGACCGCCATCGTGTTCGGGCTGGTCAAGTCGGTCGTGTTCGCGGTGCTGATCACCATGATTTGCTGCTACTACGGCCTGATCGCCGAGGGCGGCCCGATGGGTCTCGGCCGCAACATCATGGTGGCGGTGGTGGTGTCGATCGTGATGCTGGTGGTGGCCGAGGCGCTGCTGGCCGCGGTGATGGTCAACTGGCTCCTGTCGAAATAGCTGCGATGACCGCGATGGACGCGATGGTCGAGTGCCGCGACGTGTGGAAGTCGTACGGCGCGCAGCCGGTGCTGCACGGCATCTCGTTCCGCGCCATGCCCGGCAAGAACCTGTGCATCCTGGGCGCCTCGGGCGGCGGCAAGACCACGCTGCTGAAGGTCCTGTTCGGCGCCCACCGTCCCGAGCGCGGCGCCGTGTGCATCGACGGCACCGACATCGCACGGCTGCCGGAGCACGAGCTGGACCTGGTGCGGCGCAAGTTCGGCGTGATGTTCCAGGGCGGGGCGCTGCTGAACTCCCTGACCGTGGCCGAGAACATCGCCCTGCCCCTGCAGCAGCACACCAAGCTGGACGACGACACGATCCAGACCATGGTGAAGATCAAGCTGCACCAGGTCGATCTGCTGCAGGCGGCCGACAAGCTGCCGTCGGACCTCTCGGGCGGCATGCTCAAGCGTGCCTCGGTGGCGCGCGCGCTGGCGCTCGACCCGAAGATCCTGTTCTACGACGAGCCGGAGTCCGGGCTGGATCCGATCGCCACCAGCCGCGTCGACCAGCTCATCAACCAGATGCGTGACACGATGGGGATCACCAACATCGTGGTGACGCACACGCTCGAGAGCGTGCGCCGCATCGCCGATCACGTGCTGCTCCTCGACCAGGGCCGCGTGCTCCTGGACGGCACGGTGGAGGACCTGCTCGCGAGCACCAACCCGCGCGTCCGCCGGTTCCGCACCGGCGAGCTGGAGGCCGAGGAGGGCACCGGTGCCCGGGCCCAGGGCTACTACAAGGACCTGCTCATGTGACCCGCGCCGCGCGCTAGCATCGGGCCGGCGCGCCGCTTCCGACCATGCCGAACTACCAACGCAACGAGATCATCCCCGGCCTCTTCGTGCTGGCCGCAGCCGCGGTGTTCGCCCTCTATGCGTTCCGGGTCGGGCGCTGGGAGGTGCTGAACTTCCTGAAGGGCGAGCGGTTGACCTGCCGCACGGTGTTCGACGAGGTGAAGACGCTGGCGGTGGGCGCCAAGGTGGCGGTGGCCGGCCGGCGCGTGGGCGAGGTGAGCCGCCTGCGCTGGACCGAGCTGCCGTACACCGCCGACGACATCGACCTGCTGCGCCGCCAGCTCGGCACGCTGCCCGAGGGCGTGCGCGAAGGCTCGCGCCGGCTGGTCGTGGAGGTGGACTTCGAGCTCGCCGACGCCACTCTCAAGGTGGATCCCGCCTCGGCGCAGGTCGCGCTGCTGCAGGAGGGCTTCCTCGGCCAGCACTTCCTCGACCTCTATCCCGGCTATTGGGAGAAGGACAAGGAGCCCGGCACCATCTTCGCGGTGCGCCATCCCGAGCCGCTGACGATCCGGGCCCGACGCGCCGGCGGCATCGACGCCCTGGCCGCGACCATCGGCGACGCGATCGGCTCGATCAACACGCTGATCAAGACCCTCAACGAGGGCGTGTTCAGCCTCGAGAACCGCGACAACCTGAACACCCTCCTGAAGAGCCTGAGCGGCGCCGCCAACGAACTGCGCCAGCTGCTGTCCGCCGAGGGCGAGAACGGCCTGCAGGCCAGCGCCATCCAGCCGCTGCGCAGGATGCTGGACACCGCCACCCAGACCATGACCGAGGTGCGCCAGCGCATGCTCGACTCCACGCTGCCCAAGGCCGAACAGGTGCTCGACGAGTCGCGCGCCGGCATGCAGGACTTCCGCGCCGCGCTCGCCGCCGTGCGCGGCGACCTCGACTCCGTGCTCGACCAGCTCGAGGGCACCCTGCTCGACAACCGTCCGGAGCTGGCCGAGTCGGTGCGCCGGCTGCGCGGGACGCTCTGGCAGGCGGAGATGGCCATGCGCAAGGTGCGTGCCAATCCCTCGGTGCTGCTCTTCGGCAGCGACGAGGAGGACCTGGAGGCGCGCGAGTTCGACGAGAGCGGCGTGCGCGCCACCGGACGCGCGCGGATCTACCGGCAGAGGGACGAGAGTGCCACCGGCAAGTGAGCGCGGGCGGAGGCGCCGTGGGCTCGCCCGGGTCGCGCTGACCCTGCTCCTGGCCGGCGCGACGGCGTGCGGCGGCGGACCCGGCATCACGCCGATCCGCACGCCGTTCAACCGGGGCGTCTACCACCACAGCCGCGGCGAGCTGGACGCGGCGATCGCCGAGTACCGTGACGCGCTGGACGAGGACCCGGACGACGTGCGCGCGCGCTTCAACCTCGCCTCGGCCTACGACGAACGGGGGCAGGCGCTGCGCAACTCCGGCAAGGCCGACGCGGCGCGCGCGGAGTTCGCCGCCGCCGAGCGCGAGTATCGGCGCGTGCTCGAACGTGATCCCGACAACGTGCGTGCGGCGGTGAACCTCGCCGCCCTGGAGCACGAGCGCGGCGAGCGGGACGCGGCGCGGCGGCGCCTGCAGGCGGCGATCGACGCGCACGACGACCTGGCGCTGCCGCGCACGGCGCTGGCGCTGCGGCTCCTGGAGGCCGGCGAGCTCGACGCGGCGCGCGGCCAGCTCGAGGCGGCACTGCGCCGCGAGCCGATGGATCTGGGCGCCAACGTGCTGCTGGGCCAGATCCTGGCGCGCCAGGAACGCCACGACGAGGCCCGGCAGGCGTACCGCACCGCGCTGCGGCGCGAGCCGAACGACCCCGGCGCCCTCCTGGGTCTGGCGCGCGTGGAGGCCGCGACCGGACGCGCCGGCGAGGCGGCCACCCTGGTCGATCAGGCGCTGCTGGTCGACCGGCGCAACCTGGACGCGCACCTGTTGGCGGCCGAGATGCACGAGCAGGCCGGCGCGCTCGAGGACGCGGTGTTCCACTACTGGCAGGCACGCGCGCTCGACCAGGGCAAGCCCCCCCGCGCCGACTACCGCGAGCACCTGCGGGTTCTCTACGCCCGGCTGCTCGACGGCGTGACCCGGATTCGCTAAGCCGGGGGGCGTGGACCCCCGCAAAGCCCAAGACCTGTCGTCGACGACCTGGGACCGCTCGATCGTCCCCGCGCTGCGCGAGTACATCGGCATCCCGAACAAGTCGCCGCTCTTCGACCCCAAGTGGCAGGAGAACGGCCACATGGCCAAGGCCACCCGCCTGATCGCCGACTGGTGCCGGCAGCAGGCGGTGGAGGGGCTGAAGGTGGAGGTGGTGCAGCTGCCGGGTCGCACCCCGCTCATCTACATGGAGGTGCCCGGCGAGGCGAAGGACACCGTGCTGCTCTACGGGCACCTCGACAAGCAGCCCGAGATGACCGGATGGCTGGAGGGCCTGGGTCCGTGGCAGCCGGTGCTGCGCGAGGACAAGCTCTACGGACGCGGCGGCGCCGACGACGGCTACGCGGCGTTCGCCTCGCTCACGGCGCTGCGGATCCTGAAGGAGCAGGGCCTGCGCCACGCGCGCTGCGTCATCCTGATCGAGGGCTGCGAGGAGAGCGGCAGCTTCGATCTGCCGCACTACATCGAGCACCTGAAGGACCGCATCGGCACCCCGAGCCTCGTGGTGTGCCTGGACTCCGGCTGCGGCAACTACGACCAGCTCTGGTGCACCACCTCGCTGCGCGGCCTGCTGACCGGCAACCTCAAGGTCGAGGTGCTCAAGGAGGGCGTGCACTCGGGCGACGCCAGCGGCATCGTGCCCAGTTCGTTCCGCATCCTGCGCCATGTCCTCGGCCGGCTGGAGGACGCGAGCAGCGGCGCGATCCTGCCGCGCGAGCTGCACGTGGAGATCCCGAAGCAGCGGCAGGAGCAGGCCCAGGCGGTGGCCAAGGTCCTGGGGGACGAGGTGCACTCCAAGTTCCCCTGGGTGGGCGGTACGCGCCCCATGGGCGAGAGCGCGGCCGAACGCGTGCTGGCGCGCACCTGGCGTCCGGCGCTCTCGATCACCGGCGCCGAGGGCCTGCCCGCCCTGGAGAGCGCGGGCAACGTCCTGCGCCCGTCGACCACGGTGAAGGTGTCCCTGCGCATCCCGCCGACCGCGGACGCCAACAAGGCCGCGGCATACCTCAAGCGGCTGCTCGAGTCGGATCCGCCGTACGGGGCGCGCGTCACGTTCGAGGGCGAGAAGAGCAGCCCGGGCTGGAACGCGCCGGCACTGGCGCCGTGGCTCGCCGAGAGCGCCGGCCGCGCCAGTCAGGCGTTCTTCGGCCGCGAGGCCATGTACATGGGCGAGGGCGGCTCGATCCCGTTCATGGCCATGCTCGGCGAACGCTACCCGCAGGCGCAGTTCCTGATCACCGGCGTCCTCGGCCCCGCCAGCAATGCCCACGGTCCGAACGAGTTCCTGCACATCCCCACCGGCAAGCGCCTGACCTGCTGTGTGGCGATGGTGCTGGCCGACCACGCGAAGCGCTGACCCGCACGACGGGGACGGTGGCAGGGCCGGGGCCGGGTCCGAGCTGCACCCGCTCCTGCCCGCGTCGGGCACCGCGCGACGATCGACGCCGTTCGTAACCCGACCCGCCGGCCCGCAGCGTCCGCCGAGCCTGCACGACGGGTCCGTCTGGCGTCCCGGCGATGCGGCGGCCGCACCGGGCAGCGGCTGGTCCTCGCTGGCAGGACACCGCCCCCCGGCCGGGGCCGCAGGACCTACCGGCACGGCTCGGCCGCGACGTCGAGGACGTAGCCCGAGGCGCGTACCTCCTCGAGCACCCAGGGCGCGAACGCGAACTCCGTGCAGCGGTAGCGCAGCAGCACCCGTGGCAGGGCGATCGCGCGGCCCTGGCGCAGACCGGGCCGCGGCAGCACTGCGCGGTGCATGGGGGTGACCAGGAGCCACGCCGGGGCCGACGGGGCGAAGGCGCAGCCGAGCCCCGGCCCGGCATCGACCCGGACCGGGGCCCACGCGGAGCCCTCCCCCGGGCACGAGGCCGCATCCTGGGCCGGGATGAGCGTGTACAGCACGATGGCAAGGAGGAAGCGCATGCCTGTATCAGTGCTTGCGCCGGCGCCGCGGTGACGCGCCTTCGCAGATCCGCCGGACCCGTCCGCGGAACCGGCAGGCAGGGCGCCCGGCGCGGTGCCACAATCCTGGCGCGCCATGACCAGTCCGGAGCCCCGTCCCGATGAAACGCTGCACCTGCTGCAGCGGCTGCACCGCGGCGACGAGGCGGCGCTGCGGCACCTGCTGGAGCGCGACATGGAGTGGATCCGGGGTCACGTGCACCGGCGCCTGGGGCCTCGGCTGCGCGGGCACGCCGAGACCCAGGACTTCGTGCAGGAAGCGGCGCTGCGCGCCCTGCGCTACGGGCCGCGCTTCCTGGTCTCGGATCAGGGCCGGTTTCGCGCGCTCCTGGCACGGATCGTGGAGAACGTCCTGCGGGACGCCGCCGACCACATCGACGCGGAGAAGCGCGGCGGCGGCGCCGCGCCCGTGCCCGACGAGAGCGTGGCCGTGCCCCTCGACCAGAACGCCGCCTCGATCACCTCGCCGTCGCAGGCCGCGCAACGCAACGAGGAGCGCGCCTGGCTGGAGATCGCGCTGGAGCTCCTGGAGGCCGAGGACCGGCAGGTGATCCGGCTGCGGGAGTGGGAACGGATGGAGTTCGAGACCATCGGTGCGCGCATGGCGCTCACCCCCGACGCCGCGCGGATGCGGTTCCACAGGGCCCTGGCCCGGCTGGCCCGCAAGGTGGAGCAGATCCAGAAGGGCGGCCTGGACGAGGCGCTGTGACCGTCGCGCGCCCCCGGGCTCGCACGCAGGGAGAGGCCATCTAGACTTCGGCCGTGACCGAGCCGCCACCCTCGCCCCTCGACCGCCTGCGCCGTGCCGTGGCGGTGTTCGCCGAGCATCGCTCGCGGCGCGATGGCCGGAGCGACGCCGAACTCCTGGCGGCGCACCCCGAGCTGAGCGATCTCCTGGAGCCGATGTTCGCCGAGCCCGAGGAGGCCGAGGCGACCCTCGAGCGGCGCGTGGGGGGCTTCCGGATCGTGGGCGAGCTGGGCCGCGGCGGGATGGGCGTGGTGCACGACGCGGTACAGGAGTCGTTGGGACGGCGCGTGGCACTGAAGATCCTGCCCCACGCGCTCACGCTCGATCCGCGCGCCGTGGCGCGCTTCCGCCGCGAGGCCCAGACCGCCGCGCAGCTCGATCACCCGCACATCGTCAAGGTGCTGGAGGTCGGCGGCGCCGGCGACCTGCACTGGATCGCGATGGAGCGGATCGACGGCACACCGATCCGGCCGGGGCCGATCGCCACGGTCGTGGCGCAGGTGGCGCAGATCGCCGACGCCCTGGACCACGCGCATCGGCACGGCGTGGTGCACCGCGACGTCAAGCCGTCCAACATCCTGGTGCGTCCCGACGGCAGCGCGGTGCTCTCCGACTTCGGCCTCGCGCGCGAGGAGGCGGCGCCCACCGTCACGCGCACCGGCGAGTTCGCCGGTACGCCGTACTACGTGTCGCCCGAGCAGGTGCAGGGCCTGCGCGTGGACGCGCGCACCGACGTGTACTCGCTGGGCGCCACGCTCTACGAGCTGCTCACGGGCCGCCACGCGTTCGCGGCGGAGAGCACGGCGGGCGTGCTGCAGCAGATCCTCGACCAGGACCCCGCCGATCCGGCCCGGATCGACCGTCGGATCCCGCGCGACCTCTCGGCCATCGTGCTCAAGGCGATGGAGAAGGATCCGGCGCGCCGCTACGCCACGGCGGCGGAGTTCGCCGCCGACCTGCGGGCATTCCTGGCCCACCGTCCGGTACGCGCGCGTCACGCCGGACTGGCGCAACGCCTGCGGCGCTGGGTGCGGCGCGAGCCCGCCCTGGCCGGCGCGGTGGCCGGCATCGGCGTCGTGCTGGTCGCGGCCCTCGCGGTGTCTCTGCACTTCCTGGTGCAGGTCGACGACGCGCTCTCGGAGATCCGCCGGCTCAGCGACGTGCAGCTCGTGCAGGAGCAGCTCGTCGCGGGCGAGGAGCTGTGGCCGGCGCTGCCCGACCGGGTCGCTGCCATGGACGCGTGGCTGGCGAAGAGCGCCGAGCTGCTGGCGCGGCGGCCCCTGCACGAGGCGCGGCGCACCGGCCTGCGCGCCGCACGCGGCGACGACGCCGAGCGCTGGCAGGCGCAGGTGCTCGACGAACTCCTCGCGCGCCTCGATGCGCTGGCGGGCCTGCACCCCAGGGTGGCGGCGCGGCGCGAGTTCGCCGCCGGCGTCGCGGCGCGCACCCTGCACGAGCCCGCGGCGGCGGCCGCGTGGCGCGAGGCGATCGGCTACGCGGGCACGCACGAGCCGTACCGCGGGCTCCGGCTCGCTCCGATCGTCGGACTGGTGCCGCTGGGTCCGGATCCGCACTCCCGTCTGCTGGAGTTCTGGCACGTGGCCAGCGGCGAGCGGCCGGAGCGCGAGATCCCCACCGGGCGCCTGCGCATCACCGAGGCGAGCGGCGTCGTGCTGGTGCTGATCCCCGGCGGGAGCTTCGCGATGGGCGCGCGGCGGCCCAACGACCAGCATCCCCAGGGCACGCCCAACACCGATCCCGAGGCCAGCGAGAACGAGGAGCCGGTGCACACCGTCACGCTGGCGCCGTTCCTGCTGGCCAAGTACGAGACCACGCAGGCCCAATGGCAGCGCCACACCGGCGCCAACCCGAGCTACTACAAGTCGGCGAAGGAGAGCGGCGGCTACCCGATCGACGGACGCCACCCGGTGGAGATGGTGTCCTGGCGGGCCGCGGCGCGGGTGGCAGGCCAGCTCGACCTGACCCTGCCCACGGAGGCGCAGTGGGAGTACGCCTGCCGTGCGGGCAGCACCACCCCGTTTCCCACCGGCGATCGGCCCGCGTCGCTGCAGGGCCACGCCAACATCGCGGACCGCCATGTCCTCGACCGCGGCTGGAAGGGGCTCGCCTGCACGCCGGAGGTCGACGACGGGCACTGGGTGCACGCACCGGTGGGGTCCTTCCTGCCCAACCGCTTCGGCGTGCACGACATCCTCGGCAACGTGGCCGAGCACTGCCTGGACCCGGTCCTCCCCTACACCACTCCGGTCCAGGGCAGCGACGGCCAGCGCCTGCCGGGCAAGGACGCCGCCAATCGCGGCATGCGCGGCGGGAGCTGGTACTTCCCGGCCAATGCGGTGCGCAGCGCGCACCGCTGGGGCGACAAGCCCGACGCCGCCTATCACAACCTCGGCGTGCGCTTCGCGCGCGGGCTCTGAGCACGGCCCCCGGGGGCACGGGGCTGGTGTCGCGTCCCGTGCCCCGCGGGACGTCAGTCGACGGTGAGCAGGGCGGTGTTGCCGACCGTGCCGGTGCCGGTGGTGGGGTGCAGGGTGAAGGACTGCACCGGCACCTTGGCGCCGCTGAGGCCTGGGATGTTGGGCACCTGCACGGTGAGCAGGGCCTCCCCGTTCAGGTTGTTGTGCATGCCCAGCGGCAGGGTGATCAACACGTTGTTGAGGCCGAACATCCCCACGAACGGCGGCACGGGCAGGGGCGGCTGCAGGAACCCGGCTCCGACCAGGAGCCAGGAGACCTGGTTGCCCGGCGTGGCGCTGGGCGGCACGAACGCGCGCAGCTCCATCGCCCCGCCCACCGGGGCGCGGCCGCCCGTCGTCCAGAACGCGTCGATCGCGAAGATGTGATACGGCGAAGGCGTGGACTCGGCGTCGAAGAAGCGGCCGCCGATGAACCCGCCGTTGTTGGTCCAGGTCGGCGTGTCGTTGAAGAGCAGCGCAGGCGTGGCCGGATCCAGGTCCATCGACATGTAGTGGTCGTTGTCGGAGCCGAGCACGTCGTGATGGGAGATCGCGATCAGCTCGCCCTTCGAGTCGACGATCGGCGTGGGGGAGTTGGCCGTGCTGCCGGAACGTGCGGCGTTGACGATCACGCCGGACGGCGTGGACAGGGCGCCGGTGTTGAGGTCGATCGCCGTCATCGCGATGCCGGTGCCGAGCACGTGCAGGAGGTACGTGCGGCCCTTGAAGGTCGCCAGCGCGGGGTCGTAGTACGACTGCGACGGCAGACCGGTGATCGTGCCGACCACCTGCCAGGGCGAACCGAGGCTCGCGCGTTTCGCGAGGATGGGCGGGCCGGGCAGCCGGTCGTAGACGGCGTGCAGTCCGGTGTGGTGGAACATCAGCCCGAACTCGGTGCCCGCGGCGTTGAGCGCTGCGGCCTCGGTGTTGGGCGTGAACGTGTCGGTGAGCACGTCGTACTTGCCGGTCAGGAGGTCGGTGCCGCCGACGCCGCCGTTGGCCGCCGGCAGGCCCGCCACCGTCAGCGCCGTGTGGAACACGTTCGGCGCGTCGCCGGGCAGGTGGATCATGTGCACCTGCTGGACGTTGGTGCCTGGGATCGCGGGGGGCTTGAGCCCCGGGAGAGGATTGGTCTGACCGATCTGGGGCGGCGGCACCTCGCCCTGGGCGCACAGGGGCGTGCACAGGGCGAGGGCTGCGAGGAGGGACGGGAAGCGCATGGGTTCGCTCCTTCGGCGAAGCGGCAGGGTGAGAGGAACGCGCCCGGGAGGGTGCCACGGGCTCTACAGCGGATCTTCGTGTCCGCCGGGGCCGCGTCAACCCGCTCCCCGACGGGCGTGTCCGGTCAGGGAACTTCCACCGTGGCGATCGGCAGGAAGGTGCGGTCGAAGCGCTCCACGAATTCGGTGAGGAGCACGCGCGGGGTGGGGCTGGGGACCGGGCGCAGGGTCCTGCCCTGCCAGTGCAGCTCGATCGGCTTCCTCGGCTCGAACATGCCCGCGTCGAGGAGGAGCCGGAACGACGCCACCCCCGTGCCCTCGACGTGGAACACGCCCCGGCCCTGGCGCGTCGCCACGATCCGCCCGGTGCGCTGGTCGCACTGCTCCTGCCACCAGCGCTTGCGCCCGGCGTCGTCCTTCTGCTGCAACGCCTCGAGTTCCTTGGCGGTGAGCCTGGGGGTGAAGTTCTCCTCGACGGGCTTGGCGTAGCGCGTGACCTCCACCCAGTGGGATCGTGCCTCGCCCGGCCGGGCGAAGGCGAGCACCACGCGCTCCGGTACGGCGCTCCGGCGGGCCTTGCCCAGCAGGGCGACCCAGTCGACGGCGGCGAAGCGGAAGCCATGGCCGAGATCCTCGAACTCGAGCAGCTTCGCGTCGGCGGCGCCGAGTTCGGCGAGGCGCGCGAACCCGGCGCGCACGTTGGCCACGAGTCCGGGGTCGTCCTTCGCGCCCTGCAGGTCGCGGATCGGCAGGTGCGCGATGCTGGCCATGTAGCGCACGTTGTTCAGGCCCTTGGCCGGATTGATGCTGGGGCCGCCGATCATCGGCGCGAGCGCGGCGAAGTGGTCGGGCCGGCGCAGCGCAAGGTCCCAGGTCATGTGGCCGCCGCGCGACTCGCCGCTGCAGAAGATCCGGTTCTCGTCGACGTTGCAGTGGCGGCGCAGCCAGCGCAGCGCCTGCAGCGCGACCTGGCGCTCGCGCTCGGTGAACGCGTAGCCCTCGTTGGCGCCGGTCTCCGACGGCGCGAGGATCAGCATCCCCAGGGTCTCGGCCACCTCCTGCCACATCAGGTACTCCTGCCGTCCGTTCATGCCGGTGCCGTGCATGGCGAGGAGGAGCGGCGCGGGCCTGCCCGGGTCGTAGCCCTTCGGGACGTAGAACGAGATCGGCGTGGCCTCGTCCTTGCCGAGCACCCGCAGCGGGACCGTCTCGTGGTGCACCCCGGGGGCGAGCGGTGAGAAGGCGCCGAATCCCGCGCACAGCTCCAGCCACTGTGCCAGCGTCACGTCCTTGCGTTGCGCCAGCTCGAGGGCGGCGCTGCGCCGCGCCTTGGCGTCCGGCAGGTCCACGGCGCGGGCCAGGTCCGCGGCCGGGCCCGCGTCCTGCGCCGCGAGGAGCGGCGCCAGGGCCAGGAGCGCGAGCAGGTTCCACATCGGCGGCTGGGGAGTGTGCCCTGCCCCTGCCCGCCGGTGGAAGGGGCGGCGCGCCGGGATCGCCGAGCGAACCTGAACTCCCCAGGGGTGGCGTCCTTGCCTGTGTACTTCCGCCGCGTTGCAGCGGTGCGCCGGAATCGCCGAGCGAGCCTGAGCTCCCCCGCGCCGCCGCAGCGGCGCGGGGTGGCGTCCTTGTCTGTGTACTTCCGCCGCGTTGCGGCGGCGCCCAGGGATTGGCGACCGGGCATGCCGTTCCCGCGCCGCCGCAGCGGCGCGGGGTGGTGTCCTTGTCTGTGTACTTCCGCCGCGTTGCGGCGGCGCCCAGCTAATTGAACCCCACCGCCATGCCGAAGCCGGTGTCCAGCGTGCCGCTGGTCGCACTCGGGTTGCCGACAAAGATGCGGGTCACCAGCGGGTCGGTGCCCACCGTGTTGGTCTGGCCGTTCGAGGTGAAGAGGCCCAGCGGGTTCGCGCCCGACTGCAGGAAGTAGAACTGTGTGTAGAAGATGACGCCGCTCAGGGCCGGGTTCGCCGGCACGGCCAGCGGAATCACCACGTCACCGTTGGCGTTGGCGTTGGTGACGCCGGCCAGGGTGAGCAGGATGTCATTGGTGACGGAGCAGCCGGTCGCGCCGATCCCGCTCATGTCGTAGGGCAGCGGCAGGCCGCCGTAGTTGGTGGACGAACCACCGATGGCCATGAGCGCGGGCAGACCACCGGCCGGCACGTACGAGTTGCCGGTGAAGTTGGCCACGCCGCCCGGGCGCAGGTTGACCGTGCTCACGCTTTGGGACGCCGCGCGCGTGCCGCCGGCGGCCGAGGAGCACCCGGCGAAGGAGCCCGTGCGGGAGCTCTGGCCGATCTTCCACCATGCGTCGAGCGGGTAGACGAAGAACGCATTGCCGTTGGTGTTCCCGTACACCGCGGCGCTCCAGCTCAGGTGCGTCTGGCCGGTGTAGATGAAGAAGTTGTCGAACGGGAAGGTGACGACCCAGTCGTTGTTCGGGACTGCGACCAGGTTGAGGCCCTTGCGGGTGAACACGGTCACGCGCGAGCCCGGAACCTCGTTCAGGTTGAACACCGCGCTGGCGGCGTTGGAGTCGTTCGTGGAATTGGCCACGGCCAGCTCGACGTCGATCTGGAAGCCGGGCCGGTTGGTGAACCCCGACCCCATGCGCAGGGACATCTTCGTGAACGGCACCGGGCTGGTGCTGCTGAACGACGCGAGGCTGTGGACCTGCTGGTAGCCGGTCGGGGTCCACGAGAACGGGATGTTGTTGTTGGCGTTGCCCAACCCGGAGGTCGCGGACTTGGGCGAGATGTGGGTCGGGGGAACCTGGGCCAGGGCGGTGCCTGCCAGGACGAGCAGAGCGATGGAAGTGGGACGAAGCATGGGAACCTCGGGAAACGGGGCAGACGAGAGATACGGCAGGGATGCCGAGGTGCGCACCATACGCCGGGAAGGCGGGGAGCGAGATGGCCGGCCGGGTCGCGGGACCGCGCGCGGCAATGTCTGCGCGCCGAAAACGGAGGGAGCGGAACCCATCCCGGGCCACTTCGGTGCCGGCCGCCGCGCCTAGAACGGGAACCCGATGGTGAAGTGCAGCACGTACGCCTCCTCGCCGGGCCGCCGGTCCGGGTTGACGCCCAGGTCGAGGCGCAGCGGACCCACGGGGAGGGCGAAGCGCAGGCCCCCGCCCACCGCGTAGCGCAGGTCGGAGAGGCCGTACTCGTGCAGGTCGACGCCCACGTTGCCGGCGTCCGCGAAGAGCGAGCCGTGCAGGGGACCGAGGATCGGGAAGCGCAGCTCCGCGTTGAGCACGTTGCGGAACTCGCCGCCGAGCGGGTCGCCGGAGGCCGCCCGGGGCCCGAGCTGGCCCTCGCGGAACGAGCGCACCGTGGTCTCGCCGCCGTTGAAGAAGCGCTCCTGCACGGGCAGCACCCCGGGATCGCCGAACCACACCGCCCCGGTCTGGGCCGAGAGGCTCACCAGGAAGTCCTGGCCGAGCGGCAGATCGAGGATGCCGCTCACCGTGAGGCGGTCGAGCCGCAGGTTGCCGCCGAGCGCGGGATCGCTGTGCTCGTACTTCACCCCGACCACGTGCCCGCTGGCCGGATAGAGCGGTGAGTCGCGGGTGTCGCGCGAGAGCTCCAGGAACACCTTGCCCTCGCGCACCGCGCTGTCGGCGCCGAGCTGCACCGAGGGGTCCACGTCGAGCGCGCGGCGGTCCCCGAACGTGTAGCCGATCCTGGCCTGCTGGTGCTGCCCGAGCGGGCGGGCCAGTGCGACCGTGGTGCCCGCGGTCTGGTCGGTGAAGCTGGGCTCCTCGCGCACGTGGCCGAAGCCGCGCAGCGAGAGCGCGACGCCCGAGCGCAGCAGGTCGGGCTCGGTCCAGGTCAGGTCTCCGCCGTAGCCGCGCACGCTGCCCTTCACGCGCGCCACGAGGCGCTGCGCGTGGCCGAGGAAGTTGCGGTCCTCGTAGGTGACCGCGCCGCGCAGGTACTCGTAGCTGCCCACGCCCGCCAGGAACGAGACCGAGCGGTTCTCGCCCTCCTCGAGGTCGACCACCAGACGCAGGCGCGTGGGATCCCCGTCCACCGGCTCGCGCAGCACCTGTGCCGACCGGAACACGCCGGTTTCGTAGAGCGCGCGCAGGCTGCGCTGGATGCGGCCGCCGTGGAAGGGCTGGCCGGCCTGGAACTCCAGGCGCCTCTGGATCAGCCCGCGCGACACGCCCTCGCCGCCGCGGATCTCGACGGCCGCGATGGTGGCCCTGGCGCCGGGTGTGCCCTCGAACACGACGACGGCCTGGGCACGCGAGGGATCCAGGCGCAGGCGCGTCACCACGCGGGGATCCGGATGGCCATGGTCTTCGAGCGCGGTGCGCAGGGCCAGCCGCAGGGCCGCCACCACCTCGGCCTCGCACGCCCGGCCGCGCGCAGTGGCGAACTCTGGCGGGAGGGGCACCACGCGCAAGCCCTCCGCCACCGCGACCTCCGCCACCGTGTAGCGCGGACCCTCCTCGATGCGGATCACCACCTCCGCCTCGCTGGCCCGCGGCGCACGCCGGATGTCCGGCTCGGCCACCCGCACGTCGAGGAAGCCGCCTGCCCGGTAGCGGACGGCGATGGCGGTGGCGAGGTCCGCGATCTCGGCGGCCACGAAGTACGGGTCGCCGGTGCCGAACAGTCCGGAGGGCCGGGCGCGCAGCAGCTTGCGCAGCTCGCCCGCGGGCAGCGCGGCCGCGCCGTGGAGTTCGAGCCTGGCGATCGTGACCACGGGCCCCTCGTCGATGGTGAAGCGCACCACCGTCTCCTCGCCAGCGAGCACCGCATGGTCGACGCGGGCGTCGGGACGCGCCTCGCCGACGAGGAACTCGCGCAGGTCGGCCGCCGCGTCCACCAGGAGTCCGAGGCGGGCCGGGTTCGCGGCGAACTCCTCCAGCAGATCGGCGATCGGCCGGCGCAGCACGAACTCGGGCAGCGTGCTGCCCTGGAACTCGAAGCGCACCTTCGGGCCGGGGGCGGTCGCAGGCCCGCTCGCCGGCCGCGTGGCCGCCTGCGTGGCCGGCCGCGACGCGGGTTGCCCCACGTCGGAGGTCCCGGCGCAGGCCGCCAGCGGGACGAGCACGACCAGGAGCCACGCGCGGGGGCAGGCCATCGGCCGCTCAACGGAAGCGCACCCGGTAGACGAGGCCGGCGTTGTAGTCGTCGTACGCGTCGCGCTCGGCCTGCAGGTAGAAGCGGTCGCGGATGCGGTACTCCAGGAGCAGGTTCGGATTGCCTCGGCTCGACAGCTCGGTGCCGCTCTCGAAGTGCAACCGGTCCACGAAGCTCTCGCGCGCCTCGCCGGCGTCGGGACCGAAGAAGTAGTCGGCGATGCCCTCGACCACGTAGCCGCCCATCACCGCGCCGAGCCTGCCGGCGGGATCGCTGCGCACCTGCTCCGGCAGCACGCCGGTGGTCAGCAGCACCACGAGGTCCGGCGCCGGGAGGGGCGGCTGCGAGCCGAGCAGGACCTCGGGCGCATCGAAGCGGCCCCGGACGCCCAGGGTGACGTCCACGCCGGCGCGCCGTCCCGTGGCCTGCACGTCGACCTGCGGGAACGCCGGCGCCTCGCGCGTGAAACGCAGCGTGCCGGCGCCCACCTGGAGGGAGGCGCCGGGCAGGATCAGGCGCGCATCGGCGGTGGTGAGGGTGCCCTCCAGGACCGGCTCGTGCAGCGGCCCGTGCACTCGCAGCGCGCCGGCGATCGCGCCGCGGAACACGTTGGTGTCGACGGCGAGCGGCTGCGAGAGGTCGACCTGCAGGTCCAGGAATGCGGCCAGCGGCGGCGGCAGCGTCGGGCCGGCGATGCGGATGCCGGGCAGGGGCGCCGCGCCGCCGCCGCGGAGGTCGAGGTAGGGGATGCGTGCCGCGTAGCGCGCGGAGCGGACCCGCACGTCGCCCGAGATCTGCAGCGCAGGGAGGGGGCCCTGCAGCGCGAGGTCGAGGTCCGAGCGGACGCGCAGCCCCGGCCGGCGCAGGAGGAGCACTTCCTGGCCGGTGAGCCGCAGGTCGCAGCGCACCGCGCGTGGATCGTTCCACAGCGGCGGGGCTCCGGTCACGGTTCCGCTGACGGCCACCGTCCCCGCGCCCAGGCTGCCGCGCAGCGCGCGCACCTCGATGCGCGCTGGATCCGCCGCGATCGTGGCCTCGAGGCCCTCGATGCGCGGCAGGTCCGGGACCTTGAGCTCCGCGCCGCGCACGTGCGCGACCAGCTCGGGCCGCGGGTGCGCGAGCGTGCCCGCCAGCGCGAGGTCCACGTCGGCGCGCCCGCGCAGGTCCTCCACCCCGCCGAGCCGCGCGGCCTGTGCGGCCAGGTCGATCCCGGCGAGCCGGGCGGAGCCGTGCAGGGGTGCGCCGAGGACTCCCGGGGGGGCCGTCCAGAGTTCGCGCACTCCGCCGGCCCGCGGATCGAGCGTGGCCCGGAATGCGAGGGCCGCGCCATCCAGTGCCGCTCCGCCGCCCTCCGCTGTCACCCGCTCCAGCGTGCCGTGCACCGCCGCCCACAGGTCGCGCACCTCGGCGGTCCCGGAGAGTGCCACGCGCGCGTCGCGCACTTCCACCACCACGCTGGGCCGCGGATCGGCCAGCGTGCCGCGGGCGGAAAACGCCGCCACGCCGCGGCCGGAGAGCGCGAGCTCCGCGGGCAGGAGCGGCGCGAGGCGCGCCAGTTCGGGGCATTCGGCGCGGGCGTCCAGCGTCGCCGGCGCAGCCAGCAGGCGCCGGGGTTCGGCAACGAGCTCCGCGACGCCGGGTCCTTCGCAGGCCACGGTCGCGGCCGCCACGCCGAGCTCCGGATCCACGAGCCGCGCACTCAGGCCGAGGCCGCGCGCGTCGCCGCGGGCCTGGACGCGCAGGTCCAGCGCACGCGTGCCCAGCCGCGCAGCCGACGCGCGGAGCCGGGCCGCGAGTTCCGCGGTGAGCACGCCGTCGCGCCACTCCAGCGCAAGGTCGGTCTCGCCCGCGAGCTCCGGCAGGCGGGACGCCGCGGGCAGCATCCCCAGCGGAAGCCCCTCCGCCCGCAGCTCCAGGTGGCCGTTCCGCGGCCAATCGCCCGCCGGGTCCACGCCGGCACGCGCCTGCACCCTCCCGCCGCCGGCCAGCGCGAGGTCGAGGTCTGCGCGCGTCCCGGTGCCGGCCCGCACCTGGAGCGTGGCTCTGCCCGCGGCCGCCGCGAACCTGGTCCGTAGCTCGGGCCGCAGGTCGACCCGCACCGCGCCCGAGGCCAGCTCCACGTCGATGGCCGCGCGGGGCAGCGCGATCTCCGCCGCGCGGAGCCCGCGCACCTCCAGGGTGCCGCGCGCGGCGAGGGGCCGGCCCAGGTGCGTCTCGACCATGCCGTGCACGGCGTCGCACTCGATCGGCGGGGCCTCCGGCCAGGCGAGCGGCAGCACCCGCCGCGGATCGCGCACCGAGGCGTGCACCTCCACCCGGCCGTCGGCCTGGACCCGCAGCCATCCGGAGGCAGCCGGGACGCGGAACTCCAGCTCGCGGGCATGGCCGGCTCCCGCCGGACGGAGCTCGAGCCGTGCCGGGCCGGCGAAGGCGTACGCGCCGCGGCGGAGCGCCAGGCGGGCGATCTCCAGGACGGCGCCCTCGGGCAGGAGGTCCAGGAGGCCGCCCGGCAACGGCAGCACGACCTCCGCGGCGGGGGAGGCAGGCGCGGATCCGGGCCCCGCCTCCGGCACGGTCACGTCCACCTGCTCCAGGCGGAGGGCGAGGGCGCGCAGCCCGCCCGGCGCGCCGCGCGCCAGCGCGAGGGGATCGATCCAGGCGCGCAGTGGCCCGCCCGCGACCCGGCATACGCCATCGGCGGAGGTCCACTCCAGGCGCCCGACCGCCACCCGCGTGAGCCCGACCGAGGCCAGGCCCGCGACGCGCACCGAGCCGCCGAGGAGCGCCGCCAGCTCCCGCTCGACGACGGGCCGGAGCCAGCGCTCGGCGAGCGGCCGGCGGGCCAGGTGGAGCACCAGCGCGGCGATGACGAGGAGCAGCGCGAGCCGTACGCCGAGCCGGGTCAAGGTGCCCATGGCGCCTCCCGCGCACGGCCGGCGTGCCCTGGGCCGTTCCGGCGCCCGTGCCCGGGCCCCGGACCGGTCCTGCCGCGCCCGCGGCCCATGCGCTCCGCCTTCGGTCTGCGCGCACGACGGGTGCAGCCCATGGCGCCGATCCTCCGGGCTCCCTGCACGAAGTCCAGTCCCGGCGGCCGGGCGTCGCGCAGGTTCCGGGCCCGCTGGCGTCGCTTTCTCGGCCTCGCGGCGCTACCTCTCCCGCTCATGAGCGAAGTCCTCGCGTCCCGCGCCGCCACCAGCTCGCCCGAGTTCCAGGCCAACCGCGCGCACCACCTCCGCCTGATCGAGGAGGTGGCCCGCGAGGTGGCCGCAGCGCAGCAGGGCGGCGGCGAGGACGCCGTGGCCCGGCACCGCAAGCGCGGCAAGCTGCTGCCGCGCGAGCGCATCGACCGCATCCTGGATCCCGGCTCGGCGTTCCTCGAGCTCTCGCCGCTGGCGGCGCACGGCCTCTACGACGGCGAGGCGCCGAGCGCGGGCATCGTGACCGGCATCGGGACCGTGCACGGCCGCGAAGTCATGTTCGTGGCGAACGACGCCACGGTGAAGGGCGGCTCGTACCTGCCCCTCACGGTGAAGAAGCACGTCCGTGCCCAGGAGATCGCGCTCGAGAACCGCCTGCCCTGCATCTACCTGGTCGACTCGGGCGGCGCCTACCTGCCGCTGCAGGCCGAGGTGTTCCCGGACCGCGACCACTTCGGGCGGATCTTCTACCACCAGGCGCAGATGTCGGCGGCGCGCATCCCGCAGGTCGCCGTGGTGCTGGGCTCGTGCACGGCCGGCGGCGCGTACGTCCCCGCGATGAGCGACGAGAGCGTGATCGTGAAGGGCAACGGCACGATCTTCCTGGCCGGCCCGCCGCTGGTGAAGGCGGCCACCGGCGAGGAGGTGAGCGCCGAGGAGCTGGGCGGGGCCGACGTGCACACCCGCATCTCGGGCGTGGCCGACCATTTCGCCGAGGACGAGGAGAGCGCCCTGAACATGGCGCGCCACATCGTGTCGCATCTCAACCTCCGCAAGCCGGCCCAGGTGGAGCTGGCCACGCCCGAGGCGCCGCTCTACGACCCCGAGGAGATCCTCGGCGTGCTGCCGCGCGACACCCGCACGCCGTACGACGTGCGCGAGGTGCTGGCGCGGCTGGTGGACGGCTCGCGCCTGCACGAATTCAAGGCGCGCTACGGCACGACCCTGGTGTGCGGCTTCGCGCACCTGCACGGCATCCCGGTGGGGATCCTGGCCAACAACGGCATCCTGTTCAGCGAGAGCGCGGTGAAGGGCGCGCACTTCATCGAGCTCTGCACGCAGCGCAGGGTGCCGCTGCTCTTCGTGCAGAACATCACCGGCTTCATGGTCGGCAAGAAGTACGAACAGGGCGGCATCGCCAAGGACGGCGCCAAGATGGTGCAGGCGGTGGCCACCGCCCAGGTGCCGAAGCTGACCGTGATCGTGGGCGGCTCGTTCGGCGCGGGGAACTACGGGATGTGCGGGCGCGCGTACCAGCCGCGGATGCTCTTCCTGTGGCCCAACGCACGCATCTCGGTCATGGGGGGCGAGCAGGCCGCCGGCGTGCTGGTGACCGTGAAGCGCGACCAGTTGCTGCGCGAGAAGCAGCGCCACATGACGCCGGCCGAGGAGGACGAGATCCGCCGCCCGACCCTGGAGAAGTACGAACGCGAGGGCAATCCCTTCTACGCCACGGCGCGGCTCTGGGACGACGGCATCCTGGACCCGCGGCGTACGCGCGACGTGCTGGCCCTGGCGCTCTCCGCCAGCCTCAACGCGCCGATCCCCGAGTACCGCGCGCCGGTGTTCCGGATGTAGTCCCATGCCCGGGCGAACCCTCGTTGCCGCCGGTACGTGCCTGGCCGTGTGGGCCGCGGGGGGATCCCTCGCGGCCCAGGAACCCGCGACCGCGCCGGCCTCGCGGCCGGCCAGCCGTCCGGCCGGGGCGCCTCCCAACCTCGTGCTGATCGTCGCGGACGACCTCGGCTACGGCGGGATCGGCTGCCAGGGGGAGACGGAGATCCCGACGCCCAACCTCGATGCGCTGGCGCGCGGCGGCGTGCGCTTCACCAACGGCTACGTCACCTGTCCGGTGTGCGCGCCCACGCGCGCCGGACTGCTCACCGGCCGCTACCAGCAGCGCTTCGGGTTCGAGTTCAACCCCGGCCCCGCGGCCGCGGCCGCCGCGGAGTTCGGGCTGCCGCGCGGCGCAGCGACGGCGACCTTGGCCGAGCGGCTGGCTCCGCGGGGCTACGCCACGGGCCTGTTCGGCAAGTGGCACCTCGGCTACCGGCCCGAGGCGCAGCCCCAGCAGCGCGGCTTCGCCGAGGCGTTCGGCTTCCTGGCCGGGGCGCACGCCTACGTGCCCGACCGGCCGCGCCGCGCGACCACGATCCTGCGCAACGGCCAGCCCGTCGTCGAGGCCCGCTACCTCACGGACGCGATCGGCCAGGAGGCCGCGGCGTTCGTGGGCCGGCGTCGCGACGCGCCGTTCTTCCTCTACGTCCCGTTCAACGCGGTGCACACGCCGCTGCAGGCGCCGGCCCGCTACGCGCCACGCTTCGCGGCGATCGAGGATCCCCGCCGCCGCACCCACGCCGCCATGCTGGCGGCGCTCGACGATGCGGTGGGGCGCGTGCTCGGCGCGCTGCGCGAGCACGGCCTGGAGCAGGACACGCTGGTGGTGTTCCTCAGCGACAACGGCGGGCCGACCGCGCAGAACACCTCGCGCAACGCGCCCCTGCGCGGCGTCAAGGGCCAGGTCTACGAGGGCGGGATCCGCGTGCCCTTCCTGATGCGCTGGCCCGGCCGGATCCCGGCGGGGAGCACCTTCGATCCGCCGGTGAGTTCCCTCGATGTCGCGGCGACGCTGCTGCGCGCCGCCGGGCATCCCGAGCAGGAGCTGCGCGCGCTCGACGGCGTGGACCTGCTGCCGTGGCTCACGGGCACGCGGACCGGCCGGCCGCACGAGGCGCTCTTCTGGCGCTTCGGCGCCCAGCACGCCGTGCGCAGGGGCGACTGGAAGCTGGTGCGCATCGACGGCCGCGAGGAGCTCTACGACCTCGCGCGCGATGTGGGCGAGACCCAGGACCTCGCCGCCGCGCGGCCCGAGGTCCTGGCGGAACTGCGCAAGGCGTGGGCGGAGTGGGACGCGGGCAACGTGCCGGCGAAGTGGCGCCGCGGCGGCCGGCGGCGCTGAGCCCGCCGCCCGGTTCAGCGGTTGCTGCCCGTGCCCCGCTCGTAGCCGCCAGCCTGGGCGCCCGGCGGCAATGCGATCGCGCGCAGACCGAGCTCGCGCCGCAGCAGCAGGTCCGCCGCGGCCCGCCGCGCCGCGGCATCGAGTTCCTGGTCCGCCGCGATCGCGGCGGCCAGGGCCGTCGCGTCCCTGCCCGCCTGGTTGGCCGCGAACCACTGCGCGGCCCTGGCTTGGGCCGAGCGCGCCGCGGCGCGTGCGGCGGCCACCACGGCGCGGCCACGCGTGTCGAGCACCGCGAAGGTCCCGTCCCACGAGCAGGCGGCGAGCCGGGTCCCGTCCGCGCTGAATGCCAGATGCCAGACCGCGTCGCGTAGCGGGCGTGCGAGCAGGAGCAGGCTTCGGCGCTCGGGATCGAGGATCGCGATGCCGGCCACGCCGCCGGCCGCCAGGCGCGCGCCGTCCGGGCTCCAGGCCACGCGGTAGAGCGCGGTGTCGCTCTGCCACGCGACGCCCAGGTCCTTGCCCGCCTCGACGTCGAACACGTGCACGCTCCCGTCGCCGCCGCAGCTGGCGAGGCGGCTGCCGTCGGCGCGCCACGCCACGGACTCCGGTCCCGCGCGGTGGCCCTGGAGCACGAGGACCTCGCGGCCCTCGGGCACGCTCCACACGCGCACGGTCTTGTCGCCGCACGCCGCGGCGAGCTGCCGGCCATCCGGCCGGAATGCCAGGGTGGCGGCGCCGCCGGGCGCCTGCAGGGAGGCGATCGACCGGCCCTGCGCCACGTCCCAGAGCTCCACCTTCGCGGTGCGGCGGATCCCGCCCGCGGCGTACTTCGCATCGCGGCTCAGCGCCGCGGCGTAGACCGGACCTTCGTGCTCCAGGCGCGCCGACTCGCGGCCGGTCGTGAGGTCGAAGATCCGGATCGTCTTGTCGTACGAGCACGTGTGCAGGTAGCGGCCGTCGCCGCTGAAGCCCAGCACGTGGCAGGACCCGGCCTCGCCGTCGGCGTGCGGCTTCCAGTGCGCGATGCGCTCCATGGTCGCCGTGTCCCAGAGCGCCACCGAGCCGTCGTAGCCGCACGAGGCGAGGCGGGTGCCGTCGGGGCTGAACGGCACCCCGTAGCACGCCGTGCCGTGCCGCAAGAGCGGCACGCCGTGATCGAACGCCGCCGTGTCGAAGACGCGCACGGTGCGGTCGGCGCTGGCCGACACCAGCGTCGCGCCGTCCGCCGTGAAGCGCAGCGCGCGCACCGCGGCGGCGTGCCCGCGCAGCCGCGCGACCGGCTGCCAGTCGGCGACGGCGTGGATCCGGATCGTGGCGTCCGTGCAACCCACCGCCAGGTGCCTGCCGTCGGGGGTGAACGCGAGGCTGCGTGCGCCGCGGCCCTGGCTGCGCAGCACCGCGACCTCCTTGCCGTCCGGCAGCGCGAACACGCGCACGGTCCCGTCCTGCGCGCCGCCGGCGACCAGCGTGTGGTCGGGATGGAGCGCGACGCTGTCGAGCCCGCGATACACACCCTCGTCGGGGAAGTGCAGGGCGAGCGGCTTCGCATCGGCCCTGGCCTCCCAGAGGAACACGGCGAAGTCCCACGAGCTCGCGGCGAGGTGCCGGCCGTCCTGGCTCCACAGCAGCGCGGTCAGAGGCTTGCCGCCGCCGCGCAGCGCGTACTCCTCCTTGCCGGTGGCCGGGTCCCACACGCGCACCACGCCCTCGATGGTGAACGGCTGCTGGCGCACGTCGTACGAGCACGAGGCGACGCGCTGGCCGTCCGGCGACCAGGCGACCGCGGCCACCGCGTTGGCGTGACCGCCGAAGCTGGCCACCTCGGCCCCGGTCGCCAGATCGAACACCCTGGCGCTGCGGTCCGCGGAGGCGGTGGCGACGCGCCTGCCGTCGGGGCTGAAGCGCGCCACGTACACCCCGGCCTTGTGGGCCTGGAGCGTGTGCAGCAGGGTGCCCGAGCGCAGGTCGAAGACCCGCACGGTGCCGTCGGCGCAGGCCGTGGCGACGCGCGTGCCGGAGGCGTCGAGGTCGACTCCGCTCACGGCCTCCGGGTGCGTGGCCAGCGTGCGCAGGCTCTGGTCGGCGATGGCGTCCAGGTGCCGCCACTCGAAGCCGCGCCGCGCGGCGGGCGCCTCGGCCAGCCAGCGCTGGGCCGCGGCCGGCTCGTCGAGCCGCAGCGTCGCCTCCGCGGCGGCGAGGTGGGCACGGTACGACTGGAACTCGGCGTCCTGGGCCTGGGGGCCGGTGCCGCCTGGTGTGGCGAGTGCGAGTGCAAGCGCGAGGGATGCGAGCATGGGGGTGTCTCCGCTGGTGGCGTCGTGGTCACTTCGTCCTGGGCCGGTCCTGCCTGGCGGGCCTGGCGTCCGCGGACGTGCCGCTCTCGAGCAGGAGCTTCAGCCCGTCCAGCGCCGCACCCCAGGTGGCGCGCAGCGCGTCGGCCTGCCTGCGCTCCTGGATCCGCGTGTGGTTCACCAGCACCGTGGTCTTGCCTTGGCCCTTGGCCTGGAAGAGCACCTCCACCTCCGTGCCCGGCCCGTGCCGCGGGTCCTGCCACTGGATCCTGAGGTCCTTTCCCGGCCGTATCCTGGTGAACACGCCGCGGTCGCCGTCCGCGTTGGCGATCGTGCCGCCCACCTCGGCCTGCACCTCGGCCTGCGCCCCGAACCAACGCGCGAGAACGCCGGCGTCCAGCCACGCCGCGCACACCACGTCGGGTCCGGCCGCGATGGTCTTGGTGGCACAGAGGGAGTACCCCTTGGGCCGGCCGTCCTTCTCCACGACGCCGCGCGCGCGTTCGTACTCGACCACGAGCGTGGTGGCCCACCAGTCGTCCTGGTCCACGAGCGCGTGCACGTGCTGGAGCAACGCGCGCCTACCCTTGGCCGGCCCGCCGGCGGCGTCGAGGACGGCGAACCACTCGGGCAGGGACTTCCTGGTGGCGGCGCGCACGCTGGCGTCGTCGAGCGCCGGCGTCCCGGTCGGTACGGACTTCATGACGGTTCTCCTGGTTCGGGGTCCTGGTCGCGGGGTTCGGGCGGTGCCACTCCGAGCCGTCGACGAGCAGGCGTTCGACGTAGTCGCGCAGCTGGCTCACCGCGGTGTCGTAGGCGTCGAGAGTGCGATGGGTGCGCGCGAGCATCACCGCGCCCTCCATCGTGACGAGCACGAAGCGGGCGAGGTCGGCCGGAGAGCGGTCCGCGGGCAGGCGGCCCCGCGCCTCGGCGAAGCAGGCCGCCACCGCGTCCGCCCAGAGGTCGAAGAGCTCGGCCAGCACCTTGCGCACCTGGGGGTGGCTCTCGGTCAGCTCGAGGGCGAGGTTGCCGATCGGGCAGCCGTGCCGGAACCCGGTCGTCTGCAGCATCTGGCGGTAGCCGTCCAGCAGCCCGAACACGCGCTCGATCGGGTCCGAGTAGCGGGCCCAGATCGGATCGAGGACCTCCGGCCGGAGCAGCCGCTTGCGCTCCTCGAGCGTGGCCAGCAGCAGGTCCTCCTTGGTGGGGAAGAAGTGGTACAGGCTGCCGGCGTGTGCGCCGCTCGCCGCGAGGATCTGGGCGATCCCGGTCGCGCCATAGCCCTGCAGCACGAAGAGCTCCATCGCGGTCGCGACGATCCGGTCGCGGGTGGTCGTCTCGGGGTCGTGGGCCATGCTGGAACGATCGCTCAAGTGCCTTGAGTAGCCGCTCAAGTCCGGGCGGTCAAGGGCGCCCGGGCGCGGCTCACAGAGGACCCGTCCGGCAGCCGATAACCGGATCTGGTGTGTTGCCGGCCTCGCCAGGGCCGGGAGCCCACCGCCCCAGACATGGACCTCCTGCTGCTGACCATCGGCGACGAGTGCTCCGGCGTGCGCGCCGTGCTGGCGCGGCTCGGCCATCGCATCGTGCCCTGGCAGGCGGTCTCCGAGCACGAGCCGCCGGCCGTCCAGGGCTGCGCGGCCGCGGTCCTCTGCCTGCCGGCGCAGGCGCCGGAGAGCGCGCATCTGGTGCTGCGGCGCCTGCGCGGCGCGCCCTCCCTGCGCCACCTGCCGCTCCTCGTCCTGGGGCAGGACGGGGCCGGCGAGGCCACCGAGCTGGTGGTCGCAGGCGCGGACGACTTCCAGGCCTGGCCCTGTGCGGACGACGCACTCGAGACCCGCCTGCAGCTCGTGGTGGCGCGCGGCGCCCGGGCGGCCACGCCCGAGCTGCGCGCGCAGGTCGAGCGTCTCGAACTGGTCCTGGCCGGCACCCAGGACGGCTACTGGGACTGGGACCTGCGCACCAACGCCGTGGCGTTCTCGCGCCGCTGGAAGGAGATGCTGGGTCACGAGGACCACGAGATCGCGGACCACCTCGACGAGTGGACCCAGCGCGTGCACCCGGAAGACCTGGCGATGGCGCTGACCGAGGTGAAGGCGCACATCGAGGGGCGCACGGCCAGCTACGTGAGCGAGCATCGCCTGCGCCACAAGGACGGCACCTGGCGCTGGATCCTCGACCGTGGCCGCGTGGTGCGCGACGCCAGCGGGCAGGCGGTGCGCATGATCGGCACGCACACCGACGTGACCGAGCGGCGCGAGGCCGAGGAGCGGTTCCGCACCCTCTTCGAGCAGTCGTACGACGCCACCTTCGTGTTCCAGGACGGCCGCATCGTCGACTGCAACGCCGCCGCCCTGGTGGCCCTGCGGGCGCGCGACAAGAGCGTGGTGCTGGGCCGCCACCCGCTCGACTTCACGCCCGAGCTGCAGCCCGACGGGCTGCGCTCCGCCGACCGCATGCGCGAGTACGCCCAGCGCATCGAGCGCGAGGGCAGTCTGCGCTACGAGTGGCTGCACCGCCGCCTGGACGGCGAGGAGTTCCTGGCCGAGGTGACCGTGCGCGTGATCCGCCACGGCAGCGTCCCGGCGTTCCTCGTGACCTGGCGCGACGTGACCCAGCGCAAGCGCATGGAGCAGGAGATCCTGCGCAGCAAGGAGGCCGCCGAGCGCGCCGACCGCGCCAAGTCGCAGTTCCTGGCCACCATGAGCCACGAGCTGCGCACGCCCCTGAACGCCGTGCTGGGCATGACGAACCTGCTCCTGGAGACCGAACTCGGCGCCGAACAGCGCGAGATGGCCGACGTGGTGCGGATGTCGGGCGAGTCGCTGCTGGCGATCGTGAACGACGTGCTCGAGTTCGCCAACCTCGACGCCGGGGCGGTGCGCCTGGAGGAACGCGAGTTCCAACCGCTGACCACGGTGTACGACGCCCTGGACGCCCAGGCCGAGCGCGCGCACGCCAAGGGCCTGCGCCTGATCGCCGACGTGCCCGAGGACCTGCCCTCGCCCCTGCAGGGCGATCCGGTCCGTGTGCGGCAGGTGCTCGCCACCCTGCTCGGCAACGCCGTCAAGTTCACCGAGAGCGGCGAGATCGTCGTGCGGGTGCGGGCCAGCGACGACCCGGGCGGCGACACGGTGCTCCGCGTCAGCGTGATCGACACCGGCGTCGGCATCGCGCAGGAGGCCCTGGACGCGCTCTTCCACTCGTTCAGCCAGGCGGATGGCTCGCCCACGCGCCGGCACGGCGGTACCGGGCTCGGGCTGGTCATCGCCAAGCGCCTGGTGCAGAGGATGGGCGGCGAGATCGGCGTGGAGAGCGAACCGGGCAAGGGCAGCACGTTCTGGTTCACGGTGCGCCTGGCGCGCACGCCGCTCACCCGCAGCGAGCCGCCGCGTTCGCACCCGCACTTGCGATCCCGGCGCGTGCTGGTCGCAGGCGACGCCTCGAACGCCCGCTGGATCGTGGCCGCGCAGGCCGCCAGCACCGGCGCGGCGGTGGACGTGGAGGAAGACGGCAGCCGGTTGGTCGAGCGGGTGCGTGCCGCGCGGGCGCAGGGCCGCCCCTTCGACGTGGTGGTGCTCGACCAGGCGCCGCGCGGGATCGACCCCCTGGCGCTCACGCGCGCGCTGCGCGTGGAGCCCGGCATGGCGGAGGTCCCGGTGCTCCTGCTCTCGACCTGGCATGGGCAGTTGCGCCGGGGCGAGGCCGAGCGCGCGGGGGTGACCGAGCTGCTGGTGCAGCCGGCGCGGCCCCAGGCGCTGCGCGAGGCCCTGTTGCGCGCCGTGGGCGCGCCCGCCCCGGCGGGCACGGAGCGTGCCGAGCTGCCGGCCGCCGAGGGCCGCCGCTTCCGGGTCCTGGTCGCCGAGGACAACCTGGTGAACCAGCGGATCGTGGCCAGCATGGTCGCCCGCCTCGGCCACCGCGCCGACGTGGTCGGCAACGGCCTCGAGGCCGTGCAGGCCCTGGCGCGGCAGCCCTACGACCTCGTGCTCATGGACCTGTCCATGCCCGAGATGGACGGTGTGCGCGCGGTGGCTGAGATCCGCAGCCACGAAGGCAGCGGCGCGCACGTGCCGATCGTGGCGCTCACCGCGCACGCCCTGCGCGAGGACCGCGACCGCTGCCTCGCCGCGGGCATGGACGACCACCTCGCCAAGCCGGTGCGCCTCGACGACCTGCACCGGGTGCTGGAGCGCTGGCTGCCGGACGAGTGAGCGGACCCGGCGGGCGCGGCGGCGGCACCGGATCCAAGCCGCGCCCGGACCCGATGCCCGTGCCCGGCGGCCCCGCGCGCCGTTGCCTTCCCGGTCGCCGGGCGCGAAAAGGGCAGTGGCCCATGAGCAGCTACACGGTTCTCGAGGTCGTCCAGGAAGGTCCGATCCGCCACGTCCGCCTCAACCGCCCGGAGGTGCGCAACGCCTTCAACGGCGCCGTGGTGGAGGAGCTGAGCCACGCGTTCGGCGAGGCCGGGGCCCACGCCGGGACGCGCGTGGTGATCCTCGCCGGCAAGGGCCCGAGCTTCAGCGCGGGCGCCGACCTGGGATGGATGCGCGAGCAGGCGGCGCTGCCGGTCGCGGACAACCGGGCCGGGGCGGAGCGCATGGCGCGCATGTTCCTGGCGATCGCGCGCTGTGCGAAGCCGGTGGTGGCACGGATCCACGGCCACGCGCTCGGCGGCGGCACGGGCCTGACCGCGGCGGCCGACATCGCGATCTGCACGCACGACACCGTGTTCGGCCTCACCGAAGCCAAGCTCGGCATCGTGCCGGCCGTGATCTCGCCGTTCGTGCTGCAGAAGATCGGCGCCGGGCGGGCGCGCACGCTCTTCCTCACGGCCGAGCGCTTCGACGGCCGCGAGGCCGAGCGGATCGGGCTGGTGCACCGCGCGGTCCCCGCCCAGGACCTGGACGGCGCGGTGCACGCGACGGTGCAGGAGCTGCTCGGCAGCGGTCCCGCCGCCGTGACGAGCGCCAAGGCGCTGATCCGGAGCGTGGCCGGGCTCGCGCTGGAGGACGCCATCCCGGTCACCGCGCAGTGGATCGCCGAGCTGCGCGCCACGCCGGAGGCCCGCGAGGGCATGAGCGCGTTCCTGGAGAAGCGCAAGCCGGGCTGGATCGCGTGACCGCGGTCAGTCGGCGCGGGAGCGCAGGAACCACCAGCCGAGGCCCACGCCGGCGCCGAGGGTGGCCAGACCGACGACGCCCTCGACGGGGCGGTCCGCGAGGCTGAACCCGGCGATGCCCAGGACCGCGATCACGTAGAACGCCGGCAGCCAGGGCCAGCCGCGCACCGGGACGGCGGCGGCGCCCTCGCGCGCGCGGACCCGGCAGAGCCCGAGCACCGTGAGTGCGGAGCACACCGAGAGCGTCCACCCCACGTAGGTCATCAGTTGTTCCAGCCGCGCGACCCACAGGGCCACCAGCGCGAGTGCGCACTGCAGGGTGATCGCGGCGCGCGGCGGGCGGGCGTCGCGCGCGGCGAACCAGCCCGGCAGGACGCCGTCCTCGGCCATGCGCGCGTAGACGCGCGGCCCCGCCATCACCAGCGACGTGATCGAGGTGACCAGGGCGAGCGCGACCAGGCCGCCGACCGCCCTGCGCAGCCAGGGTCCGGCCAGCCCTTCGGCCGCGGCGGCGGCGATCTCGGGCCTGCCGGCGAGCGCGGCGAAGTCGTCCGCGTAGACGAACACGGCGTTCAGCCCCAGGTAGAGGGCCGTGACCAGCAGCGTGCCCACGAGGAGGGCGCGGGCGACGGTGCGCTCCGGCGTGCGCACCTCGCCCGCGACGTACACGGCGGCGTTCCACCCCGAGTACGCGAACGAGATCCACACCAGCGACACCGCCAGCGCCGGCACGAACGCCGCGCCGCCGTCCGCCGCGGGGATCGGCGGCGGCGCGCCGCGCGCGAGGATCGCGACCCCGCCGCCGACCACCAGCGTGGCCATCAGCGCGACCTTCACCGCCACCACGAGGTTCTGCACCACGGCGCCGGAACGCACGTGCGTGCCGTGCGCCAGCCCAGCGGCGGCGATCGCCGCGGTGCCGCACCAGCGGCCGGTCGACTCCACGTCGAACGCCGCGGCCATGTACGGATCGAGGGCGCGCGCCGCGGCGGCCAGGGGCGCGGTGAACCCGGCGCAGAGCGAGACCCATCCGGCCAGGGCGCCGGCCAACGGGTGCACGGTGCGCCGCAGGTACTCGTACTCGCCGCCCGAGGCGGGGAAGCGCCGCGCCAGGGCCGCGTAGCAGAGCGCGCCGGAGAGCGCGAGGACGCCGCCGATCGCCCATGCGGCCAGCACCCACTCGCGCGAGCGCAGGTCCGCCAGCGTGAAGCCGGACGTGGTGAACACGCCGGCGCCCACCATGCTGGCCACCACCAGCGCGACGCACGACCACAGCCCGAGGCCGCGTGCCGCGGTGGCGCACTGGTTCGGGTTGCCGGGCGCCACGCGGCTCAGCGCTTGCGGGTGACCGTGAGGAAGCCGCGATAGACCTTGCCGGTCGCGAACCCCTCGACCAGCGGGTTGGCCTTGGGCTCGAACTGGCGCATCTCGATCGTCAGCGCGAAGGGCAGATTGTCGACCACGTGGTGGAAGGTCAGCGCCTCCTTCGGCACGCGCTCGCGCTCGGCCACGCGGCGGGCGTAGTGATTGAACAGCGCCTCGAACTCCCACGGCGACATGCCGAGCGCGTTGTGGGTGCGCACCTCGTAGCCGAGGTGGCGCGCGAACTTCACGATCAACTGGTGATAGAAGAGCGAGTTGAAGAAGAGCACCGCCACGCCGTCCCTGGCCAGGTGCCGCTCGAACCCGCGGATCATCGAGAAGCCCAGGTCGCCCTTGTCGATCAGCGGCGTGTTGTCGGGTGCGTCGAGGTCCAGCGAGTAGGGCGGGTTGCTCAGGATGACGTCGAAGATCTCGTCCTTGCCGATCACCGCGTACGCGGCCATGTCGTCCTTGCTCACCAGCCGCGCGTCGATCTTCCCGGCGAGGCCGAGCCGCTTCGCGTTCTCGCGCACGGACTCGATCGCCTTGGGGTTGATGTCGGTGCACACGACCCTGGTGGCGCCGAACTTCGCCATCGCCAGGCTGAGGATCCCCGAGCCGCAGCCGATCTCCAGACAGCGCTTGCCGGCGAAGAGCCGGGCGTGGTCGACCAGGAAGGGGCCGACGTAGTACTCGCCCTCGTGCGGCGGGAACACCGAGGGCAGGTGCACGATCTCCGCGCCGAGCATCTCCGAGCGGAAGGTGCCGCCCTTCTCCTCCAGCGTGCCGGCCTGGGCCTCGGCCAGGATCCGCCGCGCCGCGTCCACGTCGCCGCGGCGGACTGCGTCGGCCAGGGCGTCGTCCGCCTTCGCGCGCGTGGTCGGGTCCTGCGCCCGGGTCGCGGCCGTGCCGGGTTCCTGCGGCGCGTGGCGGGGTCGCGGTCCGCCGGGGAGGGGCAAGGCTGCGAGAAGGACCGGGACGAGGAGCGTGGCTCGGGGCATGCGGCGATCCGGAAGAGGGCGCCGCATGTTGCCGGTGGACCGAGCCGGTGCAAAGGGGTGCGGCAGAACAACCCACGCCCTCGGGTGCCTCGCTCAGGCACAATCTGCACCTCCTTCGCAGGCCTGGCTCGACCCGATCCGGCGGCCACCGGCCCATCTCAACGTCCACGCATGTCCACTCCTGCTCCTCGCTCCGTGCTCACGGCCTTCTGCGCCGCGGGCGTCCTCTTCCCCACCCTCTGCGCGCAAGGCGGCGCCCCGCTGCCTGCGCCGGTGAACGTCCACGGCGATCCGGTGCGCGGCATCGGCGGCGCGCCGCTCACCTACACCGCGGCGCAGATGGCGCGCCAGGGTTCCGGCACGGCGCCGCTCCCGCTCGCGGCCGCCCCCGGCGGGACCTATCGGGCCAACGCCGCCGACGCCGCTCCCTACTGGACGTGGTTCGCGCTCGGCACCGGGATCGGCATGGGCGGCCTGCACGTGTCGGCCGCCAACGGCGCCACGGAACTGATCACGACGGGCGGCGCCAGCGGCTTCGGCAGCGTCCAGTCGTGGTTCATCCTCCGCCACAATCCGGCCACGAACGAGTACGACCAGCGCTTCGCCAGCCCGACCTACGGCACGGGTCGCCTGCTGCGCCGTCTCGAGGTGGGTGACGCGCACGCCACGCCGGGCCCCGAGATCGTGGTCCTGCGCGAGGACGGCGTGCTCGAGGTGTGGAACCAGGCCCTGCGCCTGCGCATCGCCAACTACTCCACCGGCCTCTCCGACGTACGCGGCCTGCGCCTCGCCGACGTCGACCGCAACGGCAGCCTCGACTACGTGGTGTGCAACCAGACGAGCGTGGTCGCGCTCGGACCCACGGGCACGACGCTGTGGACGGTGCCCGGCGCCGGAGGCCAGGATCTCGCGGTCGCGCAGATGGACGCGGACGCGGGCCTCGAGGTGGCCACGGCGGATGGCAAGGTGATCGATGCCGACACCCGCACCGTGCAATGGACCTGGCGCAACCCCTTCGGCTTCGACCTGGAGGCGGCGGACATCGACGGCGACGGCCGCGCGGAGCTGGTCGCCGCCGAGGCGTGGTCGTGGATCTGGGCCTACGACGTCGACACGCAGCTGCCCAAGTGGTCGCTCGCGAACTTCAACACCGGCGCCATCCGCCTGGGCGACGTGGATGCGGACGGCACCATCGAGCTCCTGGTCGGCGACGCCCAGTGGGGCGAGGCGAAGGCCTACGACACCAAGACCCAGGCGAAGGAGTGGGGCATCCGCAACCCCGAGCACGGCACCACCGAGATCGCCTTCGGCGACCCGGACGGTGACGGCAAGGTGGAGGTGATCTGGGGCGCGGGCTACACCAGCACCGGCGCCGACCGGCTGTACATCGGCGACATCGCCGCGCGGGCCATCGAGTGGAACAGCATCGACCTCTCCGGGCCCTTCCTCGGCCCGGTGACCGGCGACGTCACCGGCGACGGCAAGCCCGAACTGGTCACGATGAGCACGGCGTCGGACTCGGGCTACGCCGGCCCGCGCATCCTGGTCTTCGACGGCGCGACCCTCAGCCTGCTGGGCATCTCCACCGCGGTGACCAGCAGCGGGTTCTCCTCCGCCGCGGCGCAGGTGCGCCTCTTCCAGCTCGACGCGGATCCCGCACTGGAGATCGTGGTCTGCGCGGGCGGGATCATGGCCTTCGACTTCGGCGGCGGGACCTTCACGCGCTTCTGGGAGCTCGGCACGGCGTACCCGGTGAACCGCAACCACTACTCGGTCGAGATCCTCGACGTCGACGGCGACGCCAAGCTCGACGTCGTGGCCGGCGCGGCCCAGTTCCTGGTGCTCTACGACTTCGCCACCAAGGCCGAGCTGTGGAAGTCGTTCTTCCTCGGCAACGAGGTGCCCGAGATCGAGGTGGCGCAGGGCGACGGCGACGCCAACCTGGAGTGTTTCGCGCGGTCCAGCACCGGTGACGTGTACGTGTTCGACCTGAAGAACCGCGCGGCGGAGGCGATCCTGGCCTACCCGAGCGTGCCGTTCACCGCGATCGACGCGCTCGACCTGGGCGGCGGGCCCGCGGTGTTCTTCGCCGGCGACAACCAGGGCGGGCTCTCGATCTTCTACTGGCTGGGCGCCAGCTACGTACGGCTCGGCACGCTGCCGTTCACGACCGGCGCGCTCGACGGCCTCTTCGTGTTCGACGCCACGCCGTGGATCCTCCACGCCTCGGGCGGGAAGTTGCGGATCAACCTGGGCGGCACGCAGGTGTGGAACTCGGTGGACTTCGGCGCGAAGTTCGGGCGCGAGTTCGCCCTCCTGCCCGCCATCGACACGATCGTGGGCGGCGGCACCCAGGGCGTCGCGGCGTTCCGCCTCCGCTGACGGCCGGTGGGCGTGCCGGGGCGTGGGGTGGCGTCGAGCCCCGCGCCCTGGCACGCTCTGGTTCCCGATGCCCGTCCGATCCGTCCTCGCCGCCCTCGCGCTCGCACCCTGGCTCCTCGCGCAGGAGCCGACGCCCAGCGAGCCGCCGCGCACCGCGGAAGAGCGGTGCGCCGCGCTGCTCGCCGCGGCCCTGGAGCAGAACCGTGCCTGGCCGCTGCTCGAAGACCTCGCCAAGGTCGCCCCGCACCGGCTCTCCGGCTCGCCGGGCCTGGCGCGCGCGGTGGAATGGGCCAGGGCCCGGATGGCGGCCATCGGCCTGGACGCGGTGCGCCTGCAGGAGGTGGCGGTACCGCACTGGGAGCGCGGCGAGGTGGCCAGCTTCACCGTGGCCACGGGTGCCGGGGAGGAGTCGTTCCCCATCCTGGCGCTCGGCGGCAGCGTGGGCACGCCCTCCGAGGGCCTGGCCGCCGAGCTGGTGATGGTGCGCTCGTTCGAGGACCTGCGCGCGCTGGGTGAGCGGGCCAGGGGGCGGATCGTGTTCTTCAACCGCCCGATGCCGCGCGCCCTGCAGAACACCTTCCAGGCGTATGGCCAGGCCGTGCCGCAGCGCTCCAGCGGCGCCAGCGAGGCGGCCCGTGCCGGGGGCGTCGCCGCGCTGGTGCGCTCGATGACCACCAGGATCGACGACCACCCGCACACCGGGGCGATGCACTACGCGGACGGCGTGGCCAAGGTCCCCTCGGCCGCGATCAGCACCAGGGGCGCCGAACGGCTCGCGGCGCTGCTGGCCAAGGGCCCGGTGGTTGGCCGGCTGCGCCTGGATTGCCGCACCCTGCCCGACGCTCCCTCGCACAACGTGCTGGGCGAGCTGCGCGGCAGGGAGCTGCCGGACGAGATCGTGGTGATCGGCGCGCACCTCGATGCCTGGGACGTGGGCCACGGGGCGCACGACGACGGCGCGGGAGTGGCGCACTGCCTGGAGGCGGTGCGCCTGCTGCGCGAGCTGGGCCTGCGCCCGCGGCGCACGATCCGGGTGGTGCTGTTCACCAACGAGGAGAACGGCCTGCGCGGCGCGCGCGCCTACGCCGAGCTGGCGGCCAAGGAAGGCCGGCGGCACGTGGCGGCGTTCGAGACCGACCGCGGCGGCGGCATGCCGGTGGGGCTCACCGCCTCGTACACCGGCGCGGAGCTGGAGGCGCTGCGCGAGGCGATCCAGCCGTTGCGCGACCGGGGCATGGGGCAGCTGGTCGGCGGCGGCAGCGGCGGCGCGGACGTCTCGGTGCTGAAACCCATGGGCGTCCCGGTGTTCGACCTGATCACCGCGGCGCACCGCTACTTCAACTTCCACCATGCCGACACCGACCGCGTCGAGAACGTCGACGAGCGCGAGCTGGCGGTGGGCGCGGCGGTGGTGGCCTGGTTCGCGCATCTCCTGGCGGAGCGATGAGGCACCCACTCGGCGGCGCGGTCGTCGCGGTGGCGCTCCTGGCGGCCAGCGCGTGCGTCATCGGCTCGAATGCCAGGCCGGCGGACGGCGCGGGCGCGCCGGAGGAGGCGGCCCGTCCGGAGGAGGCCGCCGGTACGGCGCGGCGTGCGCGGCCGGACGAGGTCCCGCCCACGCCGCGCGAGTTCCGCGGGATCTGGGTGGCGACGGTCGACAACATCGACTGGCCGAGCCGGCCGGGGCTGCCGGTCGCGGAGCAGAGGCGCGAGCTGGAGGTGGTGCTGGACGCGGCACAACGCCTGCGCTGCAACGCGCTCGTGTTCCAGGTGCGCACCGTCTGCGACGCGCTCTACCCGAGCCGGCTGGAGCCCTGGTCGGAGTGGCTCACCGGCCGGCAGGGGCAGGCGCCCGATCCGGCGTGGGACCCGCTCGCGGAGGTGATCGAGGGCGCGCACGCGCGCGGGATCGAGGTGCACGCGTGGTTCAACCCGTACCGCGCGCGCCACCCGGCCGCGAAGTCGCCCAACGCCGCGGGCCACGTGGCCAACATGCGCCCGGACCTGGTGGTCGAGTACGGGCGCTACCAGTGGCTCGATCCCGGCCATGCCGACGCCGAGCAGCGCACGCTGGCCGTGATCGAGGACGTGGTGCGCCGGTACGACCTCGATGGCGTGCACATCGACGACTACTTCTACCCCTATCCCGAGCGCGGCAAGCCGTTCCCCGACGAGACGAGCTACGCACGCCACCGCGCGCGCGGTGGCGCGCTGGCTCTCGACGCGTGGCGGCGCGACAACGTGAACCGCATGGTGCGGCGGATCCACGAGTCCGTGAAGCGGGCCAAGCCGTGGGTGAAGTTCGGCATCTCGCCGTTCGGCATCGCGCGACCCGGCCTGCCCAAGGGCATCCACGCGGGGATCGACCAGTACGCCCAGCTCTACGCCGACACGCAGCTGTGGCTGCGCGAGGGGTGGTGCGACTACTTCGCCCCGCAGCTCTACTGGCCGATCGCGCAGAAGGCGCAGAGCTTCCCGGTGCTGCTCGACTGGTGGACCACGCAGAACCCCCGCGGACGCCACCTGTGGCCTGGGCTCTACACCAGCAAGGCAGGCGGCGGTGGCAAGGAGTGGAGCGCGCAGGAGCTCGTCGCGCAGGTGCAGCTGGCGCGCACGACCAGGGGCGCGGGGGGCGCGATCCACTTCAGCGCGAAGGCCCTCGTGCGCGACAGCGGCGGCGTGGCCACGGCGCTGCGCAACGGACCCTACGCCGCACCGGCCCTGGTGCCCGCGAGTCCGTGGCTGGACGCCGAGGCGCCGGGCGCCGTACGCCCCCGCAGCGAGGGGCAGGGGTCCAGGCGGCGCGTGCGCTGGGAGCCGGTGCGTGACGCTTTCGTGTACACCGTGCACGCGCGGCGCGGGACGCGCTTCGAGCTCCTGGCGATCGTGCCGTCCACCACCAGGGCGTTCGCCTGGCCGGAGTGGGCGGACGCAGTCGCCGTGGCCGCGGTCGATCGGACCGGCAACGAGGGTCCGCGGAGCGTCGTGGACTGACCCGCGGCGGTTCGTGGCTGCAGGCAGGCGGCTGGGCCGGCGGCGGCGTGGCGGACGGAGTTCGGCCCATGGCATCGGCGTTTCTGCGGCGCGCGGCGCGGTGCGGCGCCTTCCCCTGCCCGGCAACCTCTTCCGCGGCCGATACAGGACGGGTGTCGCGGGCGCGACGCCGGTTGCCATGGCAGAGAGGGGAGGAACCAAGCAGTCGAAGACGCAGGAGCTGGAGCGCATCCGCCCGGTGCGCGATGCCCTGATCGCCGCGGGCGTGGTCCTGGGCTGTGCGCTGACTGCGATCCTGGCCCTGCGCGGCCGGGCCGCGCACGCGCTGCACGAACAGGTGCGCGAGGACCTGCTCGGCCGCGCGCTGCTGATCGCCGCCTCGGTCGACGGCGAGCGCCACAAGCTGCTGCAGCGTCCCGGCGACGAGGCCACGCCGCAGTTCCGGGAGCTGATGGCGCCGCTGGCGCGCTTCTACGCCGCCCGCGGCTCGCTCAAGTACCTGTACACGTGCGCGCTCTTCGGTGAGCGCGTGCACTTCCTCCTCGATCCGACACCGGACGGGGACGCGGATGGCGACGGTCGCAACGACCGCGCGCAGGTGATGGAGGAGTACACGGGCGCGACACCACTCCTCCACGCCACGCTGCGCGATGGCAGGCCGCGGGTGGAAGACGAGCCGTACACGGACGCGTGGGGGACCTTCCTCACCGCGTACGCGCCGTTCTTCGACCGCAACGGTGCCGTGGCCGGCGCGGTGGGCGCGGACATGGACGTGGGCACCTGGCGCGTGCGCATGGCCAGGATCGACACGGCCACCTGGACCGCGCTCCTGGTGGCGTGCGGGGTCGCGCTCCTGGTCGGCGTGGGGACGTGGCGGTTCCGGTGCGGTGCGCGTGCCGGGATGGCCCGCCTGGCGGTGACGCTCGAGGAGCTGGAGGCGGCGTGCGCGCAGGCGCAGGCGGCCAGCCAGGTGAAGTCGCAGATCCTCGCCAACGTCAGCCACGAGATCCGCACGCCGCTCAACGCGGTGATCGGCAGCGCCGACCTGCTCCTCGAGTCCCAGCTCGATCCGGGACAGCGCGACCTGGTGGGCACGGCCCACGCCTCGGCCACGACCCTGCTCGGCCTGCTCAACGACCTCCTGGATCTCGCGCGCTTCGAGGCCGGGCATCTCGACCTGCAGGCGAGCGAATGCGTGCCCGCCGAGCTGGTCGAGGAGGTGCTCGACATGCTGGCCGATCAGGCCCAGGCGAAGGAGCTGGCGCTCTACGCCGAGCTGGTGCCGGAAGCGTGGCAGGTGCGGAGCGCCGACGCGAAGCGCCTGCGCCAGGTGCTGACCAACCTGGTGGGCAACGCGATCAAGTTCACCGACCACGGCGGCGTGCGCGTCGAGGTGCAGGCCGGAGCGGACCACGGCGGCCTGCGCTTCGCGGTGCACGACAGCGGCCCCGGGATCGCGAGCGGAGACCTGCCCAGGCTCTTCCAGGCATTCGAACAGCTCGACCCGTCGGCGACGCGCCGCCACGGCGGCACCGGCCTCGGGCTGGCCATCAGCAAGACCCTGGTCGAAGGCATGGGCGGGCGGATCGACGTGGCGAGCACGCCGGGGCAGGGCAGCACGTTCACCTTCACCCTGCCCCTGCCGCTGGTCGCCGAGCGACCGGCGCCCCCGCCGCTGACCCTGGACCTCGTGGTGGTGGACCACCTCGGGCGGCGGGGCGAGGCCCTGGCCGCGCAGCTGCGCGCCGCCGGCTGCGCCGTGACGACGCATCCGAGCGCCGTGCCCGAGGGGATGCACCCCGCCGCCGCCATCCTGGTGGCCGATGCCGTGGACGCGCGCCTCGACGCCGACGCGCGGACCGCGCGCACGGGGCTGCGGGCCGAGGGACGCCTCGTGGTGCTCGTGCCGCGGGCGAGCCAGAACGAGGCGCGTTCCCTCCTGGCCGGCGTCGCCGACGCGGTCCTGGGCATGCCGGCCCGCCGGGCGCGGCTCCTGGCGGCCCTGGATCCGCTGCGCCACGCGACCCTGGCAGCGCCGCGGGCGCTCGCAGCGATCGACCAGGGCCTGCGCGTGCTCCTGGTGGAGGACAACCCGCTCAACCTCAAGCTGGCGCGTGCCATGCTCAGCCGGCTGGGCTGCGACGTGGCCACGGCGACCAACGGTCAGGAAGCCCTGGCCGCGCTGGAGCGCGGGCGGGGTTTCGACCTCGTGCTCATGGACTGCGTGATGCCGGTGTGCGACGGCTACGAGGCCACCCGCGCGCTGCGCCGGCGCGAGTCGGGCGGCGTGCACCTGCCGGTGGTGGCACTGACGGCGCACGCCCAGGCCGGCGAACGGGAGCGCTGTCTCGCCGCGGGGATGGACGACGTGCTCACCAAGCCGTTCCGTGCCGACGCCCTGGCCGGGATCCTGCGGCGCCACTGCGCCCCGGGTCCGCGCACCGGGCGGTAGGGGCCGGCGCCGCTCACGGCACCGCGAACGAGACCTTCGCCCCCGGCAGCACGACCACGTGGTCCACGTGCCCGGTGGCCTGCAGGGCCGGGATCACGCAGTGCACGTGCGTGGTGGTCCCGTGGTGCGTGAACACCCCTTCGTGGGTCCGCGAGTGGAAGCCGAGCAGGTGGGCCTCGACCTGGCCCACGGCCTGCGGCACCGCCGCGGCCCGATGCACCGCGGGGCCCTGCAGGCCCGGCGGGATGCGCCGGCCGTCGATCACGTGCCAGCGCAGGTCGCGCACCGTGCCCTCGATCCGGAACGCGAACGGGAGGTCCACCTGCACGCCTGCCGCCGTGGCGAGCTCGGCGATCGTCGCGTCCAGCTCGGCGTACTGGATCGACGCGGAGATGGTCACCGTGCGCCATGCCGATACCCGCGCGCTCACCAGGAGGCAGGCCGCTTCCTCGGCCCCGCTGCTGCGCTCGGTGTGCGCGGCGTTCGCGCCGATCGGCCGTGCCACCCACGCCTCGCCCGCAAGGACGGTGATCTCGCCTTCCAACCCCGCCAGGGCGCCGAGTGCGTAGAGATGCTCGTCGGGCAGGAGCTGGTCCAGGCGCACGCGAGGCCCGGTGCGCCGCTCCTGCATGACCTCGCGCAGGCTGCCGTACCAGCGCACCTCCGGCGCCGCGGAGCAGGCGGCCAGGAGCGCCAGGGCCGGGACGAGGCCGGGGCGGAGGTGGGGGTGCAGGGCCACGCGGGCACAGTAGCGACCCGCCCTGCCCGGCGTGAGGCGCAGATCGCTAGCGCCGCCCGGGCTGCACGAGCTGCAGCAGGGCCTGTCCGTCCATGGCCCGGGCGTCGCCCGCGGTGCGGAACAGCGGGTACTCCAGCCATGGCGTCGCGTCGGACATCACCGGCGCGTCGCCGCAGAACAGGTCCAGGGCCGGTCCTGCGAGCGCCACCATCGGAAGGAGGAGCTCGAACGAGTCCTCGGCGAGCCCGGGCACGAAGCGCCGCGCGTCCGCGCGCACCGCGTCGCTGCGCAGGGCCGCGCGCACCGGTTCGGCGGCGATCGCGCCGCCGTCGGCGCGGGCCAGCAGGTAGAGGCCGGACACCGCGCCGTGCGCGCCGAGCGACCACCACGCCTGGGCCTCGGGAAACACCGCGCGGAAGGTCTGCACCAGCATCCGGTACTCGGCCACCGTGCAGTCGAAGAACGGCAACCACATGCACAGCACGCCCTGCGGCGCGAGCCGCCCGCGACACGCCTCGTAGAACTCGCGCGTGTGGAAGTTCACGGTTCCGGCCGAGTGCAGCGGCGGCGGGGGATCGATCGTGATCAGGTCGTAGCGTTCGGCGCCGACGCTCACCGCGTGGCGCGCGTCGCCCACGAGGATCCGGCCACGCCCGGCCGAGCCGGAGATGTCCCCGTGCAGCATGGCGAAGGCCCGCGCCACGCCCGGGCTCAGCTCGACCGCGGTGGCGCGCAGGCCGCGGTCGAGCGCGGCGCGATACGTGTTGCCCATGCCCAGGCAGAGCACCAGAGCGTGCTTCGCTTCGGGCGCGATCGCCAGGGGCAGGTGCGTCATCCAGATCGTCTCGATGCCCCAGTGCGTCATCGGCACGCCATCGGTGCACAGGCGGCGCAGGCCGCTGGGCTCGCGGAAGAGGCCCACAGCGGTCACCAGATCCTCCTCGAAGTGCAGCAGCTCGACCGGCTGGCGTACGGCGCGTTCGACCCGTGCCGTGGCCTTGGCGCGCAGGAGCGGCGAGCCCGCGCTGGCGGGCAGCAGCAGCGCGGCGCCGAGCGCGAGCCCCACCGCGAGCACGCTGGCGGGCCCGGGCCAGCGCAGGCGCAGGCCGACGGCGAGCGCCAGCAGGGCGTTGCCTGCCACCACCAGGAGCAGCGCGCGCTGCGTGCCCAGCCTGGGCACGAGGACGAAGCCGGCCAGCAGGCTGCCGCCGATCGCGCCCACCGTGTTCCACGCATAGACCAGGCCCGCGTCGTGTCCCGAGCGCGCGAGGCTGCGCGTCGCGGCCTTCACCGCGAGCGGCAGGAGCGCGCCGAGCAGCACCGTGGGGGGCAGCAGGAGCAGCGAGGTGCTGAGCAGGTTCTGTGCCACGTAGGCGAGCGGTGCGGTGCCCAGCTCGTATTCGCGGAACGGCACCAGGGGGAGGAGCGCGAAGGAGAGCCCGCAGAGCGCGGTCAGGACCAGCTGGCCGTGCGCGAAGGTGCGGCCCGGGTCGGCGAGTCGGTCGAGCCGGCGGGCCACCAGCGCCCCGCCCAGGGCGAGCCCGGCCAGGTAGGTGCCGAGGACGAACGTGGACGCGTAGCTGGAGTGGCCGAGAACGATCGCGAAGGCCCGCCCCCAGACGATCTCGTAGCTCAGCGCGAAGCAGCCGGACACCGCGGCGGCCGTGGCCATCAGGCCGAAGCGCGCCGGCAGGGACGTGCTGGCAGACGGTTCGGCCGCCGGACTGGCGCCCGGCTGCGGGCCCGGGTCGACGCGGCGGGCCGCGGCCAGCGCCGCGGCGCCCGAGAGGAGGTTGAACCCCACCGCCACCGCATAGCCGCCGTGCAGGCCCAGCTCGCCGATCAGGTACAGCCCGGTCACGAAACAGCCGAGCACGGCCCCCAGCGTGTTCACCGCGTAGAGCCGGCCCACGGTCGAGCCCAGGCGTTCGAGGGTCCGGCTGGTGCCCCGCACCAGCACCGGGAAGGTGCCGCCCATCAAGGCGGTCGGCACCAGGAGCACCGCGAACGTGAGCGCGACCCGCGCGACCCCCAGCGTGGCGTCGCCGAGCAGCAGGGCCAGCCGGGGGTAGAGCCGCTCCAGCCCGGCCAGCAGCCCCAGGGTGAGCAGCGCGCCCAGCGCGATCCCCAGCTCCAGGCCGGCGTAGAGGCGCAGCGGGCGCGGGCTCCGGTCCGCGGCGGGGCCGAGGCGCGCGCTGCCGAAGGCCAGCCCGCCCATGAACGCCGCCACGACCGTCGCCATCGACGCGGTGGTCGACCCCAGCACCAGCGTGAGCTGCCGGATCCAGAGCACCTGGTAGACCAGGGCCGCGAAGCCCGAGAGCAGCGTTGCCAGATAGACGAGGCGCACGAGGGACGCGGAACCATAGCCGCCGGGTCGGGCCGCGGCCGGCGCTTCCGCCCGGCCGCGGCGGTGCCGCGCGGCGCATGCCCGGGGACCGATCGCGCCCCGCGCCCGGAAATACCGGGGTGCGCCGCGCCGTTCCCCTCGCCCAGGACCACATCGCGGCCATCGGCCGGGACCCGGGCCCGCGGCCGCCGCCGGACTCCCCAGGCGGTGCGCGGGCGGACGGCCGTGCCGTCCCATGGCGGGATCGCGCCGCGCGCCGGCGCCCGCCCCTCGAGGCAGCCCATGACGACCACCACACACGAGACGGCGGCGCCCGCCGCCGAGCTGATGCTCGGCGACGACGCCGTGGCCTTCGCGGCGCTGCACGCCGGCATCCACAACGCCTACGCGTACCCGGGCACGCCCTCGACCGAGATCTTCGCCCGGGTGATCCGCGAGACGAAGGACGGCGGCGAGGTCGTCGCCCACTGGTGCGCGAACGAGAAATCCGCCTACGAGGGCGCGATCGGCGCGTCGCTCGCCGGCCGGCGCGCGCTCGTGACGATGAAGCACGTGGGCCTCAACGTCGCCATGGACCCGTTCGTCAACTCGGCGCTGCTCGGGCTCGGAGGCGGACTCGTCGTGGCGGTCGCCGACGACCCCGGCATGCACAGCTCGCAGAACGAACAGGACAGCCGCTGCCTGGCCGAGTTCGCGCGCGTCCCCTGCCTCGAGCCGGCGACCCCGCAGGAGGCCTACGACATGACCCGCGAGGCGTTCGCGCTGTCCGAACGCTGCCAGGTGCCGGTGGTCCTGCGCCTCGTCACGCGGCTCTGTCACGAGCGCGCGAGGGTGCGGGTCCGGCCGGCGGAGCCGCCGAAGCCCTTGCACAAGGCCGGGCCGCGCCAGGACTGGGTGCTGCTGCCCGCCAACGCCCGCCGGCTCTTCGACGGCCTGCTCGCCGAGCAGCCCGAGCTGCGCGCCGCGAGCGAGCGGTCGCCGTACAACCGCCGCACCGGCGGCGCCGGCCGGCGCGGCGTGCTCACGACCGGCATCGGCCGCCGCTACCTCGGCGAGGTGCTGCCGGAGATGCGGGAGCCGCCGCCGCACCTCCACATCGCGACCTACCCCCTGCCCGAGGCGCTGGTGCGCGCGTTCGCGGCGGACCTCGACGAGGTGCTCGTGCTCGAGGACGGCTATCCGTTCGTCGAACGGTCGCTGCGCGGGCTCCTGCCCGAGGCCTGCCGCGTGCTCGGCCGCGAGTCGGGTGCCCTGCCGGCATCCGGCGAGCTCAACGTCGTCAACGTGCGCGCCGCGCTCGGCCTGCCGGCGCTGCCGCTGCACGAGGCGGCGGGGCTGCAGCTGCCGGCGCGGCCGCCGCGGCTCTGCGACGGCTGCGTGCACCGCGACAGCTACGCCGCGATGCTGCAGGTGATGCAGGACACGGGGATCGGCGCGGTCACCGGCGACATCGGCTGCTACACGCTCGGCGCCCTGCCGCCGTACCAGGCGATCGACTCGTGCGTCTGCATGGGCGCCTCGATCGGCATGGCCAAGGGCGCGTCCGATGCCGGCCTGCGCCCGGCGATCGCCGTGATCGGCGACAGCACGTTCCTGCACAGCGGCATCCCGCCGCTGGTCGACGCGATCGCGCACGACACCGACATGACGGTCCTGATCCTCGACAACGAGACCACGGCGATGACCGGCGGCCAGCCGACCGAGCTGCCGGACTCGCGCCTGCTGCCGGTCGTGCTCGGCCTCGGCGCCGACCCGGCCCACGTGCACGTGTTCCAGGCCCACCCGCGCAAGGTGCCCGAGCTCGCCGCGCTGATCCGCAAGGAGGTCGCGCACCCGGGCCTCTCGCTGATCGTCGTGCGGCGCGAGTGCGTGCAGACCGCGAGCGCGAGGAGGAAGCATGAAGGCTGACGTCGTCCTCGCCGGTGTCGGCGGCCAGGGAGTGCTGACCGTGGCCCGGCTGCTCGCCGAGGCCGCCGCCGCCGACGGATTCCACGTGGTGCAGGGCGAGCTGCACGGCATGAGCCAGCGCGGCGGCGCCGTGCAGGCGCATCTGCGCATCTCGGACCAGCCGATCGAGTCGCCGCAGGTGCCGCGCGGCCGCGCCCACCTGCTGGTCGGCCTGGAACCGGTCGAGACGCTGCGCAACATCGCGTGGCTCGCGCCCGGCGGCCGCATCGTCACGGCCATCCGCCCGGTGGAGAACGTGCCCGACTATCCGCCGATCGAGCAGGTGCTCGCGGCGCTGCGGCGCTTCCCCGAGGCGATCCTGATCGATGCCCACGAGCTCGCCGTCGCCGCGGGTTCGGCGCGCGCGGAGAACCTCGTCATCGCCGGGGCGGCGTTCTCGCTCTTGCCGCTCACGCGCGGCAAGCTGCGCGGCATCGTGCGCAGGCGTGGCGAGCGCTGGACCGAGGCGGAACGCGAGGCGGCGATCCAGGCGCTCGCCGCCGGTCGGGCCGCGATCGGCGGAGCGGCGGCGGTCCATGACTGAGGCCGCCGGCGAGGCACCGTTCGCGGACCTGCTGGCCAGCGCGCGGGCCGAGGGCCGCACGCAGCTCCTCGAGCACGAGGCGTTGCGCGTGGCCGCCGGACTCGGGCTCGCGCTGCCGCGACACGTGGTCGTGGCGCACGCGGACGCGCCGCTCGACCTCACTGCGTTCCCGGGCGAGAGGGTCGTCGTGAAGGTGCTGGCGCGGGACGTCGCCCACAAGACCGAGCTCGGCGGCGTCGCGATCGTACCGCGCGCGCCCGCGGCCGTGGCCGAGGCGCTGCGGGCGATGCAGCGCCGCTGCGCCGGGGCCGTCGGATTCCTGGTCATGGAGCACGTCGTGCACGACACGGAGGCCGGCGGTGAACTGCTGCTCGGCCTGCGCTGGAGCCGCGAGTTCGGCCCGCTGGTCACGCTCGGCCTGGGCGGGGTCGTCGCGGAGACCCTCGCCACGACGATGACGGCGGACGAGCGGCCCGCGATCTTCGCCCCGTCCCTGGCCGTGCAGACCGGGATCGAGCACCACCTGCGGGAACGGGCGCTCGGCGGCCTCGCCACGGGCGCGCTGCGCGGGCGGCGTGGCCGCGCCAGCCTGCAGGAGGTCGCGGCCCTCGTGCTGCGCGCCGCCACCTTCGCGGCCACCGCGGTGCCCTCGCCGTTCGCCGAGATCGAGGTCAACCCGGTCGCGTTCGTCGACGGCAGGCCCTGGGCGCTCGACGCGCTCGTGCGCCTGGGCACGCCCGTGCCCGCGCCCGCCCCGCCGCGCCCGCTGCAGCGTGCCGGACGGCTGCTGCGCCCGCGCCGGATCGCGATCCTGGGCGTGAGCGCGCGCGGCGAGAATCCCGGGCGCATCGTGCTGCGCAACACGCTGGCCGCGGGGTTCGACCCCGCGGCGCTGACCGTGGTCAAGCCGGGCGAGGCGAGCATCGACGGCGTGGCCTGCGTGCCCGACCTCGCCGCGCTGCGCGAGCCGGTGGACATGCTCGTGGTCGCGGTGCCGGCGGCAGACGTGCCCGGCGTGCTCGAGGAGGTGGTGGGCACGCGCAGGGCCGAAGGCGTCGTGCTGCTGACCAGTGGCATCGGCGAGCGGCAGGGATCGGAGGACACGGTCGCCCGGCTGCAGGCCACGCTGCGGCGCGTCCGCGCCGACCCGGAGTGGACCGGACCGGTGGTCAACGGGCCCAACTGCCTCGGGTTGCGCTCGCACGCCGGCAGGGTCGACACGCTCTTCATCCCGCACCGCAAGCTGCCGCTCGGAGCGGGCGCCCCCGTGCCGCTGGCGATCGTGTCGCAGAGCGGCGCGTTCGCGATCGCGCGCCTGTCGCGGCTGCCCTGGCTGCACCCGAGCACCGTGGTCACCGCGGGCAACCAGCTCGACCTGACCGTCGCCGACTGGGTCGAGACGCTCGCCGGCGACCACGAGCTGCGGACGATCGCCTGCTACGTCGAGGGCTTCCCGGCGCAGGAGGGGCTGCGCTGCGCGCGGCTGGCGCGCGCGCTGGCGCGGCAGGGCCGGCTGCTGGTCTGCTACCGCGCCGGCCGCACCCGGGAAGGCAGCGCGGCGTCGGCGTCGCACACCGCCTCCCTGGCCGGCGACTGGGCCGCGACACGCGCCCTGCTCACCCAGGCGGGTGCGCTGGTCGCCGAGTCGATCGACGAGTTCGAGGACCTGCTGCGCCTCGCGGCGACGCTGGCGCACCGCCCGGTGGGGGGCCTCGGCCTGGGCGTGATCTCCAACGCGGGTTTCGAGTGCGTGGCCATCGCCGACAGCCTCGGCCCGTTGCGGCTCGCGACCCTGCAGGCGGCCACCCAGCGGCGCCTGCGCGACGTCTTCGCCGCCGGGCGCCTGGACGGGTTCGTGGACGTGAACCATCCCCTCGACCTGACCCCGATCGCCGGCGACGCGCCGTTCACCGACGCCGTCGCCGCGCTGCTCGACGATCCGGGCGTGCACGCGGGCGTGGTCGGGTGCGTGCCGCTGACCGCCGCGCTCGCCACCCTGCCCGACGACCTGTCGCGCGCGGACGGCGTCGCGGCGCGGCTGGCGGCGCTGTGGAGCTCCACGACGAAGCCGTGGGTGGCGGTGGTCGACAGCGGAACGCTCTACGATGCGTTCGCGGCACGGCTGGAGAGCGCGGGCGTGCCGGTGTTCCGCTGCGCGGACCGCGCGACGCGGATGCTGGGCCGGTATCTGGCGTGGCGCGCGGGGGTGGCGGGGCGGGAGCGCTAGGGCGACACCGGTGCGTACCGCGCCGTCTCGTGTGCCTGCGTGGCGGTGCGCAGCGCCGCCACGCGCTCCGCGGCGACGCCGCCGGACTCGGCGCGCGCGAGCACCTCGCGCGGCGTCTCGCCGGGCCGCTGCACGAGGCCCGCGCGGCGCAGGGCGGATTGCCACGCCAGGATCGCCGGCGGGATCCCGCGCCGGCGGGCGTTCCGCCGCAGGAGCAGCCAGCCGGCGAGCAGGCCCAGGAGCGCGGGCACGTGCATGGGATGGGACAGGAGCGCCGCCCCCGCACGGCCGGTCCATTCGAGCACGGCCGCGACGAATGCCTCGCGGGCGCGGCGGTCGAAGCGGGTGAGCGTGCTCCACAGGCTCTCGAGGCCGGCGGCGGCGCGCTGCCACAGGTTGCCGTCCCCGGCCGCGGCGTTGGCCTGCGAGGGCGTCGGATCCACGGTGGTCCAGCCGCGGGTGGGATCGTGCACCTCGACCCAGGCGTGCGCGTGCCTGGCGCGCAGCGTCAGGAGGTGCTGGCCCTGGTCCCACTCCTGGGCGAGGTAGCCCGTGACGACGCGGCAGGGCACGCGCTCCAGGCGCAGGAGCACGGCCAGCGCGGTGGCGAAGTACTCGCAATGACCGCCGCGCTGCTGGAACAGGAACTCCTCCAGGTTGCGCGCGGCGTCGGCGGCGCCCGGGAGCAGGTAGGCCCGGGTGGCCTGCAGGCGCTGGCGCAGGCGTTCGACCAGCACGTGCTGGTCCGCGTCGGGGCCGATGCCGCGGCGCCACTCGCGCAGCAGCTGGCGCGCCCTGGGCAGCCAGGGCACGGGGGCCACCTGGACGTAGGGCGCGAGCTCCGCGGGGAGTTCCTGCTCGTGCACGCCGGCCGCGGGCTCGGCGTCGCGCGCCACCGCGACCTCGTACTGGATCTGGCGCGGGCCGGGTCCGCCGCTGCCACGCGACCAGAGGAAGTTGCCGTCCTTGAGGGGCGCCACGCCGATCGGATCGGCCGGCGGGAGGATCCTCACCCCCACGGCCGCATGCGGCACGAAGAGCCTCTGGGCCAGCGGATCCTGCAGGTGCACGCGCAGCCAGGCGGCCGCCTCGCCCGGCCGCTCGAAGGTGCCGGGGCCGGCGCCTGCCCATGCGGGATCGAGCGCGGGGCGCTGGCGCGCGCGCCCCGGACGCTCGCTGCGCCAGCCGTTCGGATCGTGCAGCACGAGGCTGGCCCCGCGCCAGTGCGCCGGCACGTCCTTGGCCACGCCGCGCAGCAGCTCCAGGCGCGCCACCACGCGCTCGTCGAGCTGCGTGCTGCCGCGCCGGCCGAGCTGGATCTCCTCCTGGAAGCCCGGCCGCAGGATCTGCGCCCCGGCAAGACGCAGCGGATCGGCCACCAGACCCTCGCGCGCGAAGTCGCGTGGCACGAGGACGAAGAGCGCCGCGGTGAGCAGGAGCAGGCCGGTGCCGTGACGGGCGGCCTCGGCCACCAGCGCGGGCCACGCGGGGCGGATGCCGTCCTGCTGCCAGGTCCAGGCGCGCACCGCCAGGACCAGCACGTACACGAACACCACGAACGCGGCGAAGTAGCCCAGGTCCTGGGAGAAGAAGCAGGTGACGATCGCGATCAGGATCGCGTTGAAGAACAGCAGGTCGGGCTTGCGCAGCCGGTTCAGGTTGTTGAGCAGGTGCACCTGGCAGAGCGCGGCCAGCACGAGCCCGTGCTCGAGCAGCAACGTGATCGCGGTGCGAGCCACGTTCTGCACCAGCAGCCCGAAGAGGCCCAGCACCGCCAGGTTCCAGGCCCAGATGTAGAGCGGCCGGTCCTGGTGGCGCGCCAGCCACGGCGTGGCCAGGGTGAATGCGTAGAGCGGCACGAGCCACTGTGCGCTGACCGCCCCGGTGAGCTGCACGAAGAGCAGGTCCAGGAGGACCAGGACCTGCAGGATCCCCAGCAGCCGGCGGTCCAGGTTCACGGTGTGCCTCCGCGCGCCGCGGGCACGCGCAGGGCGGTGGTGGGGGCGGGCGGGGGCGGGGCGGCGCCGGCCGGCAGCGCCGCGGCCCCGGCCAGGAAGCGCAGCGCCGCGCCGTACGGCGCATGGCCCGGACCGTGCGTGGCCTGATGGCCCTGGGCGTGCAGGGTGAACGGTTCCTTGCCGTCGCGCGCCAGCAGTACGAGCGCCGTGACCAGCGCCAGCGCGTCCTCGAGTGCGGCCGGCTCCTGGCGCAGGTCGAGCGCCACCTCGAAGCCGGCCAGGGCGCCGCTCTCGCGCTCCTTCACCACCAGCCGGTCGCGGCGCGCGCTCGCGCGCCAGTGCACCTCCCGCACCGCGTCGCCGGTGCGCCACTCGCGGAGCGCGGCCACCTCGCCCTCGCTGCTGGCCCGGCCCCCGCCCAGCGCCGCCAGCAGCTCGCTGCGCGTGCGCACCTCGGGCAGCGCCGCCGGCGCGGGATGCACCACCACCTCGGCGGGCGCGGGCACGGGCACCGAGACCCGGAACAGGCCGAAGGGGTGCAGCGACTCGATCCGCGCCCCGTGCACCGCGTGCACGCCGCGCGCCAGGGGCGGCAGCGTGCCGGTCGCCTCGGTCGCGCCGTGCACCCTCGGCAGCGTGGCGACCGCGTGCCGGCCGCCCGCCGCGTCGAGGCGCAGGGTCCACTGCGCCGCCGGGCGCGGGCTCTGCACGACGAGGCGCACGGGCACCGGCGAGCCCGCGGGCACGGGGACGATCGGGAGCACCTCGCCGCTCGCGCCGCCGAGGTTGCGCCATGTGGCGGCCGCGGCCAGCAGCGCGAACGCGCCGAGGAAGCAGATCCACAGGAAGAACAGGTTGGTGTACGGCGCGACGAGGAACGCCGCGACCAGGGCCGAGGCGAACACCAGGGCCTTCCAGCCGAAGAGCGTGATCCGGAAGCGGCGCCGCACCAGCTTCGCCCTCAGAGGTCGACCTTGGTCTGCTCCACGATCTCGTGCAGGAACTCGGCGCTGCTCCCGCCGCCGTTGCGCACCACGCGATGCGCGAGCACCGGCAGGGTCAGGGCCTTCAGGTCGTCCGGCAGCACGAAGGCGCGACCGGCGAGGAGCGCCCGGGCGCGCGCGGCGCGCAGCCACATCATGCCGGCGCGCGGGCTGGCCCCGAGCGCGATGCCCGGATGCTCGCGCGTGGCGGTCACCACGCGCTGTGCGTACCGCGCCACCGGCTCGCGCACCTGCACCGTGGCCACCATTCCGCACAGCTCCTGCACCTGCTCGCGGCTGAGCAGCGGCTCGGTGCGGGCCAGGTCCTGCTCGGGGTCCTGTCCCAGGTAGAGCGCGAGTTCCCGTTCGGGCGCCGGGTAGCCCAGCTCGACGCGCAGCAGGAAGCGGTCGAGCGCGGCTTCGGGCACCGGATGCGTGCCGTGGAACTCGATCGGATTGCGCGTGGCCAGGACCAGGAACGGCTGGCCCAGCTCCAGGGTGCGGCCCTCCACCGACACGCGGCCCTGCTCCATCGCCTCCAGCAGGCAGGAAAGGGTGCGCGGGCCCGTGCGGTTGATCTCGTCGGCCAGCACCACGTTGGCGAAGAGCGGGCCGCGCACGAACACGAAGCGGCCGCGGTCCTGGCGCCACACCGTCGTGCCCACGATGTCCGAGGGCATCAGATCGTTGGTGAACTGGATGCGCCGGAACTCGAGGCTGAGGCAGCGCCCGAGCGTGCGGGCCAGCAGGGTCTTGCCGATGCCCGGGATGCCCTCGATCAGGACGTGGCCGTGGGCCAGAAGGGCGGTGAGCAGGAGGTCCACGGTCTCCGACTCGATCGCGACCACCTGCCGGATGCGGGCGCGCAGCGTCTCGCAGGTGGCCTGCAGATCGGATGTGGTGGCCGTGCTCATCCCGTTCCCGCTTCCCTCCGGCACGGTCATCGGCTCGGGATCGGGGGCGACTTGCCCGGTTCCGCCGCGGGGCCGCGTCCCCGCCATGCCAGCGCGGCCACGCGCGCGGCTCGCCGCGGGACGCGACGCCGGGCGCCGCCGTGTCGCGGACCGCGACAGCGTCGTGCGCCGGGCGGCCGCGCCGATACTGTGGGACGAGCGATCCATGGAGATCACCTACCTCGGCCACGCGTGCATCCTGGTGCGCAGCGGTGCCACCAGCCTGCTGATGGACCCCTGGCTGGAGGACCCGGCGTACTGCAACGCCTGGTACCACTACCCTCCCCTCGCGCTGCGCCTCGCCGACCTCGGGCCGGTGGACTACGTGTGGTGCAGCCACGACCACCCCGACCATTTCGACCGGCCCACGCTGCGCCAGCTGCCACGCGACCAGCGCTGCCTGGTGGCCCGGTTCACGTCGGGCGGGCTGGAGCGCAAGTTGCGCGCAGAGGGCTTCCACTACCTGCAGGTGCTGCCGTTCGGCGAGGAGGTGCGCCTGGGACCGGACCTCTCGGTGGTGCTGCACCGCAGCGACCTGGTGTGGGAGGACAGCGCCATCGTCGTCCGCGGCGGCGGCACCACGGTCTTCAACATGAACGACTGCAAGCTGGGCGACGACCTGCTGCGGCGCGTGGGTGAACGGCACCGGCCCGACCTGGTGTTCGTGCCGTTCTCGGGCGCGATCCACTACCCGACCTGCTACGAGTACACGCGCGAGCAGCGGGCGAAGATCTGCGCGGGGCGGCGCGCCAGACACCTGCAGGGCTTCGTCGACCGGGTCCGCCTGCTGGGCGCGCCGCGCGCGGTGCCGTTCGCGGGCAACTTCTGCCTCCTGGCCGAGGACCAGCTCTGGATGAACGAGCCCGAGCAGAACAACCTCAACACGCCCGACGAGGCCGTGGCGCTCCTGCGCACGCAGGCGCCGGAAGTGCAGGGCGTGCAGATGAATCCCGGCGACCGCTGGACCCTGCGCGGCGGGCTGGTGCGCGCGCGCCCGGCGCCGGACTTCACCCGCAAGATGGAGCAGATCCGTGCCCTGGCCTCGGCCGAGCAGCCGCGGCTGCGGGCCCTGCGCGCCGCAGAACCGCCGGCGCGCGAGACGCTGGCGGAGGACTTCGCGCGCTACTTCCAGTGCATCGCCGTGCGCCACCCCGAGCTCTGCACGCGGATCGGCGCGCGGATCGTGATGCATGCCACGGGCGCGAACGGCGGCTGCTGGGTGCTCGACTACGGACCCGGGATGCTGCGCGTGGCCGAGTACCGCGACGGCCAGCCCTGGAACCTGCGCATGACGCTGCCGGCCTCGATCCTGCAGCGCGCGGTGGACGGCGAGATCTGCTGGGACGAGGTGGCGATCTCGTTCCGGGTGCGCTTCGCCGAGAACCCGGAGTTCTTCAACCGGGACTTCTGGGTGATGCTCTACAACCCCACCGAGGCGTTCCTGGACGAGTATCTGGCCACTCCTTCGCCCAAGTTCTCCTGATCGCGCCGTGACCGCTGCCGTGCCGTTCTCCCTCGCCCCGCTCGCGCCCGAGGCCGTGCTGGCCGCGGACCTGCCGCTGGCCGAGGCCGTGGCCCACGCGGTGCGCCGGCCCGAGCCGGTGCTCGCGTTGCGCGCGGAGCGCGGCTTCAGCGCGGTGCTGGAGGACGACCTGCGCGTGGCGTGGCAGGACGGCGTGCCGGCGACCACTCCGATCGCGGCGCTGGCCCGGCGCGGGCTCCTGGCCGCCACGGAGGCCGAGGCGCGGCGCAGCCTGGATCTCGAGCCGTCCTGGCCGGGAGTCCTGGTGGCGGGCGCCGAGGCGCCGGCGCCGCGCGTGCTGCTGCGGGGCGTGGCGCCGATCCGCACCGCGATCGTGATGGCGGGCGGCCGCGGCCAACGCCTGCGCCCGCTCACCGAGCGCACGCCGAAGCCCATGCTGGCGGTGGGCGGCCGGCCGATGCTGGCCCGGATCCTCGAACTGCTCGCGCGTCACGGCGTGCAGAAGGTGTTCGTGTCGGTGCACTACCTCGGGGAGCGGATCCGCGAGTACCTGGGCGACGGGTCGGGCTTCGGCGTGGACGTCGAGTACCTGTGCGAGGACCGCCCGCTCGACACCGGCGCCGGGCTGGCGCTGGTGCCGCGCCTGGACGTCCCCTTCCTGGTGGTGAACGGGGACGTGCTCACCAACGCCAACCTCGCCGCCCTGGCGCGCAGCCACGTGCTGCGCGGCGCGCTGGCCACGGTGGCGACGTATCTCTATCCGGCCGCGCTGCCCTACGGGGTCGTGCACCGCGACGGCGAGCGGATCGTGGAGATCGAGGAGAAGCCCGTGCTGCGCTATCCCGTGAACGCGGGGATCTACGCGTTCGCGCCCCAGGTTCTCGACCTCGTGCCGCGCGGCGAGCCGCTGCCGATGGTGCCGTTCCTCAACGAGCAGATCCGGGCCGGGCGCAGGGTGTGCCGCTTCCCGCTCGTGGAGTACTGGAACGACGTCGGTTCGCCGGCCGACTTCGAGCGCGCGCAGGGCGACGTGACCAGCCTGGAGGGCGTGTGAAGGTCCTGCACGTGACCCACGTGCACCCCGAGCGCGGCTCGGGCGGCGTGGAGCACTACCTGCGCGAGCTCTTCGCAGAGCAGCCGCGTCACGGCGTGGAGCCGGAGCTGCTGGCCGGCGCGCACGAGATCCGCGAACGCGTGACGGTGGAGGAGGGCTCGTTCGCGGGGCGGCGCGCGGCGGTGCTGTACCGCGACGAGTGGTTCCACCACCACCACGTGAAGGCGTGGCACCCGCACGCCCAGGCGGCGTTCCGCGCGTTCCTGCGGCGCGAGCGGCCGGCGCTGCTGCACGTGCACCAGTGGCTCGGCCTGAGCCAGGACCTGGTGCAGGTGGCCACGCAGGAGGGCGTGCCAGCGGTCGTGACCCTCCACGACCTCTATGCATCGTGTCCGCGGGTGTTCCGCGTGCGCCGCGACGAGCAGGCATGCTTCCGGCCGCTCTCGGTGGAGAGCTGCCTGAGGTGCGTGCCGATCCTTGGCCACGAGCCCGACGCCGAGGTGGCCGAGGGCATCCGCCTCTTCCAGGCCAACGCGCGGGCCGAGCTGAGCCGGGCGCGTGCGGTGCTCGCGGCCACCGACGTGACCGCCGATCTCGTGGCCCAGGCGCTGCCGTTCCCGCGCGACCGCATCACGGTGCTGCCGCTCGGCTACGCGCGCCGCTTCGGCACGGCGCCGCCGCGACCCGCGGCCCTGCCCGGGCCGGGCCAGCCGCTGCGCTTCGGCTACTGGGGGAACCTCACCCAGCGCAAGGGGGCGCAGGTGCTGGTGGGGGCGTTCCGCCGCCTGTGTGCGGAGGGGCTGCCACGTCCGGCCGAGCTGCATCTCTACGGCCGGATCGACACGCCGCTGCTGGAAGCCGAGCTGCGCAATGCGGCCGCCGGGCTGCCGGTGCGCTTCCACGGCCGCTACGAGTACCCGCAGCTCGCGGCCGCGGGGCTGCACGTGGCGATCTTCCCGTTCCTCTGCTTCGAGACCTTCGCGTTCGTCCTGGACGAGGCCTTCGAGCTGCGCCTCCCCGTCGTGGTGACCGACCTCGGCGCGCTGTCCGCGCGCAGCGGCGGCGCCGCCGTGCGCGTGCCGCCGCGCGACGAGGCGGCCCTGGCCAGCGCGCTGCGCGAGCTGCTGCACGATCCGGCGCGGCTCGAGACCCTGCGCGCGGCCATCCCGCCGCTCGCTCCCACCGTGCAGGAGCACGCCCGCGCCCTCGCCGCCCTCTACGAGCGGGCGGCGCGCTCGCCCGCGCCGGAGCCCTTGCAGCACGTCGAAGACACGCAACGGCTCGCGTTCCTCCTGCTGCAGCGCGAGTCGGCCCTCCGCCGCCTCGCACCCGACGGCGGCCCGAAGTGACTCTGAGCAATCTCGACGGTCGTGTTACGCGCGCGTAGCAGGGCTACGACAGCAGCTCCCGCGTCGCCGGATGCCCCGGCGCATCCAGCACCGCTGCGGAGGGTCCCGCCTCGACCACCTGCCCGGCGGCCAGGATCAGCAGCCGGTCGGTCCACTCGCGCACGAACGGCACGTCGTGCGTGGTGAGCAGCAGCGCCCGGCCCTGGTCCG
>JADLFX010000051.1 GCA_020849665.1 Planctomycetota bacterium | reverse complement strand
GCGCACGAGCCGCTCCAGGAGCGCAAGGACCGCCGATGCCCGCTCCCCGGGCACCGACTGCAGCGCCAGCACCTGCCGCCGCTGCAGCTCGACGACGATCAGGGCCCGGCGACCCGATCCGTGGACGCCCTGATCCAACCAGGTGCCGTCGATGACCCACACCGCGCCAAGCACATGCCAAGCGACCTAGCGCCAATTGCGGCGACACCGCCGGCGCAGGATCCGCTTGCTGCGGCGGACCCCTCAACGTCACTGAACAACCGCGGCAGGCTCCCGGCACCGGGCACCGGCGGAACCACACGACCGGACTCTTCGAAACCCGTCATCGGACTCTTCCTTCCTGGGGCGTCCCCAGGAGTTGGAAGGCGGCGTGACTTCACTAGGGGTTTACTCGCCCAGGACGGCCAACAAGTCGGGCAGGGGGACAGCCGCGGCGCAGGAAACCACGCCGGCGGGCCGGAAACGCTGGATTCAGCCTTGAGTAGTCTTCAGGAAGCTAGTCGCGCGGAGTCGCAGCGGGTGGTGGCCGAGGCGTGTAGGAGGCGCTGAGTTTGGTAGTTTTTGTGGCTGCCCTGGGAACCGGCCGGGCGCCGGCGATGATCCGGCTCCTGACGGAGGACTCATGGTGATTCTGACTCGGCAGCGCAACGGCAGGGTCCACAGCATCGTGCTCCGACGGATCCGTCGAGAGCATGTCGAGCAGGCACTGGACGCGCTGGATGCGGGCATCACCCATGCCTTCGGCCCATCGACTGACTACGACCTACTCGCCCGGGGAAGGGTCTACGCCCCGAAGGCCGTGTTCGGAGTTGCGGCGCAGTTTGCGCTAGGCCAACAGCTGGTCCCCGACGACTTCTCAGGGGGCGAGAACTCCACCTGCTTCTCGGTGCTCCGCGACTGCGGCTACACGGTCGAACCGAAGCCCGGGACAGTACGTCCGGCGAGCAGTTCTCGAACCTGGATCTTCCAGGGCAACCCGGACACGTTCGATCTGGATGGCTACCTGGCCAGGAAACCCGCCCGCATCAGTTGGGCGGTGAACCAACACCGGGACGAGATCCGGGTTGGGGATCGCGTGTTCCTTTGGCGGTCCGCCGGCAAGCACCACAAGTCGGTGGCCGGCATCATCGCACGCTGCACGGTCGACTCCGAGCCGTGGCAGGGGCCCCTAGATCCGGCTGGCCACGACCTGTGGCGCGGCGAAGCTCCCCCCGCCGACGGGTGGCATGTGTGGCTCCAAGTAGACGAGCAGGCCAACGAGCGCCGCGTCCTGAAGCGCGAGTGGCTCAAGAGCGACCCCGTCTGCCGGAACCTGCTCATCGTGAAGCAGGCAGCCGGCACGAACTACGCGGTCAGCCAAGCTTGCCTGGACCGGCTGGAAGGTCTCTGGGAACGGACGGGCAAGGACTGGACGCGCCCCGAGTGCATCGCCGCTCTATGGGCATACGACGCAAGCTACCAGCGCGAGGTGTCTTCGTCCGACGGTTCGCCGGTCGCGGAGGTTGCACTGCGAATCGGCCGCGCCGTGGCCGGTGTCTACAACAAGCTGATGAACTTCCGGGCCCTCGACCCGCGCGACGAGCGCAAGGGCCTGGACGCTGGCGGTGCCGTTGACGAGGAGGTGTGGTCGGAGTTCTATGATCCGTCGCGGGAGGTGCTCAGATCGGATGACCTGCAGCGGTCCTACCTGGACCTTTGGGGAGACACCGCTCCTGCCGGGGAGGAGGCTGCACCTACGCTACCCAGTGGGCCGCCGCCGGTCGCAAACGCGAACCCCGGTCGCGCCAGCCAGACGACCTACAGGGTGGTTCGCGACTCGGCGGTGACGCGGTGGGTGAAGGAGGTACACGGCCATCGCTGTCAGGCCTGCGGCGAGCGGTTCGACAGCCCGAAGGGCCCGGTTGCCGAGGGCGCTCACATCCGGCCTCTTGGCGCGGTTCACGAAGGACCGGACGACACCAGGAACGTGATCTGCCTCTGTCCGACGCATCACGCGCTGTTCGATCGGGGTGGTTTCGTCGTGCTGGATGACCTGAGTCTGCACTCTACTCACGTCGACGGGCTGCTCGACCGGCTAGTCACGCAAACTGTCCACGAGGTGGCGACGGAGTTCCTTCGCTACCACCGGAAGGTGATCGCTCGCTGGTCCGGTGCAGAACACGTCGACGCCCAGTAGGCAGGCTATCCGTCCTCGACTGCTGTAGAGGACCGGGCAACGGTTCGGCCGACGGGTCGAGCCGCGCGCTGGGTGCCTGCGGCGACGCCCCGGGCTTCCTCAGCAGGCACAAGTCGGAGGCACCCGATGAAGAGCAAGAGCAGCGGGCCGCGCCGGCCATCGCAGGCCGCCGCCGCGCGCTCCAGGAGGTAGGGCGGCACCTCGATGGAGGTCCTTCCCGTGTAACCACCTGGTATGCACCATCTGTTCCGAGGTCCCTGGCGGCCACACTGTTGGCCGGATTATCCGGACAAACACTCTCTTCCGAAGAGGGCTGCGACCGGTCGAGGCGAACCCTCTTCAGAACTCGGGTAGGACTCCCTGGTGCCGACCTTCGGTCGAACAGCGAGCTGTCGCTCCCTGCCCCCGGGCCAAGGGCCCAATGCTGCACCGCACCCTGACGGAGAGGACCCAGGAGCCCAGAGCGCGCATGGGCACCGCCCATCCTGAGGACTTCGTCGTCGACCGTCATCGGACTCTACCTTCCTGACCAGAAGGTCAGGGATGGGAAGGCCGCGGGTTTCGATAGTCGTTTCCCGGCTACCGATCGGGGGATTCTCGGGAAGGGGGACAGGGGAAAGCCACCGATTCAGATCGGGTGTATCAAGCTTCCAAGCAGTGAAGCTTTGGAAGGAAGGTAACGAAGCGTGGCATAGGGGTTGTCTCAAGGGAAGTAGCTTGCGCCCTATACTATGACAGGTCGGACACAACACACCTTCGCTGCACCGCTACTTGTCAGGCCACAGTATCTCATTCTTCCGACCATCCATGGCTCTAAATATGACTCGCAAGACGTCGTCAAACACCATCTCAAAGGCACTCCACTTACCATCCTTCCGTCTTCCGACCAGCTTCATGATTCGATCTGTCAGCGTCCACTCACCTCTCCACCCACTACTTCCAGGCCCATCAACAATGATCTCGCTTCTATCTGCCCTGGCCCTGAGCGACACCCCACCATCCTTGCCATTCGTCACAACTGCACTGGCATCGGCACCTGCGCTTAGCTCAACATCCCTCTCAGTAGCACCGCCAACCGCACATCTTGCCGTCCCAGATCTATCAGCCGTCAATGTTACAACAGCATTAGGCGACTTGCTGCTCTTGTCAGCGTACTGTTGCATGGTTACACCAACCGACGTAGTCTCTCCCCCACTTGCACCGATAAACCCCCTCGTCCTACGCGCCGCGTCTCGTATGATGACGCCATGCCCCAACTCCTTGTCGACCATGGTCTCAACGCTTCCCGCACTGCCACGCACACCAAATGCAACACGACCTCTTTGATCGTCGGCTTCGATGAAGGCGGATGCGCCATCAGCACCTCCAATCTGCATCGAGGCAGACTTTTCATTGCACACGAATTCCGCGCCGTACTCCGCACCACCACCAAGTCTCATTGTAGTCGAACTCTCACCACTGCGTACCTCGAACCACGCACGCCCATTCTCATCGCTCAAACGCAAGCCTCCCTTGGTCGATACGGTGGCTACTGGCCGTCCCTCAACACCGCTTTCCGAGATCGGCACGACTACAAGGTCGCTTCCATCCTCCGACATTCGGATGCACATTCTTGCAATATCACCTGGTCCATTGAGGACGAGTCGACTGACCCGCAAGTCGCCCGGTGTGCGCTCTTGAGCGCATTCGATTCCAAGACAAAACAGGGAAGCCCCAAGCACTCCTCCCACCACTGCGATTTCCGCTCTTTTCATCTTTACTTACCTTTCGTATCGGGAAGTAAGGCACGAGACCTAGGTCGTCCACCAGTGCCTCGCAGCTCCACCGCAACATGTCCAACGGCATCTAGCGCGGCAGCCACCAGCTGCCCACCTATTGTCGATGCATTCCACAAAAGCCTTCCTTTATCAGCTATTACAGCCTGCTTCTCTGTATCGCCACCAGGCTCATTATCCCAGCCAATGAATGCGCTGTCTTCACTTGCGACGGCGTGTATGCTTGCACCTCCGGCATACCTCATCAACAATTGATTAGCTGCCCTTGCACGCATAAGGTCGAAGCGTGCGCCCAACATGGACTCGCCAAACACTGTCAGCACACCTTGGTCCCGTCTATACACGATTCCAACTTTGCTCCCTACGAGCGCAGGAAGGGTGGCATCCTCAATCTGAGCATTAAGACCAATACCATGGTTCGCTCGCAGACCAACCTCGTAGGAAGCCGTCACCGCAGAGTCTGTTAGGCGAGCCTTTCCTTCTATTACAGCGTCCTCTTCGCTGCACTTCATAGCTATGCTATGCAACTCGCCATACCGAAGCTCGAGATCGTTACCCCTGCGCGCTCCTGGAGACCAGTGGAAGCCTTTGCCATTGCCGGCTGTGATCACAAGAGCGCTATTATGCTGGCCTACTATTAGGATGTTTGCACGGTCATCCTCACGGTGCCGAATAGACAAAGCAACGCTTCCTGTCTTTGGATTGCGACTAATCCCGAACCCCTGACCCTTCCTCTCAAAGCCCGTCGTGATCACACAGGTATCTTTCCCGATCCTAACGACCTCATTGGCACCACCCTGCCTCCGCGCGAGTACTGCCAGCACAGCGTTAGGACCCGACTCTAGGATAACGGACGATCCTCCTGCCCTCGGTGCAACAAACTCGAGACGTCTTACATCCACTACGCCATTTGTTACGCTGCGGTTACGCTCACAAATAACGCTCTTGCAGGCCAGTACCATCGACAAGCCCACGCAAGTCCAAACTGCGATCATTCGGTACTTGCTCATGATTAAAACGTTATTCCTCCCCCGAGTCCGGCAAAAAGGTTGCCACTACTATCCTTTGAGAACTCGCAAGAGAAGAACCAACCGCTTCGGTATTCACGCGCTAGCGCGACCCGCACTTTCCATCCTGGGTTTAAGTCTCCGTCCCTGAGTATTCCAAGCACAGAGACTGTCGACTCTGCATCCATCGAGAACGAACCGTTCTCAGCTCGAATGCGCGCCTCATATTTCAGCCCAGCTCTTGGTTCTTGCAGATCTGCATCAATGATCTGTTTGAGTCTAGAAGTAATGCTGATTGCCTTGTCATCCGCTTTCCTATCCCAGGGATCGTCAAGTGGTCGCCAGAGGGTCGCGTTACACAGCATCCGCGCTCCGATGATCTTGCCGCAATCTAGCGCCCAGGCTGATACTTCGCTCTCCAGGATCTCACGCTTCGTAGCGTAATCGAAGCCGACGATCTTGCTTTGGTCTAACTTCTTTGGGACCTTCAGCAAGTCGCTAGGAAAGCTAGCAGGTGTCAGCCCATCTTCTCTACCGGGGAGATCCGGCAGCTGCTTTCCAGCTTCCGAGCGGACCTTCTTCTTCGCCTTCTCAATCGTTTCCTGCAGTTTCTGCTCCAGCTTGCCAAGCAGCTTATCCACTTTGTCTCGAATTGCACGCCAGAGTTGCGCATACCACGGCTCGGCTTCATTGCCCATGTAGTCCACCATTGTTAGTGGATCGTTGCCACACGCGGCGTACCCACATCCGAGGCTTGCATTGTCATACCATTCACCCCTAGTGTCAATGGATAGGAATCTTCCAATAGCCGGAGAGTAGTACCGGTTTCTGAAGTAGAGCAGTGATGTCTCTTCATCAAGTCGCTTTCCGTTATACAAGAATGGATTGCCTACACTGGATGTTAGTGCTGCCGCGTTCGCTCCCGCGTACACAGACGCCTTGCCGTAACTGTCGTACTCCACGCTTTCGACGACGGTGCCGGTCTGTGTCGTCAACCGGACCACACTATCGTTACGTCCTTGAGCCGCGTAGTAGTCGACGGGCCCACCGGGGTCGTGGCGCCGGTAGACCAGCAGCTCGTCCAGTCGCACCCCCCAAACGAACGACCGGATTGGCGTCGGCACGGTTGACACAGGTACAAGCTCTTGGGTCTCCTGCCAGCCGTCGTAGGCGTAGCGCAGGTCCCAGATGGTGCTGCCAAACACCTGCCTGAGAACCCGCCGGTTGAATGTGTCGTACCCATAGAGGGCAACGAGCTGAAGGCTCGCGCTGCTACTGTTTGACGAGCTGGTCAGCGGATCGCTGGTCTCCAGGGCCGCGGAGGTCGTCGCCACCTTGCTCCGGGCGCTCGCACTTTTCGCAACCTGAAGGAGGTCGCCACCCAGCGCCTGGATCGCGTTGGTCCGAGCTCTGCCCAGCGCGCCCTCGGTGGGCCGTCGCCGCAGCATCGCCTTGCGCTGCACCTTCTGATCCAGCGAGAGGCTCTGGGACTCGCCCTCGGCGGCGATCCACACCTCCGAGAGCCTGTTCTTGAAGTCGTAGACGAAGTAGAACGTCCCGTCGAAGGTCAGGTTGCCTTCGTTGTCGTACTGGTAGTTCGCGCTCCCCACCTGTGCGTACCGGGGGCTGTTCGCGGGCGATCCGGTCAGGGTGTACTGCGTCTGCGTTCCCGACTGCCCCCAGAGCGTCTCGGTCACCGAGCTCCGGTTGTTGCCCGGATCCAGGGAGTAGGCGACCTCGCGGGCGAAGTCGGCAGCCGCGTAGTTCTGCCCCATGCCGTTCGTGCTCACGCCGTACTTCACACCCTTCAGCCGGTGGAACGGGTCGTAGTCGAAGCGGTCTCCTGCAGTGCCGTCGCGCTTGGTGTAGGCCTCCTTGAGCAGGTCGCCGGCATTGCTCCAGGTGAACGTGAAGCTCGAAAGCGTGCCGATCGCTGTCGACCCGTCGAACAGGGAGTCGCCAAGCGTCGCCAGCCGTCGGTACGCGTCGAACGTGGACGTCGTCACCTGCTTGTAGGTGGAGGTCTGCTGGAGCTGGTAGAAGAGCGACCGCTCCTTGACCCCTCGAACTCCGTAGCCGTAGGTGGCGAGCGTCCGCTCACCACTCGGGGCCTCGACCTTGACTTCACTCAGGCGCCCCGCGGTGTCCGGGACCATCGACAGGTCGAGGTCAGTCGTCCATCCTCCTGCTCCGTCGGCACGCTGATACTTGAGGCTTCGACGGAAGCCGGGGTCCTCCTGGGAACTCCCGTAGCCGTATCCACTGCGAACGGTCACCAGGCGGTTCACGTCAACACCCGTGTAGCGGAAGTGCTCGGCCGCGACCCTGCCCAGCCCATCCCTCTCGTAGGACGTCGAAGCGATCGGGTAGTCATGGTTCACGCCAGCCGTCGTCCCCTGGCCGAAGAGACGGCCCACGTCGTCATAGGCGAAGTCCTCCTGCGTTGCCAGGGTGGATACCCCAGCGCCTGCGGACGCGACTCGCTTCACTAGCCGGCTGGCAAGGTCGTACTTCTGCTCAATCACACTGCCGTTGCCATCCGTGTACTTCCAGGCCCGCGAACCGACGTCGTACTCGATCTTGGTCTTGTGCGGACCGGTCGTGCTGGTGGTGTAGTCGGCTCCAGGACGGTAGATCATCACCGGGCGGTACAGCGCGTCGTACTCGGTCCGCGACTCGAACCCGTTGCCGTCGAAGCGCCGGACCCGCATCCGCCCGTTGACCGGAAGGTCGTCATAGGTGGACGTCAGGCGTACCTTCTGCCCGGCCTGGGAGAGGCTCTCACGCAGTACCTGCTCCACCCAGCGGCCGTCGGCGTCGAACAGGGCGACCATTCCCCGCTGTTCCGTGTCCTCGCTGTGTGTGAGCATCCCCAGGCTGTTGTACCAGTACTTGATCGTGTGGGCCGTCTGGGTGCCATTCTCGCCCAGATCGCGCACCTCCTTGGCCTGCCCGAGAAGGTCGCGAGTGAACGCCTGCACGAAGGTGCGCCGTCCGCTCCCTTCCACCAGCCGCGCCGTCATCTGCTCCACGAAGTCCCGCTGGCTGAAGTAGCTGAGCTCGACCTCGTTGCATGCGTTCGGGTCCGTTGACAGGTTGTCGACCACCTTCTTCAGGCGGCCGACAGCGTCGTACTCGCGCGAACTCTTGCGCCCGGCGTCGTCCTGGACGCTGAGGATCTGGGAGCGCGCGTTGTAGACGAAGGTCGTCACCAACGGCGAACCGACCTGGCTGCCTCCGGAATCCAGCTTGAACTGCTGTGCAAGTCGGACCCGGCCCAGCTCGTCATGCACGGACTCGCTCCGCGACCGAGCCGTCCCCGTCGGATTCTTCACCCAGGAATTTAGCACCCATCCGACCGGCGAGTAGGCCACCTCGGCAGAAACGCCGGTCGGGTCCGTGACCTTGTAGAGGTAGCCGGGCTTGCTGTTGACCGTGTTGCGGGCGAACACGGTCTCGGTGTCCACCGTCTGCCCGCTCGTCGGATCCGCGACCTTGCGCTTGATTTTCTTCAGTACCAGATCCTGGTCGAAGAAGTAGCGTTCCGCCTCCTGATTCAGCCCGTTGATATCGGCGCGGATCCGATACAGAGTGCCATACCCGTCTACCTCGTAGCGGTGGACCGAGCCGTTGGGTAGCGTCGCCTCGTACAGCTGCCCGTCCCCACGGTAGTCAAAGGAGTAGTGGACCAGCCACGGGTTGGCGCCCGTGATCGGGTTGGCCAGATCCTCACCGTCGGCCAGCGACCGCCGATCGATGAAGCTGTCGTACAGCCGGTCCACGACGTACTGCCACTCGTGCCGTATCCACTGCCGGCCGCCACCGCTCCCGTCGTCGTACGTGGGCGCTGCGCCGTTGCGGTCTTTGTTCTCGAACAGCGTGACCGCGAGATTGTCCCAGGCGTCCCGGTAGTGCTTGCGCTTGAGGGCCGGGCCGTTGCCTGCACCGGGGGAGGTGGTCTCCTCGGTCGGCCGGCCGAAGGGATCGGTCACCAACGTCGTCGTGGCCGCACCGCCGCTGGGACCGACCGAGACCGACGTGATCCGTCCGAGCACGTCGCTCACGAGCGAAGTCACGAGCTGCGTGCTGCTGCCACCTGGGTCCCTGGTGATCGTGTGGAGCAGCCCCGCGTCGCCAGCGCCATCCCCGTAGTCAAAGGACACGACCGCGTCGAGCGGGTCCTCCACATAGTCCGTCCGGCCATAACTGTCCAGTACGACGCGCTCGCTGACCGTGGATGCGCCCTGCTGGTTGGTGATGGCCGACGACTGCAGGGTCCACTCCGTGGGCTTGGTCCCATAGAGTCCCTGGCCACGTGACACGAGGTTGTAGGCGTAACTCCAGGTTGCGACTCCGGTGACGTTCGTGCTGTAGTCATCCGGCAAGGACCCACTCTGGAAGCTCGTGTACGTCCACGTGTGCGTGACCGTGGCCACAGCAGGATCCGCGCTCGGGACCGTCAGGGTCAGCAGCCGCCCATGCTCCGAGTCGTAGGTCATGGTCTGCACGACCCCGCTCGGATAGGTGACCTTTGTGACCTTGGAGCAGGGGCACGTTCCGTACTCGAAGGCCCACTCCAAAGATGCGGGCTCCACGTCGCCCGCCGACTCACCGGCTGCGGCCCGCGGCTTGAGTCCTGAAGGCGGCGTCACCTTCAGGTGCGTCATCCGCCCCTGGGCGTCGACGCTCAGCTCGTAGACGTTCTGCAGAGGATTCGTGTAGATGGTCTTGGTGAGCGTCGAGCCGGAGCCCTCGTAGGTGAAGGTGTGCGTCTGGCCCCACTGGTCTTGCTGCGTCCAGACCCGGTACTGACCGTAGACCTGCGAGGCGTGGTAGGTCGTGCTGAACGCCAGGCAGGATTCGAAGTCACCACCTCCAACCGTGCCACGGAACTCCTCGATCGTCGTTGCGAGGCTGTTCGTCCCGTAGGTGAACAGCACACCCTTGGGCTTGGAGTAGACCTGCGACAGATCGTGTAGGACCCCACTACCCGGGACCTTCACGTAGTCGGTGGCAGGACCTCGAAGCCAGGTCATCCGGCCGAGACCGTCGAGTTGGAACAGCCAGCTGAGCTCGGTGAACACGGTCTCGGTCTGGCCCTGCAGCTGGAAGTAGCGGACCCCGACGCTGCCATCCTGATTCCAGGTGAATCCGATGCCCACTCCGCGCGGGCCGACGATCCGGACCACACGTCCGTCCGCCGTGCCGGAGGTCCCCCACTCGTAGGTCGTTGCGTTGTCGTACGGATCGAACCAGGTCTTTGGACGCCACGTGTTCGTCAGGCCCGGGACCGCTTCGTAACGGGTCACGTACCCGTCGGGCCGGTAGCGCTCCAGGACTGGCGTTGCGGCGGCGACATAGCGGAACTTGGAGTAGGCGTATCCCGGCAAGGTCAGCCAGTACTCGGGAGGCGTCGTGTTCGGACTCGGAGCGACTGCGGTCCCACCCAGCACGTTGCCGGAACCGGTGGTCCACGTCACGCCTGTCGGCACCTCGCCGGTCATCGCCAGGACGACGCGATCGACGCCGTTGAAATGCCAGTGGCTGTGGAACCCCGGCATTGCGGTCGCAGTCGTGTGGGTGCGGTAGAGGAATCCCAGGTCAAGTTGCGTGGAGGCGAATCCCCGGGGCGTGAAGATCGGGAGGTGATAGAAGAGTTCGCCCGTACCGACGACTGTGGCGCCCGCGTCATTGAGCCCACCTGGGCCGCTGGGACCAGGGACGCTGGGGCCTGCTGGACCGGGTGTTTGTGGGCGAGCACTGCCATCACCTCCCGTTGACGCCGATGATCGCGCCACCGAGAACCCCGGCCCCTTAGGGGTAGTCGATGCAAACGCGCGTCCCCTCGACCCGCCGGCCCCCATCTGCTCGGTGGGCTGGTCGCACACACCTTCGGATCCGGGCCCTCCCGTGCCAAGAAGGCGTGGCTGTCCTCCTCCTTGGCCGGGCACGAAGTTCCCGAGGACCAGGAGTGCTGTTGCAAGTCGAGCCAAGCTGTGCGCCATCGGAAGGGGATCCTCGGTGCGTCAGGGACTGGGTCGAGACCGAACCGGCGGCCGATTGCCAGAACGGGAATGGCATCGGTCTGAGGGGACCGTTGCATTGGCGGAAGCTACCCGCGAGTTCCGTCGGTCTTGAGGGCCTAGTCGAGTCCGGTGCGGACGGCACCGAGGTTTGCAGACCGCGGATCGCCCGCCAGCCTTGGTGAACCTGTGGGCGGAAGCAGCAACTGCCAGGTGACTACCCGTGTGTCCTGGACATCCGGAGTGGTTCGAACCTGGGACGCAGGGGCTCCAGGCTTGGCGGCCAAGGCGGAAGCACCTGGAGAACGCCCGGCGCTGGTCAACCTCAACCGAAGCTCTTTGAACGGACGTATGCAAGATGTGATCCTCCTCTCGCTCCAGCTGGGCAGCAGAGAGTCTGGTTCATGTTCCAGTAGCGCGGCCTTGGGCCTAGCGCAACACCTCGCTAGGAGATTCTTGCGAAGTCGCGGGAAGGCTCGCCGCGATGCGCCGACGCAGAGGATTCCATGTATGCCTGTTGCCGCGTGGCCGCGGCCGCCGGCCTGCACGATTCGGATAACGGTCCCAATCGCGGCCGAAGCTGAGGACGTCAGGGCGTTGCCGAGTGGGAACCTTGCCCGTTCGGTACCTGGATGGTTGCCTCACCGGGCTCTAAGGAGAAGTTCCACGGTGTCTGAGAATCGAACGGTCTGGAGTCGCGGCCCTTTGATGAAGGGTTGAACTGCCAGTGTTTGCCGTACTGCCGTAGTGGCACTGCGGCGGAGGGGAGCGCCAGCCGAGGGCCGCCGTCCCCTCGGCCCGGCTCTTGCCGGTGGCCGCAGGGGACGCCACGGACGGCGAGCCTGGTGGCTGGATGGGCTCAGTGCCGATCCGTCGTGCGCAACTTCCGGCGATGGACGCGGCCGATCCTGGTCTGGCGTTTCTCCACAGCGCCTCCCGTGCGACCTCAGTCGTGTGGACGACGGCCCTGCGCGGCCGGTCCCTCTCTGCGAGGAGTCCGTGGATCGCTGCGGTCCACGTGTCCAGCGGAGTTGGGGTGCCGACGCCCGGCTCCCTTCGTTCGGGCTTGCCTTGCGGAACCACCTCCACTCGGTACCCGTGGAGGCCCGCGCGTGGGGCGCCGCAGGCCAGGCGGTGTGAAGATCCTCTGGGGCAGCTGATCACCTCGCCCTCCGCGTGCCCGACACCCTTCGGCTACCACACGTAGCCGAACACGTCGATGCGCCCCGGATTCCCGAGCCAGTTGGAGACCTTGAACCGGAGGTCCAGGCGAGTCCCTCCACGAATCGGAATCGGCAGCTCAAGACTCTCCGGGAGCTTGCGGGCGACCAGCACGCCATCCTGCAGGATCTCGAAGTGCGGCAGTTCGATGCCCTCGATCATCACCCGCTTGATCACCAGCCCATTCCCTGGCACGCGCTGGAACCAGCTGATGAGTTCCTGCTGGCCGTTCTGAAGGAACTCTCGGTGCAGGTGCACGAGCTGAGATGGGTGCGGCCCGGCCCAGCCAGCGCCCGCGCCGTAGTCCAGCGTGGGCTTGTCCTGGGGACGGAAGGCGACAGCGAGGGCGGCGAAGACGAGAAGGGCTACGGCCACGACGGGCTTCGGGATGTGCATGGGTACTCCTCCAGTTCAGGCACGCGAAGTGTGCGCCCGCCTCCCGGGTGCCGCCAGCCCTGAGCAAGGCTGCGCCCCTCACGCCCAGGGCGTTCGGACTGGCCATCCGCCCCCACCACCGGATTGGACATCTACAGACGCCAGCGCCGACGACCAAGGCGACCCACCGTCCGCCGGAACCCCGCGACCGCGGTCGCCCGTAACCGCGCGAGGACCAGGATGGGCGTACGCTTGCGTGGGCCCTGGCTGATCGGCGTCGTCCAAGCATGGTCGGGATGTGGAACCTCTGCCCCCGGGCCAGGCGCGACGTGCAGCACCTGATCGCCGCTGTGAGCGCCCAACTTGCGGAGAAACTCCGCGCCCCCGGCTGGATCACGGGGCACCTGCCAAGAGAAGCTCCCTGCCGCGCAGACTGCACACACCGGACTGGGGTCGGCGGGTTCACGGCGCTCCCCCTGGACGCCACGACATCTGCCTGAGGCGAGTCGCCGTCAGGCCCACATCGAGGTGGTTGTGTCGCGCCTCCGGACCCGCCACCGGGGGCCAGCCCTCAAGGCGCCCGGACTGCAGGCCGATCGAAGGTGCACCGCCATGAACGCCACCGCCACCCTCGACCTCGCCGGGATCCTCAGCCTCTACGACAGCTCCATCCTGCAGGCGCGCGTGAAGCTCGCCCGCCACGCCGACCCGAAGTACGACATCCGCCTCATCGTCGAGTCCGGCTTCCTCCCGGAGTTCGAGGCCCGCCAGAACCGCCCAGTATTCGACGACTGCGACTACGTGCTCAGCTTCCTGGGCGAACAGGGAGCACGCAGCAGGTTCCTCCGCTGCACCCGGGTCGAGGGCGTCGCCGAGAACCCAAGCCCCTACCCGCAGGGGTTCCCCTACCCAGAGATGGAACCGTGCCGCTACCGCTACGACCTGCGCGCGGTCGAGGTGCTCCGCGACCTGGAGGGCCGGCTGGTGATCGACTGGGGAGCGAGCACACGCTCGTGGGTGCAGTGGCTCAACCCGGACAAGCCGAAGGCCGTGGTCGAGATCCGCGTGCCGGGTCGCGGCATCGACTTCCCGGGCTACGACGACGTGTTCCTGAGCTTCTCCCAGCTGGCCGAGATCATCGAACACCCCGAGGCCAACCCGTCCTGGCACAGCGCACTCTCCGCCGTGGCCGGGATCTACCTCATCCTGGACGAGGGATCGGGGAACCAGTACGTGGGCGCCGCCTGGGGCGAGGAAGGGCTCCTGGGGCGCTGGAAGAGCTACGCCGCCACCTTGCACGGCGGGAACAAGCTGCTTCGAGCCATGCTCGACCGGGATCCCGAGGGGTACCGGAGGTTCCGGTTCTCGATCCTCCGCACTCTGCCTCGGACGATGACTCCGACCCAGGTCCAGGAGATCGAGGGGCTCTACAAGAAGATGCTGGGGACGCGGGCGTTCGGGCTGAACGGGAACTGACTCGCACGCGTACTACGGCCGGAGCTGCTGCTTCCCGTCGCGCGTGACCTTCCAGATCCGCATGTCCTCCGTGTCCTCCTGCTTCCCCTTCGGCCCAAGGGCAAGGACCATCCATTCGCCAGCCGCGAGATCATGGAGGCGCATCATGGTTGCTGCCGCGTCCGCGATCGCCGCAGCCTCGTCCTGGGACCACGGCCCGAGGCTGCCCACGAAGAGCCGCGAGTGAGCGCGCACGTCCGCGAGCTTGATCAGGTCGTGCTCGATCTGCTCACGTGTGCCCGCGAACTCAACCTCCGCGGCCAGCTCCAACCCCGCGTAGGTTCCCATCCCCTTCCAGGGCTTTGCCCAGCAGTGATCCACGAGGAACTCCACTCGCTCCCGATCGGACCCGGACCACCACTCCTCCAGACCACGCTGCCGCGCCTCCTTGGTCAGCCGCTCGTTGAGCGCTTGTGTCCACCCTTCCGGATCGCGTGGTGCGCGGGGATCGTTCCACAGCCCCCACACCCACTCGGCGAGCTGCTCTGCATCGACCATGTTCGTTCCTCCATCCATGGGGCTTTCGTCGTGACGGCGACGTTTCTCTGGCACCGTCCGGCCTCGCCGCTTGTAGCAACCGGCACCCACAAGCCGTCCGGAATTCGAACGCCCGGGCCTCGGAAGAGCGCCGGCGGTGGCCAAGGCTGGCTGCGTCCGCCGGCTCCGACTCGCGTCCCTGACCGGCGCGCCGCCGGGCCCGCCCCAGGCTCCGTGCCCGGTTGCGCGCGATGATCTGCAGCCACACCTGGAACGCTCGGTAGTGGACGAAGGCGCAGGTCGGCAGCGCACCCAGCGCCCGGAGGCAGACATCCTGATAGGCGTCCTCGACCCCGGCGGTCGGGAGCCCGGCGCTGGCCAAGTTCCTACGCAGCAAGTCCTTGAGCGCGGAAGCCTCGTCCGCCATCAGGCGGTCGAACGCCCCGCGGTCGCCGGTCTGGGCGGCACGAAGCAGATCCTCCTTCGGGTTCGAGG
>JADLFX010000050.1 GCA_020849665.1 Planctomycetota bacterium | reverse complement strand
CCGCATCGCCGAGGCACGCATGTGGTGTTTGGTGGTGAGTGCCGGTGGCAGGGTCCCCCAGGTGCGATCGGGAGTGTCGCGCCCGTGAGCGTCATTTCCTAGTCCCGGAACCGGCCGCGGTTTCCTGTCGCCGCCCGTGCCGCGGGCCCCAGCCGGCGCGACGAGCGGGCAGAGGCACCCTCCCGACCCCAGGGCCGACTCGTTCCGAGCCCGGCAGCCCCGTGGCATCGACGCGGCTCCACGGAGGTGCGCCGCCCGCAAGACGGGCCGCCGGTCCGCCTTGGCCGATCCTCGTGCTCGCGAGGCCCCGGCATCCCCGGACGATCCTCCGCGCACCCCTCACGGCTCCCGAACTTGGCTGGAGGGGGTGGGGGGGCGTCGCTAGAGTCTCGCGCCGCTCTGCGGGCCGCATCGATCCATCGCGGCCGGCGAACCCACCCGGAAAGGAATCTCAATGGCCACCGAGCCGCGCCTCTTCACCAGCGAATCCGTCAGCGAAGGCCACCCCGACAAGGTCTGCGACCAGATCTCCGACGGCGTGCTGGATGCCATCTTCGAGCAGGACCCCGAATCCCGCGTCGCCTGCGAGACCCTGACCTCGCGCGGCCTGGTGGTGATCACCGGCGAGATCACCACGAGGGCCAAGGTCGACTATCAGTCGGTCGCGCGCAGCGTGATCCAGAAGATCGGCTACGACGACCCCGAGATCGGGTTCGACCACAACTCCTGCGCCGTGCTCACGGCGATCGGCACCCAGTCGCCGGACATCGCGATGGGCGTGGATGCGACGACCTCGAAGAGCAAGGAACAGGGCGCGGGCGACCAGGGGATGATGTTCGGCTACGCGTGCCGGGAGACGCCCTCGCTGATGCCGTTCCCGATCCACTACGCGCACCGCGTCCTCGAGGAGCTGTCGCGGCAGCGGAAGACCGGCAAGGTCAAGTTCCTGCGCCCCGACGCGAAGTCGCAGCTCACCGTCGAATACGACGAGCACCACCATCCCAAGCGCATCCACACGGTGGTCATCTCGCACCAGCACCGTCCCGAGGTGAAGAAGACCGAACTGCACGAGGCGCTGCGCAGCGCCGCCGAGAAGGTCCTGCCCAAGGGGATGATCGACAAGAAGACCCGGTGGTTCCTCAACCCGACCGGGCGCTTCGTCGAGGGCGGCCCGAAGGCGGACGCCGGGCTCACCGGCCGCAAGATCATCGTGGACACCTATGGCGGGATGGGCCGTCACGGCGGCGGCGCGTTCTCCGGCAAGGACCCCAGCAAGGTGGACCGTTCCGCCGCCTACGCGGCGCGCTGGGTGGCCAAGCACATCGTCGCGGCGGGCCTCGCCGACCGCTGCGAGGTCCAGGTGGCCTATGCGATCGGCATCGCCGAGCCGGTGAGCATCCGCGTGGACACGTTCGGCACCGGCAAGCAGGCCGACGAGGACCTCATGCAGCTGGTGCGCGACAAGTTCGCCGCCAAGCTGCGCCCGGGCGCGATCGTCGAGCACTTCCAGCTCAAGCGCCCGATCTTCCTGAAGACCGCGTCCTACGGGCACTTCGGCCGCGACGAGTTCCCCTGGGAGAAGCTCGACATGCTGGACCAGCTCTGAGCCAGCGGTAGCCGGCCCCCGGCCTGGGACTATGGTGTTGCCGGTCCCGCGTCGCGGGGCGGCAAGACATGGAAGAGAACCTCGAGCTGTACTTCTGCGATCTCTGCAACGCCTCGGTCGCACAGCGCGACCTCGACACCGGGCGTGCGCGCCGCGTGTCCGGCAAGGTACTGGGGGCGTGCTGCCTGGATCCGCTCCGCGAGGAGTTCCGGGACAAGGGCCGCGGCGGCTTCGGGCTCCTGGGCGCCGGCCTCGCCCTGGTGGCGCTGGCCGGCGCGACGCTGTTCCTGGACTGGCGCGGCGCCGAGGAAGCGGAGGCCACGCGTCTGGGCGTGGCGAACGTCGCGGGGGCCACGGCGGCCATGGAGGCGCGCCTGCGCGAGTTCGAGGGGCGCCTGGCGCCCCTGGCCAGCCGGGAGGAGGTCGCCGGCGTCGCCACCCGCATGGCCGGCCTCGAGAAGCTCCGCGCCGACGGGGACCAGCGGGTCCGGCTGGTCGAGCAGTCGAGCCGTGCGCAGGCGCAGGATCTGCTGAAAGCCCTGCAGGACCTGGCGGAGGGCCAGCTGCTGAGCAACCAGCAGCAGGCCAGGATCCGCGAGCAGGTCGGCCAGCTCGCGAGCGACGTGGCGGCGATCCGGGCCGCGCCGCGTGCGCCAGCGGCCCCGGAGGAGTCGGCCCTGCGTGAGCGTCCGCCGGCGCTGCCCGCCGAGGCGGCACCGCCTGGGTTGCCGCCGGAGCTGGCGCATCAGGTCACGCGCCTGAAGGACGCCGATCCGAACGTGCGCTACGAGGCGGTCGACGCGCTGGTCAAGTCCAAGAACCAGTTGGCGCGCGAGGCCCTGCTGGGCATGGTCAAGGACTCGGACCCGTTCGTGCGGCGCCGCACCCTGGAAGGCCTGCCGGCATTCCGCCACGCGAGTTCGGTGGACGCGCTGGTGACCGCGCTCGCCGACCCCGAGGCGCTGGTGCGCGACATGGCGTATGCCTCGCTCAAGACCCTGACCGGGGCGTCGCTGCCGTTCGACGCCAACGGGTCACGCGAGGAGCGGGCCGCGCAGCAGCGCCGCTGGCGCGAGTGGTTCACCGAGAACCGCGGCGCCTTCTGAGCCGGATCGGGCCGGCGCTCCGCCGCGTGCTTGGTGGCGCGGTGGACTCCAGGCATCATGCGCAGCCCGGCGGAACGCCCGGGCGCGCCCATGACACCGCTCAATCGCACCAAGATCGTGGCCACGCTGGGGCCCGCGTCGCGCGGCGACGCGAACATCGAGACCCTGATCCGCCACGGGGTGGACGTGTTCCGCCTCAACGCGGCGCACAGCGACCATCGCCAACTGGTGCGCGACATCGGCGCCATCCGGCGCGTCGCGCGGCGGATCCACCGCGCGGTGGGGATCCTGGTCGACCTGCAGGGCCCCAAGATCCGCGTCGGCCCGCTCCGGGATGCGGAGCCGATCTGGCTGAAGCGCGGCCAGACCCTCGTCCTCGGCACCGAGCCCGGCCTGGTCGGCCAGGCCGCACCCGAAGGCGAGCCGGTGCGGGTCGGGTGCAGCTACGTCCAGCTGCCGCGGGACGTGCGTCCGCGGGAGCGCATCCTCCTCGACGACGGCAATCTGGAGGTGAAGGTCACCCGCGTCGTGGGGCGGGACGTCCACACCACCGTGGTCTATGGCGGGCTGCTCAAGCAGTACAAGGGCATCAACCTGCCCGGCTCGAAGCTCTCGGTGACCAGCCTCTCGGCCAAGGACCTCGCCGACCTGCGCGTGGTGCTTGGCGTGGGCGCGGACTTCATCGCGCTCTCGTTCGTGCGCAGCGCCGACGACATCCGCAGGCTCAAGGCCGAGATCCGGCGCGCCGGATCGGATGCGCAGGTGATCGCGAAGATCGAGCGACCCGAGGCGGTCAAGGTGCTGCCGGCGATCCTGGCCGAGGCCGACGGCCTGATGGTGGCGCGCGGCGACATGGGCGTGGAACTCGGTCCCGAAGCCGTGCCGATCCTGCAGAAGCGGATCATCCGCATGGCGATCGAGGCCTGCAAACCGGTGATCACCGCCACCCAGATGCTGGAGTCGATGGTCACCAACCCGCGGCCGACCCGGGCCGAGGCCTCCGACGTCGCCAACGCCATCTACGACGGGACGTCCGCCGTGATGCTCTCGGCGGAGACCGCGTCGGGGAAGTACCCGTTCCAGGCCGTGCGGGTGATGGAGCAGATCATCCGCCGCGCCGAGGAGGACATCTTCTCGCGCAGCGAGTCCCTGCGGCGCCGTCGGATCACGGGCCGGAACACCAGCGTCACGGCGGCGACCATCCGCGCGGCGGCCTACGCCGCGATGGAGTCGGGGGCCAGGCTGATCGCGGTGTTCACCGAGCGGGGTACCAGCGCCGAGATCCTGGCGGCGGAGCGCCCGGCCACGCGCATGATCGCGTTCACGCCGTTCCAGCGGACCGTGCAGCGGCTGACCCTGTCCTGGGGGATGCGGCCGATCCGTTCGCGGCGCTCCAGGACCAGCCACGAGATGACGCTGGAGGCGGAACGGGTGCTCCTGGAGCAGGGCCTGGCCAGGCGCGGGGATCGGGTGGTGCTGATCGTGGGCGCGACGCGCCGGATGGGCATGACCAACGTGATGCACATCCGGACCTTGGAGTAGGGCTTCGGCGCTCTTGACAGGGAGGGGAGGGGGGCTATCCTCCCGCCCTCTTTTCTGCGCCCCGGGAGCCCGCGCGAGCCTTCCCGGCGGCCTTGCCGAGCTCAGGCGGCCATGACCAAGACCACTCTTGCCACTCACGAGGACCACGCCAAGGCGATGACGACCTGGCACGTGGTCGACGCCGCCAAGATCCCCTTGGGGCGCATGTGCACCCAGATCGCCACGGTCCTGATGGGCAAGCACAAGCCGATCTACACGCCGCACGTGAACGTCGGCGACGGGGTGATCGTGGTGAATGCCTCGAACCTGGTCGTCACCGGCAACAAGCGCGAGGGCAAGGTCTACCGGACGTACACGGGCTACCCTGGTGGCCTCAAGGACCGGACCCTGGAGCGGATGATCGAGCGCACGCCCGAGGCGCTGGTCAAGAACGCCGTGCGCCGCATGCTGCCGAAGAACCGCATCGGCCGGGCGATGCTCAGCCGCCTGAAGGTGTACGGGGGCGCGGATCATCCGCACGCCGCCCAGAAGCCGACGGCGCTGGAACTGGAGAAGTGAGGAACGTCCTGCCGTGGTGAACAATCCGTTCGTGTGGGGAACCGGCCGCCGCAAGACCTCGGTGGCCAGGGTCCGGGTGAAGTCGGGGTCCGGCCAGTTCCTGGTGAACGGGAAGCCCTTCGACCAGTTCTTCACGACGTACCAGACGCGCGAGCTGGCGTCCAAGCCCCTCACGGTCACCGAGAGCACGAAGTCCTACGACGTGTGGGTGAGCGTGGCCGGCGGCGGTCAGGCCGGGCAGGCGGGTGCGGTGTGCCTGGGAGTCGCGCGCGCCCTCAAGACCGACAACCCGAACTACGAGCCGGCGCTGCGCCAGAACGGCTTGCTCACTCGCGACTCGCGCAAGGTCGAGCGCAAGAAGTACGGCCTGCACAAGGCCCGCCGCGCCACGCAGTTCTCCAAGCGCTGAGCGGTCCTCGCCGCGCCGCCGCAGACCCGTGCCGGCGGCTTCCCCCAGGGGCGGTGGCGTGCTGCGGTCGCCGGTGCGAGCCGCGGCACACACGACGCGTGCGCTGCACCGGCCCGTGTGCCGGGCCGGCATAATGTGGAGCGTCCGGGCCGCGGCCTGGTAGAGCTTTGTCATCGACGACCACGGCCCGATCCAGGGCCCGACCCCGCACAGGAGCGCACGCGAACCCATGGCTGGCCATTCCCACGCCGCGAACATCATGTACCGCAAGGCGGCGGTGGATCGCAAACGCGCCAAGATCTTCTCGAAGCTGGCGCGGATGATCACCGTGGCCGCCAAGCAGGGTGGCGGCGACCCGGACGGCAATCCCAAGCTGCGCCTGGCCATGGAGAAGGCGCGCGTGGTCAGCATGCCGAAGGACAACATCGAACGTGCCATCAAGAAGGGCACCGGTGAGTCCGAGGCCGGCGCCTTCGAGGAAGTCCTCTACGAGGGGTACGGGCCCGGCGGCGTCGCGGTCATGCTGGAGGCGCTGACCGACAACCGGCATCGCACCGCGCCCGAGGTGCGCAATCTCTTCGCCGAGTACGGCGGCAACCTCGGCGCCACCGGGGCCGTCGCGTGGATGTTCGAGCGCAAGGCCGTGTTCCTGGTGACCGCGGAGAGCGGTTGGACCGAGGACCGGCTGCTGGAGACCACGCTGGAGATCGGGGCCGAGGACCTGATCGCGGACGACGGGGCGTTCGAGATCCGGGGCGAGCCGGCCCGGTTCATGGAGCTCAAGGCCGCGCTCGAGGCGCGCAAGGTCCCGTTGGGTGCGGCCGAGGTGGCGTACGTGCCCAAGAACAAGGTGCAGGTCACCGATGTCGCGGTGGCCAAGAAGGTGCTCGAACTCCTGGACGCGCTCGAGGACAACGACGACGTGCAGCAGGTGTACGCCAACTACGAGTTCCCGGACGACGTCGCGGCGAAGGTTCCCGCACCGTGAGCGCGTCCGCCAGGCAGCCCTCCGCGCCGGGCACCGTGTACGGCCTGGGTCTGGCCCCTCAGCTCCTGCGCCAGCTGCGCGACGCGAGCGGTCAGGAACCCAGGACCGCGCTTCCCGGCCGTCCGGTCGCGGGCGACCTCGTGGTGCTCTCGACCTTCGCCGAAGGCGTGGCGAGCACTCTGCCCGGGGGCAACGCCTTCCCTGCCTGCCGCACCTGGAAGGACGACCGCGGCGTGCGCGTGATCCTGGTGATCCACGCCGGCGACGTGCATGCGCGTGACTTGGCCCGGGCCGCCCTGGCCGACGAGTGCCTGGAGGTGGACGCGGCCGGCGTGCCCCTCGACCCGGCCGCGTGGCACGCGCTGCGCGGCGAGGGGCGTACGCGGCCCTCGCTGGACAGCCTCCTGGAGCGCTTCGGGCGCGAGTTGGGCAAGGACGCGGGGCGCAGCGAGTCGGCCCTGCGCCGCCTCCTTGCCGCCGAGCGCCACGAGTGGGCGCTCGCCAGCCTCACCGATCCGGAGACCGGGCTCTTCGGCGCGGCGTTCGCCAGCTTCAAGCTGGACGAGGAGTTCAAGCGGGCGCAGCGCTTCCACCAGCCCCTGTCCCTGGTCCTGCTCGACGTCGGTCTCGCGGAATCGGCCCTGCCGGCGCCGGGTCCGGCGCGCGCCACGTTCCTGGCGGAAGTGGCCTCGGTGTTCCTCAACGAGTGCCGCGACATCGACGTCCTGGCCCGGTTCTCGCCCACCACGTTCCTGTTCCTGCTGCCCGGCACGCCGCAGGACGGCGCCCGCGTGCTGGCCGAGCGCATGCGGGCGGAGCTGGCCGTGCGCGAGTTCACCGCCAAGGTGCGGATCCGCCCGCGCTACGGAGTGGCGACCGTGCCCGATCCGGCGATCCCGGACCGCAACGCCCTCCTGGATCACGCCGAGGCAGACCTGGGCCGGCCGGTGGGTTGATCCCCGCGCCGGGTGTGCGGACTCCGGGGTACGGAATACTCTCTGGCCACGGTCGCAACGCCGCCCGGCCCTGGATCCCCAGCCGCAGTGCTGGCGGCGCTGGCGTCACCGACGAGTTCGCGCATGTTCGATCGCTTCCTCAGGTTCACAGAGGCCCGCAACGCCCTGAAGGCAGGCCGCTTCGAGCGCGTGCTGCAGCTCTGCCAGGACCCCCTCATGCGGGGGCATCGCGAGACCGAGACGATCCAGTCTGCGGCTCTGCGCGGGCTGCTGGACCGTGCGCGGCGGCGTGCCGAACTGGGTTCGCTCCAGGACGCGATGCGCGACGTGGACCAGGTCCTGGGCGTGAGCCGGGAGTTCGATGGTGCGGCCAGCCTGCGCCGCGAGATCGCGGCCCGCGGCGACGAGGCGGAACGCAAGCTCGCCGAGGCACGCGACCTCCTGCAGGAGGCGCGCCGTGCCGTGGAGAAGGGCGAGCTCGGCGAGGCGGAACGCCTGTGCCACGCGGCTGCGCCCACCTCCGCGGCCGAGGCGGGCGTGGTGCGGCGGCTGGTCGAGCGGCGCCGGGTCGATGCGCGCGAGGCGCTGCGCGGTGTCGCCGCGGCGCTCCAGGACGGCCGGCCGCGCGACGCGCGGGAGGCCTTGTTCCGGGCGCGCACGCTGGACCGGCTCCTGCCCGTCGAGGCCGACCTCCTGGCCAAGGTGGTGGCCGCGTGCGCCGCGAGCGCGGCGGGCGAGGTCGATGACCAGCTCGCGCGCGGCGGCATCGGTGAGGCGATGGCGATCCTGGCGCGGGAACGGGCGCAGCTGCCCGAGATCGGCCAGGGTGCCCGCTTCGTGCACGCCGAGGGCAGGGTCGCGGCCGCTCTCGCCGCGCGCCTTCGGGAACTGGTGGAGGCCGGCGATCTGGAGCGGGCCGTCAAGGAGGCCGGCGGCCTGGCCGAACCGTGGCGCACCCACCCCGAGCTGCACTCCGCGATCGAGGGGCTGGCGGATCTGGGCCGCGGACTCGAGCTACGCGCCACGGGGTCCTTCCATGCGGCGGCGGAAGCCCTGCGCGCAGCGGGAGGGATGCTGCGGCAGCCCGCCGTCGCGGCCCTGGCCGAGGATGCCGAACGCGCGCAGAAGCAGTGCGATCAGGCGCTGGCCGCGGCCCGGGCCCACGCCGCCGAGGGGCGGTTGCGGGAGGCCAGGGAACTCCTCGTGCCGCTCCTGGAGGCCTGGCCGCGCCATGAGGTCGTGAAGGCCGAGCTGGACCAGCTCTCGCTGGGCTGGATGGAGCGGGAGCAGAGGCTGGTGGAAGCGCGCTCCATGCTGCGCGAGGGTCGCCTGCGCGAGGCGCTTCGCCTGGCGATGCCGCTCGCCGTACCCGGCACCGCGGGTGAGGAGGCGCGCCTGCTCCTCAAGGAGATCCAGATGCACGGCGATGGCGTGGCCCGCGGCATCGACCAGATCCGGCGCGCCATGCACGGACGGGACTCGGCCTCCCTCGACGGCGTGCGGCACTGCCTCCTGCGCCTGGATCAGCTGGCCAAGGTCCAGAGCGACCACCCCGAGCTGTCCAGCCTGCGTGCGGCGCTCGAAGCGGAGGTGCGCGGCCTGGAGGTGCTGGAGGCGCTGCGGGCGGGGACCGAGTCGGGCCGAGTCCAGGGACTCGCCGGCCTCGCGGAGGAGTTCGTGGCGCTGCGTGCGCGGCTGCTCACCGAGGACCGCCTGGATGCCCGAGGCCTCGCGCTCGCCGACCTGATGTTCGCCCGCGTGCGCGGCCTGGAGGCCGCCGGCCAGGTGGGGGCGGCCCGTGGCTGGCTGGAGGTCCTGGGCCTGCTCAAGGTCCTGCACGAGTCGGTCGCGTCCCGGATCCTCACGGTGCAGGGCGGGCTCGAGGGACGGGAGGAGCGCGCCCGCGCGGTGGCGGCGCGGGGCCTCGCTGCCATCGAGGCGCGCGACCTGCCCGCGGCCGAAGCGGCCCTGGACGAGGCCCGCGGCACGGCCCTGGACCAGGCCGAGGTCCGCAAGCTCGAGGAGGCCGTGCGAGCCGCGCGGGCCCGCGAAGAACAGCTGCGCCACGTCGAGGCCCTGGCGGGCAAGATGGACTTCGCGGGGGCGCAGCGGCGGCTCGCCGCGATGCCACCCACCGAGGCCCTGTTCCGTACGAGGATCTTCGACTTGAAGCAGAACCTGGCTCGTGCCCAGGGCCTGGAGGGTGCGTTCCTCCTGCGTGTCGACGAGGGAGGGGAGTACCTGGTCCTGCGCGGGGACTCGATCACCTTCGGCAACCTGCGCGAGGCGCTCAGCGACGTGCCGATCCTGGCCAATCTCGCCGGAAGGCACGCCCGGATCGTCCGCTCGCTCTCGTTCCATGGCGGGATGCAGGACAAGGTGGTTGCCGAGCGGGGGGAGGTCCGGGTGGGGGGGGTGGCGTGCACCGAGCGGGTGCTCCAGTCCGGCGACAGGATCCGCCTCGGCCAGACCCTGGAGCTGACCTACTCGATGCCGAGCCAGCGCTCCCTGACCGCGGCGATCCGCATCCACGGGGGGTTCCAGGTGGGAGGAACCGACAAGCTCCTGCTCTTCAAGGACCGGGGCAGGGACGGGCGGATCCTCATCGGGCCGGCGCAGGACGCGCATGTGCGGGTCCCGGGGAGCAGCACCGACGTGGAGCTCTACGCGACCAAGGATGGCCAGGTCCGCGTGCGGCACGAGGGCGCCGGGGAGATGGATGGCCGGCCCTTCCAGGGCGAGCACCCGGTCACGCCTGGGGCCTGGGTGCGGTGCGGGAAGGTGGCCTTCGTCCTGCTCCCCTGGACCCCGCGCTGACGCGGGCGTCAGGGATGGGGGCGAGGGGCAATAACCGGCGCCTGCCCCGTAGTGGCCACCCAGCCTTCCCGGAGAAATCACCATGCTGGGTCTCGCCTTGCTGCTCGCACTCACCACCCAGGACGACCCCCAGGCCCGGCAGCCCCTGCCGCGGGAGGCGGTCGCGGTGGTGGGCACGATCGAGCTGACCGAGCCTGCGGCGCTGGACGCCGCGCTGCGCGTCGCCCGGGAGGCCCTCACCGTCCGGCAACGGGAGGAGGCGGGGCGGGTCCTGTCCGAGGTGGCGCCGCGCTGGCTGCCGAGCTTCGTCCGGGACCGGGTCCTCGAGCGCGCGGCCGCGCGCGCCAGCCGCGACGACACGCTGCGGATCCTCGACCGGCAGGACCGGATCCGCGACCACGGCTTCGGCCCCAGCTACCAGACCACGCTCTGGATCGCTCCCGTCGAAGGTGCGGGCGCCGACCTGCGGCGCTCGATCGCGCGCGACGCGCGCACCGAGACCAAGGAGTTCCTGGCCAAGTGCGCGTGCATCGTGGCCCTGTGGGGGGTGCTCCTGGTCGGCGTCGGCTGGTTCGACCGCCTCACGCGCGGCTACATGACAGGCCGGCTCCGGCTCCTCGGTGGCGCGGTCGGCCTCGTGGCGCCCACCCTACTCCTCCTCTCCTGAACCCCTCGGATACCATGCCGCCCCCCATGCAGCAGCCTGCTGGACCGACCCCCAGTCCGCGGATCGATTGGGAGGCCTTCTACCGCAACTACCGCAAGCCGGGCTACGTGCCAGGCTACGAGATCGTCAACAAGCTCGGCGGCGGCGTGTTCGGGATGGTCTACAAGGCCCGCAAGGAGTCGATCGGCAAGGACTACGCCATCAAGTTCCTGAAGGTCGACGACGAGGTGGTCCGGGACGCGGTCCTGCGCGAACTGGAGGCCGTGCGCTTCTTCGCGCAGATCGACCACCCCAATCTGGTCTCGATCGAGGACAAGGGCGAGATCGACGGCATCCCGTTCATCCTGATGAACTACGCCGGCGAGGAGACGCTGAAGAAGCGGCTCGAATCCGGGGCGATGAGCCGGGAGGAGGCGCTGCGCATCTTCCTGCAGGCGGCGCGCGGCGTGCACGCGCTGCACGAGCACTCGCTGGTGCACTTCGACCTGAAGCCCGCCAACATCTTCCTCAAGGGCGACATCGCCAGGGTCGGCGACTACGGGCTCTCCAAGCTGGTGACGGAGTCCCGCAACTCCCTCTCCTTCGGGCGCGGCACGCCCTACTACATGGCCCCGGAGATGCTGCAGCGCCGCGGCGACCATCGCAGCGACATCTACTCGCTGGGCGTGATCCTCTACGAGTGCCTCACCGGCGACGTGCCGTTCAAGGGCGACTCCGAGTGGGAGGTGCTCCGCAAGCACGAGACCGAGGCGCCGCGCTTCCCGGCCCACCTCCCCGATTCCGACCGCAGGGTGATCGAGCGCTGCCTGGCGAAGCGCCCCGAGGATCGCTTCCCGAGCGTGGCGGAGCTGCTGCGCGCGCTGCAGGCGCCCGCCTCGCTCGGGGAGAGCCTGGTCATCCCGGCCGCGGTCTCGGCGCGCGCTTTGGAGCCACGCCCGGCGCCGGCCCGCGGGCAGGCACCGGCGGCAGCAGCGGCACCAGCCGCCGCGGGGAGCGGCCCTCGGGCCGAGGGCAGCCCCTACGGGCTGCCCTGGCAGGCCGACGCCGGCGCCCAGGCACGCGGTCCCATCGGGGCGCTCGTGCACCTGGTGTTCCGACTCTTCGAGGTGGGCGTGTTCCTGCTGCTCGCCCCGCTGCGGGCGGTCAGCACCGTGCTCGGCAAGCTCATCGCCTTCCTGATCCAGCTGCCGTTCAAGATCCTCGGATTCGCGTTCCGCTTCACCGGGTTCGTGGTGGTCGCCCTGCTCCTGCTGCTCCTCCTGGTGGCGGCGCTGTCGTTCGTGACCTCGAGCGGGGTCGCGGTCCCGGCCGAGAGCCGTTCGGAGCCCGTGCCCGTCTACCAGGCGCGTTGACGACTGCCAACGCGATCTCCCGGCCGGTTAGGATCGAACGTCGATGACGCATCCCCCGGGGCACGAGATCGCGAGGCTGCAGGCGATGGACGAGGCCGCCTGGACCCGGCTCCAGGACGAGTACTTCCGCCGCATCTACTTCTTCGTCAAGCGGTACGTCGGCACGCGGGAGACTGCCGAAGACCTCACGCAGGAGGTGTTCCTGGGCGCGGTGAAGGGGATCGGCACCTTCGACCCGAACTACACCCTCGAGCAGTTCCTGTTCGGCATCGCGCGGAACCGGGTGATCGACCACTTCCGGCGCCACCGGATCACCCTCCTGCCTGCCAAGGCCGACGAGGATGGCGACCGCAGCGGGATCTGGATCGAGAACCTGCAGGACTCGGGAGCCTGCGCACCCTCGCATGACGTGGTGGAGAAGGAGAACCTGGGCAGGCGCCGGGCGGTGCTCGGCAAGATCCTGAAGGAGTTCGTGGGCGAGCTGTGGCAGGAAGGCGAGTTCCAGAAGCTCCAGGTCCTGGAGTACCTCTTCGTCCTCGGCGGCCGGAACAAGGACGCGGCCAGGCGCTTCGGGATCAGCGACGAGAAGGCCGTGGCCGGGATCAAGTTCCGGGCGGTCGAGAGGCTGCGCGGGTTGGCGCGCCAGAACGACCCCAACCACTCGCTCTTCCGCGGACTCTGGGAGCCTGGGGCACGATGACACCGGCAGGACCCGAAGACGAACTCGACTTCACGGTGCGCGCGGTGTGGCGCGAGGAGCGGGTGTCCTGCCCGCATCCGAACGTCCTGCGCGCCTTCCTCGACGACGCGCTGCCCGAGGGTGCCCAGGCGTTCCTGCGCTTCCACCTGCAGGAGAGCCAGTGCCCGTACTGCAATGCCGCCGTGGAGGAGATGCAGGCCCGCGACCGGGAGGCGGGCAAGGTCCACCTCGAGGATCTCAAGGACCGCCTGCTCCGCTCCACGGTGAGCGCGCTCCGCCAGGCGAAGAAGTAGCCGCGGGCGAATAGTCGCCGCCCCGCTCCGCAGTGCCGCCCATCGAGCCAGGTCGGCTCGCAGGAATCGACGCAACGGAGATCGACAGATGTTCAAGATCGTCAAGTGGGTGGCCATCGCGGGCGTGATCACGGCCGGAGGCGCGTTCTTCGTGTTCGGCCCGCACGCCACGAGCTACTTCCGCACCATGGCGGGGTCGATCCGCGACGGCGTACGCGGCTCGGTCCCCGTCGACTTCGAACTGAAGCGCGCCGAGGAGCTGATCCAGGCCATCTCGCCGGAGATCGACAACTGCAAGCGCGACGTCGCGCGTGCCGAGGTCGAGCTGGAGAACCTGGTACAGGACGTCCAACGCCTCGAGAACGAGGTCGGCAAGGCAGAGAAGAAGCTGCGCACCAGCAGCCTGGTCGTGAGCCCCTCGGGCTGTGGCGAGCAGACCACGGCCCTGGTGCTCGCCAGCCACGGCGTCGCCCGGCGCCGGGTCGAGATCGACCTCGAGCGGACCTTCGAGGTCTACAAGAACAACCAGGCCTTGCTGAAGGGCAAGAAGGCGCTCATCGAGCGCCAGAACCAGGCGGTGTCCGCCGCCCGCACGCGCCTCGACGCGGTGCGCGCCGAGAAGTCGCGCCTCGAGGACATGGTCGCGACCCTCAAGACCCAGAAGGCCCAGCTGGATGCGCTGGCGGCGGGCTCGCGGCGCTTCGACCTCGACGACAGCAACCTGGGCAAGGCCAAGGAAGTCCTCGCCGAGGTGAAGAAGCGCCTCGACGTGGCCCAGCGGATGCTGGAGGACGACGCCTTCTACGCGGGCGGGACCGAGGACGCTGCGGCCAGCGACCGCAACATCGTGGCCGAGATCCAGACCTGGTTCGCGGAGCAGGAGCGTTCCGGGAGCGAGGGCACGGCCGTGAAGGTGGCCGAGCGCCGCTGACCCGATCCCAGGTTCGCAGCGCGACGCGCCGCGCACGGGCCAGTGGCCCCTGCGCGGCGCGCGCCATTGCGGGGCGCTGCGCAGGCGCCGCTAGGTTCCGCCGCCTCCCGTCGCCTCGGGATCGCGGACCTGGTCGACCTTCCACTCGAGCCCGAGGGTCACCTGTCGGATCTGGTCCGGCTGGACCGGCCCCATGGTGGTGGGCTCCCAGGGGATACGGACCACGAGCTCGCCTCCGGGACCCACATCGATCCGCTCCCACAGGCGGTCCGGACCGCTCAGGTAGCGGCCCTCCTCCTGCGGAGGGTCGCCCGAGGCGCCGTGGATCACCGTCCACGACGCGACCTGGGCCACGATGAGCTCCACGCGGTGGCCCGAGGTTTCCAGCAGGAAGCGTCGCCGGCCATCCGGGAGCGTCAGCGACGACTCGATGACGGCATAGCCCAGCATGTGCAGGCCGGGCACCTGCCGCTTGAGCCGCTCCCAGATCACCCCGAACTCGAAGGAACCGGTGGCGCCGAGCTCGCTGCGGTAGCGGGGGCTCAGGGCGCGGAAGGCCGTGACCGGATCGTCCCGGCGGGCGGTCTCGCACAGGGTCGCCACGGCCTCCTCGGGGGTGCGGTACGACTCGGACACCCAGGGGGAGCGATCCGGGCCACAGAGCAGGCGCGCCAGCGAGCAGCAGCCGCCGAGTGGCAGGGAAAGGGCCATCGCGAGGGCGGCGGCGGCCTGCCGCCGGGGTTTCGGAGCCACCATTCCCGGAGGCTATACTCCCACCGACCGTTGGTGCACACGCTGTCCGACCGAGGGGGGTTGGCCTCCGCCATTCCCCGGCCCCCGGCATCCCCTGCACCGACCCGCGATCGCCATGAGTTCGACCCACCGGTTGTCCCACGCTTTCCTCTCGCTGACCGGATTCGCCGGGCTGCTCGCCGCCCAGAATCCGCCGCCTCCGCCGACCCCGCCCGTGGAGACGCATCAGGCGATCCAGGGCACGGAGGTCGTCCGCGAAACGCTGAAGCCCCAGGAGCCGGTCTTCACCGAGGGGGGCGGCAACAGCTGGTTTCCCAAGACCCGGAAGGACCTCGGCACCTACTTCGACGAGGAGGAGGCCATCGGGGTGTTCCCGTTCCACAACCCGAGCAAGGAGGAGCACAAGCTGAACAACTTCCTGGCCAGCTGCCAGTGCTCCAAGGCGGTGCTGCGGGTCGGCGATCGGGTCTACGAGCTGACCACCGACCCGGCTCCCAACAGCCTCTACCGGGTCTGGCGCACGAAGGAGGGCGCGGAGAACCGCGAGCGCGTGCTCTACGCCACCGTGGGTCCCGAGGAATCCGGCACGGTCGAGGTGCACATGAAGATGCAGGGGTTCCAGGGCGGCAAGGATGCCCACCTCGACTTCCAGACCACGGACCCGAAGGAGCCGGCGATGAAGCTGAGCTGGCGTGCCACGGGGGCCGTGTACTTCACCGTGGAACCGCCGGACATCCACCTCAACGAGATGAGCTGGCAGGACAAGCGTGAGTTCACCTGCCGGATCACCTCCGGCCTGCAACCCAACTTCGACATCACCGCGCTGGAGAGCAAGCCCGACAAGTGCGAGGTGCGGTACGAGAAGCAGGTGGTGGACGGCAAGGCCACATGGGTCGTCAGCGCCACCTATGGACCGGGCGTGGACGAGCGCGCCGGTGGCGGCGAGATCCGCTTCAAGACCAACGTGAAGGACAAGAGCGTCAGCGTGCGCTTCTCGGCGCTGGTGCGTGGCCCGCTGAAGATGAACCCCAGCGGGTTCTTCAGCCTGGGTGCGATCAAGCAGGGCGTCGGCGCCACGCAGACCGTGCATCTGTGGCCCACCGACGATTTCGACCTGCAGGCCCCCAGCGTCGAGGTCAAGGACCTCAGCGTGAAGCCGGAGTTCGTCGTCGTGCGGACCTCCAAGGTCACCGACTTCGTCGATCCGGAGACCAAGCAGCCGGTCAAGAACGCGGTCCGGGTCGAGGTGATCGTGTCCCCGGATGCGCCCCGCGCCGTGGTGCGTGGCAAGGTCGTCATCCAGCTCAACCACCCGGCGGCTCCTACCAAGGAGCTGATGTTCAACGGATTCGTGCGTTGAGCGGCAGACCCACCCTGGACTCCCTGCTGCTCGAGTCCGGGGCTCTGCGCCCCGAGCAGGTCGAGCAGGCCAACCAGCTGGCGCGCAGCAAGAGCCTCCCGCTCGAGCGCGCCATCCTCACGCTGCGCCTCGCGGACGAGGAGGTGGTCTACACCGCCCTCGCCAAGGCCAGCGGGATGCCGTTCGCCAACCCCGCGAAGGCCAAGATCGCCCCCGAAGTGCTCGGCAAGGTCCCCAAGGACCAGATCCAGCAGAACCAGGCGCTGCCGATCCTGATCAAGGACGGACGCCTCTACGTGGCCGTCGACGACCCGCTCAAGACCTACGTCGCGGACCACTTCTCCTTCCTGGCGGGCATGGAGGTGCGCTGCGCGCTCGCGCCCCCCGGCGCCCTCAAGGAGGCGATCCGCAAGGCGCTCGGCGGCGGCGAGAGCCGGGCGGCGACGGCGGCCGGGACCGCCAAGCCCGGCGCCGTCGAGGACGCCGATGCACCCATCATCCGGCTCGTGCAGAAGACGGTGGACGAGGCGCTCGCGGGGCGCGCCAGCGACATCCACGTCGAGCCGTTCGAGAGCCGGATCCGTGTGCGCTACCGGATCGACGGGGTGCTGCGTGAGAAGACCTCCCTCGACAAGGCCCTGCTCGGCCCGCTCACCTCGCGCATCAAGATCATGGCGGCGATGGACATCGCCGAGAAGCGCAAGCCCCAGGACGGACGCATCGAGTTCCGCAGCGCCGAGGGCCGCGCGATCGACATCCGCACCTCCGTGCTGCCCGGCAACCACGGCGAGACCATCGTGATGCGTCTCCTCGACAAGGAACGCAACCTGCTCTCGCTCGAGGACCTGGGCTTCGTGGGCGAGGATCACGACCGCTTCCAGCGGATCCTCAAACGCCCCAACGGGATCTTCCTGGTCACGGGTCCGACCGGCTCTGGCAAGACCACCACGCTCTACGCGGCGCTGCGCCAGCTCAACCGGCCCGACGTGAAGATCATCACGGCCGAGGACCCGGTCGAGTTCGACATCGCGGGCATCAACCAGTGCCAGGTGAAGGCGGGCATCGGCCTGAGCTTCGCACGGATCCTGCGCGCCATGCTGCGCCAGGCCCCGAACATCATCCTGGTGGGCGAGATCCGTGACCGCGAGACCGCGGAGATCGCCGTCCAGGCGGCGCTCACCGGCCACCTGGTGTTCTCGACCCTGCACACCAACGACGCGCCATCGGCGATCACGCGCCTGGTGGACATCGGCGTGAAGCCCTTCCTGGTGGCTGCCGCGGTGCAGGCGGTCATGGCGCAACGCCTCCTGCGCGTGCTCTGCCCGAAGTGCAAGGAGCCATACCAGGCCAGCACCGCGGAACTGCGGACGCTGGGCGTGACCGAGGCTCCCGGCGGCGTGCGGTTGCATCGTGCCGTGGGATGCGACGCCTGCGAGCAGAGCGGGTACCGCGGGCGCAAGGGCATCTTCGAGCTGATGGAGATGGACACCACGCTGCGCGACCTCACGTTCCGCCAGGAACCGACCCTGCGCCTCGCCGAGGCGGCGCGCACCGCCGGCGGGATGCACACCCTGTTCGAGGACGGCGTACGCAAGGTCCTGGGCGGCACCACCACGGCCGAGGAACTCCTGCGGGTGACCGCCAGCGCGTGAACCCGGGTCCAGCCATGGTCGAACTGCCGCGATATCTCGATGCCTGCGTGGCCCAGCGTGGCTCGGACGTGCACCTGGCCGTCGGCCGCAGGCCGATGCTGCGCGTGCACGGGCACTTCGTGGAGCTCGATGCGCCGGCCCTCACTCCGGACGACGTGGACGCGGTGGCCCGCCAGATCCTGTCGCCGCGCCACGCCGAGGAGCTGCACCGCACCGGGACCACCGACCTCGGCTACGCGTACCGGGACGGCATCCGGTTCCGCACCAGCGTGTTCACCGAACGTGGCCGGCGCGGCGTCGTGATGCGGCTGATCCCCAACGAGCTGCTGTCGTTCGAGCAGATCGGCCTTCCGACGGGCGTGCGCGACCTGCTCACGCTGCATCGCGGTCTGGTCCTGGTCACCGGCCCGACCGGCTCGGGCAAGACCACCACGCTGGCCACCATGGTCGACTGGGTCAATCGCAACCGCGACGTGCACATCATCACGGTCGAGGATCCGATCGAGTTCCAGCACCAGCACCAGCGCGGGCGTGTGACGCAGCGCGAGGTGGGCAGCGACGTGCCCTCGTTCGCCGAGGCGATGCGGCGTGCCCTGCGCCAGGACCCCGATGTCGTGATGCTCGGCGAGATGCGTGACCTGGAGACGACCTCTGCGGCGATCACCGCCGCGGAGACCGGTCACCTGGTGCTCGGCACCCTGCACACGACCGGTGCGGCGCGCACCATCGACCGGATCATCGACCAGTACCCGCACGAGCAGCAGGAGCAGATCCGCTCGCAGCTGGCCGGCGCGCTGGTGGCGGTGGTCTCCCAGATCCTCCTGCCCACGGCGGACGGCCAGGGCCGCGTGGCCGCATTCGAGATCATGATCAGCAACGGCGCGATCGAGAATCACATCCGCAAGAGCGAGACCTTCAAGGTGCCCTCGGTCATCCAGACCAGCCGCCGCCAGGGCATGATGCTCATGGACGACGCGATCCTGGAACTGCACCGCGCCGGCAGGATCACGCGCGAGGTGGCCGTGGAGAGCGCCTTCGACCGCAAGGTCCTCGAGGCGCGCATGGGTGGAGGAGTCACCTGACATGGCCGCCCGGCGCCTGATCGGACAGATCCTCAAGGACCAGGGCGTCATCCACGAGGGCATGGTGCAGGAGGCCCTGGCCGTGCAGCGGGAGAAGGGCGGCCGCCTTGGCCAGATCCTGCTCGAACTCGGCCACGTGCAGCGCACCGACATCGCCCGCGCCCTCGCCGAGCAGGCGGGCATGCCATTCGTGGACCTGGCGGCGCGCCAGCCCGCGCCCGAGGCGATCCAGAAGATCGACACCGCCACCGCGCGGGCGTTCGGCGTGCTGCCCCTCGCCATCGCCGGGGGCGAGCTGACCGTGGCGCTGGCCGACCCGATGAACGCGTCGATCCTGAACGACCTCGCGTTCACCTCCGGGCTGCAGGTGAAGGGCGTGGTGGTGGACGAGGAGGCCCTGCGCCAGGCACTCGAGCGTCACTACTCCGAGGATGCCGGCAAGGCCAAGGAGAAGCTCAAGGAGCTGGTCGCCGAGTTCCGCCAGCAGGCCGCCAAGTTCGACCTCGAGGACAAGCAGGCCATGGCCTCGGCGGCGCCGGTGGTCAAGCTCCTGAACTACATCCTCTATCAGGCGATCCGCGACAAGGCGTCCGACATCCACCTCGAGCCCTTCGCCAGCGAGTTCAAGATCCGCTACCGCGTCGACGGCGCGCTCTTCGAGCTGGAGGCCCCGCCGCCGCACCTCGCCGTCGCGCTGATCTCCCGTGTCAAGGTCATGGCCGACCTGGACATCGCCGAGACCCGCCTGCCCCAGGATGGACGCATCGAGCTCACGGTCGGGGGGCGCTCCGTCGACCTGCGCGTGTCCACGCTGCCCACCATGCACGGCGAGTCGACGGTGATGCGAGTCCTGGACCGCTCCGTGGTCGCGCTCTCGCTCGAGAACCTGGGGTTCCAGGACCACGAGCTGAGGGCGATCCGGGAGCTGATCGACCTGCCGCACGGCATCGTGCTGGTCACGGGGCCGACCGGCTCGGGCAAGACCACGTCGCTCTACGCGATGCTCAACGAGGCCAACCGGGAGGACACCAAGATCATCACGGTCGAGGACCCGGTGGAGTACGACCTCGAGGGCATCGTGCAGATCCCCGTCAACGAGGAGATCGGCGTGACCTACGCGTCCGTGCTGCGCACCATCCTGCGCCAGGACCCCGACGTGATCCTCGTGGGCGAGATCCGCGACAAGGAGACCGCCCAGACCGCGATCGAGGCGAGCCTCACCGGTCACCTCGTGTTCTCCACGCTGCACACCAACGACGCGCCCAGTGCCGTGACCCGCATGGTGGACATCGGCATCGAGCCGTTCCTGCTCAGCGCCACTGTGCAGGCGGTCCTCGCCCAGCGCCTGGTGCGCAGGATCTGCAAGGAGTGCCGGACGTTCTACGAGCCCTCGCTGGAGGTGCTGCGGGAGCTGGGCCTCACGCCCGAACAGGCCGCGGGCAAGAAGTTCGCCCAGGGGCGCGGCTGCGAGACGTGCAACTTCACCGGCTTCCGCGGCCGCATGGCGATCCTGGAGATCCTGCGGATCGACGACCGCCAGCGCGAACTGATCCTCGACCGGGCCAGCACGGGCCAGATCCGCACCGCGGCACGCGAGGCGGGCATGACCACGCTGCGCGAAGACGGCCTGCGCGCGATCTTCGACGGCCAGACTTCGGTCGAGGAGGTCTTGCGCGAGACCCTGGACCAGGGCTGAGCCCGCCTCCGTTGACCTGCCCGCGGGGCGCCGCTACCCTGCCGCGCCCTCCACGGAGACGAGAGACCCATGAAGCTGCACGTCCGCCGATCGAACCTGAAGCGCAAGAAGAAGACCGGCTTCCGCACCCGCTCCAAGACCGCAGGCGGGCGGAAGGTGATCAAGCGCAAGCGCAAGAAGTCCGGCGGCTACTTCCGCGTCGGCTGAGTCCTTCCGGACTCCTTCCGGGACCGGCGCGGATCCGCTGCGGACCGCGCCGGCCGCGTTCTCAGGCCTCGCCGATCTGGCGCTTCAGGAAGCCCATGTCGGCCGCGTACTGGCTCAGCGCCGCGCGGTCGCTCTCGCTGATCTGCTGGAAGGTCGCCGTGACCCGCACCGCACCTTCCTGGCCATCGGCGATCTCGGTGACGGTCGCGGTCACCTCGAAGTAGCCCTTTTTGCACAGCTTCACCTGGAACTTCAGGTGCAGCTCGCTGCCCTTGTAGAACAGCTGCTTGGCGGCTTCGGGGGTGATCCCGTAGCGCTTGCCCGACCAGAGGAACTGCACCCGCTGGCCGTCCACGTTGGCCATGGTCCCCAGCAGCACCTTGTGCTTGCCGACCTGCTGCTTGCGAGTGGCGTCCGGGAAGGTGACCAGGATCTTCTCCTCGTCCACCGGAGCATCGAACGCCAGCTCCTGCGCATTCAGGGACTTGATGACGTGCTTCACCGCCTGCTCCTCCTCGTCGAACATCGGCACGAAGTCGTTGATCCCGAGCTTGACGATCACGTCGCGGGCGAACGGCGAGGGCTTGCTGACGACCAGTTCGCCGTTCTCGGCCTTGCAGCGCTTGAACAGCTTCACGATCGAGCCCAGGGCGGTGGAGTTGATGAACTTGACCAGCCGCAGGTTCAGGAGGATGTGGCGCACCCCCTGCTCGAGCAGGCCCTCGACCTCCTCCTGCAGGCGGGGGACGTAGAAGGTGTCGAACTCGCCCTTGAGGGTGAGGATCGCGTAGTCGTCGAGGACGGACTTGTCGATTTTCATGGCGGTGCTGGGGAGAGGGGCCGATCGGCCGGGGGATTGTGGCCATGGAGTGGCCGGCCTGCAACGACGGGGCGGCACAGACGCGCGCCGGTGCTCCGCCAGGGAATCAAGCCGACTCCCGGGGCGCCGGTGTAGAGTGCGACCCAGGTGATGAAGCGCTTCTTCTTCTGGAACAAGACCGAGAAGGACGAGGCCGCGGCGAAGGGCCGCGACCTCGCCGACGCGTCCGGGCTGATCACCGGGGATCCGAAGGTCGACGATGCGTCCCTTCGCATCCTGCTCGATTCGATCGCCGAGGTCACCTCGAGCATGGACCTCGACGAGGTGCTCCAGGCCATCGTGGCCAAGTCCCTGGCCGTCACGCAGGCCGAGCGGGCGATCGTGCTCCTGGGCTCCGACCCCGAGCAGATGCAGATCCGGATCGCCCGCGACCGTGACGGCACCGCCCTGGAGGGCGACCTGCAGTTCAGCCGCAGCATCGTGCGCCGGGCGATCGAGGAGGATCAGGCCGTGCGCTCCGTGGTCCAGTCGGACCGGGAGGCGCTGGAACTGGGCCGCTCGGTCTACGACCTGAAGCTGCGGGCCGTCATGTGCGCGCCCATGAAGTCGAAGGACCGCAGGGTGGGGGTCATCTACGTCGACTCGCGCGGGGCGCGGCGCGAGTTCAGCTCGCGCGACCTGGCGCTCTTCGGCGCCCTGTCCCAGCAGCTGGCCATCGCGGTGGAGAACGCCCGCCTCTACGCCGATTCGCTGGCCAAGGTGGCCCTGGAGAAGGACGTCGAGTTCGCCGAGCGCATCCAGCGCCACATGCTCGCCCCCGTGCCGCAGCGCCACGACGGCTTCGAGTTCGCCCTGCACTACTCGGCCTCGGGCAAGACCAGCGGCGACACCTACGACTTCCTGCCCCTGCGCAGCGGCAAGGTGGCGATCCTGATCGGTGACGTCTCCGGCCACGGGATCGGGCCGGCCCTGCTCTCGCACGCCGCCCAGGCCGCCGTGCGCTCCTACCTCGAGGTGCTCGACGACATGGGCGAGGTGATCGTGCGCCTGAACAACCGCCTGACCGCCAGCGTCGAGGCGGGGAACTTCATGTCGATGCTGCTGGTGGAACTGGACGGGCGCGCCGCGAGGTTCCGGTACGTGAACGCCGGTCACCCCGAACTCGTCGTGGTCCGCAAGGACCGCGTGGAGTCGTTCGGCAAGACCGGCATGGTGATGGGCGTGGTCTCGGACCAGCCGTACGCCACCGGCGGGCCGGTGCCGATCGAACCGGGGGACGTGCTGTTCCTCTACACCGACGGAGTGGTCGAGGCCCGGAACGCCGAGGGCCAGCTCTTCGGCGTGGAGCGCCTGCACCGGCTGCTGGCGGACCTGCGGACCCTGCCGTGCAGCGACATCCTGGCGCGCGTCGAGGATGCCACGCGGGCGCACGCCGGCACCAAGGGGCAGGAGGACGACGTCACCATGATCGCCACCAGGTTCCTGGGCGAGGCCGGCGCCGCCGCCGGGCGCTAGCGACGATGGCTGGCCGCTCCCGGGTCCTGGCCGGTGTCGCCGCGGCCGTGCTGCTGGTCGGCGGCAGCCTCGGGTTCCTGGCCTGGCGCGAGCGCCAGCGCACCGAAGAACGCGTGACGACGCTGCTGCGCGACGTCGAGCGGGAACTCGCCGCCGACCCGCGCGCGATGGAGAGCCGCGACGCGCTCTCCGGTCTGGTGCGCCGCGTGGGCTCCGACCCTCTGGGCGAACAGGATCCCCGGCTGGTGCGCGCGCGCGCCCGCCTGGAGCTGGCCCTGGGCCGGCCGCGCAACGCCTGGGACCTGCTGCAGGCGAGCGCGACGTCCGCAGACGCGACCGTGGACGACCTGGCGCTGGGCGCGCGGATCTCGGCGCGCATGGCCGACCTGGCCGGGGACCGCGCGCAGATGGAGCGCGCGCTGGTCCTGGCCGAGCGCGCGGCCAACGCCCGCGCCGAGCGCGAGGACCTGAGCTTCGCGTGGCGCGTCGCCAGCCGGCTCGGCCGCGCGGAGGATGCGGGGCGCTTCGCCAGGCTGCTCCAGGAGCGCCATGCGGAGTCGCCGGAGGCGCGTGCCGTGGCCCTCCTGGGCGCGTTCACTCCGGCCCAGGGCGAGGCCATGTACCCGCAGCTCCAGGCCCTGGCGCGGGAGACCGGACTCCCCGAACTGGAGCTGGCGCTGGCCGGCATCCTGCTGCAGCGCGCTTCGTCCAGCGACCACGAAGACGCCTTGCGGCGTCTCGAGGATCTGCTGGCGCAGCACGAGAGCTGGCTGGAGGTCCGCAACGCGATGGCGCTGGTCCTGCACCGCCTGGGCCGCGTGGCGGACCGGGACCGCCAGCTGCAGTGGCTGCTCGAGCGGGCGGGGGACGACCCACGCGCGCCCGTGTGGCGGCAGCTGCTGGGCGCGGCGGGCGAGAAGCGCTGAGGAGGCGCGCGGAGGGAAAGTGCGACCCCCTCCTGGAGGGGTTCCGGTCGCCTCGGCCACGATTCCATCCCGAGGAATCTGGGTTGGAGCGGGGTCGCGGCGGCGGCCAGTCCAAGTGGCGTGCCACGCCCGCGGGGGGCCGCCGCGGGCGCCTGCGTGCACACTTGGTTACGCGGGCGTGACGACAGCGGCGCCTCGGGGCGATGCAAGGTTGACGCGACCGGGCGCGCCAAGTCTTCTCCCGCCATGGCCTCCGGTTACGTGTTCGACGTCACCACCCCGGACTTCGAGACGAAGGTCCTGCGCAAGTCGGTCGAGGTGCCGATCCTGCTGGACTTCTGGGCGGAGTGGTGCGGTCCCTGCCGCACGCTGGGCCCCACGCTCGAGAAGGTCGCCGAGGAGTACGGTGGCGCATTCCTGGTGGGCAAGGTCGACACGGAACGGGAGGCGGATCTCGCCTATGCCTTCCAGGTGCGCGGGATCCCGTTCTGCGTCCTGATGGTCAAGGGCCGGCCGGTCGATGCCTTCACCGGCGCGCTCGCCGAGAAGGAGCTGCGGCTCTTCCTCGGCCACAACGGCGTGCAGCCGAAGGCCGGCAAGCCCAAGGATGAGGACAAGCCTGCCGCGCCATCGGGGCCGGTCGCCGACCTGCGCGCCGCGCGGCTGGCGCTCGTGCAGAAGGAGTTCGCCCAGGCCGAAGCCGCCCTGGCGCGCATCCCGGACGAGGACGATGCGTCCGGCGAACGCGATCGAGTGCGCGCCGGAATGGCCTGGCTGCGGGACGAGTTGCCGCCTGCTCCGCGCCCCGCGGCGCGCGACCAGCTCCTGGCGGCGCGGGAGCGATTCTTCGCCCGGGATCTGAACGGAGCCATGGAGTGCCTCCTGCAATCCGTCGGCGCGGACAAGTCCTACGCCGACGGACTCGCACGCCGGGCCATGCTGGTGTGCTTCTCGGTGGCGGGCGAGGACAGCGAGCTCACCGAGAGCTTCCGGCGCCGCCTGGCGACGATGCTCTACTGATCCGCGGCGCGTACGCGGCAGCGCGCCGTGAGCGTGGCGGGCGGCAGTAGGAGCGGCGGGCCGCGCCGTTCCTCCGTTGCCAGGGGTGCTTGCCCTCGACCGCGTGCGGAGCAAGCGGGGTCGCGTCGGAGCTGGGTGGATGGGAGACCGCGGCGTCCGGCCCCGGCGCATGCCCAGGCCGTGGCCCCATGTCCAGATCCCGATGCCGCGGCTCGTTCCGGGCCTGCCTGCGTTACAGAAGTGGTGCAGCGGAGAGGCTTCCCGGGGGGTGCTCTCGCGTGCGTGAGCCCTACATTGCCCGGGCATGCGCCGGACGCGCCAGCCGCTCCGTCCGGTGCCTGAACGTCCACCAATCTCGAGGAACGTCTCCATGTCCAAGCAGGGAGTCAGCGCCGTCGCCGCCGCAGCCCCAGGCTCAGGTGGCTCCCGGATCCAGGGGGATCCGCAGACCGATCTCGCCCGTTGGAAGCCGACCGCCGCGGATCCGTGGGACCGTCGCAAGGCCGCGCACCTGATGCGTCGTGCCGGTTTCGGCGCCAAGCCGGAAGAGGTCGACGCGATGCTCGCCCTCGGTGTCGATCGGGTGCTCGACCTGCTGCTGACCTCGTCCAGCAGCACGTTGCCGGACAGCGGGGCGATCGTGCTCCCGCACGGGGAGCTCTGCGACATCGGCTTCAGCCTCAACGGGCAGCGCGCCCAGTGGCTCTACGAGATGGCGCACACCATCCATCCCTTGAAGGAGAAGATGGTGCTCTTCTGGAGCGACCACTTCTCGGTCGGCGCGGAGAGCGGCAACCAGACGCCGCTCCTCCCGGCGCACATCAACCTCTTCCGGCGGCACGGCCTCGGATCGTTCCGGCAGATGCTCGTCGAGGTGACCAAGGACCCGGCGATGATGGAGTGGCTCGACCAGCGCCTGAACGGCCGTCTGGTCGGCGGCGTCCCCCAGGTCAACGAGAACTACGGCCGCGAGCTGCTCGAGCTCTACACGATGGGGGTGACCGCCGGGTACATCCAGCAGGACGTCCTGGAGACCTCGCGGGTGCTGACCGGGATGAGCATGTCGGGGCTCAACCGCTACACCTACATCCCCAGCTGGCACATCGCGGGCAACAAGACCGTGCTGGGCAGGGTCGTCCCGGGCTCGACGGCCGAGCAGGAGTTCCTCTACCTGCTCGACAACGTGATCCTGCCCTACCCGGCCACGGCCGAGTACATCGTGACGAAGCTCTGGAAGTACTTCGTCGCGGACAACCCCTATCCGGCGCTGGTGGCCGAGCTGGCCAACCGCCTCCGCAACAGCGGGTTCAACCTGCGCGTGGTGATGGACACCATCCTGCGCAGCAACTTCTTCTTCAGCGACCAGGCGATCGGCAAGCTGGTCAAGAACCCCGTGGAGTTCACGATCGGCGCGATCCGCCAGACCTCCACGCCGCTGATGTCGTGGAACACGCTCGGCACCCGCGTGCAGGACATGGGCTACCCGCTGCTGCGCTACAGCAACCCGTCCGGCCTCGATGACGGCATCGCCTGGATCTCCACCGCGTCGATGGTGGCGCGCGGCAACTTCGCCAACGAGCTGACCCAGGTGTCGACCACCGCGGGCGTGCGCCCGGTGTTCGACTACATGCGCGAGGTGACTCGCATGGGGCTGGTCACGGCCCAGCAGGTCGTGGACCACTACCTCAAGATCCTGGTCGACGACAGCGTGCCGCAGGGCGTGCGCACCGCGCTCTACGAGTTCATGAACAAACGCGACGTCGGCACGTTCACCTTCACGAACAGCCCGGCGAACTGCAACATCAAGGTGCGCGGCCTCGTGCACCTGATCCTGTCGCTCCCCGAATACCAGATGAACTGAGAGGACCCCCATGAAGACCACTCGTCGTGATTTCCTTCTCGGTGGCCTCTCCGCTGGGGCTGCCGTTCCTCTCGGCGCGAGCCTCGCGCCGGCATGGCTGCAGGGCGCCACGGGCGCGGCCGGATCGGGCCGCGTGCTCGTCGTCGTGCGCGTGTCCGGCGGCTACGACTGGCTCAACGTGATCGCCGACGTCGACCACCCGGTCTACAACAATGCGCGTCCCAACCTGCGCCTGCAGAAGGCGGTGACGCTGCCGATCGACGCATCCACGCCGCGCCGCTTCCATCCCGCGTTGCTGCCGTTCAAGCAGCTCTACGATCGGGGCGAGCTGGCGGTCGTGCAGGGCGTCGGCTACCCCCAGCCCAACCTGTCGCACTTCGAGTCGGAGAAGATCTACTACTCCGCCGACCGCAACGTGGTGCTGGTGGACACCGGCTGGCTCGGCCAGTACCTGAAGGTCGGCTACACCGGTGGCTCGCAGCTGCCGGCCCTGGACCTGGAGGGCGCGCTCAACCCCTCGTTCAACGGCTACCAGGTGCCGGTGGTCCCCAACCCGACGACCTTCCGCTTCCTGTCCGACACGGCGACGCCGTCCAACATCGACGCCAACACCGAGCTCGCCGCCCTGCGCGCCAACGCCGCCCTGCTCCGTCCGACCGCCGATCCCGAGCTGCTCTACGTGGCCAACGGGATCGTCTCGGCCTACGACAACAGCCAGCTGATCCAGACGACCGGCACGACGTACTCGCCTTCGGTCACCTATCCGGGCACGGCGCTCGGCAACACGCTGCGCAACGCGGCCCGGTTCATCATCGGTGGACTCGACACGCAGATCTACTTCACCAGCACGGGTGGGCTGGACACCCACGCCAACGAGGTGCAGGCCGGAGCCAGCGAACTGGGCAACCTGGCCGCGCGGCTGGCCGACATCTCGGGCTCGATCAAGGCGTTGCTCGACGACGTCCGCAACCAGGGGCGCGGCTCCGACGTCGTGGTGCTCGTGTGGAGCGAGTTCGGGCGGCGCACCGGCGAGAACGGCTCGCTGGGCACCGATCACGGCCACCAGAACTGCGCGTTCGTGGCCGGGCAGCCGGTCATGGGCGGACTCTACGGCCGCTATCCCGACCTCTCGCTGGCCACCACGCCCTACTACAACCACTACTTCGGCTACGTGAGCGGCCAGACCACCGACTTCCGCAGCATCTACGCGACGCTGCTGGAGAAGTGGCTGCTCACGCCCGCGCAGCCGATCCTGAAGGCGACCTACCCGCTGCTCCCGCTGCTCTGAGACCCGGGCTGATGCAGCCACGGCGCCCGCGCGGGGCCGGAGGTCCGCAGGATCTCCGGCCCCGCAGTCTTCGAGGCGCGGCTCAGCGGTCGCGCCGCGTTCCCGGCGGCGGCGGATCCTCGTGACGCAGATCGATGCGCCACTCGGTCTCGCCGGGTTGCACGCCCCGCAGCTTGGCCGACCACGTGAACGCCTCGCGCTGGAAGCTCGCGAAGAGCGTGAACTGCGCGTCCGCCAACCCATCGAACCGGAAGCGGCCCAACTCGTCGGCGAAGGTATGGCGCTCGCCGCCGGCCCCGGCCTGGGCGCTGTCGCGCAGGGCGACGCGCGCATGGGCGGCCGGCCGGCCCTCCGGGAGGATCACGAGGCCGTGGACGCTCAGGCCGGCGGCCACGACCAGGACCGGCGTCGGCCGCTCGCGGCCGTGTTCGAGGGTCTGCGCGTCGGCGATGTAGCGCGCGTCGGCGACGTAGATGCGGATCCGGCCGGTGGGCACGGCTCCGAAACTCGCGCTGCCGCGGAGGTCGGTGCGGCCGGTCCAGTCCAGCGCCGCCGCCTCGGCGTGCACCCGCAGTCGGACGGCGGCCAGCGGCGTGCCGCGCGGATCCCGGACCTCCACGCGGAGCGGCCAGGCCCCGGCGAGCCGCACTTCGCTGCCCGCGGGCGCATCCGTGGGGCAGAGTGCGGCGCCGAGGGTCGGATGCCAGACCAGCCCGCGCACCGGTGCACTCGTGGCGGGAACGAGGAGGTGGGCCAGCCCGTCCGCGGACACGGGCGACCATGCCCGCACCCGCGGCCCGGCGGCGAGCCACTCGACGCTCGCCAACCAGGCGCCTGCCGCGGGTCGCTGGCCAGGAGCGAGGACGCGTAGCGCTCGCCACAGGGGGGGTGTCGTGACGACCTCGAAGCGGGCGGCGGCGGCAGGCAGGTCCACGAAGTGGTGGTGGAGCCCCTGGGGCGTGGTCGTGGTGACCCGCAGGACGCGACCTGCTCCCGCGGGTATGCGCACGCCCGCGGCTGCCGCGGGCAGGGCCACCTCCGGCCAGCGCTCGAGGCGCACCGTCGTGCCCGGCGGGACGCGCACGATGGTCTCGCGCCCCTCGGGCCCCGGCAGGAGTTCGCGCTGGCCCGCCCGCACGTAGACCCGACCTTCCCATGCATCGCCGGAGGACCGCGCGAGGAACAGGTAGGGTCCCCCCGGGAGCAGCACCTCCGGCCCTGCGCGTCGGCCCAGGTACAGGGGACCTCCCTGTCCGTGCAACGCAGACAGGTCCAGGGTGAGCGGGTCCCCGTCCGCGAGGCGCAGGGATCCCAGCGGCTCGAGTTCCACGCGCAGTGCGTCGCCGGATGCGACCTCGGGCACGAGGGCGCCCAGCGTCGCGTTGCTCACCCAGAGCGCACCACGCGAGCACCCGGGTCGCAGGCGGAACCGGCCGTCGGCATCGCTCCGGGTGGCCGCGTCGGTCCGCTCCGAGCTCTCCGCGGGCGGTGCCGCCACTCCGATCGGCAGGATCGCCGCGGCACGGAAGTGCACTTCGGCGCCTGCGACGGGTCGCCCGTCGGGCGCGAGGACCACGCCCTCGATCGGCGCCGGCTCCTGCCCTCGCACCGCGAGGGCGAGGACCAGCCCCGCGAAGCTCGCCCCGGCGCGCGGCTCCATGCGCCGCGGCGCCACGTTCAGCCCGGGATCTCGCTGCGCTTGCGCACGATCTTCGCGACCAGGCCGTACTTCACGGACTCCTCCGCGCTCAGCCAGAAGTCGCGGCGCGCGTCCTCCAGGACCTTCTCCGCGTCCTGGCCGGTCCGCTCGGCGATGATCCGGTTGTAGCGCTCGCGCATCTTGAGGATCTCGCGGGCCGTGATGTCGAGGTCGGAGGCGCTGCCCTGGGCGCCCGTGGACGGCTGGTGGATCAGGAAGCGGCTGCCGGGCATGGTGAAGCGGCGGTTCTTCTCCGCGGCCAAGCCGATCAGGATCGCCGCCGAGGCGCAGAGGCCGTTGACCACCGTGACGATCGGCGGGGAGACGAAGCGCAGCACGTCGTAGATGGCGAATCCCGAGTCGGCGCTGCCCCCGGGCGAGTTGATCATCACCGTGATCGGGCGCTGCGGGTCGAGCTGCTCGAGCACCAGCGCGCGGGTGGACACGCTCTGCGCCATGCGGTCGCTCACCGGTCCGGTCACCATGAGGACCCGCGCCTCCAGCAGGTACTTGTCGAGGAACGCGGGTCCTGCCTTGGGAGCCTGGACGGCGGTGTCGCCCTCGTCGTCGTCCTCGTCGAGGCGGGGGGCGAAGGGGGCGCGGGAGCGGGGCTCGAGGGGCTGGTTCATGATCTTGGATGGGTCGCCGGAGCGGTCGCGACAGGCCGTGGGCAACCCTTCGGCCTGTCTGGCCCGGCGAATTGAGTCGGCGCCGGACCCTGCGGTCCGAGCTGAGCCGTCCTAGCCTGTCCATGGCAGCGACGCAAGCCGAACGGCGAGGGCGGGGGCGGGTTCGCCGCCCCTGCCCCTGGTGGCAGGCGGAGTTTTCCTTCGCGCGGGTTGCGGTTCCCGCAGGCGCCCGGTAGTGTTCCGCGCCGTCGGCAGGAGCTGCGCTCGCCGTGTGGCCCCAGATCGTGGGGCCGGCGCGCGCCGAGGTCGAAAGCGTCCTCCGGCTTCGCGGTGTCCGGGGTCCCCCTCCAGGGTGACGCACGGACGGAAGCTCGCGGAACAGGAGGGCGGAGTTCGCCATCGTTCGAGTCCCGCCGACGCGCGGACCCCCAGTCCGGCATTCCTCTGCACGTTGCACGGGAGGCATGCACCCGGACCTCCGCTTCCCCCAGCCCCGGCTGGCGGGTTTCGGGTGCCCGGTCTGGCTCGGGTTCCGCGGATCGACCAGCCCTAGGTCCGTGGGTTCGAAGCCCACGGTACGCACAAGAGCAATCGGGAAGATCCCATGACGGAAAGCGAGATCGGCTTCCCTGAACCGTTTGGTCAGGGGGTGCCGCAATCCCAGAACGGCAACGGCGGACAGCGGCGCTGGCGTGGTGGCCGGCGGCGTCGCCGGCGTGGCGGCCGCGGCGGCGGAGGCGGCTACGGCGGTGGTGGTGGCGGAGGGGGTGGTGGAGGCGGCGGCGGGGGCGGGGGCGGGGGTTCCCCTGCGATGGGCGGGGGCGGCGACTTCCAGCCACCCGTGATCGACGGCCCCACCGAGGCCGCCACGGGCGTCCTCGATCTGCAGAAGGACTTCACCGGTTGGCTGCGTTCGCCGCGCAACAGCTTCCTGCCCGCCAGCGACCCCAGCACCGACGTGTTCGTGCCGGCTGCCATCGTGCGCCAGCACCGCCTGCTGGAGGGCAGCGAGATCGTCGGACAGGCCGGCATCCCCAGCCGGGGGGCCCAGCGCCTCACGCTCGCCACCGTCGATCGCGTGGACGGGATGGCGCCCGAAGACGCGCAGAAGCGGCGCACCTTCAAGGATCTCACCGTCGTCGATCCCGGCCCGCACTTCGTGCTGGAGCCCGGCGATGGCGACATCAGCCTGCGGATCATCGACCTGCTCTGCCCGATCGGCAAAGGCCAGCGCGGCCTCGTGGTCGCGCCGCCGCGCTCCGGCAAGACCGTGCTGCTGCAGAAGATCTGCCACTCGATCGCCGAGCGCTATCCGGACGTGCACATGATGGTGCTCCTCATCGACGAGCGCCCCGAGGAGGCCACGGGCTGGCGCCGCAGCGTCTCGGGACCGCACAGCGAGGTGATCGTCTCCACGCTCGACGAAGGGCCCAAGCACCACATCCGCGTCTCCGAGATGGCGCTGAAGCGCGCCATGCGCCTGGTGGAATGCGGCCAGGACGTGGTGATCCTGCTCGACTCGATCACCCGCCTCACCCGCGCCTACAACTCCGACCTGGGCGGCCGCGGCGGCGGCACCATGTCCGGCGGCCTGGGGGCCAAGGTCCTCGAGGTGCCCAAGAAGTTCTTCGGTTCGGCGCGCAAGTGCGAGGAGGGCGGCTCCCTCACCATCCTGGCCACCACGCTGGTGGAGACGGGCTCGCGCATGGACCAGGTGATCTTCGAGGAGTTCAAGGGCACCGGAAACATGGAGCTGGTCCTCAACCGCCAGCTGGCCGAGCGACGCATCTTCCCCGCCATCGATCTGGCACTGTCCGGCACCCGCAAGGAGGAACTCCTTCTGGGCCCGGAAGTAACCAAGCGGGTCTATACGTTGCGTCGGGTCCTGTCCCGGATGCAGTCCCTCGACGCCATGCCCCTGCTCATCGACAAGCTCGAGAAGACGTCCAGCAACGCCCAGTTCCTGGCCTCGTTCCGCGTCGAGGAGTAGCCGGCCCGCTCCCCGGCGCCGCGCCCACGGGCGCGGCATGGAGCCCCGCAGAACTCGCACCCTCAATCCCTACGCAGTCATGATCACCGTTCAAAACCTCTCCAAGACCTATGGCCTCACGCAGGCCTTGAAGGGGATCACCTTCGAGGTACACCGCGGCGAGGTCATCGGCTTCCTCGGCCCCAACGGCGCCGGCAAGTCGACGACGATGAAGATCCTGACCGGCTACCTGCTGCCCAGCGGCGGCAAGGCGACCGTGGACGGACTCGACGTGGTCGAAGATTCGCTCGAGGTGCGGCGCAAGATCGGCTACCTGCCCGAGTCCACGCCGCTCTACACCGAGATGCGGGTCGACGACTACCTGCGCTTCGCCGCGGAGATCCGCGGCGTGCCCGCGCGCGAGGTCGCTCCCGCGGTCGACCGGGTGGTCAGCCTCTGCGGCCTGCAGCGCGCCGTCGGCAAGAACATCCTGGAGCTGTCCAAGGGCTACAAGCAGCGCGTCGGCCTGGCCCAGGCGATGGTGCACCAACCCGACGTGCTCATCCTCGACGAGCCCACGTCGGGCCTGGATCCCAACCAGATCGTCGAGGTGCGCGGCCTCATCAAGCGCCTCAGCGAGGACCACACCGTGATCCTCTCGACGCACTACCTGCAGGAGGTCGAGGCCTCGTGCAGCCGGGTGATCATCGTGCGCCAGGGCGAGATCGTCGCCAACGACACCCGCGACCGGCTGGTCGCGCAGATGCCGGGCGGCGCCATCGTGGCGCGGATCAAGGGGCCCGCGGAGGCGGTCCAGCGCCAGCTGCGCGAGGTGTTCCAGAACCGACCGGTCCGCGAGCTGGCCAACGAGGCCGGCTACGTGACCGTGCGCATCGACCCGGGGACCAGCCACGACTCCCACCTGGCCGAGGCGGTGGCCAAGCTCGTGGTGAAGAACGGCTGGGACCTCGCCGAGCTCTACCGCGAGAAGGCCACCCTGGAGGACGTGTTCCGCGCCAAGACCACCGAGTCGGGCAAGGAGGTGTCCCATGCATGAGATGGTGGTGATCCTGCGGCGCGAGCTGAAGAGCTACTTCCTCTCGCCGATCGCGTACGTGTTCGGAGGGCTCTTCCTGGCCGCGATGATGTACTTCGGCACCGATCGGCTCTTCACGCCGCGCGGGCCCGCGCGCCTGGACAGCTTCTTCGGCAACTTCCCGTTCCTCTTCCTGCTCTTCCTGCCGGCGCTGACCATGCGCCTGTGGGCCGAGGAGCGCAAACAGGGCACGCTCGAGCTGCTCATGACCTTCCCGGTCACCGTGGCCCAGCTCATCGCGGGCAAGTTCGTCGCGGCGCTCTCGTTCCTCGCCGTGCTGCTCCTGCTCACCTTCGGGCTGCCGGTGACCATCGGCATGTTCGGCGAGCTGGACTGGGGCCCGGTGCTCTGCGCCTACCTGGCCGCGCTCCTGATGAGCGGCGCCTACATCGCGGTGGGGATGTTCTGCTCGAGCCTCTCGCGCGACCAGATCATCGCCCTGCTCGTGGCGCTGATCGTCCTGCTGGCGCTCTACCTGCTGGGCACGCCGATGGTCCTGGTGAACCTGGGCGGATACCTGCCGGAGTGGATGGCCGCGATCCTGGGCGGCCTGAGTCCGTACGCCTATTTCAGCAGCATCGCGCGTGGCGTGTTCGACACGCGGGACTTCATCTACTACCTGTGCTTCTGCGGCTTCTTCCTGTACGCGAACGCCCTCGTCCTGAACGGGCGGCGCGTGAGGGGTTGATCCCATGACGAGCTTCTCGCACCCGATGCGCGGCGCCGCCCAGGGCTATGTCCTGGTGGTGATCCTGCGCGTGGTCCTGATCCTCCTCGTGCTGGGTCAGGTCGTGTTCCTGGCCGGGCGCTATCGCGCCCGCGTCGATCTCACCTCCGACCAGCTCTACTCGTTCACGGGCTCGACCCAGCGCGTGCTCGACGGCATGGACGACCGGCTGCTGATCGAGTGCTACTTCAGCCCCGACGACAAGCTGCCGTCGATCTACCGGGAGCTGCGCCAGAATCTGCGCGGCATCCTGGACGAGTACGTCCAGAAGGGGAAGGGCAAGGTCGCGGTCCAGTACTTCGACCCGCAATCCGACGCGCTGCTCACCGAGAAGGCGGAGCGCCTCGGCCTGCGGCCCACGCGCTTGTCCTCCGCGGGCACCGACGCGCTCTCGGTCCAGACCATCTGGCAGGGCGTGCGCCTGCGTTATCGGGATGCCCAGCGCACCATCCCGATGCTGAGCTTCCTGCAGTGGCCGTTCCAGTACGAGGCGATGTTCACGCGGCTGATCAAGGAGCTGACGGCCAAGTCCAAGCCCAAGATCGGCGTGCTCGCGTTCTCCACCGATGCCGGAACCGGCGGGATGTTCATGCAGCAGCGCGGCCAGCCGCAGGGCTTCACCCGCTTCAAGGAGATGCTCAAGGGCCGCTACGACCTGAGCGATCTGGATCTCAACGAGGGCAAGCTCGTCCCCGACGACGTCAGCACGGTCCTGTTGATCCGCCCCAAGAACCTCACCGACCGGCAGAAGTACGCCCTCGACCAGTTCCTGATGCGGGGCGGCTCCCTCGTGGTGTTCGCGGACTCGCCCGAGGTGGACCTCTCCGGGCAGCGCTCGTTCATGACCCGCGGGGTCCTCTACGACGCGCAGGACGCGAAGCTCAAGTTCGTCGACCAGCTGGCCCACTACGGCGTGCGCGTCGAAGACAAGATGGTGCTCGAGATGGTGGAGCAGCTCCACGAGCCCATCTACCTGGCGGTGCCCGGCAACCTCGGCCAGCAGGTCGAGGCGCTGCCGTACTACTACTGGTTCCATCCGATCGCGAACGACTGGGCCGACGAGCGATGGGTGACGATCGCGGCGCAGGACGGCGACGGCAGGATCGACAGCGACAAGGCCAACGCCTACCGCAACACCTTCAAGCCGGGCATCAACACCTCGGTGGCGATCCTCGACGCCGTCGCCAAGCGCGGCCGCGGCGCAGGGCCGGGGCTCTTCTGGCCCTGCCCCGTGGCGCTCTCCGAGAAGCTCCCTGAGGGCGTGAACGGCGAGGTCTGGTTCCGCTCCTCGCCGTTCGCGATGGTCGAGGAGGCGCAGCCCAACCTGGACCCCTTCGGCCCCGATCCGAATCCGACCACCAAGGTGCGGAACTACAACCGGTTCCGCTCCCGGATCCAAAGCAAGTTCAACTCCGAGCCCAGGCGCCAGGTCTCCCTGGCCGTGGCCCTGCGCGGGACCTTCGGCTCCTTCTTCACGGGCAAGGAGATCCCGCCGCGCAAGCCGCCGGAGCCCAAGAAGGAGGAGGTCAAGGACCCGCTGGCCGAGCCGATCTCGACGTCTCCGACCACGCAGCCCGACGGCACGGAGAGTGCCCCGGCCACGCAGCCGGACGTCCAGGGTCCGCCGCAGCCCGGCCAGGACACCAAGGTCGACGACAAGGACAAGGATCCGGCTCCGATCCTGCAGGGCAAGCCGGCCCGCCTGATCGTGATCGGCGACTCCGACTTCCTGCGCGACGATCTGCTCTCCAACGCCCACGCCCAGGCCGGCGGGCCGATCGCCGACGAGCGCGGGATCGTGTTCTTCGCGCTCCTCCTCGACGACCTGCAGGAGGACAAGGACCTGCTCGAGCTGAGCTCGAAGGCAGCGACGGAGCGGATGCTCAACTTCGTCGAGTCCAAGCCCGGTGTGGAGGAGCCGGCCGAGGTCCTCACCCAGCGCGAGAACCGCAAGGCCGTCTACCTGCGCACCGCGAACATCGTGGTGCCCGTGGTCCTGCTCGTGCTCTGCGGGCTGGTGGTCCTCCTCGGCCGCCGCGCCCAGAAGCGGGCCTTCCTCTCCGCCACCAACGCCTGAGCCCCGAACGCGACGACCATGAAGACCAACCTCATCCTGGCCGCGATCGCCGTCGTCCTGGGACTCCTCACCTTCTGGGAGCTCCGCAAGGACCGGCAGACGTTCACCGCCTACGACACCATCCCGCGACTCTTCGAGGGCTTCACCGCCGAGAACGTGCGCGCGATCCAGATCCGCCAGCCCAAGAAGAAGCCCGAGGGCGACAAGAAGGACGAGAAGCCCAAGGACGGCGAACCGGCGAAGCCCGCCGAGTTCGACGTCCTGGTGATGGTCAAGGACGACCAGACCTGGAAGCTCGCGGACGGCGAGCTGCGGGGCGTGCCGCTCGTGACGTCGCGGATCGAGGTGGACATCCTCGACCACCTGAAGCGGATCCGCATCGACCGCAAGGCCCTGGCCAAGGCCGAAGCCGACGACGCGTTCCTCAGGGAACGCAACCTCACGGACGACACGGGCACCCTGATCCAGTGCATCGACGCCAACAACAATCCCGTCGCCGAGCTGATCCTCGGCAAGGATGCCAGCGGCGGGAAGTGGGGCGAAGAGGTCCTCAAGGGCTACTACGTCCGGAAGTTCGACTCCAAGAACCCGGCCGGCAACAAGGACGTGATCCTCTACGAGACCGACTACTGGGTGCTGAACACCGACCCCGATCCGTGGCTGGACAAGAAGATCCACCAGTTCGAGGAGGGCAAGGTGAAGTCGTTCGCGTTCCGCAACCCCAAGGGCAAGGCCGCCTTCACGAAGGACAAGGTCACCGACGCGGCATGGAAGGCAGTGGACGCCCCGGCCGGGACCGGCGCGGTGCGCCAGGGCGAGGTGCAGAACCTGCTCTCGCGCTTCCGCTACGTCGCGGCGCAGAAGTTCCGCGGCCCGCTGCCGGCCAAACCCGTGCTCGGCGAGCGCGGGCTCGAGCCCGGCGACTTCGAGGTCTCGGCCACCCTGGAGGACGGCACCGTGTACTCGCTGTGGATCGGCAAGAAGATCCCCGAGACCCAGGAGATGTACGCCCGCGCCAACACGAGCAACTTCCTGTTCTCGGTCAACGAGTGGGACCGGACGCCCTACGAGAAGGACCCGGTGGAGTTCTTCGACCCGGCACCCGCCTCCCAGCCTGCCACGCAGCCGACCGAGACCGCGCCGGCCACGCAGCCGAACAAGTGAGCGCACCCGGGCCGTCCGCACGCGGCGCGCTACGATCGGAAGGGTGACCCAGCCGGCCGGATTGCACGGGATGGTGCGCGAGCTCCGGCTGGTGCACCGCCTCCTGCGCGCCGCGGCCACGGTCGTCGCGCACGGCCTGGTCGCGGCGCTCGTCTGCCTCGCCTGCGAGGTGTTCGTGCCGAGCCTGCGCGTCTGGGTGTTCGCCGCAGCCGCCGCGTGGCTCGCCCTCGCGGGCACCACCGCAGCCCTGCGCGCCCGCCTGCCGGCGCACCAGATCGACCGCGAGCTCGGCCTGCGCGATCGCCTCACCACGTGGCTCGGCCTGCGCGAGCGCGAGCGGCAGGCCGATGGCTTCCCGCTCTGGCTGCAGCGCGACCTGGAGGCGGCGCTCGAGGGAGTGCCAGCACCGCGGCGGCGTGTGCCGATCCTGCCGCGCCTGGGGCCGATCCGCTACCTCGTGCCCGTGCTCGTGTTCCTGCTCCTCCTGCGCTGGCTTGCCCCGCCGGCCTGGCCCGGCCTGGGCGGCGGCGGAGGCGGGGCGTCCGGTTCCGGCCTGGGCGGCGAGGTGGCGCAGGGCGGCGGTGCCGCCGCGCAGGCGGACCGTTCCCCGCGTCCGGAGCCGCGCCCGCCGCAGACGGAATCGCGCCCGGAGCCCCGCGAGCAGGACCCTCCCCCGCCCCTCCTGCAGCTCCCGGTGCGCGACGAGTTCGTGGTGCCGCGCTTCGTCGGCGACGGCGAGACCCGGCGCGCCCTGGCGCAGCGTGCCCTGCTCGAGCAGGCCGAGCCGCGCGCGCCCCAGCCGGCGGAACGGCGCACGCGTCCGGAGCCCGGGCCGGAGCCGTCCGCCGTGGATCCCGCGCGCGAGTACCAGAAGGCCTACGAGCGCGCGCTGGCGTCGCGCCACGTCCCCGAACGGGAACGCGGCTTCGTGCGCCGCTACTTCGCCGCGCTGGTGGAGCTGGGGCGGTGAGCGGCACGGCGAGCTTCGAGCCCTTCCCGCCGGAGTTCGTGGACCTGCTCCACGCGGTGCTGGCGCGCGCGCCGCGGTTGCGCGACGTGGTGGTGGAGATGCGGCGCAGCCGGCGCAAGATCATGACCCCCGGCGGCACGTTCGCGGGGCACCGCGCCTACGCCCCTGGAGAGGACCTGCGCTTCCTCGACTGGAACGCCTACGCACGCAGCGGCGCGCTGGTGCTGAAGGTCCTGGAGGAAGACCAGCATCGCGCGCTGAGCCTCCTGGTGGACCGCTCCCGCAGCATGGCCACCGGCACGCCGGAGCGTCGCGTGGCGGCGCTGCGCCTCGCGGCGCTGCTCGGCGGCCTGGGGCTGGTGCAGCTGGACGCCGTGCACGTGGCCGACCCCGCGGGCCGCACGCACACCATCCAGGGCGCGCGTTCGCTGCCGCGCCTCCTCGACCTCCTGCGCGACGCGGAGTTCGACGACCGCCCGCCGGACGTCGCGTGGCGCAAGGTCCTGCAGCGTGGCCTGCCCGGCCGCGTGCACTGGATCTCGGACTTCGCCGATCCCGAGGCCGCCGTGCCCCTGCTCGTGCATGCGCGCCGCAGCGGGCGCGCGCTGAGCGGCTGGCTGCCGGTGCTGCCCGAGGACCATCAGCCGGTGCTGGACGGCTGGCTCGTGCTGGTCGATCCGGAGACCTCGGCCGAGCTGCGGATCCAGGTGGACGCGAGCCTGCGCGCCGCCATGGCCGAGGAAGTGCGGGCACTGGCGCGGCACCAGGACGCCGTGTTCGGTGCGGCCGGCTACGTGCTGCACCGCTATCCGGTGCCCTCGCCGGGCGACTACCGGCTCGCCAGCTGGTGGGGGAGCGTGTGGAACTCCCGCTCCTGAACCACCCCGAACGCCTCCTGTGGCTGCTGGTGCTGCCCCTGCTCTGGCTGCTGGCGCGACCGCTCCGCCCGCGCCAGCGCGTGGCCACGCCCCACCTGGTGCAGTGGCAGCGGGCCCTGGCGCGCCTGAAGCGCCGGCCGCAGCGCTTCCCCTGGCTGCGCTTCCTTGCCCTCGCGCTGGCGTTCGCCTGCGGCGCGCTGGCCCTCGCCGACGCGACGCTGGGTGCGCGACCCGGCCCGCGCCAGCTCGCGGTGGTGGTCGATGCATCCGCGAGCCTCGCTGCCACCAGCAGGCGTGCGCCGCGCGGCGCCATGGCCGCGGCGGTCGCCGCGCTGGCGCAGCGCCTCGCCGAGCTGCCGCGCGGCGTCGACGTGCGCGTCCTGCTCGCCGGCACCGCACCGCAGGTCCTGGCCGGGAATCCCGACACGCTGGTGGCGCGGCTCTCCGCGCAGGCTCCCGCGGGGCGCGGTCTCGATCTCGCCGCGCTCGCCGCGAGCCTGGCGCGGCCCCAGGTCGCCGTGTGGACCGTGACGGACGGCCTCGGGCCCTCCGCGGCTCCCGAGCACGGCGCCCTCACCCTGGTGGGCGAGCCGGCCGACAACCTCGCCATCACCGCGTGCGCGGTGGAGGACGCGTGGCCGCTGCCCGAGATCCACGTGCGCCTCACCCTCCGCTCCTTCGCCGGCCGGGCCCTGCCCTGGCGCCTCGCCATCACCGGCGGTGTCGCCGAGGCCGAGCCGCACTCCGGCACGCTCGCGGCGGGCGCGGTGGAGGAGGTCGAGGTGCCCCTGCGCCGGGCCGGGGGCGGCGGGGTGCGCATCGCCCTGGACGGGGCCTCCGACGCGCTGGCGCTCGATGACGGCGTGCGGATCACCGTGGCCCCGCCCCCGAGCCCGAAGATCGCCGTGCTGGCGGAGGGCACCGACCGGCGCTGGATCGACCTCGCGGCGCGGGTCCTGGCCGAGGAGCTGGGCGGCAGCGTGATGCCGGCGGCGGACGCTTCGGCGGCGGACTTCCTGCTGGCCGAGGGCGGGGTCCTCGGGGCCCCTCCCGCCGGGCTGCGAGCGATCACCTTCGGGACGCGCGTGGGTGCTGGCGAACTCGCGGCCGACGACCTGGAGGTGCAGCCATTGGTCGCCGACTGGGATCGCGACGATCCGATCACCAAGGATCTCGACCTGAGCGACCTTAGGGTGCGTCTGGCGTTGCGGTCCGGGTTCGGCGCGGAGGGCAAGACCCTGGTGGCGGGGGAGAGCCGCCCGCTGGTGGTCCTCAGCGGTTCCGGCGACCGCACCTGCGTCCACGCCGCATTCCGCCTCGCGGACACCAACTTCCCGCTGCTGGCGGCCTTCCCGAGCTTCCTGCGCCGGGCGTACGCGCGCAGCCACGGAGCGGCGCCGGAGCCGGTGGTGGAGAGCCCGCTCCTCGATCCGCTGGAGTCGGACCTGCGGGCGAAGGCCGCCCGGCCCGAGGACCGTCCCCTGCCCGCGTTCGGGGACCCCGGGAAGGCGCTGGCCGTGCCGCTCCTGCTGGCGGCGCTGGCCTTCCTGGCGCTGCGGATCTACCTCTAGCGCGCGGCAGCCCGGCGCAGGGCGCAGTTCCGGCCCTGGCAGGGCCTTGCGCCGGGCACGCGGTCTCCCTACAAAGCTTCGCCTTTTCCCCGCCGGACACCCGGAGCGCGACACGATGACGATCGGAATCCTCGGCAAGAAGCTCGGGATGACCCAGGTCTTCCAACCGGACGGCACCCTCGTGCCCGTCACGGTGGTGCAGGCCGGTCCCTGCACCGTCCTGCAGGTCAAGGTGAAGAACACCAGCGAGCTGCCTGAGCCCCACCGCACCGCCACCACCAACCTCGGCAAGAAGCGCGGCAAGCTGGCCCGCCCGCGGCGCGCCGACGGCTACTACGCGGTCCAGCTCGGCTTCGACGACCAGCGCGAGCGCAACGTCAACGCCGCCGAGAAGGGCCATGCCGCCAAGGCCGGCGCACCGGCGAAGCGGTTCGTGCGCGAGATCCGTGCCGCGGCGCTGCCCGCGGTGAAGCAGGGCGACGTCCTCAACGTGGACGTGCTGAAGGACGTGCGCCACGTCGACGTCATCGGCATCACCAAGGGGCGCGGCTTCACCGGCACGATCAAGCGCTGGAACTTCCACCGCCAGCCCATGTCGCACGGCAACAGCAAGCACCACCGCAAGGTCGGTGGCCTGGGCCGCACGTACTCGATCAACAAGGGCGTGCCGAAGGGCAAGAAGATGTGCGGTCACTACGGCGTCGAGCAGGTGACGATCCAGAATCTCGAGGTGGTGAAGATCGACGCCGAGCGCAATCTGCTCTTCCTGCGCGGTGCGATCCCCGGCCACAACGACGGCTACGTGATCGTCAAGCAGACTCTCAAGGTGCAGGTCTGACATGGCACGCTCCCGCCGCAAGAATGGCGGCCCCACGCGGGGCCGGTTCAAGCCGAAGAAGCTTGGCAAGGGCTACGTGACGCATCGCCGCAAGCGCGGCGCGGTGAAGCCCCTGGTCCGCAAGGCCGAGGACGCGACGCCGGCTCAGCCGGGCGCGTGACCCGGCGCGCGCGCCCCGTGGCGCAGCCCCCTGCGCGGCCCGCCGCGGCGCCGCCGTCCATCGCGCGGCTGCACTGGCGTCCGTGGCGGCCGTACCGCGGCCGTGCGTGAGGCGTGGCGGAGCCGACCGGGGATCGAGGTGCCGCTCCGACCGTCCACGAGGTCGACGTGCTGGTCGTGGGCGCCGGCGCGGCCGGGCTGTTGGCGGCGATCGTGGCTGCCGAGCGCGGCCGGCGCGTGGTGCTGCTGGAGAAGAACCGCCGCCCGGGCCTGAAGATCCTGATCAGCGGTGGCGGCCGCTGCAACCTGACCACGACGCGCACCGGCGCCGACCTCGAGGCGCAGTACGGTGCGCGGCGCGGGCGCTGGCTGCGCCACGCCCTGCGCTCGTTCCCGCCCCCGGCGCTCTGCGCCATGCTCGAGTCGGCCGGCGTGCCTCTGCGCGAGGAGGACCTGGAGAAGATCTTCCCGGTGTCGGGCCGGGCCGGCGATGTCCTCGAGGCGCTGCTGGCGCGCGTGCGCGCGGCGGGCGTGCGCCTCGTCCCCGAGGCGCCCATGCGTTCGATCGAGCGCGACCCTCGGGACGGCGGCTTCGTCGTGCACACGCCGCAGGGCGCATTCCGTGCCCCGAGCGTCGTGCTCGCCACCGGCGGCCTCAGCTACCCGCGCACGGGGGCCACCGGCGACGGCTACGCGGTCGCGCGTGCGTTCGGCCACACCCTCGTCCCACCGGTGCCGGCCCTGGCGCCCTTGGCCGTCGACGTGCCGTGGGTGCACGCCCTCGCAGGCATCGTCCTGCCCGCGGCCGAACTCACCCTCCGTGACGCCTCCGGCGCCGTGCTCTGCGTGCGGCGCCGGCCCACCCTGTTCACGCACAAGGGCCTCTCCGGTCCTGGGCCGATGGACCTCTCCGGGTTCGTCGAGGAACGCGGCGGCGCGTGCACCCTCGCCATCGACCTGGTGCCCGGGCAGAGCTCCGCGGACCTGGATGCGGCCTTGCTCGCCGAGGCGCAGCGCGACGGGCGGCGCAGCGTCGTGCACTGCCTCCCGGCCGAGCTGCCCGAGCGCCTGCGCGCGACCCTGGTGGAAGTGGCGGCCGCCGACACGACGGTGGCGCAGCTCGGCCGCGCGGCGCGCCGCCGCCTCGTGGACCTGATGAAGGCCCTGACGATTCCCGTGCACCGGAGCCTCGGCTTCTCCCACGCCGAGGTGACGCGAGGCGGCGTGGCCTTGGCGGAGGTCGATCCGCGCACGATGGAGTCGAGGCTCGTCCCGAGGCTCTACTTCGCCGGGGAGATCCTCGACATCGACGGTCCGATCGGCGGATTCAACTTCCAGGCAGCCTTCGCCACCGGCCGCCTCGCCGGGCTCCACGCCTAGCCGGCGGGGGCGATCTCCAGGAGGACCTTCAGGGTGCCGCGGCGGGCGGCATGGGCGAGGGCGGCCTCGCCCTCGTGCAGCGGGTAGCGCGCGGCGATCCACTTCTCGATCGGGATCGTCCCCTCGGCCAGGGCCTGCAGCGCCGGGCCGAACGGGCCGCAGCGCGAGCCCACCAGCGTGAGTTCGTGGACCACGGCCGGAGCGAGATCGAGGCTGGCAGGCCGCTCGCAGGTGGTCTTGAGGATCACCGTGCCGCGCGGCTGCACGTACGGCAGGAGCGCGGCCAGCCCCTCGGGCGAGCCCGTCGCCTCGACCGCCAGGGCGAATCCCTGCGCGTTGGCGGGGTCGAGTTCCGCCAGCGGCCCGGCATGGCGCGCCCCTTCGGGAAGCAGTGCCGCGCGTTCGGGGTGGCGCCCGGCAAGGGTCACGGCGACGCCGTACCGGGCGAGGACGTGGGCGCAGAGCAGGCCCAGCTTGCCGTCTCCCGCCACCAGGCCGGCACTCCCGGGGCGCAGGGGCACCTGCTCCGGGATCTCGAACGCTGCCGCCAGCGGCTCGGCGAACACGGCGTGTGCATCCGGCACTCCGTCCGGCACGGCGTGGAGGTTGGCGGCGGGCAGGCGCACCTCCTCGGCGAAGGCGCCGTCGCGGCCGAGGATCCCGAGCACGGTCCGGCGCGGGCAGTGGCGGCCGAGGCCTTGCGCGCACCAGGAACATGCGCCGCACGCGGCGTTGATCTCGCCCACGACGCGCCGGCCCGCCAGGGGACCCTCCAGGGCGACGCCCACGAACTCGTGACCGGGCACGCCGTGGAACCCCATGTACCCGCGGCGCAGCGCCAGATCCGTGGCGCAGATCCCGGCGAGGAGCACGCGCACGCGCGCCTCGCCGGGTGCGGTTGCGGGCCGCCGATGGTGCGGGTCGAGGTGCACGCGGCCCGCGGCGAAGGACAGGGCTCGCATCGTGTCGGCCACAGGTAAGGCCACAATGGCGCCCGTGGCCGCCTCGAGCCAGCCCCTGCACGACCGCCTCCCGGCGCTGGACCGCATGCGGGGTCTGGTGATCGCCCTGATGGCGGTGGATCACGCCTCGGAGGCATTCAACGCCGGCCGCTTCCGCGGCGACGCGGCCTGGCTCCACGAGGCGGGATCCCCGATCCCCACCGACCAGTTCCTGCTGCGCTGGATCACGCACCTCTGCGCGCCGGCGTTCTTCTTCCTCATGGGCGCGGCGATGGCCCTCAAGGCGGGCAAGGACCGCGCCGCCGGGCTCCCCCAGGCTGCGACCGACCGCTATCTCGTGGCGCGGGGCGCGATCCTCATCCTCCTCGACCTCGGCTTCGTCTCGCTCTTCTGGGGCGAGCCGGCCGAAGGGGTGTTCCTGTTCGGGGTCCTCGCGGGCCTGGGCATGGCGCTGCTGGTGCTCGTGCCATTGCGGCGCCTCCGCCCCCGCGCCCTGCTCCTCCTGGCGCTCGCGGGGATCGCGGCACACGAGCTGGTGTTGGGCCTGCTCCTGCGCGGCGCCCTGGAGGGCGCGGATCCGCGCACCTTCCGGCCCGGCCCCTGGATCGGGGTCGGACTCTCCGGGGGGTTCGTGCGCCCCCTCTTCGTGATCTATCCGCTCCTGCCCTGGTGCCTCGTCGCGGTCCTGGGCCACGCGTTCGGCACCGTGCTCCCCAGCTGGTCGCGGGCGCGCACCGAACGGATCCTGACCCTCGCGGGCCTCGCCGCGCTGGCGGTGTTCGTCGTCGTCCGGCTCGTGGACGGCTACGGCAACCTCCTGCTGCTGCGCGGCGAGCACACCCTGGTGCGCTGGCTGCACGTGAGCAAGTACCCGCCCAGCGTCTCGTTCCTGGCGCTCGAGCTCGGGCTCCTGGCACTGGTCCTGGCGGGGTTGTCGCGCTTCGGACCCGCGGCCCAGGGCCAGCCGGGGGTCCGCGCCCCCTTCCGCCTGCTGGGCTCGGCGGCCCTGTTCTTCTACGTCCTGCACATCCCGCTCCTGGAGGGAGCCGCCGCGTGGACCGGTCTGCACCGTGGCGCGGGAATCGGTGCGGCCCTGCTCGCCGCTCTCGGCGTAGTGCTCGTCGCGCTGCCACCCTGCGCGTTCTACCTGCGCCTCCGCCGGCGACACCCGCAGAGCCTGCTGCGATTCCTGTGACGGATCCCGGGCGCTCGCGCGTCTCCGTCCACCAGTCGCGTCGTGTCCGGACGGAGTTCTCTCCGCGGACAGATCGTCGAGGTGGACGGCCACCGAGTCCTCGCCCTGCCCACGGCCCGAACCTGCACTGGGAGCGCAGCAACCGCCATGCCCTTCTCGCCCCGCGTCCTCGCGCCCGTCCTCCTGAGTGGTCTGCTCGCCGCGCAGGACTCGCGTGCCGACACGCGATGGCAGGTCGCCCTGGGCCTGCAGCAGCGGAGCCTGCACGAGGAGGCGGCCAAGGGCTTCGCGCGCTTCGCGGAGGAGTTCCCGAGCGATCCGCGCCGGGCCGAAGCGCAGTACCGGGCCGGCACGTCGTGGGTCGCACTGGGCCGCGCGGCGGAGGCGGTCGCTGCGCTGCAGAAGGCCGTGGCCACCCCCGGAGTGTTCCCGCTCCGGCCGGAGGCGCGCTATCGATTGGGCCAGCTGCATCGTGAGGCGAAGCGGTGGGCCGATGCCGAGGCCTGCCTGGGCGCGCTGCTGCAGGAGGTGCCCGCGGACCACTACCTGCGGGCGGCAGCCGGATTCGCGCGGGGCGAATGCCTGCGCGAGGCGGGCCGCGACGCGGAGGCGCTGGACGCGTTCCTGGCCGCGGCGGCCGCCGACCGCGAGGCCGAGGGCGCCCATGCGGTGCCCGCGCTCTATCAGGCGGCCTTCGCCGCGTTGCGGCTCGGCCAGCGCGAGGCCGCCGCGAAGCACTTCCTGGCCGCCGCGGAACGCGCCCCCGCGCACACGGCGGCGACCGAGTGCCTGTACCGGGCCGGCGAGGTGCGGCTTGCCCTCGGCGACGTCGCCGGCGCCGATGAGGCATTCGCGCGCGCGGCGAAGGGCGGAGGCGAGTATGCCGCCCGCGCCGGCGAGGCGAGGGCGCGTGCCCGGGTGGCCGGGCTGCGCGCCCTGGAGGAGGGTGGCCGGCCCGAGGACGTGGTGCGCAGCGCGCGCGACCTCCTGGGCCGCGGCGACCTGGGGCCGGGGTTGCGAGCCGAGGTCGGCGAGTGCCTGGGGCGGGCGCTGCTCGCCACGGGCGACGCCGAGGGTGCCCACCGCGCGTACGTGGACGCGGCGGAGGCGGCGCCCGACGCCGTGCTGCGCGGCGAGGCGCTCTACGGGGCGTGCCTCGCGCTGCACCGTCTGGGTCGCCACGCCGATGCGCGCGCCGCCGCGGAGACCCTGTTGCGCACCTGTCCCGAGCATCGGCTCCATGCGCACGCCTGGTTCGCCATTGGCGAGAGCTGGTTTGCCGAGCGCCGTACGGAGCCGGCACTGGCCGCATTCGCGAGGGTCCCGGCGGACCACGCGCTGTGCCGCAAGGCGCAGGCGCGGCAGGCATGGTGCCACTACCTCGCCGGCGAGCATGGTCGGGCAGCGGAGGCCTTCGCGGCGCTGGTGCCCGCCCAGGGCGAGGTGGACACGGTCGGGGAGGAAGCCCTGGCGATGGCCGCCGTGGCGTGGCTCGCCGCAGGCCAACCGGACGCGGCCCTGCGCGCGGCCGACCGCTACCGGCTGGCCTTTCCCCAGGGCACTCATCTGGCGCGCAGCGAGCGCGTCGCCGCGCGTGCCCTGCGCGCGAAGGGCGAGGCCAAGGCCGCCGCGGAGCGGCTCGCGCGCGCGGAGGCGGGCGAGCGTGATCCGGCCCGGCGCGGCGAGGACCGTCTGGAGCGGGCCGACCTGCTGGTGGAGCAGGGCCGGTTCCGCGATGCCGCCGCGGTGTACGCCGGTCTGCGCGGCGAGTCCGGCGGCCTGGGCCAGCGCGCCGGCGTGGGCGCGGCATGGTGCGCGTTCGAGCTGGGTGACGACGAAGTGGCGCGGCGCGAGGCGGAGGGTCTGCTCGCGGCGGGTGTCGAGGGCGACAACGAGGCGCGGCTGCTCGACCTGCTGGCGATCCTGCACCTGCGCAACCAGCGCTGGGCGGAGGCGGGGAGCGCGGCGCAGCGCTTCCTGGCCCGGCACGCAGCGCATCCGCGCGCCGCGGAGCTGCGCTACGCCCTGGGGGTGGCGCAGGCCAGGGCCGGCGACGCCGAGGGGGCCCGGCGCACCCTGCGCCCGCTGGTCGAAACGGCGCAGGGGCCACAGCGCGACCGGGTCCTGCACGAACTCGCGCACGTGGAGGCCAAGGCCGGCGACGCGAAGGCCGCGGAGGCCGCGTTCCGGACCGTTGCCGACACCGGCGAGGACGCGGAGCTGCGCGACGACGCGCACCTGCAGCTCGGCCTCGCGGCGCTCGGGCGCGCCGAGCTTGCGGCCGCGCGGCCGCACCTGGAGGCCGTGCGTGGCGCCCTGCGCGGCCGCGCGCTCCTCGCGCTGGGCGGGGCCCTGGTGCAGCAGGGCGACGATGCCGCGGCGGTGGCGGTGCTGGAGTCCGCCCTCGCGACCCTGCGCGGCGACGAACGGGGCGAGGGTCTCTACTTCGCCGGTCTCGCGCGCCAGCGCCGGGGCGGCCACGCGGAGGCGGCGGCGCATCTCGGCGAGCTCCTGCGCACCCACCCCGGGCACGCCCGGGCGCGCGAGGCCCGCCTCGTGCTGGGCGAGTGCGAGCTGGCCCGCGGCGATGCCGCGCGCGCGGCGGCCTGGCTGGAGGAGTACCTGAAGGACGCCCCCGCCGGATCCCCGGACACGGCGCGCGGGCTGCTGGCCTTGGGCATGGCGCGGCTGGCGCGCAAGGAACACGCCGCGGCCGAGGCCGCGTTCACCAAGGTGGCGCGCGGCCGTGCCGACGCGCGTGCCGCCGAGGCCCAGTACCGGATCGGCGAGGTGCGCGCGGCGCGGGGCGACGACGCCGGTGCGGCCGAGGCCTGGCTGGAGCTCACCATCCTGCACGACCACGGCGAGTGGGTGCCCCGGGCCCTGCTCGGCGCGGGCCGCTGCTACGAGCGGCTGGGCCGCAAGGAGCAGGCGACGAAGCTCTTCGAGGAGCTGCGGCGCCGCCACCCCGATTCCCCGCAGGCCGCCGAACTCGGCCCCAAACGCAGAGGAGTATGACGATGCTCGGATTCGCTACCGCCGCCGTGCTGGACACGGCTCCCGCCCAGACCTTCTGGGAGTTCCTGCGCGCCGGCGGCCCGGTGATGGTGCCGATCGGCCTCTGTTCGGTGATCGTCCTGGGTCTGACGCTGGAGCGCCTGCTGCGCCTGCGTCACACCCTGATCCTGCCGGCCGAGATGGACGGTGCCGTACGCCTGATCGAAGCGGGCAGATTCGCCGATGCCGAGCGCGCCGCGGCAGCCATCGACGCGCCGGCGGGACGCGTGCTCCTCGCGGGCCTGCGACGCCAGGGACACAGCATCCCGGACGTGGAGCGCGCGATGGAACAGCAGGGCGCCAAGGAGGCCGACCGCCTGCGCGGGCCGATCCGGCCCATCGGACTCATGGGCAACGTGGCGCCGCTGCTCGGGCTCTTCGGGACGGTGGTGGGGATCCTGCAGGCGTTCCAGCAGGTGGTGCGCGTCGGCATGGGCCGCCCCGAGGCGCTGGCGGCGGGGATCGAGGTGGCCCTGATCACCACCGTGGCTGGCCTCGCCGTGGCGATCCCCGCCGTGGTGATCGCGGCCTGGCTGCAGGGGCGGGTGCGGACGCTGGTCCGCCTCATGGACGAGCGCCTCGCGCCGCTGGTCGAGCGGATCGCCGCGCGTCCGGAGTCGAGCCATGCGGCTTGATCCGGGCGAGCCCGAGGAGGAGGGCGTGAACCTCACGCCCATGATCGACATGGTCTTCCTGCTCCTGATCTTCTTCCTGGCGGCCACCACGTTCGCCAAGGAGGAGGAGGTGCAGATGGCGCTCGATCTGCCGAAGGCCGCCAGCGGCGCACGCGCCGAACGGCCGCGCCAGATCGTCGTGAACATCGGCCGGGATGGCGCCCTAACCGTCGATGGGCGCCGTGTGGAGCTCGAGAGCCTGCGCGAGCGGCTGGAAGCCGCGGCGCAAGGCGGGCGGGAGCAGGAGGTGGTGATCCGCGGCGACACGCAGGTGCATTTCGGCGTGGTCGCCAAGGCGCTCGACGCGTGCCGCCTCGCGCGGCTGAACAAGGTGGCGATCGCCGCTCGTCCCGAAGGGGAGGTCCGGCCCCGGTGAACGCGCGCTGGCGCCTCGCGCTCTCGCTGCTCTGCCTCGCCGTGCTCCTGGCGGCGGGTGGCGGACTCGTGGCGCTGCGCCTGGGGCGACCGTGGCTCTACACGGACGGGCTGGTCACGCGCGATGCGTTCCACCTGCGCGACGCCGGCATGGTGGAGATCGGCGTTCCGCAGGCGCGTGCGGTGCTGCCCGCGGAGCCGGTGGGACGTGCGGCGCGCCTGCCCGACGGACGCCTGATCTTCGCGCGGGGGCGCGCCGCGGGCGGCGCGGAGCTGGTGGTCTGGGATCCGCAGCGCGCCGGAATCGAGCCCGAGCCCGTCGTCGCGTGCGCGCACCTGCGGGACACGCGTTCGCCGGCGCTCGCCGCGGATGGGACGCTGTGGTTCGCGGCACGCGACGACGCCGGCGACCACGACCTCTACGTCGCGCGCGTCGAGCGTGGCGGCATCGCACGCCCCGAACGCGTCGCGGAACCCTGGAACGGTGGCGACGACGACCTCGACCCAGCCCCCGATCCGATGGGCGGCGTGGTGTTCGTGCGTCGCGGAGCGGATGGGAGCGCGCGCCTGCTGCGTGTGCCCGCGGGCGGCGGCGAGCCCCAGCCGGTGCTTCCCGGCGCGGGGACCGCGCCGTTCGCCGAGCCCGCGTTCGCGGCCGACGGCAGCTTCCTCGCCGCGGTGCGCGGCGGTGGTCCGGAGGGGGAGATCGTGGTCCTGCCGCGCCTGGGCGACGCGTTCGCGCCGCCGATCGCCGTGGCTGCCCTGCGCGGGCACCGCGCGCCCCTTCCGCTCGCGCTCGGCTGGGAGGCACTGGCCCCGGGCCAGCCACCGCTCTGGGTGGCGGCCGAGCCGCGCGTGGTCCAGCCCTGGTGGCCCGGCCAACGCTGGCTCGAGGAACTGCTCCTGTGGTGCGTGCTCGGCGCGCTACTCCTGCTGGTCCTGCTGCAGCTCGGGCGCTGGTTCCCCAAGCTCGACCGGATCACGATCTGCCTGCTCGTCTCGCTCCTGATCCACGTGGTGGTGCTGCTCTGGCTCGGGGGCAAGGAGATGGTGCGGGATCCGGTGCCCGATCCCGAGGGCGATGCATTCGAAGTGCACCTGCTCAACGAGGCTGCGCTGGGTGGCACCGAGGATGCCGGCACGGCGGCAGCGGTCGCCGCGCTGCGCTTCGTCGCCGTGCCGGCGCCGCTCGCGGTCGAAGCCCCCGCCGCGGCGCCGGCGCCAGCCGACGCCCTGCGCGCCGCACCCGTGCCTTTGCCGGGGGAGCCGAACCCCCTCCCCGTCGCCGTCCCGGCCCTCGCCGACGCGGCGCACGCCGTGCAGGGGCGGACCGAGGCCACTCCGGATCCGCCGCTCTCGCCGGCGGCGCTGTACGTCGCCCCGTCCGAGCCCAGGGCAGTGGCCGCGGCGCCGGGCCGCATGGCTGCGGCTGCCTTGGTCGTGCCGGGACCGGGCCGGAGCGACCTCGCGCCCGCTGGGCCGCGCCCCCGTCCCGAGGCGGTGGTCGAGGTCCCGGCTCGTCCGGGATCGGTCCCGGCCCCGGTGCCCGAGATTCACGATGCCGCGCCGGCACGGCCTGCGCCGGCGCGGGTCGCGGAGACACCGGCAGGGATCGTGCCCGCGCCGCGGCTCGCGGACGACGTGCCGGCCGCGCCGCGGCTGGCGGGTGCCGCCGCGGCGGCCGTGCCGGGCTCCCGCGATGCCGTGGCCGCTGCCGTGCCTGCCGGCGCGCTCGAGGCGGCGCCGCGCGTGCCCGCCCCGTCCGCCGTTCCGGGTGCGGCCCCGGGATCGGGGGGCGCGGCGCCGGATCCGGAGCTGCGCGACGCGGCGGCGACCCCATCCCGGCCGCCCGCCGGCGCGCTGCCCCTGGCGGCGGTTCCCAAACGCTCCCCCGCGCCGCCGTCCCTGGCCGCGCCTGGCCCTGGCGCCCCGAGGATCGCGGCGCGGAACGGGGCCGTGGCGCGCAGCGGCGCGCTGGACGTGTCCCCGCCGGCGAGCCTCCTGGACCTCCCGGCGCGGAGGACCGCCGCTCCCGCCCCCGCGGTCGCCGAGCTCTACGGCAATCGCTTCGGCCCGCGCAAGGTCGAGGCCCTGGAGCGCTTTGGCGGCAGCGCGGCGACCGAGGCCGCGGTCGAGCGCGGGCTCGCATACCTGGCGAGCATCCAGCTCGACGATGGCCGGATCGGCATGCGCGAGAAGCGCGACCGCAAGTACGGGCATGTGCACGTCGGCAAGACCGCGCTCGTGCTGCTCGCCTTCCTCGGGGCCGGACACGTCCCCGGTGGCCAGACCCGCTACGCCGGCAACGCCACGGCCGCGATGCGCTTCCTCCTGGACGTGCAGGACGAGGCCACCGGCCACTTCGGGATCTCGTCGGCCTATGACCACGGCATCGCCACGTATGCGCTGACCGAGTGCTACGCACTCGGCAAGGACCCCACGCTGCGCGCACCGATCGAACGCGCGCTGGCGTGGATCGTGGATCGGCAGGTCAAGGGCCGCGATCGCCGCAATCGCGGCGGCTGGGGCTACTTCTCCGCGCATCTCGAGCCCGAGGACCGTTTCGCCCGCACCTCGATCACCGCGTGGATGGTGATGGCCCTGGAGTCGGCACGACAGGCGGGCTTCGCCGTGCCAGACGCGGTGCGCGACGAGGCGCGCGAGTTCCTGCTCAACCAGTTCGACGCGCGCCGCGGCTACTTCCTCTACAACCAGGAGCCCGGCCGGCTCGCGTCGCGCTGGCGGACGCTGCCGGCGTCGACCCCAGGCGCGGTGTTCGCGCTCCTGCTCCTCGGCGTGGACCTCGCGGACGAGCGCGTGCAGGCCGGCATCGAGTACACCCTGGCGCGCCGTCCGCGCGCCTACCAGAGGGTCGGCTCGGATGCATTCGTGATGCGTGCCGAGGGCAACGTGTACTTCTGGTACACGGCCAGCCTCGCGTGCTTCCTGGCCGGCGGCGACGCATGGCAGGAGTGGAACGAGGCGCTGGTGCGCGTCCTGCCCGCGGCCCAGGACGCGGACGGGTCGTTCCGCCCGATCGACGTGTACGCCGAGATCGCGGGCGACCAGGAGGACGACCGCGGCTACACGACCGCGATGGTCGTGCTGACCCTCGAGGTCTACTACCGCTACTTCACGCCGCTGCTGGTGCGCCGGTGAGGCCCGGCGCCGCGGCGCCGCGTCAGGTCATGCGCGGCGGCTGACCGGTGGCGCCGAGCACGCTGCGCCACAGGGTCGAGCCGAGGTCCACCACGTTGCGGCTCGCGATCACCTGGCGGATCGGCACGTGCACGAGGTGGCGGTGCCACACGCCGACGAGCATCTCCGTCTTCCCGCACAGGCCCGCGTGCACCGCGTGCATGCCCAGGGCGCTGCAGAACACCGCGTCCGCGGCGTTGGCCGGGACCGAGCGGATGATGTAGCTGGGGTCGATGTACTTCAGGTTGATCTCGATGTCCTGCGCCGCGAAGTGGGCGTGGATCTTCTCGGCCAGGTAGGTGCCGATGTCCTTCAGGCGCACGTTGCCGGAGGCGTCCCGCTCGGTGCCGTTGCCGTTGCCAGAGAGCAGGTCCTGGCCGGCGCCCTCGGCCACCACGACGCATGCCGACCCGCGGCTGGCGAGCCGGCGCTGCAGCGCCGCGAGGAACCCGCCGGCGCCCTCGAGCCGGAACGGCTGCTCGGGCACGAGGGTGAAGTTCGGCCGCCCCGAGGCCACCGTGGCCTGGCAGGCGATGAACCCCGAGTGGCGGCCCATCAGCTTCACCAGCCCGATGCCATTCGGTGCGCCCTGGGCTTCGCGGTGGGCGCAGTCGATGGCCTCCACCGCCTTGGCCATCGCGGTCTGGAAGCCGAAGGTCTGGTCCATGAAGCAGAGGTCGTTGTCGATGGTCTTCGGGATGCCGACCACCCCGATCGCCAGCCCGCGGCGCGCGATCTCCGTCGCGAGGTCGAGGGCGCCGTGCATGCTGCCGTCGCCGCCGATCACGAAGAGCACGTCGACGCCTAGCCTCTGCAGGCCGTCGAGCATCTGGCCCGTGTCCTGGCGGCCGCGGGACGATGCCAGGATCGAGCCGCCCTGCGCGTGGATCTCGGCCACGACCTGGGGGGTCAGCTCGACGTGGCCGTCGGGATCGACGAGGCCCCGGTAGCCGTAGCGGAAGCCGAGGATGCGCCGCACGCCGTAGTGGTGGACCGCGGTCATCACCAGGCTGCGCAGCACGTTGTTGAGCCCCGGGCAGAGGCCGCCGCAGGTGACGACGCCGAGGGTGACGCGCTCGGGTCGGAAGAAGAGCTTGTGGCGCGGGCCGGCGCGTTCCAGGCAGGGCAGCTCGCGTCCGGCCGCCAGCAGCGCGCGCACCTCCCGCAGCGAGTCGTCGACCAGGACGGCATCGCCCTCCTCGACCATCACGTGCTCGCTGGCCTCCGGGTCGCCGCGCAGGAGCGGCGAGGGCAGCGTGGCGGGACCCAGGGTGCGGATCGCGAAGTCGGCGGCGTTCATGCGGGGCGTGGAGCCGGACGGCGGCGCTCTAGTAGCTCTCTTCGGACCCGGGGAAGCTGCCCGCGCGCACGTCCTCGGCGTAGCGGCGGACCGCGGCGTCGATGGCCTGCCCCAGCTCGGCATAGCGGCGCACGAAGCGCGGCCGGAAGCGGGTGAAGAGGCCGAGCAGGTCGTGCGTCACCAGGACCTGCCCGTCGCACCTCGGGCCGGCGCCGATCCCGATGGTGGGGATCCCCACGCTCTGCGTCACCCGCTCGGCGAGCGTCGTGGGCACCTTCTCCAGGACCAGGGCGAACGCGCCTGCCTCCTCGAGCGTGCGTGCGTCCGCGAGGATCCCCTCGGCCTCGGCCGCGTCGGTGCCGCGGGTGCGGTAGGTGCCGAAGAGGTGGATGCTCTGCGGCGTGAGTCCGAGGTGGCCCATCACCGGGATGCCCGCACCGACCAGCCGCGCCACCGTGTCCGCCACCGGGGCGCCTCCCTCCAGCTTCACCGCTCCGGCGCGGCCTTCCTTCAGGAAGCGCCCGGCGTTGCGCAGCGCGTCCTCCGGACCGAGCTGGTACGACAGGAACGGCATGTCGCCCACCACGAGCGCGCGCCGCGTGGCGCGGCTCACCATCTCGGTGTGGTAGATCATCTGGTCCATGGTCACCGGCACGGTGGTGTCGTGCCCCTGCACCACGGTGCCGAGCGAGTCCCCGACCAGGATCACGTCGACGCCCGCGGCATCGAGCAGCGTGGCCAGGAGATGGTCGTAGGCGGTGAGGGCCACGATCCGCGCACCGCGCGCCTTGCGCTCGCGCAACGTCTGGGTGGTGATCGCCTCTCCGGCCACGGGGATCCTCCTCTACCAATCGCCGAAGGTGTCGTCCGGCTGGGGCGCGGGAGGCGGTGGGGGCGGCGCGTCGCTGCCCGGGGGCGGCGGCGGCTTGTACTCGTCCTCCTCCAGCAGCCCCCGGCTCGGTGGCTTGCGCTTCTTCTGCTGACCCTCCACGAGCGCGCCGAAGGTGGCGGCGCGGCGCGGGTCCAGCTCGACGTCGAACGCCGACAGGTCGACCTGTTCGGGCTCGATCACCTCCACCTTCTCCGGGCGCCGCTCGCGCTGGTTGCGGCGGCGATCGCGGTGCCGCCGGCCCCGGCCCTCGCCGGATCCGTTCTGGCCGTGGCGTTCGGGGCGCGGGCCGCGCTCGTGCCGCGGGCCCCGGTCGGGGCCGGGACCGCGTTCGGCGCGTGCCTCGACGGCGGCCGGATGCGGGGCGCGTTCCGGGGTGCGTTCGGGGCGGCTCGGCGCCCGGCCTGGCTCGCCGAACGGGCCCGCGCCGCCGAGCGGCTCCGCGCCGGTCTCGTCGTGGCCACGCCCGCGGCCGCGGCGGCGTCTGCGGCGCCGGCGGCGGCGGCCGCCGCCCGGCTCTGCGTCGCCGAAGGGCAGCACGGGCGCCAGGTCCGTGGTGGCCTCGGCGACCTCGAGCTCCGCGTCCTCGGCCTCGCGTTCGTCGACCCGGTCCTCGGCGTCGAGCGGCAGGTCCGCGGACCCGGCCGCGCCCTCGCCCTCGCGTCTGGTCGCGGGCTCGGCCTGGGGCAGCGCACGCGGGGCGCGGCCATGGCTGGCCAGCTCCTGCCAGTGCGCCAGCTCCTCGTGGCCCTCGCCGGTGGCGGCCACCCAGAGCGCGAAGAACTCCAGCGCCTCGCGGAAGTACGGGTCGCGCAGGAACGACGCAGGCTTGAAGCGGCGCCGGCCTTGGGTCTGGAAGCGCGCCTGCACCAGGCAGATGCGCTTCACGCAGCCGGCGTCGCGGCGAGGCAGGCGCAGGGCCACCGTGAGCGGTCCGAGCAGTTCCTCCACGATCGCCGCCGGGTTGATGCGCGGCGGCGCGGCGGGCTCGGCCTCGGCCGGTCCCATGCTCTGCTGCAGCGTGCGTGCGACCGGGCCATGGAAGAGCGCGGCCAGCAGCACGGGGTTGCTGGGTGGGCGGCCGACGGACACCTGGGCGTCCACGGCGTCGAGGACCCGCCAGAAGGCCAGGCGCTCCTGCTCGGGCGCGGCCGCGAGGAACTCGCCGACCAGGGGCAGCACTACGCGCAGGGCGCCGATGTCGCGCAGGATCTGGAACGAGGCCAGGGCATGACCACCGCGCAGCAGGCGCAGGATCTCCTCCAGCACCCGCGGCGGCGCGCTGCGGTTGAGGTCCGGGGCGACCTCGGCCATGGCTTCCAGCGTGGGCCCGTCGATCGTGAAGCCCAACCGGCCCGCGAACTTCGCGGCGCGGAGGATCCGCACGGGGTCTTCGCGGAAGCGCACGATGGGCACGCCGATCGTGCGGATCGTGAGGTGCTGCACGTCGTGCAGGCCTCCGGCGTAGTCGAGCACCCGGTCGCGCAGCGGGTCGAAGAAGAGCGCGTTCACCGTGAAGTCCCGGCGCAGCGCGTCCTCCTCCGCCGAGCCGAACTCGTTGTCCTGCGTGATCAGCAGGTCCTCGCTCTCGGCGGAGTCCTGCGGCGTGCACCGGAACGTCGAGACCTCGAGGATCTTGGTGTTGTTGTGGAAGTGGAGGTGGGCCAGCTTGAAGCGGCGGCCGATGATCCTGCAGTTGCGCGGGAACGTGCGCTTCACCTGCTGCGGGCGCGCCGACGTGGCGATGTCGAAGTCCTTGGGTTGGCGGCCGAGCAGGAGATCCCGCACACAGCCGCCGACCAGATAGGCCTCGAAGCCTCGTTCTTGCAGGCGCTGCAGGGAGCGCAGGGCGTCGGGGTCGACACGGTCGAGCGGCAGGCCCGACGGGGAGACGATGATCGGTTCGATGGAAATACCTCTGCGTACCTCGCGGGGACGCATCGGTCCCCGCACCGGGTGCCCCGGCGCGCGGAAACGCCGCCCCTGCGGACGGTTCTAGCTGGAGCCGCGCCTCTCCTCAACGGTCGCGTCCGGGCATTGCCCGGCGCGGCGCCGGCGTGGGCGCCGCGGCGAGTCAGGGATGGATGGTCTCGAAGCTCGCGAGGGTGGTGTTTCCCGCCCCGCCGGCACCCCCGGCCAGGACCAGGAGGCCGTCCGGAGTCACGAAGGCGGCATGGCCGCTGCGCGTGGTCTGCAGCGCGGGACGTGCCTGGAAGGTGCGCGGCCCCGGCAGGTACACGTCCACCGCGGCGATCGCGACCGGGGCCGTGAGCGTGCCCTGGGCGCCCCCCGCGAGGACCACGCGCCCATCGGGCAGGAGGCTCGCGCTGTGGCCGGTGCGTGCCGACGGGAGGCTGGGGAGCGGGGTCCACGCGTTGGCCGCCGGGTCATAGAGGTCGCAGCGGTCCGTCGCTGCGGCCTGGGTCAGGTCCGGACCCGAGCGGGCTCCGCCCGTGACCAGGAGCTTGCCATCGCCGAGCAGGACCGTGTTGAGCGAGTGCACGGCGCGGTCCGTGGGCATCGACGCGGCGGCGGCCCAGGCGTTGGTGACCGTGCTGAACACCTGGCAGGTGGCCACCGAACCCACCGGGATCGGGAAGCCCAGGACCACGTTCACCTGGAACCCTCCGCTCACCAGTGCGCGCCCGTCCTTCAGGGCGTCCAGGGACGGCGCCAGGCGGCGCGCGTTCATCGCCGGCGCGGCGCTCCAGGTGCCGGTGGCGGGGTTGTAGGTCTCGGCGCTGCTCTGGGCGTTGGCCAGCGCGGCGATCGGATCGCTGAACGTGGTCGTGCCGCCGACGACCATGACCCGGCCGTTGCCGAGGAGGGCACCTGCGTGGCCGGCACGCGCGACGCTCATCGCGCCGGTCGGCGTGAACGCGTTGGTCGCGGGGTCGTAGATCTCCGCGCTCGCCAGCGCGGCGCCCGTGGCGTCGACGCCGCCGGCGATCAGGACGCGGCCATCGGCGAGCGGGACCGCCACCGAGAGAGCGCGCGCGGTCGAGAGGTTGGGACCGGCGCGCACGCGCATCCGGCGGAAGTCGTAGATCTCGCTCACGTTCGAGCCCGTGGCGCCGAGCAGGCTCCCCTGGCCGCCTCCGGCCAGCACGACGTCGCCGCGGCCGCCGCCGGGCGGGCGATGGAAGAACGCGCCCATCAGCGCGCGCGCCGTCGTGAGCGTGGCCGAGGGCAGCGTCGCGCTGGAACCCGCCGCGCCGAAGTGGACGGTCGCACGGTTCGAGACCTGGTCGATGAGCCGCGTCGTGCCCGGCGCCGTCAGGGTCTGGAAGTGCACCAGCGCGCCCTGCAGGCTCGGGTCAACGGGCACGGACAGGTTGAAGGTGCCGGCCCCCGTGCCCCCGGTGCCCGTCACGAACCACAGGCTCGCCGACTCGAGGCCGACCTCGAGCACGCGCGGGTCCGCCGGGTCGATCTGGCTCAGCGGCGTCGGCCCCGTGGTCGCGGACAGGCAGAAGAGCAGCGTCTTGTTCGGCGCGGCGTTGGCGTAGCGGAAGCCGAGCGTCGCGCCGAGGGTGCCGGGAGTGGTCTTGTCGAAGTCGTACTCGCCCTGGGCCGGAAGCAGGGCCGCGAGCAGCGGGAGGGCCAGGATGGCGGACTGGGTGCGCATGGTTCGGAGTGTCGTCGAGGCGGAGTGCGGCCGGGTCCCGTGGCTGGCGGGGTGGCGAGGGTCAGGGGCGCCGCGGCCGGGACCATCATGGCATCGTCGCGGCGCCGCGTCGCGGGGCCGGCCGCGTGCATGGAACCGTCCGCGACACGGTCGATCGCAACGGCGGGTCGTCACCCGCCGCTGAGGGCGCCGTCGACCTCGTTGGGATCCTCGCTGGTAGGCAGGTCCTCGTCGCGGTCCTCCAGGTAGCCGTGGGGCAGCGTCACCTTCTGGGTGCCCGAGGCCTTGCCGCGCTTCACGCGCAGCGCCTCGGGCGGGAAGGGCAGGGCCGGATCCAGGCGTCCGAGCACCCCGCGCAGCTCGTCCATGGTGGAGACCTGCTGCAGTGCGGGGTGCAGCCGCGCCGACCCGGGGAAGCACTTGGTGTACCAGCAGGCGTGCCGGCGCATCTGCAGGAGCGCGGCGCGCTCGCCGAAGAACTCGGCGAGCAGCTGCGCGTGCTCCAGGATCACCGCCACGATCTCGCCCAGGCGCGGCGGCGCCTGCGGTTCGCGGCCGTCGAACACGTCGACCAGGTCGCGAAAGAGCCACGGGCGGCCCAGGCAGCCGCGGCCCACGACCACCCCGTCGCAGCCGCTCTCGCGCATCCGCTGCAGGGCGTCGTGGGCTTCGAAGATGTCGCCGTTGCCGAGCACGGGGATCCGCGTGACCAGCTGCTTGAGCTCGGCCACCGCCTGCCAGTCGGCCTCACCCGAGTAGAGCTGCGCCGCGGTGCGCGCGTGCAGTGCCACCGCCGCGCAACCCTCCTCCTGCGCGATCCGGCCCGCGTCGCGGAAGGTGGGCAGGCCGTCGTCCACGCCCTTGCGGAACTTCACCGTGACCGGGACGGCACCGGCGTTCTGGACCACGGCGCGGACCAGCCGCGCCATCAGCCTGGGCCGGGCCGGGATCGCCGCTCCCCCGCCCTGCGCGGTGACCTTGCGCACCGGGCAGCCGAGGTTGATGTCGATGTGGTGGACGCCCCACTCCTCCGCGAGGATCCGTGCCGCGCGGCCGAGGTGTTCCGGATGCGTGCCGTAGAGCTGGATGCTCCGTGTGGTCTCCTCCCGGCCGAACGAGGCGAGGTGCAGCGTCTTGGGATTGCCGTCGGCGAAGCTGCGCGCCGTGATCATCTCGCTCACGTAGAGGCAGCGCTCCGCGCTGAAGCGCCGGCAGAGCGTGCGGAACGGCGGGTTGGTCACGCCCGCCATCGGCGCCAGCACCACGGGCGGGTGGATCGCCAGCGGCCCGATGCGCAGCGGCCGGAACTCGCCGGGCCGGGCGAGCGGGGTGCGGGTGTGGAGGGCGCTGCGCATGGGGTGGGTGGGGAAGGCGGCGCAGCCTCGCCAGTACGGCGCCGGTGCGCAAGCCGTGCGGGGGTCCGAGCGCTGCGCGGCCGTCAGCGGGGAACGGGCGGACGCGGCGTCGGGTTCCGCGGCGGGCGGTCAGGCCCGTTCCCCGGATGCGGTGCCGCCCGCGGGGGCGTCGGCCACGGGCGTCGTGGCCGGGTGGAGAGTGGTGCCCAGGAGAGGACTTGAACCTCCAAGGGGAGTGGATACCCCACTAGGACCTGAACCTAGCGCGTCTGCCAATTTCGCCACCTGGGCAAGCAGGGCGGCGAAGGGTAGCCACGGGGTCCTCGTTTGCAAGGGTCGGGTGGACACGCGCCGCGGCCCCGCCCAGACTCTCGGCCATGGCCGCACCCAAGGGCAGAGCCGCCGACGCCGAGGTGCGCACCCGCTCCGTGGCGCAGAACCGGAAGGCGCGGTTCGAGTACGAGGTGCTGGAGACCTTCGAGGCGGGGCTGGCCCTGCGCGGCACCGAGGTGAAGACCCTCCGCCAGGGTCGCGTGAGCATCGAGGAGGCGTACGCCAAGGTGCAGGGCGGCGAGCTCTTCCTCGTCGATGCCCACATCGAGGAGTACACGCACGGCAACCGCGCGAACCACGAGCCCACGCGCCCGCGCAAGCTGCTCCTGCACCGCCGCGAGATCCGCAGGATCGAAGCCGCGCTCGGCCAGAAGGGCCTCACGCTGATCCCGCTCGAGGTGTTCTTTTCGGCGCGCGGCTACGCGAAGGTGCGCCTCGCCCTCTGCCGCGGCAAGAAGACCCACGACAAGCGCGAGACCCTGCGCAGGCGCGAGCATCGCCGCGAGATGGACGAGGTGCGGTGAGCCGCGGGGCTTGCGCGCGGCGGCGCTCTGGCCGATAAGTGACGCGTCCCTTCCCGGGGGCGATCGGCATCGACCGGATGCTGTCACGACGGGAGTGGCGTGCCGAGGTCCGGGAGGCCTCGTAAAACACCCGGAACGTTTGTAAGTGCCAATCAGCACTTCGCTCTGGCTGCCTGAGATAGCGTAGCCACGTCGCAGGCTCTTCGTCCGGGGGAGCCGGCGGCGCTACACACCGGACTGGTCTGCGCCGGTTGCTCGTCACGGCGCGGGTGAGATCCAGATCGAGCTGGATCGCGCGGATCCTGGCCGTGGGAGCCGCGAGGTCGACACCAATCCACGGCCTATGCACGTAGAGGCTTCCGCCGGGGCATCTCGGGACGCGGGTTCGATTCCCGCCGCCTCCACCATACCTCCCGAGGGGGCCTAACGGCCCCCTCGGGCTCCCCCGGAACCAACAACGCGGGGGGGACGGCCAGGTGGGGAAGGGGGGTAGGGGGGGAGGAGGCGGCTAGGACACGGAACGTGGGGGAACCTCCACGGGCATGGCGAAGGAGGCGGCTAGGACACGGAACGGGGGGACCTTCGAGGGGCGTGGGGAGGGAATCGGATCGGTGGCGGGTTTTGGGGAGCGGGGGCGGGGGGCTGGTGGGAGGGGCGATCGGTCTATCCCTCGTAGGCGCGGGCGAGGGTGTCGGCGAGGTCGCGCAGCTGGGCTGCCTGGGCGGCATGGGCGGCGTCGAAGGTGGCGCAGGCATCGGCCACGGGCTGGCGGAGGGATTCCGGCATGGCCGTCCAGGTGGCCGGAAACACGACGGTGTCCTCGTCGCGGATGTGGCGACGCAGGAGCGACACGTAGCTCTGTGCCGTGCGGGCGAGTGCGTCGCGTTCGGTCGGTGACCATGCGCCGGCGTGCTTCGCCGCGGCCGAGAGGTCCCCGATCAGGAGGCGCGCCGACTCGTGGTCGCGCTGGATGGCGGCGAGTTGCGCCGCGATCGCGGGCGGGGCGCCGTGCTGCAGCAGGGCGCGGAACACCAGCTTCTCCTCCTTGCCGTGGTGGATGGCGTCGGCGTAGCCGCGCAGGAAGTCGACGAAGGCAGCCAGTCGCTCGGGATCCACGGGTCCTCCGCGTCGTACGGCCTCACCCCAAGTGGCGAGCGCGGTCAGGACGCGCTCGATCACGCGGTGCTCGTCGACCAGGATCTGCATCGGGTCGATCCTGTGGCTCGTGCTCATGGTGATGAGGATCGTACGCGACTCGGGCGGTGTCCGGCCGTGCGCGCGCGCGGCTCGCGGCGGGGAAGTCCCGGCGTGCCGGATTCGGGATCGACACCATGCGTCAGGGAGAGGAAGCGGGCATGGCGCCCGGATCCCGGCTTCCTGGGGCCTGCGGTTCCGAGGTTGCGCAGGGGACGCGGGCAAGGCTGCGCATGTCGGCGGCGACGGTGTCTGGGATCGCGTGATTGCGCCGTGCGGGCGGGGGAGTGGCTCTGCCGTGCACCGAGTCTGCAGGCATGCTTCTGCAGGCATGCTTGACGGCGGGGGGGCCGTCGCGACCATGGCGGGCGCCTTCCGGGGGCTCCCTGCCGCAGCCCTTGGACCGCACTCGTATGGGTGGACACTCCTGCCGTCGTTCGACGCGCCTCGCCGCCGCGTTCGTGCTCGCATTGACGTTCGCTGCGCAGGCCCAGGAGCCTGGATCCAGGCCCTGGAAGGACACCGCGCGCCTGCAGGCCGAGGTCGACGGGCTGGTGCCGCGAGTGGAGCGCGCGCTGGGGCTCTGCTTCCGCGAGCCGCCCAAGGTGCGGTTCCCGGACATCGACGAGTGGCGACGCATGGTGGCGCGGGAGCTGCCCGGGGAGCGGGACCAGTACCGGGCCGGGGTCCTGCTGTACGGGGTCTTCCTGGTACCCGAACGGGAGGTGTGGATCGGCGAGTACGTCGCGTTCCACCTCCTGGGCGAGTCGAAGCGGACCTTCGCGCGATGCGCGCTCGCGCACGAACTCGCGCATGCGCTCGGCGAGCAGCACTTCCAATTCGGCGCCCGCCATCGGGCAGAGCCGGACGCGACAGCCAGGCTGTACCGGAAGGCGCTGAGCGAGGGATTTGCGGTCATGGCGGAACTCCGCGTCGCCCACGAGCTGGGCGGGGACGCGGCCGTGCGCGAGGCGCTCGAGCGGTACCGCGGCCCCGCACAGCTGGTCCACGTGCGCGGCCACAGGTACCTCCAGAACCTCGAGCACGAGCACGGCCGGGAAGCGATGTGGCAGGCCCTGGCCGGCGCGCTGCCGCGGCCGGTCGAGTTTGCCCGCGGTTCGTGGCGTGAACCGGGGCCGGTGGTGGCTCGCACGGCGGACGGCACGCGCGATGCAACCGCGACCCACCTGCGCATCGAGGTGGCCGCGCGCGGGAGCGAGTCCGGGGCGTCGGGACCGGCACACGCTCCTGCGCGGCCGCGCGTCTGGGACCTGCCTGCGCCGGCGCGCCGACTCGCGTTCTCGGCCGATGGCGCGCTGCTCGCGGCGGTCGGCGTCGACGGAGCGTTGCGCGTGATCGACGTGCGCGAGGCCGCGCCAGCGACTGCGATCCGCAGCCTGTTCTGCGGGGCGGTGGAATTCACGTTCACGAGCCAGGGCGGCGAGGTCGTGGATCGTGACGGCACGAAGGTCGTGTTCGCGCGCGATCAGCTGCAGCCGGGCCCCGGGGCCAGCGTCGACCTGCGGCCGGAGCTGAGGCGGCTCGGCCTGCCGATCCGCAAGCAAGGCACGCGCGGCACGTGCTCGGTGTTCACCGCGGCGGGCGCCTACGAGTTCGCGCTCTCGCGGGCCGCCCAGCGCGGCGTCGTGCTCAGCGTGGAGTTCCTCAACTGGGCCGCCAACGAAGCGGTGGGGCGCGTGGACGACGGCTCGTTCTTCGCCGACGTGGTCGCCGGATACGAGAAGCACGGCGCGTGCCGCGAGGCGGCGTGGCCGTACGCGCGCGACTTCGATCCCGGGTCCACGCCGGGCCCCGCGGCCGTCGCCGAGGCCGCCGCACTGCGCACGCGGCGCGCGCATGCGCACTGGATCCAGCCGTGGACGCCGCAGGCCGGGCTTCGTTCCGAACACCTCGACGCGATCCGCACGACGCTGCAGCGCGGCTGGCCGGTGTGCCTCGGCTCCGCGCACAGCACGCTCGCCGTCGGCTACCGCGACGACGCGTCCCTGCCTGGCGGCGGTGTGTTGCTGGTCCGCGATTCGGCAACCGGGAGCGACCGCGAGGTCGACTTCGAGTTCGTGCAGAAGCGGGTCGGGGACGTGTTCTGGGTGGAGCAGTCGGGACCGTGAGGGACCCGGTGCGCGACGGGCACACGGGTGCCGTGCCAGCGGTCCGGGCTTCCGATCCCGGCGCCGGGAGGGCCTGCGCGCGCTCGTGGATCCCGCGCCTGCTGCTCGCGATCCTGGGCATGCTGCGCGGAGCGGGCGGCTGGGTCTACCGCGGCGGTCCCAACTACGAGCATGAGCCGCAGCCGGTCGCATCTGCGTCGAGGACATCGGTCGGCCACGGCTGGAAGCTCGCGCGCGTAACGGCACGTCGCCTGCGACCCTGCAGCGCGAGGCCGGGCATCGCACGCGGTGGGGCCGGATCCGCCCGCGGATCGCCTGTCGCCGGAGGCCTGAGTAGCCTCCGCGCATGCTCGCGCTCTGCCTGACCCTCTGCCTGTCGCCCCAGTCGCCGCCAGAGGAGCCCCAGCCACGCGACCTGGCGGCGCTGCTGGGCCGGGAACCCGCGTGTGCCAGGGTGCTGGCCGAGGCCGGCGCGCACCGCCTGCAGATCCTCCTGGCCGAACCCGTCCCCCGAACCGGCGGCGGTCTGGGGCTGCGGCGCAGCGCGCTCGGCGATGCGCGGCAGTACTTCTATCCGGCGAGCGCGATCAAGCTCTGCGGGGCGGTAGCCGCGTTGCAGGCGTTGAACGCACACAACCGCGCGCACGGCACCGCGCATGGCCTCGCCAGCGTGCTGGCGATCGAGCCCCGCTTCGCGGGCGACGCGCGGATCGACGGCGATGCCAGCAACGTCGCGGGGGGTTCGCTGACCGTCGCCCACGCGCTGCGCAAGCTCTTCCTGGTCAGCGACAACGCGGCCTACAACCATTGCCTGGAGATCGCGGGACAGGACGGCGTGAACCGTGCGATGTGGGAGGCGGGGTTCGCCTCGGTCCGGCTCTGGCATCGCCTCGCGGAATCGCGGACTCCGGCGGAGAACCGCGTGACGCGCCCGGTCGTGCTGCGCGATGGCGCGGCCACGACGACCCTGCCCGGCCGCGACGCCGGAGTCCGACTGGCGAACGACCTCTGGCACGGGCTCGAAGTGGGCACGGCCCACCTCGCGGACGGCAAGCGGATCGACGCGCCGATGTCCTTCGCGGAGAAGAACGCGATCCTGCTGCGCGACCTGCAGGACGTGCTGGTGGAGGTCGTGCGGCCCGAGATCGACACGGGCAGGGTGGGCTTCGCCGGGCTCACGGTCGCGCAGCGGGCGTTCCTCGTGCAGGCCATGGGAGAAGTGCCGCGCGAGTCCGCCAACCCGAAGTACGACGCCGAGACCCACCCCGACCACCACTGCAAGTTCGTGCTGCGCGGCGTGCGCCGCGTGGTCCCCGCGGAGCATCTGCGCGTGTACGACAAGATCGGCCGCGCGTACGGGTTCTCGATCGAGAATGCCTACATCGAGGACCAGCGCACGGGCACCGGGTTCTTCCTGGCCATCGTGCTCTACACGAACCCGGACGGGGTGGTGAACGACGACCGCTACGCCTACCAGGAACTCGCCGATCCGTTCCTCGACGCGGCTGGCGAGACGCTGGCGCGTGCGGTCCTGGGGGCGGCGAGTCGATGAGCGGGACGCAGAACCGGGGCGCGGCATCGTGGTGCGCCCCGGCTCGCGCGGGCGTCAGGTGTACACGTGCCGGGTGCGCGCGTCGCCCTGCAGGAACACCCCGCGAGGGTTGCCCCCGACCGGGATCACGGTGTGGCGGAGCTTGGTCGCGGCGTCGATCACCTCGATCACGTTCCAGGAGTGGATCGGCTGGTAGTAGTAGCGGTAGTCGGCGGTGAAGGCGGGGAGCCCGGCGCGGACGTCGGCCAGGCCCGTGATCGTCGTCCGCTGCAAGGTCAGCAGGTGGAACACGTCGATCTTGTAGGTGCCGCAGACCGGGTCGAAACTGGCGCAGGTGCCCCAGAGTTCGAAGCGCGTGGGGTCGAAGCGCAGCCATCGCGTGGACGGCAGGCCGGGCAGATCCAGGGTTGCGCCAGAGTTCAGATGGCGCAGGCGCATGCGGTTGGCGCCGGTGTAGGGGTAGTTGATGCTCCCGTATGCGAGGACCAGTTCCCCACCGAAGCGCAGGGGAAGGACGTCCATCGGGGCCGAGGCCCTCGCGTCGAGTTCCAGATGACCGGGCCAGAGGGTCAGGTTCGCGTGCACGCCGTACTTCGCGGCGAACGTGAGCTCAGGGAGGCCAGGAAACGTCTGGATGTCCAGGAACGCGCTGCTGTCGCCCGGCGCCAGGATCGGCGTGCGCGCCACCTCGTCCCCGGAGGGCAGGCGCAGCGTCACGAGCGCGTTCTCGCCCGGGACCGCGGCGAAGAGGTACGTGCTGTCGGAGGAGAACGTGACCGTCGCGCCCGAGAGGACCGGAACGGTCGTGCCGCACGCCCTGCACAAGTCCAATGGCTGCCTGCGCAAGTGCAGCGTGAGTGGATCGAGGAGGAAGAGGCTCCCGCGCCTCGACCCTCCCACTGCCAAGGTTCCGCCATCCGGAGAGATCTCCAGCTCCGAGATGCTGGACCCGGCGGGCAGGGTCGTCGTGCGGACCACCGACCATGTGGCCAGGTCGACCATGCTCAGGTTCACGCCGGCGCCGATCGGACCCCACTGCACGTAGGCGTAGCGGCCGTCCGGTCCCATCGCCACGAGCTGCGGGCGCGTCCCGATCGGGACGCGTGCGAGCTCCCGATGGGCGCGCATGTCCAGGACGCTGAGGTCGGCCGAATCGAGATTCGGGACGACCGCGAGATGGAAGGGATGGTCCTGGGACCGGGCGAGGGGCGCGAGGACGGCGCAGACCACGGCACCAAGGAGAGCAGGGCGCAGGGACATGCACGCCCTTAGACGCGCGCACCCGCTCCGTAACGGAAGGTGGCGTTCGCGGGCGTCGCATGGGGCCCAGCCACGGCGATCCAGGGCGCGGCCAGCACCCATCCGGGCGGGGCTCCGTGTGCTGCAGCGCTGGCAACGAAAGAACCAACCCGATTGGCCACATTCCTGGGCCATGACGCACCCACGAACGAGCGGGCGTTGGCTCCTGGTTGCCTGCCTGATGGCTCCGGTGTTCGGGCAGACCGAGACCCGGCCGGCGGGGAGTGCGCCACAGACGAGCGCGACCCGGCCCCTGGCGGCCGCTCCGGCGGGTTCGGGTGTCCAGAACGTCCTCGGGCTCCGGTTCTCGATCCTGACCTCGAAGCTCCGTCGATCGATCGTGAGCACCGCCACGCCCTACGGCTTCTCGATCCGCGGCGTGACCGCGGGTTCGCTGGCGCACGCCGCGGGCCTCCGCCGGGGCACCATCGTCCTGGAGGTCGACCACGTACCGTTGCGTGAGGTCGCGCAGCTCGAACGCGTGCTGAAGGAGGCGGTCCCCGGACAGAGGATCGTGCTCACGTGCGCGGAGCGCAGCCTCGCGCGCGCACTCCGCCAGCGCAGTCCGTGGATCTCGCGCGAGGTCGAGTTCGTCCTTCCCGGCGGCGCCCCCGCATCGCTGCCCGCCCTCCAGCCGGCTCCCGCGACCCGCAGGGACTGACCAGGACGATGGCACGCGCGGAGGCCGGCGCAGGCGCTGCGATGGAGCCGGGTCGGCGGGCGGAGGTGATCCGTGGCCTGCGCCGACGTAGCCTCGTCCTCGAGATGCGCACCGGGACGCAGCCTGCGATCCGACCGGACTGGTACGCCGACGCCGCGGCCGCTCTGGCCTTGGTGGAGGCGAAGCTCGGGCCGACGCGTGCCGGGGCCAGCCAGTCGAGACTTGCAGACATCGACCCACCCGGCGCGGGGTGGTACGAGCACGATGGTCCGTCCGCCTGGCGGCGCTCCCCGCCCAGGCCCACGAGTTCCAGAACATGAACCTCAAGAGTCTTCTGAACCTCCTTACCCTCCTGGCCGCAACACTGGTCCTGAGCGGCTGTGCCCAGCGCTACATCGAGAGCGGGGTCAACAATGTCACCTACCACATGTCCCTCGACCGCCGTCCCGTCCCCGGTGCCACGAGCGGCGAGCTGGGCGTCGAGATCCAGATGGACGGCGAGGGTGGGACGCAGGGTTCGCTCTGGGTGGATGGTGTGCCCTACGGGCGCGTGATCGCCGGCAACCATGTCGAGGTCACCGACGACGCGGTCGTCCTCGTGGATGGCAAGGTGCGCGAGCCGGTGCGCTCCTGATCCTCGGGACGCCTCGCAGGTGCGGTCGGCGTCACGCCCGGCGCCGGCGCAGCCTCGGCCGCGAAGTGCCCGGGCCGGTGCGCAGGTGCGCCGGGGGACGCTCCCCGGTTCCGCGGGCCCGCGGCCGGCCCGCCGCGCCCCCGGGCCGAAACCACCTCTCGGGGAGGTTCCTGCAGGCCGTCCCGCGCCCCGCCGCGCGGGCAGCAGCGGGCCCGGCACGGCAGGGAGTCCGGATCGGGCCACTCCCGGCGGGACACCGCTCCGGTTGACTCGCCCCCCGGCACCGGCGAAGGTCCCCGCGGGTTCCGCCGCTCGCGGGCCCGCGTGTAGCGAATCGCAGGCCGCGGCACAGGAGGGTCGCGGAACGCATGGAACCGAATGCTGGCCAGACTCCGCACTCCGAGCCGTCCGAGGCGGTGCGCGAGCGCTTCTTCGACCGCCTGCTCGCGGTGGACGGGACGGAGCGCGAGGCGGTCGTCGGCCACTTCTGCGAACTCCACCCCGAGCACGCGGATGCGTTCCGTCGCCTGCACGCGGAGATGGCCGCGGCGGAGCGGCTGCTGGGCGCCGGGATCCCCGACCCCGCGCCACCCGTGGAACCCGGACGGATCGGCGCCTACCAGGTGCGGCGGCGTCTGGGTGAGGGCGCCTTCGGCGTGGTCTACCTCGCCGAACAGAGCGGCCCGATCCGGCGCGAGGTCGCGATCAAGGTGCTGCGGCCGGGAGCCGGGGATCGCAACACGCTGGCGCGCTTCGACGCCGAGCGGCACGTCCTGGCGATGATGAACCACCCCGCGGTGGCCAACATCTTCGACGCGGGCTCGCTGCCGGACGGGCGTCCGTACTTCGTGATGGAGCACGTCGATGGGCCCCCGATCACGACCTATTGCGACCGGCGGCGGCTGCCGATCGACGCACGCATCGAGCTCTTCGTGGCGCTCTGCGACGGTGTGCAGAGCGCTCACCAGAAGGGCATCCTGCACCGCGACCTCAAGCCCTCGAACGTCCTGGTGGCGGAGCGCGATGGCCGGCCGCAGCCGAAGATCATCGACTTCGGCCTGGCGAAGGCCCTGCACGAGCAGCCGCTCGGCGGCGCGCTGGTCACGGAGACCGGCCGGGTGCTGGGCACGCCGGGGTTCATGAGTCCGGAGCAGGCGACCGGGCAGATCGCCGACGTCGACACGCGCAGCGATGTATTCGCCCTGGGCGTGATCCTCTATCTGCTGCTCGCCGGCGAGATGCCATGGCAGAGGCCTGCGTCGGACGGCACGACGACCCCCCAGCGGCCCAGCGCGAGGGTGGCGAGCGAGAGCCGCCACTCCTCCGAGGTCGCGGCGCAGCGGGCGGCCGCCCCCAGGCACCTGGTCACGCGCCTGCGCGGGGACCTGGACTGGATCGTCCTCAAGGCCCTCGATCCCGAGCGCGATCGGCGCGACGCGTCGGTGCACGAGTTCGCCGAGGATCTGCGCCGGCATCTGCGGCACGAGCCGGTCCTGGCCGGGCCACCCTCGGCCGCGTACCGGCTGCGCAAGTTCCTGCGCCGCTACCGCGTGCCCGTGGCCGCCGCGGCGGCGGTGTTCGCGTCCCTGCTCGCCGGACTCGTGTCGGCATGGCATTTCGCAGCCGCGGCGCAGGTCAACCTGGATCGCTTCGAGATCCTGGCGCTGGACAGCCGGCTGAAGCGCGCGATCGAAGCGGCGGAGTCCCTCTATCCGGCCTGGCCGGAGCGGCTCCCGGACTTCGACCGCTGGCTGGCGGACCACGGACGGCCGCTGCTCGGCGAGGTGCCCCGCCTGCGCGCGGCCCTGGCCGAGCTGCGCGGGCGGGCCCTGCCCCGCACGGCGGAGGAGGAGGCAGAGGACCGAAGGACCAACCCATGGACGGCGGAGCTGGCCGCGCAGCAGGAGCGCCTCGCGTACCTGGAGGCGCTGCTCGCGCTGCCGGCGCTGCAGGAGCCGGGGTACGCGGCCGTGCGCCGCTCGGTGGAAGCGACGCGGACGGTGACGCAGCGGGACATCGCCACGGCGGCGGAACGCGCCCGCGAGCGCCGCCTGTGGCGTTTCGCCGACGGCGGGCAGCAGTTCCTGCACGACACGATGGTGCGGTTGGAGGCGGCGCTCGCCGATTTCGCGCACGGACCCAACGCGCTGTGGAGCCGGATCGAGCGCATGCGCGCCACGATCGAGGAAGTCGAGGTGCGGGGCGCCGCGGCACGTGCCCCGCTCTGGGAGCGGGCGGCCAGGGAGGTCGCTGCCGAACCGCGCTACGCGGGGGTGGTGCTCGCGCCGCAGGCGCAGTTGGTGCCGCTGGGGCGCGATCCAGCGAGCGGACTGCAGGAGTTCTACCACCTGGGTTCCGCTCCCCCGGGCGGGCCGGTGCCGGCCCGCGACGCGCAGGGTCGCCTGCAGCTCGGGGAGGACGCCGGGATGGTGTTCGTGCTGCTGCCGGGCGGCGAGACGCAGGTGGGGGCACAGCGCGAGGACCCCGCGGCGCCGCGCTACGACCCTTCCGCCACCGTGGCGGAGGGCCCCGTGCTGCGCGTGACGCTCGCGCCCTTCCTGTTCGGCAAGCACGAGGTCACGCAGGCCCAGTGGCTGGCGATGACCAACAAGAAGCCGAGCATCATCCACGACAAGACCACCACGCTCGACGGGCAGGCCATCACCCGCCGCCATCCGGTGGAGAACGTGAGCTGGGACGAGGCCAGGGCCGCGTTGCAGCGCCAGGGCCTGGACCTGCCCACCGAGGCGCAGTGGGAGTACGCGACCCGTGCCGGCACGGACACGATCTGGCCGACGGGCAACGAAGCGGAGTCGCTGCGCGGCTTCGCGCTGGTCTCCGACTTCGCTCCCGGCCCGCCGCGCAGCGAGTTGGGCGGGCGGCAGGCGTTGCACCACGCGCCGGTGGGCAGCCTGGCGGCGAATGCCTTCGGAGTACACGACACGGTCGGGAACGTCGCCGAGTGGTGCCGCGATCACTTCTCGTCGCTGGCGCATCTCCTGCCGCATGGGCCGGGCGATGGCCTCGCGCCCGTGCCGCTGATGCAGGTGCGCGCGGTGCGGGGGGGGAGCTTCGAGGACGAGGCGCTGCTCGGGGCATCGGCCAAGCGGCAGGCGAAGCCGTTCCAGCACCGCGGCCACTGGCTGGGCGTGCGCGCGGCCCGGCGTCTGGTCGGGGCCCGCTAGGGTTCAGGTCTCCGGCTCGAGGCGCACGCCGCGCGCCCGCAGTTCCGCGTACAGCCGCAGGAGCGCGCGCGCGAGGAGCTGCCGCACCGCCTCCTCGCTGCGGCCGAGGACCTCCGCGATGGCCCGGTGCGGCAGGCCCGCCACCCGTGCCAGCGTGATCACCTCGCGGTGATCCTCGCTCATCGCCGCGAGCGCGCCGTCCAGGACCGAGGCCACCTCACGGGCCGCGGCCTCCTGGCTTGGCGTGATCTGCTGGGCCGCCTGGAGCAGCGCCTGGGTGCCTGCCTCGGGGTCCTCTCGTGCCACATCGCGGATCGCGAGCTGGTGGTGGCGGTGCTTCTCCCGGATCTTGTTCAGCGCCGAGGTGAAGAGCCAGGCGCGGAACAGCTCCTCGCCGCGGAAGTCGAAGCCGTCCCGCGCGGCCAGGAGCTGCCGGCAGACCGACTGCACGACGTCCATGCTCGATTCGCGGCAGCGCACCCAGGCGCCCAGCCGCAGGCGGACGAACGCGTGCAGCTGGGGCAGGTAGTGCTCCAGGAGCCGGTCGAGGGACGGCGCGTCGCCCTGCGAGGCGCGCTCGTAGAGCTGATCCCGGTCGGGTGGGGGCACGGGCGGAGGATACCCCCGCGGAATCCGTCCGGATTCACCGTCACGCGCCCGTGGGGGTCTGCATTCCTCTCGCCGGCCGAGGCCGGACACGGGGTCCGGCCGCCGCCAGGCCGATTCCCCGGTCCTCGTCCTTGCCATGAACCACCTCCTCTTGCGTCTTCGCCCCGGTGTCCTGCTCGCCGGCAGCATGCTCGCCTTCCTGTGGCCGGTACGCGCCCAGGAGACGGACCTGACCCAGACCCCGAACCCGGCCCGTGCGGGCATCGCCAAGTCGTTCGCCGAACAGATCGGACCCGGGCAGGGCGATGCCTTCACTCCCGGGTCGTCGCTGTTCCTGATCCAGCGCGATCCGTTCCGCTCGATTGCGCGCGGGCGGCAGCTCTTCCAGCGCAAGTTCACGCTCGCCCAGGGCCTCGGGCCGCGCACCCTCGACGGGGTGGGTTCGATCGCCAACGACGCATCGATCGGCGCAGGCCTCGCCGACAGCTGCGCGAGCTGCCATGGGCGGCCGCGCGGTGCGGCCGGCTTCGGCGGCGACGTGTTCACGCGCCCGGACAGCCGGGACGCGCCGCACCTCTTCGGTCTTGGCCTGGTCGAGATGCTCGCCGACGAGATCACCCAGGACCTGCGTGCGATCCGCACCGCCGCCGTGAACCTCGCGCGGGCGCAGAACAAGAGGCTCTCCCTGCCCCTGCGCAGCAAGGGAATCGAGTACGGGTGGATCAGCGCCGGTCCGGACGGCAGCGTCGACACCAGCCGCGTGGAAGGCGTCGATGCCGACCTGCGCGTCCGCCCCTTCTTCGCCCAGGGCGGCACGATCTCGATCCGCGAGTTCCTGGTCGGTGCCCTGAACGCCGAGATGGGCCTCGAGGCGGTCGATCCTCTGCTCCTGGCCGCGTCCCGCGGTGCCGACGTCGTGACGCCCTCGGGCATGCGGCTCACCGGGTCGCAGGACCGGATCGAGGCGCCGGTGGCCCACGGCGAGACGGACGACCCGGACCGCGATGGCGTCGTCAACGAGTATCCCGCCAGCGTGGTCGACCACATGGAGTTCTACCTGTTGAACTACTTCAAGCCCGGAACCTACCGCCAGGGCTGGGTCGAGAACCTCGGCCGGCAGGCGATGGAGCGCATGGGGTGCACCAAGTGCCACGTGCCGGACCTCGTGATCGAGCGGGACCGTCGCGTCGCCGACGTGGAGACCCGTCACGATCCCCAGCAGCAGGGCATCAACGGCCTCTTCGCCACCGCGACGCCGCTCTTCGTGGAGGTGCCCGACGGCTCGGGCTACGCGCCGCGCAAGGTGCCCGCGGGCGGCCGTTTCGTGGTGCGCAACGTGTTCGCCGACTTCAAGCGCCACGACCTGGGTCCTGCGTTCCACGAGCGCAACTTCGACGGGACGGTGCAGCGCGAGTTCATGACCGAGCCCCTCTGGGGCGTGGGCTCGACCGCGCCCTACGGGCACGATGGGCGCAGCATCAACCTGCGCGAAGTGATCCTCCGTCACGGTGGCGAGGCGGAACGTTCCCGGCGCATCTTCGAGCGCAGTTCGGCGTTCGAACAGGAGGCGGTGCTCGCGTTCCTGAACTCGCTGGTGATCTTCGGCCCCCCGGACACGGCCTCCAACCTGGACCCCGCCGTCCCCAGCACGCCCGGCTTCCCGCTCTTCGGCCACGGCAGCATCAAGCTCTCGGTGCTCTTCAACGTGCCAGGCGACCCCGAGTAGCTGGCGCGGTGGAGGCGGTGCTGCGGCCCGGCCCGGCGGGGCGCTACGCTTGGCCGGCGTCATGCACGACGCCGCACTGCACTCGTCGCTCGCCGCGGGCGGGCCGCACCACCTCCTGCACCGGCTGGTGGGGAGGTGGGAGGGCCGGGTGCGGACCTGGTTCGAACCGGATGCGTTGGCCGACGACAGCCCGATCCGCGGGGAGTGCCGCGCCGTGCTGGGCGCCCGCTTCGTCCAGCACGAGTACGAGACCTGCCTGAAGGGTGCCCCGCTCCATGGCGTGGCGCTCCACGGGTTCGATCTGCAGGCCCGGCGCTTCGTCACGTCCTGGGTCGACGAATTCCACATGGGCACCGGCGTGATGCTCCTGGAGGGCAGGCCGGATCCGGAGGTGGGCAGCGGCTTCGAGGTCGCGGGCAGCTATGCCGATCCGACCGGGGGACCGCGCTGGGGCTGGCGCATCGGCCTCGAGCTGGAGGGCGACGATCGGCTGGCGATCACGCATTGGAACGTGACACCGGGCGGCATCGCCGCCAGGGCAATCGAGATCCGCTACGTGCGCGTGCCTGGCTAGGGCCGCGCGAAGAGCTCGGCGAGCGTGAACTCCGCCCAGGGATGCCACGGCGCGTCCCATGCGTCGGCGGCGAGGTCGTCGACCGCCACGAAGAGCCGGCGGGACTCGGGCAGGAACACGAGCGCGTGCTCGGTGGTGCCGTGACAGACCGAGCGCAGCAGCCCCTGCACCGTTGCCACGTCCACCGGGCGGCGCAGGCGCGCCAGGGCCTGCATCTGCTGCACGCCGGTCTCGAAGCGCCAGCGCGACGAGAACGCCGGTTCCTTGCCGAACACCGTGCCCGGGCGCGTGGGATCGGCGCCGTAGACGAGGAAGTGGTTGGTGGCCAGGAGCGCATGCGGGTCGCGCGGTGCGCCTTCCGTGGGCAGGCGCAACGCCCCGCCGAACCGGTCGCCCTCGTACACGAATGCCGGTGCCTGCTGGCCGCGGAACGGCATCGCCCACACGATCGAGCCGCCCGGGGCGACGCCGCCGCCACCGTCGCTGCGGAACGCCTCGATGGCGCCGCGCACGGCCGCGGGCGTGGTGTCGCCGCCGAGCGTCTCGAGCGCGTGGCGCATCACCCACGACACCGGCACGAGGCCGCCGACCACGGGCCCGGGCCGCGTCTGGCCCGCGTTCTCCATCGCGTAGAGGCCGTCTTCGTTCACCCCGCTCAGGGTCCCGACGAAGCCCGGCCACATGCAGGACACGTGGCGGCGGAGCCCTGGTTCCGCAGGATCGCTGGCGATCAGCAGGAAGTGGCTCACGGTGACCTTGCGCAGGTCGATCTCCGCGTCCATGTTCCGGCCGACGACGAGCTGGCCGGCCAGGGTCCCGCCCTCGGTGCGCGGCCCCCAGAACGCGAACTGCGAGCAGGCCGCGGCCGACCGGGCACGCTTCTCGACGTAGGCGTTGATCGCCTCCAGGTCGACGCGCCGGAATTCGCGACCCAGGCAGGGCACGCGCAGGTCCACGCCCGACGCGCGCATCCCTTGCAGCACGGCATCCAGCTCGGCGCGGTACGCCGGGATCTCCCGGAAGCGCGACTCCAGGAACGGCACCCATTCCCGTTCGTAGCGTGCCGCCGACTCCTCCATCTCCTCGATCACGAAGAACTCGAAGAAGTCGAGGATCTGCCGCGCCAGGAGCCGGCCGTGCGCATGGCCCCGCTCCGCGCGCGTGCCCCGCAGCTGGAGGACGGGGATGCCCCGCATCCGGGTGAGCGTGGCGGCGCCTGCATGCACGGGGTCGCGCGGCGGCGGCGTGGGGGTGCGCAGGTCGATCGTGACGGCCGTCGCGGTGCCGCGCTGCACCGCCAGCACCGCGACCGGACCACCCGGCTCGGCGGCGGCCCAGCCGAAGGGCTCGGGCGGATCGAAGCCGAGGGCGCCGTCGCCGTCGCGGTCCTGGAAGGCGATCACGCCGTAGGCTCCGGGTTCGAGATCCTGGAACTGGAACTCGCCCGGCCGATCCAGGCGCAGGTCCCGCACGCCGTGTGGCGCGTAGACCTGCTCCGCCGCGAAGGGCAGGGGCCTGCCCCCTGCGCCGATGCGGGGGCGGAGCACGCGGACCACGACCGGGGCGTTCGTGTCCCCGCCCCGCACCGCGCCGCGCAGCGCCGGTACCGGATCCTGGGGAACGGCGGCGACGAGGAACAGGGCGAGGGCGCTGCGCATGGGCGTGTGCGGGGACGGCGGGCGTTGCGTCGGCCGGCATGGTAGCGGCGCGCGCCCCTCTGGCGCCGGAACGGTGGCCGGCGTAGGAGTGCCGCGGCGATGCGCCCCCTGGATGTCTGCGTGGCCGGTCTGCTGGCGGCTTCCCTCGTGGCTCAGGAAGCCAGGATCACGCTGGTCGGGCCGCCGGCCGCGCACGCCGTGCCCGGCGCGCTCGCCGCCCCGGCCCTGGCGGCGTTGCCGCATGGGGCGGTGCGGCCGCGCGGCTGGCTGCGGGTCCAGCAGGAGCTCCTCGCGCGGGGCATGGCGGGCAGGCTGCCGGAGGTGAGCTCGTTCGTGCGCAAGGACGGCAATGCGTGGCTGGACCGCGAGGGCAAGGGCACCCGCCACTGGGAGGAAGTGCCGTACTGGGTGCGCGGCCTCGTGCTGCTGGCGGTGCAGCTCGACGATGCGGCCCTGCGCGCCGAGGCGGAGGTCTGGATCGGGGCCTTCCTCGCCGGCCAGCGCGACGACGGCTGGCTCGGGCCCGAGGCGAATCGCGCGGCCAACGACCTGTGGCCCAACATGGTGATGCTGCAGGCGGCGATGGCGTGGCACGAGGCCACCGCGGACCCGCGCGTGGTGCCGGCGCTGGCGCGTTTCCTGCGCTGGGTGGCGGCGCGGCCCGACGCGCAGCTCCTGCCAGGCTCGTGGCAGAAGGTACGCGGCGCCGACCTGCTCCTCGTCGTGCACTGGCTCCACCCGCGCCTCGGCGGTCCTGCGGAGGAGCGGCGCTGGCTGCTCGAACTCGGCGCACGGATCCACGCGCGCACGGCGCCGTGGAGCCAGGGGGTCGCGGACTGGCACGGCGTGAACCTCGCCCAGGGCTTCCGCGGGCCGGCGCAGTTCTGGCGGCAGAGCGGCGATCCCGCGCACCTCGCGGCCACGCATCGGGTCTACGACGAGGCGATGGCGCGCTTCGGTCAGGTGCCGGGCGGGATGTTCGGCGCGGACGAGAACGCGCGGCCCGGGTACGGCGACCCGCGCCAGGCGGCCGAGACGTGCACGATGGCCGAGTTCCTGTACTCGTTCCGCCTGCTCACCGAGCTGAGCGGCGACCTGCGTTGGGCCGGACGGGCCGAGGACGTGGCGTTCAACTCCCTGCCCGCGGCGTTCACCCCCGATGGCCGCGGGCTGCACTACCTCACCGCGCCCAACATGGTGTGCCTGGACGTCGAGAACCACGCGCCGGGCCTGCAGAACGGCGGCTGCATGCTGGCCTACGCCGCGGACGAACGCTACCGCTGCTGCCAGCACAACGCGTTCCTGGGCTGGCCCAGCTACGTCCAGGGGATGTGGGCGCGGACGGTCGACGGCCTCGCGGCGCTGCAGCACGGACCGAGCCAGGTCGAGACCACGGCTCCCGGCGGGCAGCGGGTGGGAGTGGTGGCGGCCACCGCATACCCGTTCACGGACCGCCTGCGCTACACGATGGCGTGCGAGACCCCGGTGGAGATGGCGCTCCTGGTGCGCGTGCCGGAGTGGTGCGAGGGGGTGGTGCGCGCCGCGGTCGAGCCGGTCTCTGGTCCTGCACAGGTGCACGAACTCGCGGTCGGTTCCGCGCCGGGCGACTCCCGCGGGCGCTTCCTGCGGGTGGCGCGCACGTGGCGGTGGGGCGACACGCTGGACGTGACGCTCCCGCGCCGGGTGCGCCTGCGGACCTGGCCCGCCAACCACGAGAGCGTGTCGGTGGAGTACGGCCCGCTCACCTTCAGCCTCGCGATCCGGGAGTCGTGGCGGCGTGCCGGGGGCAGCGATGCGTGGCCGCTGCAGGAGGTCCTGCCGGACACGCCCTGGAACTACGCGTTGGTCGTCGACCCGAAGGACCCGGCGGCGGCGCTGGAGGTGCGCGCCGGCCCGGCGCTCCAGGAGACGGCCCAGCCGTGGACCGGCTCCGCCGTGCCGCTGCGGATCTCGGCCCGGGGGCGGCGTGTGCCGGAGTGGCAGCTGCGGTACGGGCTGGCCGGCACGCTCCAACCGAGCCCGGTGCGCACCAAGGCGCCCGCGGAGGAGATCGAGCTGATCCCCATGGGCGCGGCACGCCTGCGGATCGCGGCGTTCCCGCGCGCGGGCGATGCCGAGCACGGCCACGCGTGGACCCTGCCGCCGGAGCCGCCGGAGGCCAGCCACGTGCACGACGATCCCGAGGCGCTGCGCGACGGCGTGCTGCCGAAGGACTCCGACGACCACTCCATCCCGCGCTTCACCTGGTGGCCCCGCAAGGGCAGCGTGGAGTGGGTGCAGTACCGCTTCGCCACGCCGCGCCGCCTGACCGCGACCGACGTCTACTGGTTCGACGACGGCCGGCGCGGGGGCGGCTGCCGCGTGCCCGCGGCCTGGCGGATCCTGTGGCTGGACGGGGACACGTGGCGTCCGGTCGAGGCGCAGGATGCCTACGGCGTCGGCGCGGACGCGCTGCACACGGTCCGCTTCGCGCCGGTGACCACGCGCGGTCTGCGCCTGGAAGTGCGTCTCCAGGACGGGTTCTCGGGGGGAGCGCTGGAGTGGGCGGTGCGATGAGCGGCGTACCCTGCCCGGTGTTCCACACCGCCGACTTCCCGCTGCCGCTGCCCGCGGGGCATCCGTTCCCGGCGCACAAGTACCGCCTCCTGGTGGACCGCGTGATCGCGGAGCTGGGCGGACGGGTGGCCGTGCAGGTGGCGCCGGCGGTCCGCGACGAGGAACTCCGGCTCGCGCACGACCCGGACTACGTCGCCCGCGTGCGCGCCGGCACGTTGCGCGCCGCCGAGATCCAGCGCATCGGGTTCCCGTGGTCGCCGGAGATGGTCGAGCGCTCGCTGCGTTCCACGGGCGCCACCGTGGCGGCGGCGCGGGTGGCGCTCGACCGGGGCGTGGCCGTGCATCTGGGCGGGGGCACGCACCATGCGTTCGCCGACGGCGGGGCCGGCTACTGCGTGTTCCACGACGTCGTGGTCGCGGCGCGCGTCGTGCAGCGCGAGCGCGGTGTGCGGCGGATCCTGGTCGTGGACCTCGACGTGCACCAGGGCGACGGCACCGCGACGATGACCGCGGGGGACGACACCGTGTTCACCTTCTCCATGCACGGCGCGCGCAACTACCCGCGCGTCAAGCAACGCAGCGACCTGGACGTGGAGCTGCCAGATGGTACCGGGGACGCGGTGTTCCTGGCCGAGCTGGAGCGCGCGCTGCCCCTGGCCTTCGAGCGCTCGCGGCCGGAGCTGGTCTTCTACCTCGCGGGCGCGGATCCGTTCCTGGACGACCGGTTGGGCCGCCTGGCCCTGACCAAGGCCGGCCTGCTGGCCCGCGACCACGCGGTGCTGGACGCGGTGGCACGCGCGGGCGCCGCGCTGGTGGTGACACTGGCGGGCGGCTACGCGCGGCGGATCGAGGACTCCGTCGACATCCACTGCGCCACGGTCGCGGCGGTAGTGGGATCGGACCTGGCGCGCGGCCGCGATCCCGCGGCGGAGCGCGCCTGAAGCGGCGAGGTTGCGCCTCCGACCCGGCGACGGGAAAGTGCCCGGATGCCGCCCTTCGCCACCCGCCAGCTGCGATTCCCATGCGGCACGGTGACGGAGTACCACGATGCGGCGCACGCCTCCGACCAGGCCACGCGCTTCCTGGCACGGCACCTGCGGGTCGCGCCCGGCTCGGTGGTGGTCGAGGCCGGATGCGGCACCGGCGTGCTCGCGCTCCTGGCGGCACGCGGGGGGGCGGGTGCGGTGCACGCGACCGACGTCGACCCGGGTGCGCTGGACCTCCTGCGCGCCGCAGCCGCGGCCCAGGGACTGGACCGGATCGTGCCGCACCTCGGTTCCCTCCTCGAGCCGCTGCCGGCCGGCGTGCAGGCCGACCTCGTGGTCGCCCTGCTGCCCCAGAAGCCGTCGCCGGGCGCGTTCGACGTGCGCTACGCCGGCGGGGCGGATGGCGCAGACCTGCTCTGCGCCCTGATCGAGCAGGCCGCGGGACGGCTGCGTCCCGGGGGCAGGCTGCTGCTCTATCACCACTCCCTGGCCGCGCCCGTGCGCGTGGAGCGTGCTCTGGGGCGTGCGTTCCTCTGGCGCACGCTCGCCGAACGGTTCCGGCTCTGCCGGCGCGACCGCTACGCCGCGCTGGCGCCCGGGATCCTGGCCACGCTGCAGCGGCTGGTGGCGGAGGGCGTCGCGCAGGCCTGGGAGCAGGGACCCCATCTGGTGTGGCGGGCGAGGGTGATCGAGGCATGCCGGCGGTCCGTTCCCTGATCGTGACCGCGGACGACTTCGGCCTCGCCCCTGGCGTGGATGAGGCGATCTGCCGTCTGGCCGCCGCGGGGGCGGTGACCAGCGTGTCGGTGCTGGCCCTGCGCGCCACACCCGAGGCGCTGGCGGCGCTGCGGGCCGCCGCGCCGGACGTCGGCCTCGGCCTGCATGTCGACCTCACCGCCGACCTGCAGCACTATCAGCCCGGCGACGTGGAGGCGCGCGTGGCCGCGCAGTGGGAACGGTTCGTGCGCCTCACCGGGCGGGCGCCCGAACACCTCGACACGCACAAGCAGGTCCATGCCGGGTTCCCGGAGGCGTTCGCCGCGCTCTGCGCGCGCGGGGTCCCGGTGCGGGCCACGTCGGGGCGCCTGCGCCGGGCGCTGCGGCGCCGTGGCATCGCCTGCCCGGACGCCTTCGCCGGATTCGTGACCAGCCGGCCCGCCTGGACGCGCGCGCGGATCCTGGCGGCGGTGCGCAACCTCACCCCGGGCGTGACCGAGTGGATGTGCCACCCGGCGCTGCATGGACCCTGGCCGGCGGGGCTCCGCTACACCGGACAACGCTGCGCCGAGTACCGGGCGTTCGCCGCACTCGACTTCCCGGCGTTGTGCCGCGCCCACGGCGTGGCGACGATCCGGCCCCGCGACCTCCCCGCATGCGCATCCTGATCCTCGACTCTTCCCGCCACGGCAACGTCGCCGACCAGGAGAGCAACCGCCTCCTGGTCGAGTGTGCGGCCTGGCTCGGCCACTGTGCGCGGGTCCTCGATGCCGACACGGTGCGGTTCGCCAGTTCGGGCGAGGTGCTCGATCCGATCGGCCGTGACGAGGTGGTCCTGCCGCGCGCCGACCTGCGCTCCGCCGCGGACGTGCATCGCTTCGCCACGGTGCTCGGCGCGCTGCAGCGCCACGGCTGCCGGATCCTGATCACGCCCGAGGCCCTGTGGAACGCCGAGGACAAGCTGCGGGCGCACCAGCTGCTGGAGGCCGCGGGGATCGCGACGCTGCCGACGCTGGTGCCGCCGGCGGGTGCCGCGACGGCGGCGGAGCTGGAGCCCCTGGTCCAGCGGCTGGGCGGCTACCCGGTGGTGGCCAAGCATGCGTTCGGCTGGGGCGGGATGGGCGTGGTGCAGGCCGCGGACGGCGATGCCCTGGCCGGCGTCGTGAGCCTCGTGCAGCAGCTCGCGCCGCAGACCCGCCTCCTGCTGCAGCCCTATGTGCGCCACCGGCGCACGATCACCGTGCAGGTCGTGGATGGCGCCGCGGTGGCGGCCTTCGCGTCGTTCGCGGACGGCGGCGAGTTCCGCACCAACCGCACCGGCCGCACCGCCGCGCTCGAGCCGCGCGGCGAGGCCGCGAACCTCGCGGTGCGCGCGCTGCAGGCCCTCGGGCTGGCCCTGGGCAGCGTGGACCTGCTGGAGAACGAGCAAGGCACGCTGCAGGTCCTGGAGGTGAACGAGGCTCCCGGCCTGGAGGCCCTGGCGCCCGGCGACCGCCGCTGCGCCGAAGCCATGGTCCGCCTGGCCGCCGGCGGGCGCGCGGCGCGCCGCCGGGTCCTGCTGGTGGTGCCGTTCCCGCTGCATCACGGCCGCGGCAACGCGGTGTCGGCCGAGCGGCTCGTGGCCGCGCTGCGCCGCGCGGACGTGGACGTGCTGGTGCTCGAGGTGGAGCTGGCGCGACGCGTGGGCTGGCGGGCCGCCCTCGGCGGATTCGTGCCCGACGTCGTGCACGCGATCCATGCGTTTCGCGCGGGGCCCCTGGCCGCCGAGATCGCCGCCGGCCTGGGCGTGGGTCTGGTCGTGTCGTTCCGCGGCACCGACGTGGGACGCGGCCTCGGCGACCCCGAGCTGCGTGCGACCACGGTGCGCAGCGCACGCGCCGCGGCCTGGCTGACGTCGCTCACCGAGGAGCAGCGCGCCGCGATCGTGGCCGACCTGCCCGAGGTGCGCGACCGGATCTCCGTCGTGCCGCACGGCGTGGCGATGCAGCCGGGCGCACGGCGCTTCCGCGCGGAACTGCGCGCCGAGGGTTCGCCGCTCGTCGTGCAGCTCGCCGCGGTGCGCGCGATCAAGGGCTTCCCGGGCGTGCTGGACCTGGTGGATCGGATGCACGCCGCGCGTGCCGACCTGCGCTACGTGCTGGCCGGCGGCCTGCTCGAGCCGGAGCTGGAGGAGCCGCTGAGCCAGTGGTTCGCGCGCCGGCCCTGGGCGCGATGGGTCGGCGAGCTGAGCCACGCCGACGCCGTCGCCCTGCTCTCGGAGGCCGACCTCAGCCTGCATGCCAGCACGGAGGAGGGCCTGAGCAACGCGCTGCTGGAGTCGCTGGCCCTGGGAGTCCCTGCGGTGGCGCGGGCCATTCCGGCGACGCGCACCGTGCTGGGTGCGCAGCAGGGCGGGCTGCTCTTCGAGACCGACGACGAGGCGGTGGCCGCTGCGTTGCGGGTCCTGGCGGAGCCGAGGCTGGCGCACTCCCTGCGCGCCGCCGGGCCACTGCGCGTGGCCGAGAGCTTCCCGGCCTCGGCCGAGGTCGAGGGCTACCTGCAGGCGTACCGGCGGGCGCTGCTGGCCCGCGCGCCGCGGGACGGGCGCTGACCCGGGGCGCGGGCGCGCTCCGGTTTGCCGGCGCGCGCGGGAAGCTGCAGACTGGTCCACGCTGCATGCCGGCGCGCACCTCGATCCTCTGGCCGCTCCTCGCGACCCTGGTGGCGCTCGCGCCGTTCCTCGGCAAGGCGTTCCACGTCGACGACACGCTCTTCCTGCTCCTGGCGCGCCACCTGCAGGCCGAGCCGGTGGACTTCTACGGCTTCCAGGTCAACTGGTACGGCGCGGCGATGGCGATGAGCGACGTCACCAAGAACCCGCCGCTCGCCGGCTATGCGTCGGCCCTGGTGGCGTCGGTGTTCGGGTTCGACGAGGTCGCGCTGCACGCCGCGTTCCTGGTCCCAGCCGCGTTCGCTGTGGCCGGGACGTTCCGGCTCGCGCAGGGCATGACCTGCCGCCCCCTGCTGGCCGCGGTGCTGGCCCTCACCTCGCCCGTGTTCTGGGTGTCGGCCAACACCGTGATGAGCGACGTGCTGATGCTGGCGCTCTTCGTGTGGAGCGTGCACCTGTGGCGCGAGGGTCTCGTCACCGCGCGCCCCAACCTGCTCCTGGCGGCCGGCGTGCTCGCCGCCCTGGCCGGACTCGCCAAGTACTTCGCCGTGGCGCTGGTGCCTCTGCTCCTGCTCGACGGGCTCGTGCGCCGTCGCGGCCGCCTGCCCTGGCAGGGCGTCGTGGGGCTCGCCGTGCCGGTGGCGGTGTTCGTCGGCTACGAGCTGCTCACGCGCGCATGGTACGGACGCGGGCTCCTCAGCGACGCCGCCGGCTTCTCGGGCGCCATGCGGAACGTGATGGGCCCGTCGGTGCAGCGCCGGCTGGTGACGGGGCTGTGGTTCGCCGGGGGCTGCTGTGCGTTCGCGGCCTGCTGCGCGCCCCTGCTGGTGCGCGGCCGCGCACCCGCAGTGCTGGTGCTGAGCATGATCGTGGCCTGCGCCGCGGGGATCGGCTTCCTGGGGCGGGACGGCGTGTGCCTGGGCGTGGACCTGCGTGACCTGCCGCTCGTGCCGACCGCGGGCGTCCAGCTCGGCGCGATGTTGGCCAGCGGGGTGACGCTGGCGGTGGTGGGGCTCGCCGACCTCTGGCGGCGCCGCGACGCCGACGCCGTGCTGCTGGCGCTCTGGCTGGGCGGGACCTTCGTGTTCGCCGCGTTCCTCAACTGGACCAACAACGGCCGCTCCAACCTGCCGCTGGCTCCGGCCGCCGCCATCCTGGTGGCGCGCGCCCTCGACCGGAGCGGGCCACGGCTGGTGCCACTGGCGCTCGCGGCGGCGTGCGCCGTCGCGCTGGGTGCGGTGGTGGCCATGGCCGACGCCGTGTGGGCCAACGCGGTGCGCGACAGCGCACGCACGGCGCTCGCGCGCCACGGCGGCCACGGCACGCTCTGGTTCCAAGGGTCGTGGGGGTTCCACTGGTACATGGAGCAGGGGGGTGCGCGGCGCATCGATCGCTACCGCGACCGCATCGCCAGGGGCGAGCGCATCGTCGTGCCGGTGGGCAACACCGACCTGCACCTCCTGCCGTGGGACAAGGTGGGTGGGGGTCCCGAGCCGGCCTTCGACGAATGGCGCGACGCGCGCCCGACCTTCGCACGCACCATGGTGCACGGCGACGGCTTCTACTCGGGGCGCCTGCCCTTCGTGCTGGGCCGGCACGCGGTGGAACGCTACCTCGTGTACGAGGCACGCGAGGAGTTCGTGTGCGAGCCCGCCGGACGCTGATCAGCGGCGCCGCGTGAGTCCGAGGATCAGCAGGCCGATGCAGAGCAGCAGGCCGAGGCCGAGCACAGGCAGCCCGAGGGTCAGCCACGTCGGCCGGTAGCGCAGCAGGACCTCGTGACTGCCTTCCGGTACGGCCACGGCGCGGAACGCGAGGTCCGCGGGGAGCAGCGGCACCGAGGCACCGTCCAGCCACGCCTCCCACCCCGGCGCGATCGCGTCGGCCAGCACGAGATAGCCCCGCCCCTGGGCCATCTCGACGCGGATCCGCAGCGAGCTGGCGCGCTCCTCCAGCACGTCGACGCGCGGCGGCTGGGCGGGACGGCGTGGGGCGAAGGTGCGGTCGGCGTTCTCCAGCACGACGATCTCGGGCGTGGGAGCGTGGCGCACCAGCAGCATGGCCGCGTCCTCGGGGTCCGCGGCGTGCTCGACCAGGAAGCCGACGCGGACGCGCGGCGCCGGTGCGTTGCGCAGCGCCGCGTGCAGGCCGGCATGCGGCACGCCACCGCCGGGCGCCGGGACCATGGCCAGGAACCCGTCCACCGAGATCGGATCGGGCGCCACCACGACGTCGATCGCCGCGCGGCGGAGCAGCGGCCCGCGCAGCAGCCAGGGGCCGGACAGGGGTCGAACGACGCTGTCGGCCCCGAGGCGCACTGCCGTGTCGTCGACGAGGTCGACGAACGCGGCGCTGCGTTCCAGGATCCGGTTGCCGGCGCTGGTGGCCACACGCAGGTCGCCGAGGCGGAGCGCACCCTGCTCGGGTTCCTCGGCGCCGCGGCCCACCAGGACCGCGCGGCCGCTGGGCAGGCCGATGCGCAGCGCCGCGCTGGACTCGCGGGACGCGGGCGCCGCGCCGAGCCAGCCGAACGCCACGCATTCCCCCAGGACCAGCACGGCGACGACGACCTTGAAGCGCAGGATGCCGAGCGGCCGCCACAGCAGGAAGAGGGCCGAACAGAACGCCATGCCCACGGCCGCGGGCAGGATCGAGCGGCCCAGGTCCTGGATCAGGGCGCGGGCTTCGGCCACGGGCGTACCCGCGAACACGGGTGCGAGGCCGCGACGCCAGGGATCGGGTGCGAGCCACGCGCTCAGCGCCAGGAGCACGAAGCACCCGGCGAAGCCCGCCACCAGCTTGAATGCGAAGCTGCGTGCGGTTGGTGCCTCGAAGAACCCGTCGAGCACCAGGCTCGCCATGACCGTGATCGCCACGTGCACCAGGATCCACGCCGCGCCGGGCTGCAGCGGCAGGAGTCCCAGGCGCGCGTTCAGCCAGTCGCCCGCGCCGCTCTCCAGGGACAGGAGCAAGCCGAGTCCGGCGGTGAGCACCCAGAAGAGCCCGAACGCAGTGCGCTTGGGGCGGAAGAAGCCGAGCACCAGCAGGTAGAGGACCAGGGTGCCCGGATAGATCGCCAGGGTCAGGGGATCGCTGGCGGGGCTGGCCTCCTGGGCCACGCGGGGGGCGAGGCCCTCGCCCAGGAGCGGACCCGACGCCACCAGCCCGACCAGGCCCTCGGCGCGCATGCGCGCGGCGTCGCTGGCGGCCACGGCGCGATGCGGGTCGCCGTCGCCGAGCACCGCCAGCCACAGCGGCGCCGTGAGCAGCAGCGCGGCGAGCGCCGCGAGGCCGCTGGCGAGGAAGATGCGCGGCCGATCGCTGCTCTCCACCGCCGGCAGGGAGAAGAGCAGCAGTGCCCCGCACAGCAGCGTGCCGAGCGTGGCAGTGCTGGTGCCGCCGGTCAGGAAGAGCAGCGCGAGGCTGATGCCGAGCCAGGGGCTCTGCAGCAGGCGTCGCCGCACGACGAGGACGCGCCACGTCGCCTCCAGTGCGAAGGGCAGCAGCGCCATGGCCGCGGCCTCGGGCAGGCGGTGCATCTGCGCGGTCAGGAACCAGCCGAGGCCGTGCAGGCCGCCGCCGACGAACGCGGCATAGCGGGAGAGGGGCAGCCCGCGGAGGAAGCGGTACATCGCCACGCACGCCAGGAACGCATGCAGGGCCATGACCAGGCCGAGCAGCCGTTCGCCGCCCTGCAGGAGGAACACCCAGAACGGCGGATAGAGCAGTGGCGCGCCGCTGGTGGAGAAGGGCTCGCCGAAGCGGCTGTGCGGGTTCCATGCCGGCGCCTCGCCGGCCTCGAGGACCCGCCCCGCCTCGCGCATCGCGGGCAGCAGGACTTCCTGGTTGTGGGTGGCGGCGCCCATCTCCGGCGCCGCGGGCGTGGCGCCGGGGACGAGGCGGCGCGAGTGGAGGACGAGGGCGAGGACCAGGAGCAGGAGGATCGCGAACAGACCCTCCTTCCGACCTGTTCCGAACAGGCTCATCCGGCCTTCCCTCCGCTCGGGCTCACGAACTGGTTTCGGTCGCCGGGGAAGCGTGCCTTGAGGTGACCAGCAGCAGGGCGAGCAGGAGCAGGAGCGCCGTGCTCGCCATGGTCACGCGCAGGCCGAGGCCGAGCCGCGGCGTGGTGAACCGGAACCTGACCTCGCTGCCCTGGCCGGGCACCGGCACCGCGCGCAGGAAGAGATCCGCCCTTGCGATGGGCGTCGCGACGTCATTGACGGTGCACTCCCAGCCGGACCATGCGGAGTCGGCCAGGACCATCCAGCCGGGGCGCCCGGGTTCCACGTCCAGCACGACCTCGTCGGGCAGGTCGGTGCGGAACGTGACCCGGCGGGCCTCTGGTGCCCGTTCCGCGCCCTGTCCGGTGTGCGGATCGGGGTGCTCCGCGGGCTGATCCGGGGTGACGAAGGCCTCGCGCCGGGGGTCGAACTCGGGCGCCACCATCCGCGCGACCACCGCGTCGTCGTCCGGCAGCGTGGTGAGCTTGGGGACGACGAAGGCACGGGGCAGTGCGCTCGGCCGCTCGTGTACAAAGAACGCCCCGCCCGGCCCGCGCCACTCGGGCCCCACGACCGCGCCGGCGTGCGCCAGCGGTTCGGTGCTGAGCACGTAGCGCACGCCCAGCAGGTCGAAGAGCGGCCGGCGCAGGCGCTCGTCGTCGGGCAGGGCCAGCGGCCAGAACTCGCGCACCATCTGGCCCTGGCCGTAGAGCGCCAGGAAGAGGCGGTGCGAACGGCCGTCGACGAACGTGTAGATGTTCAGGTCGCGGATCCGCTCCGGCACCAGCGTGCAGGGGGGCAGTTGCAGCGGCAGGACCGGCTGCGGCGCGGCCCGCACCACCGTGAAGCCGCCCTCGGCGGCGCGGCGGGTGCGTTGCTCGCGCAGGAACGCGTGCACGGCGGTGTCGGTGTCGGGGTGGGGGATCCGCCCCTGGTTGTGCGGGCGCGCGAGCGCGACGAGCTCCGCCACGGTGGCCGCCACCGCCGCCAGCCGCAACAGGTTCAGGCGCCCCTGGCGGGCCCCCGCGAAGGCCAGGGCCAGGAACCAGAACGCGCTGGCCAGCGAGCCGAATGCCGCGTGGCGCAGCGCCCCCGCGAGGCGTTCCTGTGCCTTGTCCATCCACGCGTCCTGCGGCAGACCGGTGTCGGCCGGCGGGGCGACCACCAGCAGGGCGTCCTGCGCGGTGCGACCCGGGTAGCGCGGCTGGAAGCGCTCGGCGACTTCCTGGGCGATGGCGTGCAGCCACGCCTGGCCGTCGCGGGCCCCGACCCAGAGCGAGAGCACACCGCAGGTCACCGCCACGGTGAGTGCGGCAACGATCAGGATGCGCCACGGACGGCGGCCGAGGCCGTGCGGCGCCGCCGCCAGCCCGCACGCCGCCAGGACGGCGAGCAGCAGGGACACGGGGCCGACGAAGCGCATCGGCGGCACGCTCGCGAGCCCGGGGAGGAAGTTCAGCGACGGCAAGGTCGCGCGCCACGTGGCCGGCAGCGGCAGCGCGGGCGCGAGGGCGAGCAGGAGGAGGAGCGCGAGCAGCCAGGCGGCGAAGCGCCGGAAGCGCGGGCCCTGGCCCAGGAGCCCGGCGAGCGCCAGCCACACCGTCATGCTGCCGGCGAACACCGCATACTCGATGAAGTTGAAGTTGGGATGGAACGGCCGGCCGTCCAGCCAGCTCGCGCCGCGGAACCACGACCACACGAGCGGCGAGCCCGCGTACGGCAGCTCGCGGGTGGCGAGGGGATGCCCGAATGCATCCGGCAGGAGGAGGCCGAGCAGGCCCGCAGGGGCGAAGGCCTGGCTGGCCACGGAATCGGGGCTGGGGAAGGGCAGGCGGTTCGACTCGGGGAAGAAGGCGAACATCGGCAGCAGCTGCACGGCCGCCATGCCGAAGCCCAGTCCGAAGCCGAGTGCCATGCAGCCGGCGCTGCGCAATGCGGCGCCGGAGCGGCGCGCGCGCAGGTCGCGCACCAGGAGCGCGAGTGCGTAGAGGCCGGCCAGCATCGTCGACGGGAACGCGTACGGCGCGAACCCCGCGGTCCAGGTCAGCGCCGTGCTCACGGCGAGGCCGAGCAGCGCCGGGATCCGGGCCAGGGACACGTTGTGGGAGATGCCCCGCACCGCCCACAGCAGGCCGGGCAGCCAGATCAGGGCGTGCACGCGCTGATAGAAGTGCAGGTTGGCGGTCAGCGTCCCCGAGAGCGCGAACACCGCCGCGCCGAAGAGGCTCGGCAGGGCCTTCAGCCCCAGCGAGCGCAGGAACCCGAACGCCAGCAGCCCCGCGATCGTGAGGGCCAGCCACGCGTTGAGCGCCAGCCCCCGCATCGGATCGCCGAGCAGGAGCGTGGGCCAGTTGGGCGGATAGAGCAGGCCGACCACGGAGGTGGCGAGGAGCGGCACGCCGGCGCGCGCGTAGGGGTTCCACTGCGGCAGGCGGCCCTCGGCCAGCTCCTGCTGGGTGAAGCGCAGCTCCGGCACGAACACCAGCGGCACCTCGGTGGGGTCGGCGTTGGCCGTGCGGTGCAGCGCCTCGATCTGTCCGGGCTCGAGCCTGGTGGACACCGGCGGGAACATGGCCACGTCGAACGGCACGAACGTGCGCGGCCCGAGCAGGCAGGGCCACAGCAGCCATGCCGGCAGCAGGCAGAGCAGTGCGAGTGCCAGCAGCGTCGCCAGCCGCTGGCCGCGCGCGACCCGGCTCAAGCACGCCTCCTGGCGAACCGACCCGCCGCGAAGAGCGCGGCGATCAGTCCGAGGGCCAGCAGGGACAGCCGGCGGGGCCACACGACCCGCGCGCCGTCGTAGGCGAAGCGCACGGTGTGCGCACCCGCCGGCACGTGCACGGCGCGCAGGTAGTGGTCGGCCACGTAGATCGGCGTGTCGGCGCCGTCCACGGTGGCGGTCCACCCCGCATCGTATGGATCGGCGAGGCGCAGGTATCCGGACGCCGGGGCCTGCACCGCCAGCTCCACGCATTCCTCCTCGTGGCGCACGCAGCGCACGGTGGCCGCCGGGGCGTCGCCCTGGTCGGCACCGGGCGCCGTGGGATCCTCGAGGACCACCTCACGGGCCGGGTCGTGGTCGCGGCGTGCGAGGTGGCGCAGGCGCGCCGCAGGGTCGGCCAGGACCACGGCGCGGGTCACGAACGTGGCGCGCGGCAGCGCGCTGCTGCGTCGATAGAGCCGGTAGGGGCCAGGCGACCCGGGCGGAGTGCAGTCGGCGAGGCCCGGATCGGCGAGGCTGCGTCCGGCCAGCACGTAGGCGAGGCCCATGAGGTCGAGGAGGGGGTGGCCGAGGCTCTCGGGATGGCGCAGGTAGTTCACGCCGATGCCGTGCAGCGCCAGGCCCGGTTCCACGCAGGCGAAGAACTCCTCCTGGCGCCGCGGCGGGAGCGGGTGGTACGAGGCGAGGTCCTCGAGCCCCAGGAACGCCGCCAGGTTCTGCGGCAGGAGCGGGGTGAGGCGCGATTCGTCGGGGGTGCTGGCGATCCTCTGGAAGCGCGGGCGCGGCTGGCCGGCGGCCTCCGCCGCGCGCGTGGCCTCCAGCGCCGGGGCGAGGACCGTTGGCGGCGTCGTGACCCGCGTCGTGGCGATGTCGACCACCGTGCCCTTGCCCAGCGCGGCGAGTTCGACGGCGCCCAGGAGGATCCATGCGCGCGCGGCCGGCTCACGGTGCCGCGTCAGCAGGAGGGCGAGCGCCGCCAGCCCGGCGCAGAGGCCGCCGGCGAATGCGAAGAGCGCCCGGGCGCGGTTGGCCTCCGCCTCGCCCGGACTCACGGCCGCGTGGTAGGCCGCGGGCTCGAGGCCGTAGCGCGGCGCGGTCCACGTGGCGTAGACCTCCTGGAGGCTGGCGGCGGGCGCGAGATGGACCGCCAGGAGCCCGCCGCTCGTCGCCGCGAGCACGGCGGCCACGCACAGGCCGGCGCGGCCGCGCCCCGCGGAGAGGCGGTGGTCGAGCCCGAGCGCGGCGAGCACGGGCAGGGCCATGCCGGGGAGGAACAGGAAGCGCTTGAGGTCGCCGGCGCGCGCGCCGGGCAGGAGCGCGGTGAGCTGCAGGAAGCCCGGCAGGCAGAGCGCGATCCCCACGCCCACGGCGAGGAGCCCCAGGAAGAAGAGCGTCGTGCGACGCTGGGTGCGGTGGCCGAGGGCGAGTGCCGCGGCCACGAGGCCCAGGCCGCCGACCCCGAACGCGGTCTCCGGGAAATTGGGCCGCGCCGCGACGATCTTCGGCACGACGCCGGACGGCGTGTGCTCGACCTCGCCCAGGAGGAGCGCCGGCCACGACGGCCGGATCTGGTCCAGGCTGCCGTAGAAGACCTCCGCGGGCCAGTGCACGAGGGTCGGCCACACGCCGTTCAGCAGGTGGCAGAGCTGCAGCGAGTGGAAGCGCAGCGCGGCTGCGTCGGCGGCGCGCCGCGACGACTCTTCGGCGGCGAGCAGCACGGGGACCATCTGCGCGGCCGCGAGCAGGGCGCCGAGCGCGAATCCGACCGAGCAGCGGGCCAGGGCCGCGCCGCGCGTGGCCCGGTCGGCCTGCAGGAGGCAGAGGACCGCGTACGCCGCCGCGACCAGGCTCGCCTGCAGGGCCACGGGCGCGAAGCCCGCCAGCCAGGAGAGCCCGGTCCAGAGTCCGAGCGCCGCGACGCTCGTGGCTCCGCCCCCCTGAAGGACGATCCGGTGCACGGCGCCCAGCATCGGGAAGAGCGAGAGTGCCGCGGTGAGGATCACATTGTGGTGCACGCGCGCCTGGACCCAGAAGCCGAGCACGAGGGTGACCACGCCCAGGAGTCCGGCGAGGTGGTGGACGCCGATCTGGCGCAGGAACCGGTAGCCGAGCCAGCCGAGGAGCACCAGATGCAGGAAGAACCACGGGCCATAGCAGCCCGGGGCCGGGACGAGCAGCAGGAGCAGGTTCCAGGGCTGGTAGACCTGCGCCATCTGCGGCACGAACGCCGCGCCGCCGGCGAGGTCGCGGGTCCAGGCCGGCACGCGGCCGTCCGCCAGCGCGTCCCCGAGGATCCGATCCCAGGCGAGCGATTGGTTGTACTTGTCGCCCATCGTCGGGTTGCCGCGCAGGACCGCCTCGCCGGGCGGCACGCGCGCTGCGGCCTCGGCGGACCAGGGTTCCATGGCCTCGATCGGGAAGGGCACGAGCGCGCGATCGGGCAGCACGGCCCGCCCCAGGAACACGAGCGCGCAGAGTGCCGCCAGGAGCACCGCCTGCAGCTGTTCGCGCCCTGGAGGCGGCTCGTAGGATCCCGCCGGCATCGAGCGAGGAACATGGCGGACCAGGCGAGCGAACGCAACGGCAGCACTCGGTCGGGTGCCGCGGGTCTGGGGCTGGTGGTGGGCCTGGGCGCGGCGCTGGTGATCGACCTGGAGCGGCTGCTGGGACCGCCGACGCTCGCGGAGTACCTGGCCGGCGCCGTGGACCCGCTCCCGTCCCGCCTGGTCGAGACCGCGGCGCCGGTCGCCAGCGCCCTCGTGGCGTTGCTCCTGGTGTTGCTGCTCTGGCAGCGCGGCGCCTGGGTCGGAGGGTTCGCCGTGGCCGCGGCCTGCGCCCTCGCCGCGGGTGGGATGGGGCTGGTGCGCGCGCGCTCGCCCCTGCCGGACGAGGTGCCGCAGTGGGCCGTGCCCGTGCTGGTCGGCCTCGCCAGCGCCGGCGTCGCACCGCTCCTGCGCGAACGCGGGCTGGCGAGCCTCGCCGTCGTGTCGCTCGCCGTGGGCGCGAGCGTGGTGCTCGCGCGCCGTGCGGTCATCCCGCAGGTCGTGGAGGCGCGCGCGCTGGCACACGCCCGCGAGGCCGCCCTGCGCGAGGGTCGCGACCGGCTGGTGCTCGGATTCGCGCCCGAGCACTCGCCCGCGTGGCGGCGGGCGCTGGTGCTGTCGCTGTGGCCACCCTTCCTCGAGCCCGGCGTGAAGTCTCTGGGCGTCGATGCCGGCGGCGAGGGCGAGGCCGCGCTCGCCGCGGCGGGTTGGCCGGGCCTGCGCGTGGACGCCGGCGCGGCCGTGGCGCCGGCCACGCGCCCCGATCCCAGCGTCCTCGGCACCCTGGAGGGCGGCGCCGTGCCCGCCGAGGTCCGGGTCCCCCTGAGCGGCGCGGCGGCCCGTGTGCAGGTGCTCGTGTGCACGCCCGTGGGCGTGTCCGCCAGCGAGGCGGGCGCCCCCTCCCGGGAGCTGGTGCTCGACCCGGCGCATCGGGCCGCACTCGCGGAGGCGATGGGCTCGTTGCCGCGCGGGATGTCCTGGCTCGTGATCGTGCGGGCGCGCCCCTGAGTCGCCGCGGCCGGCGTCCGGAAGCTCGATCCCTGGCCGCGGCACGCGGCGGGATCCGACCGTGCGGACGGCGGCCGCAAGGCATCGACCGTGTGCATCGTGCGCCGTCTGCCGCATGCCGCGGCGTCGCTCGCGTGCGGTGCTTGTGCCGCGGCGGTGCGATCAGGAATGTCGCTTGGGGTGCGGTCAACCGCCGTGGCGGCGCACGATGCCGAGCACCTTCAACCGCGACGCCAGCGTCGTCGGTTTCATGCCCAGCAGCTGCGCTGCGCCACCGGGGCCGAACACCTTGCCGCCGCTCGCCGCCAGCGCCGCCTCCAGGTTGGCGCGCTCCTCGTTGCGCAGCTGTGCACGCGTCTTGACCGCCCCCGGTGCGGCGAGCGGAACACCAGGCCTGGTGGCCTTCGCATCGCCAGCCTGCCTCGACGGGGCGCCGAGCCCGTCGAAGCGGAGGATGCCGTCCACCGCGACGATGCGTGCCCGTTCCATCGCATTGTGCAGTTCGCGGACGTTGCCAGGCCACGAGTACGCCTCGAGCTGGCGCAGGGCCTGCCTGTCGAGCCGCGGCGCCCTGCCGGTGCCTCGCGGCGCAGTGCGCAGGAAGTGCTCGGCCAGGGGCGCGATGTCGGCAACGCGCTCGCGCAGCGGTGGCAGCTCGATCGGGAAGACGCCGAGGCGGTAGTAGAGGTCCTGCCGGAACCGGCCGGCCTCGACTTCCCTTCGCAGGTCGCGGTTGGTCGCGGCGACGATGCGCACGTCTACGCGCCGCGTTGTTCCATCGCCCACGCGTTCGAACTCGCGTTCCTGCACGACGCGCAGCAGTTTCGCCTGCATGGCCAGCGGGATCTCGCCTACCTCGTCCAGGAACAGGGTTCCGCCGTCGGCCAACTCGAACCGTCCGAGGCGGTCCTTCAAGGCACCCGTGAACGCGCCGCGCACGTGGCCGAAGAACTCACTCTCGAACAGTGCCTCCGGCACCGCGCCGCAGTTGACGCGGATCAGCGGCTTGCCACGGCGTGGGCTCTGCTCGTGGATCGCGCGCGCGATCACCTCCTTGCCGGTGCCGCTTTCCCCGGTGATCAGCACGGTTGCGTCGGTCGGGGCGACGATCCGCACCTGCTGCACGACCCGCCGCGTGGCATCGCTCTCGGCGACGATGACCGCTGTGCCGTGGGTGCGCTCGACCTCCTCGTGCAGGTAGTCGTTCTCCGCAGCGAGGCGCGCGCGCAACCGCTCGATCTCCGCGAATGCGCGCGCGTGCGCGATGCTGACCGCGGCGTGGTCCGCCACGATGCGGAGCCAGGCAAGCTCGGCGTCTCCGAGCACCTGGCGGTCGAACACCGCCAGCACGCCCAGCACCTCCCCGCGGAACACCAGCGGCTGGGCTGCAAAGGAACGCACTTGTTCGGCACGGAACCACTCGCGATCGACGATCCAAGGCTCGTCGCCGCGCAGATCGCTGAGCAAGAGCGCCTCGCCGGTAGCGGCGACGCGACCGATCTTGCGATGCCCGTTCGGGAACCGCCGGAACGCGCCGTGCAGGTTGCCGGCATCCACTCCGGGTGTCGTGACGTTGCCCGCGCTTGCTTCGAGGTGCAGACAACGCGTGCGCTCCTTGCACTCATCCGCGAAGCGGCAACTCGCGCACAGGTCGCCCGGCCCGAAGAGCCATAGGCGGGCGAGCACCAGGTGACGGCATTCCGCGAGGCCGGTGACGAGGGTGCGCAGCACCTCGGACGAGGAGAGGTTCTGGGCGACGGCAACCATCACCCGCGGCAGCGCAGCGACGTTCACATCCCCCGGCTACGGGCGTTCGTGCTGCAGGACACGAACGCTCGTGGATCACGAACCATCGTTCCGTCGGCAGGGGCAATGGAGCGCGCGTAAGACAATGTAGAGAAACTCGTTGCGAGTCTCTCGACGTCCGGGGCGGCGCGGCATGGCGATTGGGTGGCAGAAACCGCCGCCGCACCGAGGCAACCCAATCCAGTCGAGAGCCATGAACCGTCCCCCCGCGATCGATCCCGCAAGCGGCCACGGCAGGTCCGGAACCCTGCGCGGCGCCGTGAAGGCGAGGCTCGGCCGCACGCCGGACCCGATCTGCACGCCCACCCTCGCGCGGGCCGCGCGCGAGGGGGGACTGCGCTCTGGCGGGGTCATCGCGACCGGCATTCTCGACGCGAAGCTCCGCGCGGAGATCGCGCGGGCCGTGGCCGTGGCGCACCCTCGCGGGCAACGCCGCGTCGCGCACACGGCGATCCGCGTCGTGATCGGCCGTCCGGTGGGCGGTGTCCGCCATGCGTCCCGGCGAACCGCAACCAGCCGAAGGCCACCGTGCTCCGCAGGCATGCGCGCCGCATGGTCCTCGAGCGTGGCGCCGTCACCGACGGTGGCCGCGCGATCGCCAGCGCGGCTGGCGGAGCCGACGGTGCGGTGGTCTGCCGCGACCACCGTCGTGCGCGGCGTCGCGACGAATCACCTCCGCCCGGTCCCCGACGCCGTCGTGGGCTTACCGGCGGTAGCCCCTTCCAGCGCCGCCAGTCGGGGGAGCGGCGCCCGCCATGCTGGCTGAACCCACTCCCCGAACCGAGACAGAGCCATGAAACTCGCAATCGCCATCTCCTCCGATCCCAAGTCCGGCGACGACGGCCTCGGCCGCGCCTTCCAGGGCCTGGCCCTCGCCGCCGAAGCGCAGCAGCACGGCGATCAGGTCGACGTGGTGTTCATCGGCCCAGGCACGCGTTGGCCGGCGGTGGCCAGCAAGCTCGGCCACCCGTTGCATGACCTCTACCACGCCGTGCGCACGGCGGTGAAGGGTGCCTCGTGCGGCTGCGCCGACGTCTTCGGCGCGACCGCAGGCGTCGAAGCCTGTGGCGTGCCGAAGCTGAAGGACTTCAACCTGGCCGGCACCTCCGGCCTTGCGAGCTTGCGCCGCTATCTGGCCGAAGGCTGGCAGACGCTGGTCTTCTGATCCTCAGGCCCCGCGGGCCCGTGCCGCGGGTCCATCGGTTGCCGGCAGCCATCCATCCCCGACGTTCGAGGTCTCATGAGCCGTGAGTTCCTGCGCACCCTGCTGACACCCGCCGTGCGCGCGGCACAAGTCCAGTACTACGGGCGCGGCTCTCCGGACCTCGGTACCACGAGCCGGCCCGAGCCGTTGACCGCGGACGAGATCGCGTTCGTCGGCGAACGCACCTCGTTCTACATGGCGACCATCAGCGAGTCGGGCTGGCCGTACGTGCAGCATCGTGGCGGACCGCGTGGCTTCCTGGCCGTGCGTGCGCCGCACGAACTTGCATTCGCCGACTATGGCGGCAACCGCCAGCTGATCTCGGCCGGCAGTCTCACGAGGAATCCGCGCGTGTGCCTGTTCCTGATGGACTACGTGAACCGTGCCCGCCTGAAGGTGCTCGGGACGGCCGAGGTGCTGGACGCCCGCGAACACCCCGAGCTGGTGGCCGCGATCGCCCCGCCCGGTGGTCACGCCACGCCCCCAGAACGCGTCGTCCGGATCACGGTGCATGCCTACGACTGGAACTGCCCGAAGTTCATCACGCCGCGCTTCACCGCCGAAGAGGTCGAGGAGGCGATGGCGCCGCTGCGCGCCCGGATCGCAGAACTGGAGGCAGCACTGCGGTCCGCCATGCCCTGATCCACGAGTCAGCGCCTGCGACGCGCGATCTGCGCGCAGGTGCTGGCCATGCCGTCCGTGGAGGCAGGGGGCGAGGCCCGCCCGGATCCGGGTCCCGCTGAGCAGCGCGGCGGCGCGTGTGCGTGCGCTCGTGTGCACGTCCGTGGGCGTGTCCCGCCAGCGAGGCGGGCGCCCCCTCGCGGGAGCTGCTGCTCGACGCGGCGCATCGAGCTGCGCTCGCGGAGGCGATGCGCTCGTTGCGGCGCGGGATGCCCTGGCTCGCGATCGTGCGGGCGCGCCCCTGAGTCGCGGCGGCCGGCGTCCGGGTGCTCGATCCGTGGTCGCGGCGCGCAGCGGGATCCGGTCGTGCGGATGGCGGCCGCAAGGTCTCGAACGTGTGCATCGTGCGTCATCTGCCGCATGAGGCGGCGTCGCTCGCGTGCACTGCAGGTGTTCCGCGGAGAGGGCCCTGCACCGGAGAAATGCACTGCTCGCGCGGGAGTTCCTGACTCGGCCGCCAGGAGTGGGGCGGCACGGTCTGTCGGGCTGGACGAACACGTCCGGCCAGCACCCCCGGTCCTGGCAATCCCAACCTCGCAATCGGAGGCAGCTCATGGACCGCATTCGTCACGCCAGCCTGCTGCTGCTCGCGGCACTCGCCGGCGCACCGCTCCTCGCACAGGAGAAGGCCTGGCTGATCGACAGCAATCTCGACCGGCTCTTCCAGGTCGACCTCCTCACCGGCGCCGCGACCTCGATCGCGGCGACGAACAACAACGGCCTCGGCACGCCAGCGGGTCTGGCCTGGGTGGAGGGCACCAACCGGCTGTGGACGATCGACCTGGACGATGGCCAGGTGGGCACGGTCGACGTCGCCACGGGCGTGTTCGCCCCGGCCTTCAACGCGACTCCGGGCGCCGGCTGGCAGGCGATCGCCTGGGACGCGTTCACCCAGCGCTTCTACGCCGCGAACCAGAATGGCAGCAACTACGTGATCGATCCGGTGGCGATGTCCACGACGTTGCTGGGCAGCGCCGGCGCCGGTTTCACGCTGATCACGGCCCTGGACACCGATGCCAACGGCGACGTCTGGGGGATCGACTTCGGCACCGGCAACCTCGGGCGCATGAACAAGACCACGGGGGCGATGACCCTGGTCTCGACCGTGACCCCCACGGGCATGCAGGGTATGGCGTTCGACTCCATCGGCCGCCTCTACGCCAACAACACGACGACGGACTCGCTCTACGCGATCAACGCCGCCACCGGCGCCGCGACCCTGATCGGGGCCAACGGTGCGGGCGTGCAGTTCACGAAGGGTCTGGAGATCGCGCGACAGCAGGTGAGCGCCTACCTGCTGGACGACGCATCGGACACCTTGTTCTGGGTGGACGTCGGGACCGGCGCGGCCACGCCGATCGGACCCACGGCCAACGCGAATCTCACGATTCCCGCGGGACTGGCCTGGCGTCAGGACACGAGGACCCTCTGGACCATCGACCTCAGCGGGGGCGAGATCGGCACGCTGAACCGCCAGACCGGTGCGTTCACCCCGACCTTCACCGCCAACCCGACGAGCGGCTGGCAGGCGATCGTCTGGGACCACACGAGCCAGCGCTTCTTCGCCGCCAACCAGAACAGCAACAACTACGTGATCGACCCAGCCACCAGCACGACCACGTTGCTCGGGCCGGCGGGAACCGGCTACGCCCTGATCACCGCCATGGATGTCGACCAGAGCGGCAACATCTGGGCGGTCGATTTCAGCACCGGCAACCTCGGTCGGATGAGCAAGAGCACCGGCGCGGTGACGACCGTGACCACGACCCAGGTCAACCTGCAGGGCCTGAGCTTCGACCTCACCGGCCAGCTCTACGGCTCCAGCACCGCGACGGATTCGCTCTACCTGATCAACACCAGCAACGGCGTGGCGACCCTGGTCGGCGCCCACGGCGCCGGAGTGACTTTCGCCAAGGGCTTCCAGGTGATCCGACCCGAGACCAGCGCCATGCTCGCGGACAGCGACCTGGATCGCCTCTTCTCGGTGAACCTCGCCACGGGCGCGGCACTGGCCGGTCCCTCGACCGCGAACCACGGGCTCTCGACGCCCGCGGGGCTCGCCTGGCGCAACAAGACGTACGAGCTCTGGACCGTCGACCTGAGCGGTGGCGAGGTGGGGACCATCCATCCGGCCACCGGCGAGTTCACGCCGATCTACGGCACGGGACTCAGCGGCTGGCAGGGGATCACGTGGGATCCGGTCACGCAGAGGTTCTACCTGGCGAACCAGGATGGTCGGAGCTTCCGGTTGGATCCCGCGACCGGCGAGACGACGCTTCTGGGCCCCACAGGCGTCGGCATCACCGCCGCGCTGGACAACGACGCTCTGGGCACGATCTGGGCCGTCGCCGGATCGACTGCCGGCAATCTGGCGCGCCTGGACCGCGCGACCGGAGCATTGACCCTGGGCCCGGCGATCACGCCGATGCCGATGCAGGGTCTGGCGTTCGCACCGAACGGCATCCTCTACGGCAGCGACAGCACCACGGACTCCCTGTACCGGATCAACCCGGACACCGGGGCCACGACGCTGGTCGGTGCGCACGGTGCCGGGGTCACGTTCGTGAAGGGCTTCGAGATCGCGGGGCCGGAGTACACGGGCACCGCGTTCCGGTCGGGGACGGGCTGCCCGGACCAGACCAGCACCGTGCCGACCATGCGCACGCTGTTCCAGCCCACCGGCGGTGAGTTGTTCGGCGTCGGTGTCAACACAGGCGCCCCGACGTACTTCATGGTGATCGGCTTCTCCGACACCTTCTGGGGTCCGTTCCGGCTGCCGCTGGCCCTTGCGCCCTACGGCGGTGGGACGTGCACCGCGTACATCGCCCACGACCTCGCCTTCGGGCCGCTGGCGAACAACGTCTACCTCGGCATCCGCCTGCCCAACAGCCCGGGCCTGCAGTTCTACTGCCAGGGCTTCATCCTGGGGACGGGCACCAACCCGCTCGGCGTGGCAGCCTCCGACATGCTGAGCGTCACGGTAGGCGTGAAGGAGTGACGTGGCGTCGCTGCGTGACTCCATGCTCCGGACCGGCTTCGCCGCGACGGTCCTTCTGGCCGGGTACACCCCGGCGCAGGGGGACCTGACCGGCGGCGCCGTGGGTGCCGGTGGCGGCGGCGTGGTGCACACGTTGCCGCCGCCGGTCTCGGTGACGAATCCTGCGCCGCCGCCGAGCCGCGACCGCCCGGACTTCGCGTCGGACATCCTCGCGACCGCAGCGGGCCCAGCCCCCACGGCAGCGGGGGCCCCGGCGTGGGTGGCGGCGTTGCAGGCCGGCGTGCAACCGGCCCGGATCCGGCCCGGGAGCGTGGGCTCGCTGTGCGTGGTCCTCGCGCTGCGTGAGCCGGCCATCCTCGAATCGTCGTCTCGACTCGCCGTCGAGCTGGCCGAGACGAGCGGTGCCCTGACCTTCGGACACTGGCAACTCGTGCCGCGGGGCTCGCCGAGCGCCCTGAACGGCTACCGTGGACGGCCCGTCCACGAGGACACGGCGACGATCCTGGTGCCACTGCGCGCCGGGGCCCACGTGGCCGATGGCGTCCGCCGGATCACGATCCGCGTCCGGGCAGACCTCAATGACGGCGCCACCGCATCCTCGCTAGGTGCCTGGGAGGGACAGACGGCCGTCGATGTCTACGTGGCCGCCCTCCAGGAGCCGCGAGCCGCTCCCGAGGCGGAGCTGGCGATCCCGGGAGCCGCGACCACGACCCCCCCGGTGGAGCCGCCGGAGCCTTCCGCGCCGGCCCTGATGGAACCGTCCCACGGCGGGGAGGACCGCGGCCTCCTGCTCGCGGCCGCCGGTCTGGCGGCTGCCATGCTGCTGCTCCTCCTGCACCGCCGGCGCGGGTGAATCGCGATCCGCTGATGCGGGCGGCGTTTGACACGCCGCGCCGGCCCCGTCGATAACCCGGACTGAATGGGCTCCGCCCCGCCTCCCCCCGTGAACCCGGTCGACGAACCGCCGCCGTTCACGGGGCGGCAGCTGGCGATCCTCACCGCGATCACGCTGCTCGGTGCGGCGCTGCGCCTGCTGCGGCTGGGCGAGTGGTCGCTCTGGGTGGACGAGGCCCACACGGTGCGGGACGTCACCGTGCCCTTGGCGCACTTCTGGGGCACCGAGCAGAGTGGCTACCCGCTCTCGTACCTGCTCCTGCGCGGACTCCTCGACTGGATGCCCTCCTCGGGGGAAGGGTGGCTGCGCCTGCCGTTCGCCTTCTTCGGGCTCCTCTCGGTGCCGACCCTGGCCCTCGCGGGACGCGCGATGGTGGGGCCGGTGCCGGCGCTGTGCGCGGCGCTGCTCCTGGCGCTCTCCCCCTGGCATCTCTACTGGAGCCAGAACGTGCGCAGCTACGCGATGCTGCTCTTCTTCGGCCTCGTGGCCGCTGGCTGCTGGTATCGCGGGATGCGCCTGCGCAGCTGGCCCTGGCTGATCGCGGCGATCGGCGGCGCGCTCGTCGCGGGACTCTGTCACCACTCGGCGTACTTCCTGCTCGCGGCGTTCGCGGCGCACGGCCTCGCGATCCGCGTGCACGCGCGCCGCACCCGCGCGCTGCTGGTCCTGATGCTGGGGCTGGTGGCCGCGGCCGCGGTTCCGCTGGTGATGCCCGCGTTCCAGTACTTCCTGCGCGCCAAGCCGGCGGCGGGCATCCTGCACTTCGCGCAGACCTACACGTTCTTCGCGGGCCTGCCCATGCTGGTCGCGGCGCTCGGCGGCCTCGCCTTCCTGCTGGCCGAGCGCACGCGTTCGGCGGCGTTCCTGGCCGCCTGGGCCGCGGTGCCCTCCCTGATCCTGGTGCCGATCGGGCTCTTCGCGGTGAAGGTCACCGCGCAGTACGCCTTCGTGACCTTCCCTGCGGTCTGCCTGCTGGCCGCCGTGTGTGCCGAGCGCTTCGTCCGCGCCCTGCCGGACCTGCGCGGCGTGACCGGCCGGATCCTCGCAGCCACGCCGCTGCTGATCCTGCTGAGCGGCGACGTGGGCCGCTGCTACCTCTACTTCACGCGGCAGTACGGGGACCGCCCGCGCTGGCGCGAGGCCTCCGAGTACGTGGTGCGGCAGGGCAGCGCGCGCAAGCTGGTGCTTACCACCAACGAGCCCAGCCTGCGTTACTACCTGCAGCCCGACCGGCTGTGGAGCCCGGTCGAGGCCACGCCCGGCGTGGAGGTGAAGCTGCTCGCGGACTGGATCCTGCGCGAGGAGGGTCCGGCGTGGATCGCGGCGGAGATGCGGGCCGCGGCCGAGCAGGGCCGCGACACCTACGTGGTGGTGACCGAACCCGAGCTCTACGAGATCGATCCTGCCGGGGTGGTGAACAGCCACCTGCGCCTGAACCTGCATCAGGTGCGGCGCTACCCGTGCTGGAACGGGCCCAAGGACATGACGGTCCTGGTCTACTGGGCGCCCGCGCGGCGCTGACGCGGCGGCGGCACGGGGTCGTGGCCCAGGCCGCCGAACGGGTGGCAGCGCAGGATGCGCCGCAGAGCCAGCAGCAGGCCGCGCACTGCGCCGTGCACGGCGATCGCCTCCTGGGCGTAGGCCGAGCAGCTCGGTTCGAAGCGGCAGCAGCGCGGCTTGAGCGGCGAGATCCAGCGCCGGTAGGCCGCGATCGGGGCCAGCAGGAGCCACCTCATGGCCTGCGTCGCGGCGCCGGCCGCGCGCCGCGCCCCGCCTGGTCCACCAGCTTCGTCACGAGCGCGACGAGCTCGGCGCGCAGCTCGGCCAGGCGCAGCTTCGCCGGGTTCTTCACCGGGATGAGCACGAGGTCGAATGCGCCCGGCAGCGTGGGCCGTTCCAGGCGGAACGCCTCGCGCAGCAGCCGCTTGATCTTGTTGCGGCGCACGGCCGCGCCGTGTTCCTTGGCCACCGAGAGTCCGACGCGGTGCCCGCCCTGCCGGCGCACCAGCCCCACGACCACGATCCAGCGGCCACGGGCGCGGGTGCCGCGCGCGTACACGCGCTTGAAGTCCCGCGCATCGGTGATGCGCGCTGCACGGGGCAGCACGTAGCGGGCCGGGCGCGTCCCCGCCACGCTCACGTCACAGCTTCTCCAGCGCGCGGAACGCCTCGACCACCTGCGGCGCATCCGGCGGCAGGCGCGTCGTGCGCAGGAAGTTGTTGAAGTCCTGCCGCGCCTCCTCCTTGCGTCCGAGCTGGACCAGGCTGCGCCCGCGATTGAAGTAGTCCGCGGAGCGGGTCGGGTCCTTGGCCAAGAGCTCGTCGAGCTGCTTGACCGCGTCCTCGTGGCGGCCGAGCTTGAAGAACAGGTGCGCGAGCTGGCCGCGCACGTCCTTCTCCTGCTCCGCGAGATCCTGCTGTTCGGCGAAGAGGCTGCGCTCCTCGCGCGCGTTGTCGGTGGCCAGGATCCGCTTCTGGATCTGGTCCTGCCGCTTCACCGAGAGGTCCAGGTGCTTCTGCGCGTTCTCGATCGCGGCGGGGAATTCGCGCAGGAAGGTGTTCGCCTGTGCGAGGCGGAAGTGCGACTCGATGGTCATCGTGTCGCGGTCGATCAGGCGCTGGAAGCACCGCTTGGCCTCCATCAGGTACGCCCTGGCCTTGGCCTCGTGCTCGCGCGACTTGGCGTCCTTCTGGTCGCGGAACGGGTCGCCGGGCGGCGCCTGCTTCAGCGACTCCTGGATCGCGTCGGCCTCGGCACGCTGGTTCTGGCCCAGGAAGAGCTGGGCCATGCCGAATCCGAGCCAGTACTGGGGCGAGTGATTGTCGCCGCTGCGCAGCTCGGAGACCTGGGCGAAGGCGGTCTCGGCCTGGGCCAGGTACTCGGGCCGGCGCGCGAACTGGTACTGGCGCAGGGCCACCATGGCGCGCAGCAGGTTCAGGCCGTAGTCCTCCGGCTCGAGGGCCAGCCCGCGCTCGATCTGGTCCATCGCGCGCTGGAAGCCGCCGGGGTTGTCGCGCGTGGTGTTCTCGTAGTAGAGCCGGGCGCGCTCGCGGTAGCCGGCGAGCTTGTCCTGGTCCTCCTCGGAGAGCGAGTGGCAGGCACCCAGGGCGAGGGCGGTCAGGAGGGGGAGGAAGAGTGCTCGCGCCATGGATCCGGTTGCGGCCTGCCCGCGGCGGGGGGCGGGCCGCCGGGCGGACCTTCGTAGCCCCACTGCGCGCCGACTGTCAAGCCAGGGCCAGTATCCTGCCGCCCGCCATGCTGCCGAGCCTCGCCATCCTGGCCGCCTTCGCGCCTCCCCTGCCCGTTCCCCAGGATCCGGTCGCCTGGTGGCTGGAGGCCCTGCGCGGACTCGCGCGCGCCGACGCCCGCGACGGCACCTTCGGTCCGACCGGCCGCCGCTTCTGGGTGACGCGGCTGGAGGCACGCCCCGGCCTGCAGGGGCAGGCGCACTACGTGCACCACACGCCCGAGCTCACCGACCCTCTGGTGGTGGAGTTCCTGGACCCGGAGGGCCGGCCCCTCGAGCTGGAGGCCGATCACCGCCGTTGGCTGCCCTCGCATGGCGAGGTCGGCTACCGCGTGCGCGGGCACGAGGATGCGCGCGTGCACGAGGAGCGCTGGCTCACGCTCGACGACGTGTACGTCAGCCGCTTCACCGTGCGCGGGCTCGAGCGCTTCGGCGTGCGCACCACGAGCCGGTTCGCCGAGGAACCGGCCGGCGACCTCGCGCGCTTCGCGCCCCACGACCTTGGCCCCGCGGCGCGCGTCGACCTGCTGCGCGACCCGCGCCTGCGCACGGGCGGTGCCGACCAGCCGGTGTGGATCGAGGGCGAGGCCCATCGCAGCCAGCGCGGCGCCCGCGGGCGCGACCGCAAGTCCGGGGCCTCGGGCGGCGAGGTGCTCGGCAACGAGTTCGGCGGGCGCAAGGGCGACCGCGCGGTGTACGAGTTCCTGGGCACGGGCACCGGCCGATGGAGTCTGCTGGTGCGCTACGCGCGCGACCTGCCGGGCGAGGCGCGCTTCGCGGTGCGCTTCCGCGGCGTCGAGGTGGGCACGGTCGGGTTCCCGCGCACCATGGGGTGGGGCTTCCGTCCCGACCAGCTGGCGTTCGCCCGCCTCGATCTGGGAGACGTGCCCGATGGCCTCTGCGAGCTGGAACTCGAGGCCCTGCACGACGGCGCGAACACGAACATCGATGGGCTCCTGCTCCTGCCGACCGGACAGGTCGGATCTCCTCCGCCGCCCGAGCGCTGGCCCGCGCTCGATCCACTGCGCGGAGCGGTCGCCGTCGCTCCCGGCCCGCTCACCGTGGGGGGCGTGCCCTTCGCGATCCCGCCAAGGCCCACGGTGTGCGCCGTGGATCCGGAGGCCCACGAGCTCACGATCGGCGGCAGGGGGGCGCGCCTGCACGTCCTCGCGCTCGCGCTCCGGCCCGAGGCCAGCATCCAGGCCGGCGGCGTGACGCGGCGCCTCGGGCCGCGCGGCCGCGGCCCGCACGCGTGGCTGCAGAGCCTGCCCGTGCCCGGCGAGGGCCCGGTCGCGCTGCAGGGCCGCGGCTGCCTGATCCTGGCGGCGACCCGCGAAGCCGTGGCGTCCGCCGGCGGCCCCGACGTGCGTGCCGGCAGGGCGCGCTTCCACGGCGTCGACACCGAGGTGCAGCTCACCGCGCACGGACTCGCGGACCCGCTCGACGTGCGCGTGCCCGCGGGCGGGGAGGCGCGGTTCTGCGTGGCGCTGGAATGGAGCGGGCCGCGCCGGCGTGGGCTGGCCAGCGCCGTGGCCCTGGCGGGGGACGACCCGCTCGGCGCCCACGAGCAGGCCTACGCCCGTTGGTTCGCCGATCTCTGCCCGCGGTTCACCTCGGCCGACCCGTTCCTCGCGAGGCTCTGGGTGTACCGCTGCTTCCTGCTGCGCCACAACCTCGCCTGGCCCGACGCCGGGTACCTGCGCGGCCCGGTGTTCTACGAGGGCCGGCACGGCTCGTGGTATCCGCGCGTGATCACCTTCTCGACCCCGCACATCGTCGCCGAGGCGCGCTGGCTGCGGGATCCCGGCCTCTTCCAGGCCAACCTCTGGGGGCACGTCGCGAGCCAGGGCGAGGACGGCATCCTCCGCAACGTGCTCGTGGACTGGCGCGGCTTCCACTACACGCACTGGATCGCCAGCGCGGTGGTGGACGGCTTCCTGGTGCATCCCGACCGTCCGGCGCTGGAGCGCGCCTACGAGGTGCTGCGCAGGGACGTCGAGGGCTCGGCCGCCGCATTCGACCGGGATGGCGACGGGCTCCTCGCCCCGGACGACCACTACTCGACCGGGATGGAGTTCCAGCCGTCGTTCTGGTTCTTCGACGGCTTCGACAACACCAGGCCGCAGACGCGCCTCGAACGCCCGGACTTCAACGCCTACCACGCGGCCAACGCGCAGGCGCTCGCGGGCGTGGCGCGCGCGCTGGGGCGCGGCGCCGAGGCGGAGCGGCTGGCCGGGCTCGCCGCGCGCACCGTCGCGGCGCTGGAGCGCGACCTCTGGGACCAGGCGAGCGGGTTCTACTACTCGGTGCGCGAGGCCGACCAGGCGAAGGCCCTGTGCAAGGAGGTGGTGGGCTTCTATCCATTCCGCTTCGGGATCCCGGCCGACGACGCCGCCCACGCGCGGGCGTTCGCCGCCCTCCTCGATCCCGCGCAGTTCTGGACCGCGTTCCCGCCGGCGAGCTGTTCGCGGGAGGTGCCCGTGTTCTCGGCGACGGTGCAGCGGTGGCCAGGTCCGGGCGGCGTCGTCACCGCGTGCATGTGGAACGGTCCGACCTGGCCGCACGCGGCGTCCCTCGTGGCCGACGCCATGGCCTTGCAGCTGCGCCGCCAGCACCGGGGCGGGCTCGAACCGCGCCACCTGGGCGAGTTCCTGCGCCGCTTCGCGCGCTTCCACTGCGAGAGCGGCAACCCGTCGCTGCCGCTGCTGCGCGAGTACGGCGACGGCGAGACCGGCGTGAACTGGGGCTGCGCGGACTACCTGCACAGCACGTTCCTCGATCTCCTGGTGCGCCATCTGGGCGGCCTCGTGCCGCGCGCCGACGGGGTCCTCGAGGTGCGCCCGCTGCCGCTCGAGCTCGGTGAGTTCGCGTTCGAGGACCTGCCCTACCACGGGCACCGCATCGGGCTCGCCGTGCGATCCGGCCGGCTCCGCGTGACCGTCGACGACCGTCAGGTCGGCGAGGGCGACGCCCGCATCGGCCTCTTCCTCGACGGGGTCCTGGCCCGGTGAATCGCATCTTGATCCGGTACCGGGCGTGGCCGAATCCCGGCGCCAGCTCCATGCCTCGACCCGGATCCGTTCCCTCTCCCTGCCGGCGCGTGTGCACGCTCGATGTCCAGCAGCGCGCATGCACCGTCTGCCTGCGCACGCTCGGGGAGATCGTCGCATGGCCGGCCATGGACCCGGCGCGGCAGCTGCGGCTGCTGGCGGACCTCGCGCGGCGCGCGGCGGGCCGGGACACGCCGCCGGCGGCTCGCGGCGGCTGAGTCGCCGCGGCGCGTCACGGGCCCGGGGCGTGCGGCGGCTCGGGCCACGGATCGTGCAGGACCAGCAGGCGCTGCTCGGTCATCTCCTCGATCGCGGCGCGCGGTCCTTCGCGTCCGAACCCGCTCTCCTTCACGCCGCCGTACGGCATGGCGTCGGCCCGGAAGGTCGGGGAGTCGTTGACCACCACGCCGCCCACCTCGAGCGTGCGCCATGCGGCGAGCGCGTGCGGCAGCGAGCGGGTGAACACGCCCGCCTGCAGTCCGAAGCGCGAGCGGTTCACCGCGGCCAGCGCCGCGGCGAAGTCGCGGAACGGCGCCAGCACGGCGATCGGGCCGAACGCCTCCTCGGCGCAGAGCGGCTGGTCCTCGGGCACCTGTTCGAGCAGCGTCGGTTCCAGCACCGCGCCCGCGCGCCGGCCGCCGCAGAGCACCTGCCCCCCCGCGCGGACGGCGGCCTGCACCCAGCGCTCCAGGCGCTCGGCATCGGCGACGGAGATCAGCGGGCCGACCGTGGTGTTCTCGTCGCGCGGGTCGCCCACGCCGAGGGCGCGGCTGGCCGCGACGAGGCGCTCGCGGAGCTCGCCGTAGAGCGACTCGTGGGCGAACACGCGCTGCACGCTGATGCAGCTCTGCCCCGACTGGCCGTGGATCCCGAGCGTCAGCCGCTGCACCGCGCGGTCGAGGTCGGCGCCCTCGTCCACGATGCAGCCGGCATTGCCGCCGAGTTCCAGGGTGATCCGCTTGCGGCCGGCGCGGCGTTTGAGCTCCCAACCCACCGCGGGCGAGCCGGTGAACGAGAGCAGCGCCACCCGGTCGTCCTCGACCAGCGGTGCCGCGGTGGCGGCGTCGCAGGGCAGGATGGAGAAGGCGTGCGGCGGCAGACCGGACTCCTCCAGGATCTCGCCCAGGACCAGGGCGCTGCGGGGCGTGGTGCTGGCCGGCTTGAGGACGAAGGGGCAGCCTGCGGCGATCGCCGGGGCGACCTTGTGGGCCGCGAGGTTGAGCGGGAAGTTGAACGGCGTGATCAGGGCGGTGGCGCCGACCGGCACGCGCCGCCAGATCCCCGTGTAGCCCTGGCTGCGGGCCGAGAGGTCGAGGGGCATCAGCTCGCCGCCCAGATGCTGCACCTCGGCTGCCGCGACCGTGAACGTGTCGGCCATGCGCGCCACTTCGCCGCGCGCGTCGCGGACCGGCTTGCCGACCTCGGCCACCAGGATCCGCGCCAGCTCCTCCGAGCGCACCCGCGCGGCCGCGGCGCAGCGGTGCAGGATGGCGATCCGCTCGTGCGCGGAGAGCGCGGCCATGGCGGGGCGGGCGGCGTGGACCGCAGCCAGGGCGCGTGCGACGGTGGCGGCATCGGCCCTGGCCACCTCGGCCACGACCTCGCCGGTCCACTTGTCGTGCACGGCCAGCCACGCGCCGGTGATGTGGCGCTGGCCGGCCAGGAAGAGGGGGAAGCGCTGGGTCACGGGATCGGGGCGGGCGCCGCAGCGGCGCGAGGGTGGGTCATGGTCGGCGGCCGGCCGCCGCGCGGCGGCTCCGGCCGGGCTCAGAGGTTAGGGCCGCGGCGGCGGCGCAGGTGGCTCCTTCGCACCAGAAGTGCCAGGACCTCGACGTGGTCCGTGTGGGGGAAGAGGTCGACCACGCGCACGCGGGTCAGCCGGTAGCCCGCCACGTGGAGCGGGTCGAGGTCGCGGGCCAGGGAGCGTGGATTGCATGCCACGTAGAGGATCCGGTCCGGCGGCTCGACCAGGATCGGACGCAACCCGTCGGCCTGCAGCCCCGCGCGGGGTGGATCGACCACCAGCAGGTCCGTGCCGCCGCCCAGTTCGGCCCGCGCGAAGGGGCGCTCCTCCACGAGCACCTGCGGCAGCCCGTTGCGCCGGGCGTTGTGTTCGGCGTCGCGGCAGGCGGCGGGGTGCTCCTCGACGATGCGGACCGCCGCCGCGCCGGCGCGCGCGAGGCGCAGGCCGAACGCGCCCAGGCCGCCATAGCCGTCCACGACGCGCAGGCCCCGCACCGGCCCCAGGAGATCCAGGGCGCGTGCGTAGAGCACGCGGTCCGCGTGGCGGTTGGCCTGCGTGAACGAGCCGAACGAGATCCGCCAGTGCAGGCCGCCCGAACGATCCTCCAGGTAGTCGCGCCCCGCGAGCGGGACCGAGCGCTCCCCGAGCAGGGCGTTGCCGCGCTCGGGATTGAGGTTGCGCACCACCCCCACGGCGCGCGGCCGGTCCGCGCCGCCGCCGGGCAGATCCTCGGCCGCGGCCAGGAGGGCGCGGGCCAGCTCCGTGCCCTCGGGGCACTCGCCGCCCAGGGTGACGACGCCCATCAGCATCTCGCCGGTGCCCGGGGCGATCCGGGCGTGGAACGCCCGCAGCATCCCGGCATGCGCTGCCTCGTCGTACGGCTTCAGCCTCAGCCCGCGGAACACGCCCAACGCGCGCCGGCCCAGCTCGGTGAGCGCCGGGTCCTGGATCCGGCATTCCTCGATCTCGACGGCCTCGTGCGAGCCGCGCGCGTAGATCCCCATGGTGAGGCCGAGCGTGGGGTGGGGCTGCACCGGGTAGAGGATCCGGGCGCGGTAGTGGCGCGGTGGCGCCGCCGGCACCTCGTGCTCGATGCCGAGGCCGGGGCGGAACGGCTCCAGGAGCGCGCGCACTCCGGCGACCTTCGCGGCGACCTGTTCCGCGATCGGCTGGTCGAGGCGGGTGCAGCCGCCGCAGCGGCCGAAGTGGGCACAGTGCAGGGTCACGGCGGGGCGTCGGGCCGGCATGCTATCGTGCCGGCATGATGCGTCCCGCGTTCCTCTCCCTGGTCCTGCTGGCCCTCGTCGGCTGCCGCCCGGCCGCCCCGGGCCACGAGATCCTCTACCCGGTGCAGGGCCAGCCGAAGGAGCTGGTGATCGGGGTCGTCGAACCGGACCGGCTCGTGACGGCGTACGCGTCGTCCAAGGCGCTGCAGGACGAGATCGCGGGGTTGAAGCGCAAGAAGGACGAACTCTTCAAGTCCGGTGCCTGCCAGGACGCGGATCGGATGGACCAGGCGATCTCCGCCCGGGAGGCGCTGCGCAAGCCGGGGGCGCCCCGGCCCTGGACGGAGATCCGTGCGGCGCTGGCCGGCGGCCTGCCCAAGGTGGCGGAGAGCGCGGGCGTGCACGGCATCGTCGCCGGTTCCGGCCACCCTGGTGCCGCGCGCGTCGTCGACGTGACCGCGGCCGTGATCGCGCTCCTGCCCGCCGAATGACCTCGCGGCAGCCCCGCTAGTCGGACTCGGGCGCGGGCTGGCTGGCGAGCAGCCGGCGCAGGCGGTCCTCCTCCAGGCGCACCATCAACGAACCCTCGTGCGCCACGAGCACCTTGCCCGGCGGGAGGCCCTTGGGCTTGCGCACGTGCTTGGCGGGTGCGTAGACCACCTCGCACTTGCCCGCGCCGCGTGCCTTGGAGAAGTGCACGGCGATCGTGCCGGCATCGAGCATGGTCTCGAGGCTCGCGGTCTTGCCCTTGGGCAGGCGCACCACGACGTGGCTGCCGGCGTGGCCCGCGCCCACGTGGAACCAGAGGTCGTTGCCGCGCGCGATCTTCAGCGAGAGGCGGTCGTTGTCGGCGTTGCTCTTGCCGCACAGGATCTCGTAGCCCTCGGCCGACACGAAGCGCCGCACGCCCGGCTCGCGCGGCGCGGCACGCGTGGTGGCGGGTCGCGCCGTCCCTGCCGCGGGTCGCGGCGCGCGCACGAGCCCGGCCGCGGCCGCGGCTGCCTCCACCGCCTCGACCGCCGGGTCGTCGCCGGCCTCGTCCAGGCGCAAGCGCAGCGCGCGCACGTCCGCAAGCTCGGCCGCGGCCGCGATCCGGCGTTCTGCGGCGATCCCGGCGGCGTCCTCCAGCCGGCGTGCCCGGTCGTAGAGGGCCTCGATGGTCGCCTGCACGGGCTTCGCCGGGTCGAGGTCGATGCGCAGCGTGCGGTCCGCGTGCTCGGGATCGGGCACCTCGACCTCTGCGGCGCCGCGCCGCACGAGATGGCGGTAGGCGAGCAGCAGGTCGGCCCGGCGCCGCAGCTCCGGAGCCTCGCCGATCGAGTCGAGCTGCCTCTGCAGCCCCTCGACCTTGTGGACCAGGCGCTTCTCGGCGCCCGCCAGGGTCGCCGCGAGCTGGTCGCGGCGGGCGCGCGCCTCGTGCTCGCGGTCGTGCGCGGTGCACAGCGCGTCGATGGCTTCCAGGACCGGGGGCGCGAAACGGGGCGGGCGCGCCTCGCCGCGGGCCCGGCCGCGCGGCGGGTCGTAGGGCTGCCCCGGCGCGAGGGTGCGCTCCCTCGCCTCGGGCAGGCGGGAGAGCTCGAGTGCGCGGCCCTGGCCGTCGCAGAGCACCCACAGGCCGCGGTTGCCGAACAGCTCCGCCTCCAGCGTGACGCGGCGGCCGTCACGATCCGCGAACGCGAGGCTGCAGCGCCGCTCGCCGGCGGGCTGGCTGGTGCCGCGGAACGTGGCCTCGGCGAGCAGCTGGCGCAGCCGATCCACGTGCGGTCCGGTCGCGAACTCGTCCTTGGCGTGCCGGCGTGCGGTCAGGGTGACCCGCGCGCGCCCGCCGCCCACGGCCACCTGCACGCAGGCGCGCGGTGCGCGGCCCTCGGCGGGCGGCGGACCCTCGAGAAAGAGCAGCAGGTCGTCGTTGCGCGCCAGGCGGGCGACGTCGCGCACGCGCCAGCCCCCGACGCGCGCGCCGAGCTCGCCGAGCGCCAGCGCGAGTTCCTCGGCGGTGAGCCCGATGTCCTTGGCGCTCATCGATGCCGTCGGGTCGGGGAGGGGGAGGCCGCGCTGCGCGGCGGAACGGCGGCCTACTTCTTCAGCTCTTCGATCGGGTCGTAGACCCAGGCGAAGGCGTCGTAGGCGTAGTCGAGCACGCCCTCGGGGAAGAAGAGCTTCAGCTCCTTCTCGGCGGCCTCCTTGCTGTCCGATCCGTGCACCAGGTTGAACGAACGGCTGACGCCGAAGTCGCCGCGGATCGTGCCTGGGGCCGCGTCGGCACCGAACGTGGCGCCCATGAGGTTGCGGGCGATCCGGATGCAGTCGATGCCCTCCAGCGCGATCGCCACGACCGGCCCGCTGGTCATGAACTTGACCAGTCCCGCGTAGAACTTCTTCTCGCGGTGGGCCTCGTAGTGGCGCGCGGCCAGCTCGGGAGTGATGCGCATGAGCTTGAGGCCGACGACCTTCAGGCCCTTCTGTTCGAAGCGGCCCAGGATCTGGCCGCAGATGCCGCGCTGGACGGCGTCGGGCTTGAGCAGGATGAGCGTGCGTTCCATGGCTGCGGGGGGTGGGGGAAAGGGGCGGGATGATAGCGACGCACGGCACGGCGCGAGCCTGGTTTTCGCGCCCCACGCGGCTCTTGGCGGCGGTCGGGCGCGGGGGCATGGTTGCGGAGATGCGCGAGGTGCGAGGCCCGGCCCTGGTGGCGACGCGGATCCTGCTCGCGGCACTCCTGCTGCTGGGTCTGTGGCTGCGCGTGCAGCAGCTGCCCGACCAGGTCGTAGCCGATGACGAGTTCCATGCCCTGCGCATGGCGCTGGCGTCCACGCCTCTGGACGCGGTCGCCAGCTTCGGCACGGCCGACCACTCGATCCCGCTGGTGCTCTACGACCAGTTCCTGCTCGCCACGGTCGGCGCGAGCGAACTCACCCTGCGGCTGCCGATGCTGCTGGCGGGTGTCGGCCTGCTGCTGCTCCTCGCGTTCGGCGCGCAGGCATGGCTGCCCGTTTCGGCACGGCTCGCGGCGGTGGCCCTCGTGGCCACGAGTCCGATCCTGGTGAACTTCAGCCGCTACGCGCGGCCCTATGCGCTGACCGCCTTCGTGGCCACGCTCGGGTGGCTGGCCTTCTGGCGCTACTGGCGGGGCGGCGCCGCGCGCTTCGCCGCGCTGTGGGCCGCGTGCGTGGCCTTCGGCGCGTGGCTGCACCTGGCGGCCGTGCCGGCCCTGCTCGCGCCGGCCCTCGTCGCGGCGGTGGCCGCGCGCCTGCCGGGAGTGCGAGCCGAGCGGCGCACGCTCGCCGAGGTCGCCGCGTGGAGCGGCGCGGCGCTGGCCGGCACGCTCGCGCTCCTCGCCGTGCCCCTCGCCAACGACCTGGCCGCGCTGCGCGACAAGGCCGGGGCGGCGGCGCAGCAGCCCTGGGATCCAATGGCCGTGGCCGGACTGCTCGGCGGCACGGCCGAGCCCCTGCTGCTCGTCGTGCTGGCGGGGCTCGCCGTGGCCGGTGCATGGTGGCTGGGACGCGCCGACCGTCTCGGCCTCGCGTACCTCCTGGCGGTCGTGCTCGCCCCGCTGGCCGCGGTGGTCGTGGTGCGGCCGGTGGCGGTGGAGGTGCCGATCGTCGCCGCCCGCTACCTGCTCACCGCCCTGCCCGTCGTCCTCGTCCTGGTGGCCCTGGGCGTGGGGGCGGCCGAGACGCTGCTGGCGCGCCGGGTGCCGGCGCTGCCCCGCGGGCTGCTCGGGCTCGCGCTCGCCGCGGTCGTCTTCCTGTGCGGGCCGGGGCCCGAGCTCCTGCGCGCGCCTCAGGCGTTCCCGCACCACGCGGCGTTCCAGTACGGCTACGACCCCGCGCGCAATCCGTACCGCGGCCTCGCGGCCTGGGCCGACGCACCGTTCCTGCGTGAGCTGGGCCGGGCGCCCGCGGGCAGCCAGCGCGTCCTGGTGACTCCGTTCTTCTACGACTTCGCACGCATGCCACAGCCGTTCGCGCAGGCCGTGCACCGCCAGCGCTGTGGCGTGGCGTTCCTCGGGGAGGTACTGGGAGTGACCGGCGAGCAGGCCCTGCCCTCCGGGCACGCCGGCCTGCGCCTCGCCCAGACCACGCACCTCGCGTCCGCGGACCGGCTGCGCGCGCTGGGCTTCGACCTGCTCGTGCTCGACAAGGTCCTGCTGCGGCGCGGCGCCCAGCTGCCCGAGGGGGAGGCCACCGAGGCCGCCCTGCGCGCCGCGGTCGCGCGCCTCGCGCAGAGCTACGGCGCGCCGCTCCACGACGACGCATGGCTCGCCGCCTGGCGCCTGCGCTAGAGGTTGTACTGGATCAGATCCTCGTCGTCGGCCGTCTCGCCGAGCTGGCGGTCGACGAACGCGCGATCCACGACGACCTGCCGGCCGCGGAGCTCGGAGGCCTCGAACGAGAGATCCTCCAGGCACTTCTCGAGGATGGTCATCAGGCGGCGTGCGCCGATGTTCTGGGTCGTCCGGTTGGCGCGGAACGCCAGCTCGGCGATGCGCTGCACGCCGTCGGGCGTGAAGCGCAGCTGCACGCCCTCGGCCTGGAAGAGCGCCACGTACTGGCGCGTGAGGCTGTTGCGCGGCTCCTCCAGGATCCGCACGAAGTCCTCCTCGGTGAGCGGCCGCAGTGCCACGCGCACCGGGAAGCGCCCCTGCAGCTCCGGGATCAGCTCGCTGGGCTTGTGGAAGTGGAACGCGCCCGCGGCCAGGAAGAGCACGTGCTCGGTCTGCACGTGGCCGTAGCGCGTGTACACGGCGCAGCCCTCGACGATCGGCAGGAGGTCGCGCTGCACGCCCTCGCGCGACACGTCGGGCCCGGTGGTGGAGCCCGCGCCGATGATCTTGTCGATCTCGTCCACGAACACGATGCCGTCGTTCTGGGCCCGGTCGAGCGCCTCGCGCTGGATCGCGTCCTGGTCCAGGAGCTTGTCGGCCTCCTCGTCGATGAGCAGCGTCCGCGCCTCGCCCACCGACACCCTGCGCAGCTTGGTGCGCCGGCCCGGCGAGCGGCCCCAGATCTCCTGCAGGGCCCGGGTGTCGATGCCCATCGCGTCGTTGCCCTGCGGGCCCATGATGTTGAGGGTGGGCACGCTGGTGTCGATCACCTCGATCTCGACCGTGTCGTCCTCCATCCGTTGCGCGCGCAGCGCCTCGCGCAAGGCCTCCTGCTCGGCCGCGAGGCTGCGCTGCCGGTCCTCGGCGGCAGCGGCCGCCGCGGGGGTCTCGGGGGGTGCGGCCGGGTTCCACAGGCCGAGGTCGCGCCGCGGGTAGGCGTCTTCGGCCCGCGGCAGCAGGCCGCGCTGCGCGCAGAGCGCGGCGAAGATGCGCTCCTCGGCGCGCTCGGCGGCCGGCGTGCGCACGGCCTCGGCCTGCTCACGCCGCACCATCGCCACCGCGGCGTCCACCAGATCGCGGATCATCGACTCCACGTCCCGGCCCACATAGCCGACCTCGCTGTACTTGCTGGCCTCGACCTTGACGAACGGGGCGCGTGCCAGAGCCGCGAGGCGGCGCGCGATCTCGGTCTTGCCGCAGCCCGTGGGACCGATCAGCAGGATGTTCTTGGGGTAGACGTCGGCCGCGAGGTCGGGCGGCAGCTGGCGGCGGCGCCAGCGATTGCGCAGGGCCACCGCGACGGCGCGCTTGGCCTTGGTCTGGCCGACGACGTACTCGTCGAGGCGGGCCTGGATCTCCTTGGGAGTGAGGGTGTCGTCGATGCGGGTCACGGGTTCGGCGGGCGAGAAGGGCCCCGCAGCATGCCGCAACGGCGGCCCCCCGGCCACTGCCGCACCCGCGCGGCGTCACGGCACCAGGAAACGGGTCACCGCGACCTGGGACGCCACGGTGCCGGTGGGGGCCGCGCGGTCCGTGCCGTTGGCCACGCGCACGGATCCGTTGCTCGCCGCGGTGAGCGGCGGCACGACCACGCGCGAGGCGTCGCTCAGCACCAGGGCGCCGCCGGTCGTGTCGACCGAGGCGATCTGCAGGTACCAGGCGGTGCCGGCCGGATGCCCCTGGATGCCCCGCAGGACCCCGCTCCATGCGCCGCGGGCGTCGGGCGTGCCCTGCAGCGGCAGGGCCAGCTCGCTGCTCGTGAGGACCGTGCAGCCCGGCAGCCCCGGCCAGGGCAGGGCCACCGGCGTGGCGCCGACCAGCAGGACGTTGACCGGGGTGATCCCGGCCTGCGCGGGCATCCCGTTGGCGAGGCCCGCCTCCAGGTCGAGCCCACCGCCGCCGAGGCGCAGCGTGAAGCTGGCCCCTGCCGGCCCGCTGGCGCCGCCGAGGCGGCAGCCGCTGCCGTAGCGGAACCCGGGCTGCTCGTTGCGGCCGGGCCCGGTGTCGTGCGCGTCGAGCAGGGGGACGAAGTTGCGGTCGTTGCCCTCGTTCGTGGCGTTGCCGAACACCGTGATGTCGACGCACAGCGTCCCGGCGCCGGGCCACGGGAAGGGCACCGCGTAGGGGATCCGGTGGGCGAACTCCGGCGCGGGGTCCTGGCCGGGCCGGTCGGTGGCCGGGAACGAGAGCCGGGTGCGCGGCACGACGGCCACCGGACTGGCGCCGACGTTGTTGGCGAACGTCGTCGAGGCCTGGCCGGGCGCCTGCGACGTGACCGAGAGCGTCACCGAGAGCTCGGACTGGAACGCCAGGATCGTGCCGCGCACCTCGGTCGCGTCGCGGCGATAGGCCTGCCCGCGCAGCAGCAGGGGCTGGGCGGGCAGGTCGCCGTGCAGTTGCTGGACGCGCGCGTGGAAGCGGCCCAGGGGGTAGATCGTGCTCTGGTTGCCCTCGAAGCGCAGGCGTTCGGCGGGCGAGGCGAAGTCCTGGGCGCAGGTCGCGCCCTGGCAGACGAGTCCGGCGAGCAGCGCCGCCGGCAGCGGGGAAACGCGGTTCATCGTGGTCCTCCTTGGTCGCGCGGCAACGCATGCCGCACCCCGCTAGGGGAAGTACGGCTGCGGATCCGGACCCGGATCCACGGCCCGACGGCGACCGGCATGGCATCCGCCAGGGAATCGTTGCGCGGGCCCGAGTCCCCCCGTATGTCTCCCGCCTCCCCGCACCGGACGGGGACGTTCTTTCGTCGAGACATGCCCCCTTCCCCGACGGATCGCGGCGCGCGCCACCTCGGTGCGGGCCTGACGCTGGTCGTGACGGTCGGCCTCTTCACCTTCGGAGGCCACTGGCTGGACGCTCGTCTCCACACCTCACCGCTCTTCCTGCTGGTGGGGCTGGCTGCGGGGTTTGCGGGCGGTCTCCTCCATCTCCTGCGCGTGTTGGCGCCCGAACTCCTGCCCTTCGGGAAGAACAAGGCCGGCACCGGCGCGCGCAAGGAGCCACCCGAACCGCCACCGCCCGGACCCGTCGCCAAGTCGTGATGACCGCTCCCACAGCCAACCCAGGCATGCCGCTCCGCGTCGAGCGCCAGGGGCTCGGCCTGCGCATCGCGACCATCGCGGCCGGCCTGGTCCTGGTCGCGGCCGGCCTCGCGCTCGGCTTCGTCCCCGCCGGGTCGCGCGGCGTCGTGCTGTGCGGCGCGGGCCTCGCGCTCGGGTGCAGCCTGGTCGGGTTGATCCTGCAGCTGCGTGCGGTGGCCACCCCCCCGGGGCATCCGCTCTCCGGCACGCGCCTGATCCTCGCGATGAGCGGCGGACTCCTGGTGGCCATGGCGGTCGTGGCGATCTCGCTCCTGGCCCTGTCCGCGGCGGGAATGAAATTCGAGTTCCTGGCGGCGTTCGGGCTCGCGTACGCGGGCGCGGCGCTGCTCTTCCAGTGGACCTCGACGGTCTGCCTCGCGCGTGCCCTGCGCCAGGGCACTGCGACCGCCGCCGGCCCCTCCGACTCCCGAACCGCCAAGCCATGACCTCGCTGCGCACGTTGCTCCTGGTGCTGCTCGTCGCGCTCGGCTGCGGCCGCGCGCCGGCGCAGGAGGGCCAGGCCGGCGGCGCCCACCAGGGCAAAGCCGTCCCGACCATGCAGATGAAGTCCGAGGACTTCTTCAACCAGCAGTACGCCCACATGGTCCCGCACGGGCTCTTCACGCCCCAGCTCTCGGCCGACCCGAAGGTCAACCAGCTCTTCACCTTCTACAACGTCAACCTGTTCCAGCTCATCGCGCTGGCCCTGATGCTGGTGCTCTTCGCCGGCGTGAACGCCAGCTTCGCCGCGGCGCGGCCGGCGCCCGTCCTGCGGGTGTTCCGCGGCTGGGTGCACTGGATCCGCGACGAGATGGTCTACAAGGTGATGGGGAAGGAAGAGGGGGCGAAGTACGCGCCGTACTTCGTCTACGTGTTCTTCTTCGTCTGCTTCATGAACGTGCTCGGGCTCTTCCCGGGCAGCACGACCGCCACCGCCACGCCGTTCGTCACCGGCGCGATGGCGCTCACGACCTTCCTGTTCATGCTGGTCGGCGGGATGAAGGAACAGGGCGTGCTGGAATTCTGGAAGGGCCTGCTGCCGCACGGCCTGCCGGCCTGGCTGATCCCGCTGATGGTCGTGGTGGAGCTGATCGGGCTCGTCGTGAAGCCGTTCGCACTCACCATCCGACTCTTCGCCACCATGCTGGCGGGCCACCTGGTGGTCTACTCGTTCATCGGGCTGGTGTTCCTGTTCGCCAAGATGCTGGAGATGAACGTGTTCGCGTGGGCCACGGCGATCCCGTCGGTGGCGATGGCGGCGTTCATCTACATCATCGAGTCGTTCGTGGTCCTGCTGCAGGCCTACATCTTCACCTACCTGAGCATCATCTTCGTCCACCAGGCGCGTCATCCGGCGCACTGAAGCCGGCGGCTGGCGGACCCGTTCCCCTTCGATCCCAAGCGATTCGTTACCTAGGAGACCTTTTCGATGCTGTCCATGGTCCTCGATGCGGCGCTCGCCGCGAGCTCGTTCCTGGCTGAGGTGAACATCGGCGCCGGTATCGGTGGTGGCCTCGCGGCAGGACTCGCCGTGATCGGCGCCGGCATCGGCATCGGCCAGATCGGCGCGGCCGCCAACGAAGGCATCGCGCGGCAGCCCGAGGCCGCCGACACCATCAAGGGCAACGCCCTGCTGCTGGCGGCACTGGTCGAAGGTGCCACGCTCTTCGCGGTGGTGGTCGGTCTGCTGCTCGCCCTCAAGTGAGGCGCTGAACCCGCCATGCTCGCCAACCTCCTGACGATGGCGGCCGCGGCCGAAGGTGGGGGCTTCAACCCCTTCGAGTTCGCGCCCGGAGCCGCGATCTGGACCTGGATCGCGTTCCTGCTCGCCCTCCCGCTGATGTGGAAGTTCGTCTACGGGCCGATCACCAAGGCCCTGGCCGACCGCGACCTGAAGCTGGAGGACGCCATCCGCAGCGCCGAGGAGGCGCGGCGCAAGGCCGAGGAACAGGTGGCTGCGGCGCGCAAGGAACTCGATGCGGCGCGCGTCGAGAGCCAGCGCATGGTGCAGGAGGCGGTGGCGCGCGCCGAGCGGCAGGGCCAGGAGTCCCTGCGCGAGGCCAAGAACGAGGCCGACCGCCAGCTGCGCCGTGCCCGCGAGACCATCGAGGCCGAGAAGCAGAAGGCGCTGGTGGAGATCCGCAAGGAGGTCGTGGACCTGTCCATCGCCTCGGCGAAGCGGATCCTCGGCCGCGAGGTCGACGACGCCGCGCAGCGCAAGATGGTCCAGGAGTTCCTGACCGGCGTGGTCGGGACCAGCCAGAACTGACCGCCATGCAGATCCAGGCCCGACGCTACGCCGACGCGCTGTTCCAGGCCGCGCACCCGAAGGGCGCCCTGGAGGACGTGCTGGCCGACCTGGAGGCGGTGGTGACCGCGCTCGCACACGCGGACGTGGCGGGCGCGCTGTCCAGCCCCGACACGCCCCGGCCCACCGTGGCCCGGGTGTTCGAGCGCCTGGGCACCGGCCGGCACGTCCTGGTGCGCGGCCTCTTCGGCGTGATGGTCGAGCGCCGGCGCGAGGCACTGCTTCCCGCGGTCCTCGCCGCCCTGCGCACGCGGATCCTGGCCGAGCGCGGCATCGCCGAGGGCTGCGCCGAGTCGGCGCAGGAGCTGGACGCGGGGCAGATGGAGCGGCTGACCACCATCGCCCAGGAACTGACCGGCAAGCAGGTCACGCTCAGCACGCGGGTGGTGCCCGCGCTCCTGGGCGGCGTGCGCCTGCGCATCGGCAACACTCTCTACGACGGCACCGTGGCCACCGCGCTCGAAGACCTGCGCAAGCAGCTCCTCGACGTGCCGTTGCCCGGCTGAACCTGCATCCTCTTTCGCACTGTCCTACGGATTCCCCAGAGTTGAGCGGTCATGGATCTCAAACCCTCCGAAGTCACCTCCGTCCTGCGCGATGAGATCGAGGGCTTCGAGCGCAAGGTGCGCAAGTCGAACGTCGGCACGGTGCTCCAGGTCGGCGACGGCGTGGCGCGCGTGCACGGCCTCGACGACTGCATGATGAGCGAGCTGCTCGAGTTCTCCAACGGCGTGATGGGCCTGGCCCTCAACCTGGAGGAGGACAACGTCGGCGCGGTGCTGCTCGGGTCCGACACCCTGGTGAAGGAAGGCGACCCGGTGAAGACCACCGGGCGCATCATCTCGGTGCCCACCGGGCTGCAGATGGTCGGCCGCGTGGTCGACGCGCTCGGCAAGCCGGTGGACGGCAAGGGGCCGATCCAGGTCAAGCCGGAGGACTACCGGCCGATCGAGGGCCGTTCGCCCTCCGTGCCCGAACGCCAGCCGGTGAAGGAGCCGCTGCAGACCGGCATCAAGGCGATCGACTCGATGATCCCGATCGGCCGCGGCCAGCGCGAGCTGATCATCGGCGACCGCCAGACCGGGAAGACCGCGCTCCTGGTCGACACGATCCTCAATCAGAAGGGCACCGGCGGCGGCGATCCCAAGAACCCCGAGCAGGTGATCTGCATCTACGTGGCGGTCGGCCAGAAGCAGTCCACGGTCAAGGCCGTGGTCGAGCGGCTCGAGGAGTCGGGCGCCATGCCGTACACGATCGTGGTGTCCGCGCCGGCCTCGGCGGAGGCGTCGATGCAGTACCTGGCGTGCTACGCCGGTGCGTCGATGGGCGAACGCCTGCGCGACGAGGGGCGTCACGTCGTGATCATGTACGACGACCTCTACAAGCAGGCTCTGGCGTACCGCCAGGTGCTGCTCCTGCTGCGCCGCCCGCCGGGCCGCGAGGCGTTCCCGGGCGACATCTTCAACCTCCACTCGCGCCTGCTGGAGCGCGCCGCGAAGCTGTCGAAGGAGAAGGGCGGCGGATCGCTCACCGCGCTGCCGGTGGTGGAGACGCAGGAGGGCGACGTCTCCGCGTACATCCCGACCAACGTCATCTCGATCACCGACGGACAGATCTTCCTCGAGTCGAGCCTCTTCAACGCCGGCCAGCGCCCGGCGGTGAACGCCGGCATCTCGGTGTCGCGCGTGGGGGGGTCGGCGCAGATCCCGGCGATGAAGAAGATCGCGGGCGGCCTGCGCATCAGCCTGGCCCAGTACCGCGAGCTGGCCGCGTTCGCGCAGTTCGGCTCCGATCTGGACAAGGCCACCCAGCAGGCGATCAACCGCGGCCAGCGTCTGGTCGAGATCCTCAAGCAGCCGCAGTACGCGCCGGTGCCGGTCGACGAGCAGGTGGCGATCCTCTACGCGGGCACGTCGGGCGGGCTCGACGAGGTGCCGGCGGCCAAGGTGCAGGAGTTCGAGAAGGCGTACATGGCGTTCCTGCGCGCCAGCCATCCGCAGCTCCTGGAGTCGCTGCGCAAGGACAAGAAGTGGAGCGACGAGCTGGCCAAGGGCTTCGACGCCGCCTGTGCATCGTTCCGCAAGGAGTTCCTGGCGGGGATGAAGGTCGAGGCCAAGGCCGAGGCCGGTGCCAGGCCCGCGGCCAAGGCCGCGACCAAGGCCTGAGCGGCGCGCCGAGGCACCATGGGCAACGTCAAGGAACTGCGCGGCCGGATCAAGTCGATCGGCAACATCCGTCAGCTCACCAAGGCGATGGAGATGGTCGCCTCGATGAAACTGCGCCGGGTGCAGAACAAGGCCGTCGCCTACCACGGCGCCAGCCGCGAGCTCCGGGCCATGGCCGCGCGGGTCAGCAGGGTCGCCGAGGGCTACTCCGAACTGGAGCTGCCCAAGCTGGGCGAGCCGAGCCGCTTCGGCGTCTTCGTGCTCAGCTCCGACCGCGGCCTGTGCGGGGCGTACAACAGCAAGATCGGCCTCGAGGTCCTCGACTTCATGGACCGCAAGCGCAAGGAGCGGGCCGAGGCGAGCTTCCGCTTCTGGGTGTACGGCAAGAAGGCCTACACCTACCTGCACAAGCGCCACTTCGAGGTGGAGCGCTACTTCGTGGACCCGCCGCTGGACAAGGTGCGCTTCGAGGCCGCCGCCATGGTGGGCGCCGAGCTCGGCAAGGCGTTCCTCGAGGGCAAGGTCGACGAGGTCTACGTCGCATACACGGAGTTCGTGTCGGCGGGGCGCTTCGTGCCGCGGGTCGAGCGCCTGCTCCCCCTGCGGCGCATCGTCGCGGACCCCGAGGACGAGGCCGCGACCGCATCGATCGACTATCTGGTCGAACCCGACCCGGTGCAGCTGATCAAGCTCTTCTTCGAGGCGTACCTGAACGTCTCGATCTACGACGTCATGCTGCAGAGTCTGACCAGCGAGCACGCCTCGCGTCGGATGGCGATGAAGAACGCCACGGACGCGGCGGGACGGATGCAGCGTGAACTGAAGCTGGAGTACAACCGGGCGCGGCAGGAGAGCATCACCAAGGAGCTGCTCGACATCGTCGGCGGGGCCAACGCCATCGCCTGAGTCGCGCGCACCCGCATCCGCACACGAGTATCGAGGACGACGCAATGGCAACGGCAGTGGAAGGCAAGGTTCTGCAGGTGTTCGGACCGGTGGTGGACGTCGTGTTCCCCGAGGGTCACCTGCCGGCGATCTACAACGCGATCCGCATCCATGAACGCGAGCGCGGGATCGACCTCACGCTCGAGGTCGCGCAGCAGCTCGGCAACGCCACGGCCCGCTGCGTCGCGTTGGCGAGCACCGACGGACTGGTGCGCGGCATGAAGGCGGTGGACAGCGGCGGGCCGATCTCCGTGCCGGTGGGCAAGGAGACGATGGGCCGCCTCTTCGACGTGCTCGGTAGGCCGCTGGAGGTGGGCATCCCGCACCCGCGCACCAAGAAGCCCCTCGGTCCGGTGCAGGCCAAGCAGAGCAGCCCGATCCACAAGCCGGCCCCGCTCTTCGAGGACCAGCTGGCGATCAGCGAGGTGTTCGAGACCGGCATCAAGGTGGTCGACCTGCTCTGCCCGTTCGCCAAGGGCGGCAAGATCGGCCTCTTCGGCGGCGCCGGCGTGGGCAAGACCGTGCTGATCCAGGAGCTGATCCGGATCACCGCCGTGGAGAAGGGCGGCTTCTCGGTGTTCTGTGGCGTGGGCGAGCGCACCCGCGAGGGCAACGACCTCTGGCTGGAGATGGCCGAGGCCGAGTACGCGGACCCGAAGAGCGGCCAGAAGCAGTCGGTGCTCGACAACGCGGTGCTGGTGTTCGGCCAGATGAACGAGCCGCCGGGGGCGCGCCTGCGCGTGGGGCTGACCGGCCTGACCATGGCCGAGTACTTCCGCGACGTGGAGGGCAAGGACGTCCTGCTCTTCATCGACAACGTGTTCCGCTTCGTGCAGGCGGGCTCGGAGGTGTCGGCGCTGCTCGGCCGCCTGCCGAGCGCCGTGGGCTACCAGCCGACGATGGCCTCGGAGATGGGCGCGCTGCAGGAGCGGATCACCTCGACCAAGCGCGGCTCGGTGACCTCGATGCAGGCCGTGTACGTGCCGGCCGACGACATCACGGACCCGGCGCCGGTGGCCACGTTCGCGCATCTGGACTCCACGATCATCCTGGAGCGCTCGATCGCCGAGCTGGGCATCTACCCGGCGGTGGATCCGCTCAAGTCGACCTCCAAGATGCTCAGCCCGCAGTTCGTCGGCGAGGATCACTACCGGGTGGCGCGCGAGGTGCAGCGCGTGCTGCAGCGCTACCAGGACCTGCGCGACATCATCGCGATCCTCGGCATGGAGGAGCTCACGGACGAGGACAAGCTGGTCGTGACGCGGGCGCGCAAGATCCAGCGGTTCCTGGCCCAACCGTTCTTCGTCGCCGAGCAGTTCACCGGCACGCCGGGCAAGTTCGTGAAGCGTGAGGACACGGTGCGCTCGTTCGCCGAGATCCTCGCCGGCAAGCACGACACCCTGCCCGAGCAGGCGTTCTACATGGTCGGCTCGATCGACGAGGCGGTCGAACGCGCCAAGAAGATGTGATGCCATGGCCGAGGCCGCGCACGCACACGAGATGCACCTCAAGGTGCTCACCATGGACCGGCCGCTCTTCGACGGGCCGGTCCGGGCGGTGTCCTTCCAGGGCCTCGACGGCAGCTATGGGATCCTGCCCAGGCATGCCGCGCTGGTGACCGCGGTGCCCCGGTCCGGCAGCCACCTCCGGATCACCAGGACCGACGGCAGCACGCAGGACCTCGTGGTCGCCGCCGGCTTCGTCGAGGTGCGCGACAACGCGGTGACCTTCGTGGTGCTCTCCGGCGAGAAGGCCGAGGAGATCGACGTCGAGCGGGCGCACGCCGCCGAGCAGAAGGCGCGTGAACTGCTCGACCAGGTGCGCAGCGAGGATCGCCCCAGCGAGGAGCTGCTGCGCGCGCAGGCCGCCGTGCAGCGCGCGATGCTGCGCCAGATCCTGGGCAAGCGCACGGCGAACGTGTGACGGACGGCGCGCCGCCCGGTCCGCCGGGGCGGCGCAGGCTCAGTCCGCGTCGCGGTGCGTGGGGCGCGGGCGCGGCGGCGCGAAGTGCCGCTCGCGCAGGATCCGGCCCGTGGCGCCGCGTGCCGCCAGCACCGAGAGCAGGGCATCGGTGCACAGCCGGTGCAGCAGCCCGGCATCGCAGGCGGCGCGAGCGTTGAGCAGGAGCAGGCCTGCGCGCGCGTGGCCGTCGGAGTCCTCGTCCAGCTCGGGCCGCGAGCCCGCGCCGGTGGCGTGGGCCCGGGCCCAGCGGGCCCCGGCCCCGCAGCGCGCCTTCACGTGGGCGATCTCGGCGTTGCAGTGCGCGAGCGAACCGCTGACCAGGGTGACGAGGTCCATCACCAGCTCGCCGAATTCGAACGGCTCGGCGGCCTGCACGGCGACGCTCGCGTTGGCCCAGCCCAGGGCGCCCTCGGCGCGCGCGTAGCGGTCGTAGTCGAGGTCCAGGGGGTGCCCAGGCCGCTCCGGCTCGGTCCCCAGGGTGACCAGCCACTCGGCATGGGTGCCCGGGTCCTCGGCCGAGAGCGGGAGCACGCGCGCGAACGGGTGGTGGCCCTGGATCCCTTCCTGCAGGGTGATCTGGTCGCGCGCGGAGAGCCAGTCGGTCTTGGTGAGCAGGATCAGGTCGGCTTCGCCGAGCTGCTGCTCCAGCAGGTAGCGCACGTCCGCGGGCAGGGTGCCGGGGCGCAACCCCAGCAGCTCGCCCGCCCGGAACGGATCGATCAGGACCGAGTACGGCGCCAGGCGGAAGCGGCCGGGCAGCAGGCGCCGGAGCGGGCGCAGCACGGTGGCCACCAGGTCGGCGCACGAACCGGCCGCCTCGGCGAGCAGCCATCCGGGCCGATGCTCGCCCAGGAGCCGGCCGGCGCCGGCCACCAGCTCGTCGAAGCGGCAGCAGAAGCACGCCCCAGCGATCTCGGCCACGGGCAGGTCCTCGCCGGCCAGCGTCGCGGTGTCCACCAGATCGCCGGCCTGGTCGTTGGTGATCACCCCGACGCGCTCGCCGCGAGCGGTCAGCAGACGGGCCAGCGCCGCGAGCGCGGTGGTCTTGCCGGCGCCCAGGAACCCACCCACCAGGACCAGCCGGGGCGCCGGCACCTCAGCGCCTCCGGCGCAGCTCGTCCAGCTGGCGCCGTACCTCGTCGGCCTTGGCGGTCTCGCCCTGCTGGCGCAGCAGGCGCTCGAGCTGTTCGAGGTGCCGGCCGAGGACGAAGCCGAGGCCGAGCCGGGCCGGCTCCGGCTGCTGGGCGAGGCGCTCGCGGGTCGCGGCCACGAGCGTTTCGAGCGCCGCCACCGCGGGCGCGATCTCGTTGCGCCGCTCCAGGCTGCGCACCAGGGCTCCTTGCGCGTTGAACCACTCGATCTGGTAGGCGGGAACGCCGGGGAACTGCGCCTGGAGTTCCGCGGCGAGGCTCACGGCGCGCTCGATCAGCGGGACGGACTCGGCCGGGCGGCCCTGCGCGTCCCGCACCATGGCCAGGCGCTGCAGGGCGCGCAGCAGGGCGGCCTTGTACTCGGGCTCGAGCGGCCGCTCGCGCAGCAGCGCCTCGCCCAGCCGCACCGCCTCGCCCAGACGGGTGTCGGCCTCCGCGAGCTGCGCGCTGCGCTCCTCGCTGTTCGCCGGCGTCCCGCGCCGGGGCGGCAGGAACGGAGCCGTGCTCACCAGGCTCAGGCACTCGACCAGCTCGTAGCGGTAGAGGTCGTTGGCCGGAAACTCCTGCACCAGCCCGCGCAGGAGCGCGACGGACTCCTCGTTGCGCCGTTTCGATTCCGCGAGCCGCGACTCCTCCTGGCGCGCATCGCCGCGCACCCGGTTGCGCAGGAGCCCGGCGGCCAGGAGGCGCAGCGTGCGGGCCCGGAGCAGGCGCACCTGGGGATCGTTGCGCGTGGCCTCGTCCAGCGCGTCGAGGATCTCCAGGGCCGTGGCGTGTGCTTCCAGCGAGGTGGGCAGGGTGGTGGGGCGCTCGTCGCGCGTCGCCGCGCGGAAGCGGGTGATGGTCAGCGTCGTGCCGAGCAGGTTCCAGGTGCGCGCCAGCTCGAGGCGCGCCGGCAGCTGGGAACCCTCGCCCGCCACGGGCGCGAGCAGGTCGCGCGCGATCTCGTGCTCGGCACGCGCGTCGCCGAAGCGTCCGGTCGCGGCGAGCACGCGGCCGAGCTCGTTGTGCAGCAGGGCCAGCTCGAGTGCGTACACCCCGCCGGCGTGCGCGCTGCCCAGGAGCTGGCGGTAGAGGGTCAGCGAGCGCCGATAGGCCTCTTCCGCGCCGCTGAGCTGACCCAGGCGCTGGCGGATGTCGCCGGTGCGCCGGTAGGCCTTGGCCGACTCGCGCCGCAGCCCCTGGTTGTCGGCGTTCTGCTCGATGAACAGGTCGTAGAAGCGCAGGATGCGTTGCAGCAGCTCGACGTCCTTGGTGGACACCGACACCGATGGCAGGGCGGCGCTCTGCCCCTCCTCGGGATCGTCGGGCACCGAGTGCAGGACGTCGGGACCGCTGACGAGATCGAAGACGTCCTCGAACGCGCGCAGGGCGAGGAGCAGGTTGTTCTCGGCGCGAGCGCCCTGCCGGCGCGCCTCGTTGGCGCGCTGGCCCTCGCGCTCGAGCGCGCCGGTGGTGGTGGCGTAGGCGACCCAGCCGACGGCCCCCGCGCTCAGGAGCGCCAGCAGCGTGCTGGTCGTGAGCCCCGCCAGGAGCTTGTTGCGGCGGCACCAGCGGCCGAGCTGCTCCAATGCCGTGGTGCGGCGGGCCAGGATCGGGCGGTCGTCGAGGAAGCGCTGCAGGTCGTCGCGCAGCGCCGCCGCGTCGCGGTAGCGGTGCGCCGGATCGGGGGCGATCGCGGTCTGGACGATCGTCTCGAGGTCGCGCGGCACGTCCGGCATCAGGCCGCGCAGCGGGCGGATCTGGCCGGCACGCACCGCCTCCAGCAGCTGGGCGCGGTCGCCCGGCGGAAACGCCGGCTCCAGCGTGAGCAGCTCGTAGAGCACCAGCCCGAGGCTGTAGAGATCGGCGCGGGCGTCGACGCGGCCGTGCAGCTGCTCGGGGGCGATGTACTGGATCGTGCCCACGACGTCGCCGGACACCGTGATGCCGTCCTGTTCCAGGGCCTTGGCAAGCCCGAAGTCGGTCACGAACACGGTGCCGCGCGCGTCCAGCAGCAGGTTGCCCGGCTTCACGTCGCGATGCAGGGTCCCCTGGGCATGGGCGTGCGCGAGCGCGTCGGCGACCTGCACGCCGATCCGGGCCACGGCGTGCCCCCAGCGATGCGCCCCGGGCGGCTGATCGCGCTCCAGCGCGCGCGTCGCAGCGGCGAGCAGGGCATCCTCGCCGCCGTCGTCGCCGTGGCGCTCGCGGCGCTCGCGCAGCCTGGCCAGCAGCACGTCCAGGCCGATGCCGTGGATGTACTGCATCACGTAGTAGTGGTAGCCGTCCTGCTCCCCGGTCCCGAACACCGGCACGATGTTCGTGTGGTGCAGCCGGGCCGCGATCTTGGCCTCGCGCAGGAAGCGGCCGAGGCGGTTCTTGTCGAGCAGCATCTGCCGGGGCAGGACCTTCACCGCCACGCGCCGGCTCAGCGACTCCTGCTCGGCCTCGTAGACGATGCCCATGCCGCCGCGGCCGATCTCGCGCAGCAGGCGCAGGTCGGCGAGGCGCTCGAGGCGGTGGGGACCCAGGCTGGCGCGCCCGCCGCTCTCCGCCTCGCGCCGTGCCTTCAGCCGTTCCATCGCCACGATCGCGGGGAAGAGCTCGCGGATCTCGCTGGCATGTTCGGGGTGCTCGCCGGCGAGCTGCTCGAGTTCCGGGGTCTCTCCGGCGCGGAGCCGCGCCAGGAACGACTCCATCAACGTCTCGAGGGTGCTCTCGACGGGCTCGGTCACGGCGGCGGGCCCTTCGCCTGGTCCGGGTCGAGCGGGCGCAGGACGTCCTTGAGGCGCGCCAGGGCGCGGATGTAGCGGGCGCTCGCGGTGGAGGGCTGGAGGCCGAGTTCCTCGGCGACCTCGGCGTTGCTCAGCTCCTCGAAGTGGCGCATGGTCAGGACCTGCCGGTCGATCGGGTCCATCTGCTCGATCGCCTCGTGCAGGAGGCGCTTGGCCTCCTCGCGAATGGCGGCACGGCTGGGAGAGGTCAGGCTGCCGGCGAGGTGCGCCGAGAGCGTGACGCTGGAGGCGCCCGGCATACGCAACCGGCCCGGCACCTCGTGTTCGACGCTGCGGGCCTGCACCAGCAGGTGGCGGCGATGCACCTCGATCAGGGTCTGCCCCACGGTGAGCCGCACCCAAAGGCGCAGGGGCATCGTGGGATTCTCGACCCAGATGTGGATCCGCTTGGCGACGTCGACGAACGCCTCCTGCAGCACGTCTTCCGGATCCACCCGGCCCTGCAGGCGCGGGTCCATGCGGAAGTGGACCAGCCGCCAGAGGCGCTCGCGGTGGCGGCCGAAATACTCCGCCAGGGCGTCCTCGCTGCCCTGGCGGATCCGCTCGACCAGGGAGTCTTCCGGTTCGGGGGTCTGGGTCATGCGTGCGCGACGGGAAGGGTAGCCGCCCGTGCGCATCCGCGCCGCAGGCCCGCCTCCGACGAACGGAGCGGCGCGGCACTCATCCCACGTTCGTACCAACTCGCACCGCGCCGCGCTGGACACGCCATGGCCGCTGTGGCATTGCTGCCCCGCCCGCATGGGCTCGCCGTCGTTCCGCCTGGGCCTGCTCTTCGCAGCCGTGTTCCTGGCCCCGGGCCTGCGGCTGCCGTTCTGGCCGCTCTGGCTGCGCGCGCGGGGCATCGAACCGGAGATGGTCGCGGTGGTGCTGGCGGTGGGGACCTGGGTGCGCGTCCTGGTGACCCCCTTCGTGGTCGCGCTGGCCGACCGCATGCCGCGGCGGGTCCGCTTCCAGCTCGGGATCGCCCTGGCCATGGCGACCGCCAGCCTGCTCTACCTGCCGGTCGAGGGAGTGCTCGCGATCCTGGCCATCGAGGTGCTCTGGAACGCGCTCTCCGCGCCGCTCGTTCCGCTCACCGACGCCATCGCGGTGCTCTGGGCGCGGCGGGGGACGGTCGACTACGGGCGCACGCGCCTCTACGGCTCGCTCGCGTTCCTGGGCATGAACGTGTTCGCCGCCGTGATCTGCGGCGGCGAGGCAGGCTGGCTGCTGGCCGTGATGATCGCCTCCTGCTGGGCCGTGGCGGCAGCCCTGGTCGGCGCGCCCGAGCCTCCGGTGGAGCCGGACGGGCCGGGACCCGCCGGGTCGGCGCGCGGGACGGCGTCGTGGCGCGAGGTGCTGAGCCAGCCGGGGTTCCTCGCGCTGCTCGCGGTCTGCGCCCTGATCCAGGGCAGCCACGGCGCGCTCTACGGCTACGGCACGCTGCACTGGCGGGCCGCGGGCTTGAGCGATCCCTGGATCGGGTGCGCGTGGGCCACGGGCGTCGTGGCGGAGGTGTTCCTGTTCCGCTCGGCCACCAGGATCCTGCGGCGCTTCCCGCGGCGCGCTCTCCTGGGGATCGCGGGGCTGGCGGGCGTGGTCCGCTGGGTGGGTACGGCCTATGCGGCGCACCCTGCGCTGGTGTTCGGCCTGCAGACCCTGCACGCCCTGACCTATGCCCTGACCCACGTGGCGGCGATCGCGTGGCTGCAGGAACGCATGCCGGCGCGGATCGCCTCCACCGCCCAGGGGCTCTACGCCACGCTGGCGTTCGGTGTGTCGACCGGCCTCACGCTCCTCCTCAGCGGAGGTCTCCATGCCCTCGCCCCGGAACTGCCCTTCCTGGGCATGGCGGTGCTCTGCGGTCTGGCCATGGCCGCGACCCTGCTCTTCCGGCGGGTCGCAGGGCCGGCGTGAGTCAGCGGTTCTCGCCGATCAGCGTGATCCGCGGCAGCAGCACGCGCCGCACCACCTTGGGCCAGGCGTACTCCTGCGCGGTGCGCTGGCCCTCGCGGCGCAGCGCCTTCTCCTCGGCGGGCTGCTGGCGCAGGCCGCGGTAGAGCTCCACGAACTCGCGCGGGTCGGTGGTCTGCAGGACCAGTGCGTTGCGGCCCTGCTCGGCGTAGTCCTCGCCGGTGTTGCCGGTCACCGCGAGTCCGCCGACCGCCATGGTCTCCAGGCCGACGAGGCCGAAGGGCTCGTGGCCGCTGTTGGCGAGGACCGCGTCGGCGCCGCGGAAGAGCACGCGCCGGCCGGCGGCATCCACGGGCGTGCGCAGGTTGACCACGTCGATGTCGTCCAGACGGTCCAGGCAGGAGAGCAGCGGGTTCACGCCCGGGCCGGGCGAGAAGCGCTCGGCGACCTTCAGGTCCAGCTCCTTGGCCGCCGCCAGCACCTCGTGGCCGTGTGCCTCGCTGCCGCCGCGTGCGATCAGCAGCGGGTGCCAGCCCTGACGCTTGAGTTCGGCCACGGTCTCGATGGCCAGCAGCCAGCGCTTGTCCGGGTCGAAGCGGGCCATCTTGACCAGCACGGTGCGGTCCGCGAACCGGTGCTGGAACTCGCTCACGCCGTCGGTGCAGGCCGGCTCGAACGAGTCCTCCCCGAGTCCGTTGGGGATCACCAGGGCATCCGCGCCGAGGCTCTGCATGCGGTGCTTCATGTAGCGGCTCACCGTGGTGATCGCCGCCGCATCCGCCAGACGGGGCCAGTCGATGGTCTCGAAGCCGAAGTAGTTGTTGGCGTTCCAGAGGATGCTGACCCGTTCCCGCAGCCGCGCCTCGCGCAACAGCCAGTCGAGGTGCAGGACCGCGTGGTAGGTGTGCCACTCCTCGGCCAGGACCACCGCGCGCCCGCCCTGGCGCAGGTGCGGGAGCAGGTGGTGCGCCATCATGTACGGCGGCAGCGAACGGGCATAGTCGTCGCGCTTGAGCTCCTCGCCGTCGTACACGCCGCCGGGGTGGTAGGCGCTGATCCACTGTCCCCAGCGGTGCAGGTGCAGGTTGCCGCGGGTCTCGTGGCCCGGGCGGTTGGGATCGCCCACGAACCACAGGTGCGTCTCGAACCCCAGCGAGCCCAGCGACTGCGTCAGCCCATCCACGCGCGAGGCCAGACCGCCGGCGCGCGCGTACGGGTCGGGTCCTTCGAGGGAGAGGACGTGGAACTGCATGGCGGGGTGGATCGGCTCGCAGAACGGATCGGACGTGGTGTGCCGCGTGGTGTCACTCCCGCGGCGGCCACCGCACAGACGCTACGGTGGGCCCGCGGGTTTCGCCGGTGGCGCCGAGGGAGCCCGGCGTCGTCTCCCGGCGGGCTCCCTGCGACGGCCAGCTCTTCGTAGGGACTGGATGGATCGTCAAGTGGACGCGCGAACTTTATCCGCGCGCGACCGGAATGCGCCCTGGCAAGGAGAGCTCACGTGCGCTGGAGCCTCGGCGGAGCCGCCGACCGGCTCAGGCCTGGAGGCGCGCGTCCCGCTGCAGGTCGGCGTGGAGCTGGAGGCGGGTCAGCCGGAGCCGGAGCGCGTCCAGGTCGGTGTCGCGCGTGCACGCGTGGAGCAGCGCCTGCAGGCCGAGGACCTCCTTGCGCGCTTCCAGCTCGGGCGGGAGCGCGCCGGCGTTCTTCAACACCGTGTAGGCGCCGCGCAGCTCCGCCGGGACCTTGTCCAGGTCTTCCAGGGGGAGGGGCCGGCCCGCGAGAGGGTTGTGGTCGAGGTCGCCGCGCTCCACCGCCTCCGCGATCCGGCGCTCGCCGATCCGTGCCAGGACGTCCACGCGCGCCGGATCCTAGCCGGGGAGGCGGCGATGCCGATACCGTCCCGGAATGGCATCGGTGCTGGAGGCCAGGGACGTCTTCCGCTTCCACGAGGTGGAAGGGCGGCCGGTGCCGATCCTGCGCGGGGTGTCGTTCGCCCTCGAGCCCGGCACCTTCACCACGATCATGGGACCGTCGGGATCGGGGAAGTCGACCCTGCTGCACCTCCTCGCCGGCCTGGACCTGCCCAGCGCTGGGGAGATCTGGCTGGCGGGGGCGTGCCTCTCGCGGCTGGACGAGGAGGAGCGCACCCGGCTGCGCCGGCGCCAGGTGGGCTTCGTGTTCCAGTTCTTCAACCTCCTCCCGGACCTCACGGTGCGCGAGAACGTCGAGCTGCCCCTGCGGATCGCGGGCGAGGATCCGGCCGCGCACCGGGACCGGATCGACGGGCTCCTGGGGCGTCTTGGCATCGAGGAACTGGCCCGGCGCCTGCCGCGCCGGCTCTCGGGGGGCGAGATGCAGCGCGTCAGCATCGCCCGGGCCCTGGCCGCCCGCCCGCCCCTGCTGCTCTGCGACGAGCCCACCGGCAACCTCTCGAGCAAGGCGGGCGAGGAGATCGTGGCACTCCTGCGCGAAGTCGGGGGCGCGTTCGCCGCCACGGTCCTCCTGGTCACGCACAACCCGCGCGACGCCGCGGCGGGGCAGCGTGTGCTCTTCCTCAAGGACGGCGTGCTCGACCCGCGCCACGCGCTCACTGGAGAAGGCCTCCGTGCGGCTGACGTCTTTTCTCGTCTGCAAGAGCTGGGCATCTGACCGCCTGCGCACGCTCCTGAGCGTGGCGGGCGTCGCCCTGGGCGTGGCGGTGGTCACGGCGATCCACGTCGTGGACCACAACACCATCCAGAGCCGTCTGCTGGAACGCGGTCAGGAGTTCGGGCGGGTCGATCTCGAGCTGCAGCCGCGCGATCCGGGCTGGCAGGATGCGCAGGTGGAGGCCGTGCTGGCCGCCCACGCCGACGTGGCCGCGCACGGGCGGATCCGGGAGACGCCGGTGGCGCTCGCGCGCGGCGCTGCCGCGCTGGGCACGCCGCAGCTCTTCGGCATCGCCCCGCTGCCGTCGCCGTTCCGCCACTACGCCGTGGCCGAGGGGCGCGACCTGCACGAGGCCGACGGCACCGGCGCGGTGCTGGTGGCCGCCGAGCTGGCCCGCCTCCACGGCCTGCGGGTCGGCGACCGGGTGGCGCTCGCGCGTGTGCCGGAGCGGGTCCTGCCGCGCTGCCGGGACGGCGTCCTGGTCGCGGGCCCGGCCCCTGCCTTCGCGCCGCTCGCGCTCGAGGTCGAGGTGGCCGGCATCCTGGCGCACGAGCGCCTGGCGCGGCGCAACCTGGGCCAGGTCGTGGTGGGCACGGATGCGTTGGCGCGGCGGCTCGGACCGGACGTTCCGGCGCTCCACCAGGTCGCGCGCCTGCCCGGGCGCGGCACCGAGACGCTGGCGCGTGCCCTGAGCGCGGAGTTCGAGGTGCTCGACGCGCGTGCCGCCACCCTCGGCGAGGCGGCCGACGAGCGCGCGTTCCGCAACGGAGTGAAGGTGCTCGGCTGCCTCGCCCTCGTGCTGGGCATGTTCGTGGTGTTCCAGACCCTCTCGCACTCCCTGGTGGAGCGGCTGCGGCAGATCGGGCTGCTGCGCTGCCTCGGCGCGGGGCGCGGCACCGTGGCGTCGGTGTTCCTGCTCGACGCCACGCTGCTGGCGGTGGCCGGCGCGGCCCTGGGCGTCGGCGGCGGGATCGGGCTGGCGCGCATCCTGCAGGAGCTGCGCATCGGAACGCTCGGCTTCGGCCGTGCCATCCCCGTGTTCGAGGTGCCGTTCTGGCCGTGCGCGGGCACCGCGCTGCTCGGCGTGCTCTTCACCCTCGCGGGCGCCTCGTTCCCGCTGTGGAAGGCCCGCAACCTCCCCGCGCTCGCGGTCCTGCATGGCCACGGCCTGGGACCCGGCGGCGCACAGGACCTGCTGCGCGGCGTGAACCTGTTCCTGTTCGTGCTGCTGGTGCTCGTGCTGCCCGGCGCGTACCTGGCGATGACCCCACTCCTGGCCGAGGACGGCCGCGAGATCCTGATCGTGCTCCTGCAGCTGGGGGCCACGATCCTGCTCTTCGGCGGCGTCCTCCTGCTCGTGCCGCGTCTGGTCCTGGGCCTGGGCCGGCTGGTCCTGGTGCCGCTGCGCCTGTTCACGCCCCTGGGCTCCTTCCTGCTGGACAAGGCCATGGCGCGCAATCCGGGGCGCTTCGCCGCGTCGGTATGCGGCCTCGCCGTGGTGCTCCTGGCGCTGCTCGCCCTCAAGCACGTGACCTACGCGCTGCGCGGCGAGACCTGGGAGTTCGGCGCGCGCACGATGCTGGGACGGCTCTTCCTGGAGGGCGCCGGGATCGGCGCCGCGGAGGCGGCCACGTTGGGGCAGGTGCCCGGGGTGCGTGCGGTCGAGCCGCATCTGGGCCGCGTGGCGGCGCCGATCCCGCTGAGCGGCCTCGCGCCGGAGCTCCTGGCCGGCCCGGGCGGGCCGTTCGCGGAGCGGCCCGAACTCGCGCGCCGCTACGCCGAGACGCGCAGCGTGGTGGTGAGCCGCCGCCTGGCGCGCCTGCGCGGGCTGGCCCCCGGCGGGATCCTCGCGGTCACGACCTCGCTGGGCGTGAGCGGCTACACCGTGCTGGCGGTGAGCGACGCAAGCGGCTTCTTCCCCGATGAGCGCGCGTTCGCGCTGGCCCATCCGCGCTGGCTGCAGAACGACTTCTGCGTCGGGTCGAGCTGCGTCACGCACCTCACGCTGCACCTGCACGACGGCGCCAACGCCTGGGACGTCCTGCGCGAGGTGCGCAGGCGCTTCCCCGGATTCACCTGGGCCAAGCGCGGCGCGGAGATCGTGGAGTACCTCAGCTTCGACGTGACGCGCGACTTCCGGGTCTTCGACGTGCTCCTGGCCCTCATCCTGGGCCTCTCGGGGGTCGGGCTGGTCAACGCGATGACCATTGCCGCGCTGGCGCGGCACCGGGAGATCGGCGTCCTGCGGGCGCTGGGCATGGACCGCGCGCAGCTGCGGACCGCGTTCGTCTGCGAGGGGCTCGTGGTGGCGGTACTCGGCGCCGGTCTCGCGGTCCTGCTGGGGCTGCTCCTCGGCCGCGTGGTGGTCGCGGGTCTGAACGAGGTCTCGGGGCTGGAGGCGCCGGTGGTGGTCCCGTGGCCCTGGGTGGTCGTCGTGCCGGCGCTCGCGCTGGGACTCGGGGTGCTGGCCGCGGTGCTGCCCGCGCTGCGCGCCGCGCGGGAGAACCCTGCCGACGCGGTGCGCTACGAGTAGCGGTTCACGCCGGAGTCCTGGCCGTGTGCGGCTCTCCGGTGGCGAAGAACACCCCGCGGTGCACATGGTGGATGGTGCGCGCCTCCGGAGTGGCGAAGGCCCATCGGCCGTCGCGGAACGATGCATCGTCGGCCCACGCCGCCACGACCTCGGCGACGAAGAGGTCGTAGCGTTCCTGGATGCCCGGCTCGTCCACCACCCGGCACTCCAGCCACGCGGCGCAGCCGGCGACCAGCGGGGCCGCGACGCGGCTGGCCGGTTCGGTGGCGATCCCGAGGCGCGCGAACTTGTCCGCGTCGCCCCCGCTCGAGCTGCCGGCGGCGTACACGAGGTCGATCTGCCCCAGCGTGGGCACGCACACCACGAACTCGCGCGACGCCTCGATCAGTTCGCGCGTGCGCGTGCCGGCGGCGATCACCGCGCACAGCTTCGGCGGCTCGTAGTCCAGGGCCATGACCCAGGCGGCGGCCATGACGTTGCGGCGCCCGCCGTGCGCGCTGGTGATCAGCGTGGTGGGGCCATGGTTGATCAGGGTACAGCTCTTCCGCAGGGGGACCTCGACGCGCATGGCGCCAGCGTAGCCGCGCGGCCGTGCTCCCGCCGCGCGCCGTTCCTTGCCCGAGGCCCGCCGCACCGGCACGATCCGGGGCGCATGCCCGATCCGGTCCAGGTCCGTGCGATGTTCGCCCGCGTGGCGCCGCGCTACGACCTGGCCAACCGCGTGCTCTCCCTGGGGATCGACCGGAGCTGGCGCCGCAGCGCGGTGCGCGAGACCGGCGTGCGCCCGGGCGAACGGGCCCTCGACCTCTGCGCCGGCACCGGCGATCTCGCCCTGGCTCTGGCGCGTGCGGGCGCGCGGGTCGTGGGGGCCGACTTCTGCCTGCCGATGCTGGCCCTGGCCGGGACCAAGCCCGGCCCGGTCCGGGGCGAGCTGCCGCGCTACGTCAACGCCGACGCGCAGCACCTGCCGTTCGGCGACGCCAGCTTCGACCTCGCGACGGTCGCGTTCGGGATCCGCAACGTCGCCGATCCCGTCGCCGGGCTCGCCGAGATGCGGCGCGTGGTGCGCCCGGGCGGACGCGTGGTCGTGCTGGAGTTCTGCCGGCCGCGGGGCCCGCTCTTCGGCCCGCTCTTCGGCTTCTACTTCCACCGCGTCCTGCCGCGCCTGGGCGGGCTGCTGACCGGCGACCGCAGCGCCTACGCGTACCTGCCGGCATCGGTGCAGGCATTCCCCGAGCGGGACGAGTTCCTGGAATGGATGCGCCGCGCCGGCCTCGCCGCGCCGCGCTACCGGCTCCTCACCGGCGGCATCGCCGCGCTCTACCGTGCCGAAGTCCAAGCCTGAAGCCGGGCCGCCGCGGCCGCAGGCACCGGGCGGCTACCTGCACTGGTCGCGCGACCCTGCCGTGGGGCTCTTCGCGGTGCTGCCGCTGTGGCTGCTCTACGAGGCGCTCCGGCTCACGCTCGCGCCCCACGAACGCAACGGCGCCGAGGCGATCCTGGCGGAGGCCCTGGGCCTGCTCGGGCCGCAGGCGGTGCTGATCCTGCGCGGGGTGTTCGCGTTCACGGTCCTGGTCGCCGCATGGTCGCTGCACGCGCGGGCGGTGCCATGGGCCAAGGTCGCGGCGGTCTCCGCCCTGGAGGGCACGCTCTACGCGCTCCTGCTCGGGCCGCTGGCGGCGATCCTGGCCACCTCCTCGCAGCGGGTGCTGCAGGCCGCCGCTCCGGGGTCCGCCCAGGGCTCCCTGGCCGCCGACCTCGTGGCGTCGCTGGGCGCCGGGATCTTCGAAGAGCTCTTCTTCCGCTTGATCCTGCTCTCGCTCCTGGCCTACGTCGCGGTGCGCGCCTGTGCCGCCTTCGGCGTCCCCCGCCCCCTGGGCGTCGCCTTCGCGGTGCTGGCCAGCGCGCTGCTCTTCGCGCTCTTCCACCACCTGGGCCCGGAAGCGCCGCCGGTGCACCGGGGCGTGTTCCTGTTCCGCACCTGCGCGGGCCTCCTGCTCGGCATCCTGTTCGTGGCGCGCGGCTTCGGCGTGGCCGTGTACACGCACTCGATCTACGACGTCGTCTTCTACCTGACCAACCGGTGAACGAGACCAGGACCTTCGCGCTGGGCTGGAGCGGCGGCTCGGGCATCGCCTACGGGATGCGCCTGCTCGAGGTGCTGCTGGCGGGCGGCCACACCGTGCATCTGGTGGCCAGCCCCGCGGCGCTGCGCGTGCTGCGCCACGAGGCCGGCGTCGAGCTGGACCCGGCCCGGCCGGACCTCGCGGGCTTGGTGCGCCCGGAGCTGCGCGCGCGCCTGCACGTGCACGACCCGGCCGCGGTGGAGGCCGCGCCGAGCAGCGGCAGCGCCGCGATCGCGGCGGTGATCCTCTGCCCGTGCAGCATGGGCACGCTGGCGCGCGTGGCGCACGGGTTCTCCAGCAACCTCCTGGAGCGCGCCGCCGACGTGGCGCTCAAGGAGGGCCGGCCGCTGATCGTGGTGCCGCGCGAGACGCCGCTCTCGCCGCTCCATCTGCGCAACATGCTCTCGCTCGCCGAGAGCGGCGCCGTGGTGCTCCCGGCGATGCCGGGCTTCTACCACCGGCCGCAGAGCGTCCAGGACCTGGTGGACTTCGTGGTGGCGAAGGTGCTCGACCGCCTGGGGGTGGCCAGCCCCCTGATCCGCCGCTGGGCCACGCCGCCGGCGCCGCCGGCGAGCCCCTGGCACGAGGGCGAGGAGCCGTGAGTCGCGGCACGGTGGCCGAGTGGGCGGCGCTGATCCGCGTCTCGCACTCGGTGTTCGCGCTGCCGTTCGCACTGCTCGCGCTCCTGGCGGCCACCGGGGGCGCGCCGGGAGCGCGGCTGCTGGTGCTGGTGGTGCTGGCCGCCGTGTCCGCGCGCGCCGCGGCCATGGCATACAACCGCTACGTCGACCGGAGGATCGATGCCGCGAACCCGCGCACGGCCCGGCGCGAGCTGCCGCGGGGCGTGATCCGGCCCGGCGCGGCGCTGGCCTTCGCCCTCGGCTGTGGCGCGCTCTTCCTGGCCACGGCGTGGGCGATCGCGCCGGTGTGCGGGCTCCTGGGCGTGCCCACGCTCGCGCTGCTCTACGGCTACAGCCACGCCAAGCGGTTCACCGCCCTGTGCCATCTCTGGCTCGGCCTCGCGCTCGGGCTGGCCGCGCCGGCCGCGCACGTGGCCGCGCGCGGGGCCGTGGACACGACCGTGCTCCCCGCGCTGGTGCTGGGCGCCGCCGTGCTGGCCTGGGTGGCCGGATTCGACGTCCTCTACGCCACGCAGGACGAGGACTTCGACCGCGCCCATGGCCTGCACTCGATTCCGGCCCGCCTCGGCCAGCATGGCGCCCTGCGGCTGGCCCGCGGCCTGCACGCGGGGGCGGTGGCCGGCTTCGCCGGCTACGGAGTGGCCGCGGGCGCCGGGCCCGGCTTCGCGCTGGCGCTGGGCGCGGCGGCGCTCTTCCTGCTCTGGCAGCACCTCCGGCTGCGCGCCGGGGGACTGGCGGGCCTGGACGGGACGTTCTTCACCCTGAACGGAGTCGTCGGGATCCTGCTGCTCGCGGGCACCGCTGCCGATCTCTACCTCCTGCGCGCCTGAGGCGGCCGCGGCTATCCTGCCCCCTGGCCATGGCCGTCGCGAACCCGGAGACCGTGCTGCAGGAGCTGCGCCGCGACGTGGCCCGGGGCCTGCCGCCGGTGGTCGTCCTGCTGGGCCCGAGCCAGTACTTCCGCACCCAGGCCTTCGACGCCGTGCTCGCCGCGCTGCCGGCCGGCGCCGACCGCCGGCTCGTCGACGGCGAGGAGAAGCGCGATGGCAGCGAGCTGCAGGATCTGCGCGGCGGGGCGTTGTTCGCGCGCGAGGCCTGCCTGTGCGTGCGTCGGGCGGATGCGTGGCTGCGCGACCATGCCGAGGCCATCGAACGCACCCTCGGCCGGATGGCCAAGGGCTGCCATCTCGTCGTGGAGGCGGCCAAGGTCGACAAGCGGACGCGCCTGGGCAAACTGCTGTGCGAGCACAAGGTCTACGAGTTCCGCGACCTCTATGCCGACCCGTACTCGCCCGGCGACAGCCCGCTGCAGACCGAGCTGGTGCGCTGGATCGCAGGGCGCGGCAAGGAGCTGGGCGTTCCGCTCACTCCCGAGGCCGCATACCTGGTCCTCGGGGCGGTGGGCAAGGACCCGGCCGAGACCATGGCCGAGCTCGAACGGCTGCGCGCGCGGCTGGGCGCGGTGGCGAAGCCGCTCGGCCCCGACGATCTGCGCGGCAGGCTCAGCGCGCGTTCCGAATCGTCGCCGTTCGAGTTCACCGAGGCCCTCCTGGCCGGGGACCGGCGCCGGGCGCTGCGCTCGCTGCACGCGATGTTCCTGCGCAGCGTGCGCGGCAAGGAGGGCGAGGTGATGCGGCGCGAGCAGATCGTCCTGGTGCTGCTCAACTGGCTGCGCACGACCTGCCAGCAGGTGCTGCAGGGCCGGCTCCTGGTCGACGCGGGCACGCGCCTCTCCGAGGTGCCGGCGCAGGTGGGCGTGCGGGTGTTCGCGGAGCGCTTCCAGGAGCAGGTGCGCAAGAACGACGCCGCGCACCTGCGCCGCGGGTTGCACGCCCTGCTGGACGTGCAGCGCGCCATGCGTACCAGCGGCGAGGAGCCCGACCTGCTGCTCGAACGGCTGGTGCTGCGCTGGTTCGCCAAGGCCCCGGCCGAGGACCTCGCATGGTGATCGAGGTCCTGCGCCCCGAAGTGGTCAATCAGATCGCCGCGGGCGAGGTGATCGAGCGCCCGTACTCCGTGGTGAAGGAGCTGGTCGAGAACGCTCTCGACGCGGGCGCGCGCCGGATCGAAGTGGAGATCGAGGAGGGTGGCGCGCGCCTGGTGAGGGTGGTCGACGACGGCAGCGGGTTCGCGCCCGAGGACCTGCCGCTCGCGTTCGCCAGCCATGCCACCAGCAAGCTGCGCGCGCTCGCCGACCTCGACCACATCGCGTCGCTCGGCTTCCGTGGCGAGGCGCTGGCCTCGATCGGCTCGGTGGCGCGGGCCCGGATCCGTTCGCGGCTGCGCGGTGCCGAGGCCGGGTACGAGATCGAGTGCCAGGGCGGGGAGCTGTCGGCGGTGCGGCCCTGCGGCTGCCCGGAGGGCACCCAGGTGGAGGTGCGCGACCTGTTCTTCAACACGCCGGCGCGGCGGCGCTTCCTCAAGACCGCCTCGGCGGAGCGGGCGCGGATCCAGGACCTGCTGGCGAAGATGGCGCTGGTGCGTCTCGACGTGGAGTTCACGCTGCGCAGCGAGGGGCGCGTGCTCCTGCGCCTGCCGCCGGGCGACGACCTGGGCGGGCGACTGGCGCGGGTCTACGGCCAGGAGCTCGCCGCCGCGTGCCGGCAGGTCGATCTGGGCGGCGAGGGCCACCGCGTCCACGGCCTGCTCGCCCCGCCGGAACTGGCGCGCAGGGACGGCTCCATGGAGCTGCTCTACGTGAACGGGCGGCTGGCACGCGACCGCGGTACGGTGGCCGCGATCCGCACCGCGCTGCGCGAACGGCTCATGCACGGCCGGATCCCCGTGTACGTCCTGGCCCTCGACCTGCCGCCGGCCGAGGTGGACGTGAACGTGCACCCCACCAAGGCCGAGGTGCGCTTCGCCAACCCGCGGCGCGTCTATGGGCTCCTGCACACAGCCGTGCAGCGTGCGTTCGCAGCCGCGGCCGGCGCCGCCGCACCCGGGGTGGTGCAGGGCGGGAGCGGACTGCCGCGCGCGACGCCGGGCTTCCCCGACCTGCCGCGCGATCTCTTCGGCCGGCCCACCGAGGCCCTGCGCCAGGGCGTGCCCACGCCGTCGCTGCCGTTCCCCGCGCCGCGCGCGGACCGGGTGAGCGAGGCGGAGCCGGCCCTGGTCCCGCCGCCCGCGCCGGGCGATGCGGCGCGGCCGGGCCTGCCGGCGCGCGGCGGCGTGCTCCAGGTCCTGGACCTCTACCTCGTGTTCGAGGGCCAGGACGGGCTGGTGGTGATCGACCAACACGCGCTGCACGAACGTGTCCTCTACGAGCGCCTGCAGCGGCGCAGCGCTGCGGCACCGCCCGCGGTGCAGCGGCTCCTGGTGCCGGAGGTCATGGAGCTGAGCCCGCTCGACAAGGCATGGCTCCTCGAGGCCGCGCCGGTGCTGGCCGAGGAGGGCTTCCTGGTCGAGGACTTCGGCGGCAACGCCGTGGCGGTGCACGGCCTGCCGGCGGTGCTGGGACGGGCGCGGGCCCGGGACCTCGTCACCAGCTTCCTGCAGGGCGACGATGGCGAGGCGCGCCCGCGCGCGCGCGACGCGATCCTGGAGCGCTTCCACTCGATGGCCTGCCGGGGTGCGGTGATGAGCGGCGATCCGCTGGCGCCGGCCGAGGTCGAGGCGCTGCTGGCCGAGGCGAGCCGCCTGCGGCATCCGCACCATTGCCCGCACGGCCGCCCGACCACGTTGACCCTCTCGCGCGCGGAGCTGGAGAGGTACTTCCGGAGGAAGCTGTGAGCCGGGGTGCGCGCCGCCTGCTCGCGGTCGCGGTCCTGGTCCTCTCCGGCTGCGGCGCCGAAGAGCCGCCGACCGGCGGACCGCCGGGAGTTGATGGGGGGGCCGCCGCGGGGGTGGAGCCCCTGCGGGCCCCTGGCCGTCCGGTGCCCGCGGAGCCCGGCAGCGACCCCGCCCTGCCCACCGCCAAGGTGCCCTTGCCAGAGGACGCGCGCGTGCGGCCGTACGCCGAGCGGCTGCGCAGCCTGGATCCGAGGGTGCGCGCCGAGGCCGCCTACGCGCTCTTCGAGCTGGGTCCGGCGGCGGCAGGCGCTGCTGCGGACCTGGAGGCCGCGACCCTCGACCCGGACACCAAGGTGCGCTACCTGGCGATTTCGGCCCTGCGCAGGATCCGCGAGGGGCGCTGAGCGGCCGGCGGGAACGGGGCGCAGGGGCCAACACGCGGGCGCGGGCGGCCGTAGAGTGTCGCGGCCAGTCCCAGTCTCACCACGCGCGGCGATCCGTTGCCGCGCAGGAGTCCCCATGCAGCTTCCCCTCGTCACCGCCGCGCTCCTCGGCACGGCCTTCGGCGTCTGCGCCCAGATGAGCGGCGCCTACAACATCGATCCAGCCGGCAGCGGCGCGCGCAACTTCAAGACCTTCACCGCCGCCACCAAGCAGCTCTTCCTGGAAGGCGTGAACGGACCGGTGACCTTCATCGTCGCCGCCGGCACCTACAACGAGTCGTTCTTCCTGCTGCCGGTGCAGGGCGCGTCCTCGGCCAACACGATCACCTTCTTCCACCCGATCCCCGGCAGCGTGAAGCTGGTCGGCACCCAGGGCGACACCGTCACGCTCTTCGCGGGCCTGAGCTGGTACCGCAACGGCTACTACGTGTTCGACGGGATGGAGTTCGCGTCGTCCGTCGCCGGGGCGGTGCGCGGCGGCGAGTACACGGACGAGGTTGAGTTCCGCAACTGCACGTTCCAGGCCGCGCATCCCGGTGGATCCGCGTTCCCGCGCGCGATGGTCTACGTGAACGGCGCCAACACCGCGGCGCGCTGGCGCTTCGTCGGCAACACGATCGTGCTGCCCGGCGGGTCGGTGTACGGCATCTACGGCTCCCAGGTGTCGCAGTGGGAGTTCCAACGCAACAGCGTGGACCTCAACAACTCCACGTACGGCATCTACCTGATCAACAACAACAACGCCCAGAACCGGATCTACAACAACCTGTTCTTCGGCAACCTCTCGACCTCGAACCAGGCCGCGGCGATCCATGTCGACCTGAGCAATCTCAACAACGAGATCTGCCACAACACCTTCTTCGTGATCACGACCGGCACGGGCAGCTGCGTGCGCACGTTCGGCACGCAGGCGTACCCCAACAAGTTCTGGGGCAACGTGTTCAACATGATCGGCCCGGGCACCTGCCTGAACGTGTCGCCGACCACCGCGTCGCTGCAGTACTGGGAGTCGGACGCCAACCTCTACAACGCGCCCGCAGGCAACATCGCGGCCCTGGGCACGACGACCTACAACACGCTGAGCGCGTGGCAGCAGGCCACCAACAAGGACGCCAACAGCCTGCAGGCCGACCCCCTGCTGCGGCAGACCCAGCAGGCACCCTACGACCTGCGGCCGATGCCCAACTCGCCAGTGAAGGACCGGGGCGTGCGCACGCCCGCGTACGTCGCCGAGGACTACGAGCGCCGGCTGCGCGACGGCCTGCCGGATCTCGGCGCCTACGAGATGAGCGGCTTCGCGCTCTTCGGCACGGGCTGCGCCGGCTCCGGCGCCGCCACGCCCGAGCTGAGCAGCACCGGCGCGATCGCCCTGGGTTCGACGACGTTCACGATCACCCTCAGGAAGGCCCTGGGCGGTACCAACGCGGCGCTGGGCATCGGTACCAGCCGCACCCGCTTCGGCTCGATCAACCTGCCCTTCGACCTGGGCGGGGGCTGCAACCTCCTGATCGACCTGCCGATCACCAGCGCCTTCCCGGTGGCCGGGAGCGGCGCCGGCAACGGCACGGCCAACGTGCCTCTGCCGATCCCCAACAACCCGAGCCTGCTGGGCGGCAGCACGTACTTCCAGTGGTTCGTGGTCGACCCGGCGACGCAGTCGAACTTCGGCGTGACCACGAGCAACGGCGGCGTGCTGCAGCTCTGAGCCGGGGGGCCCGGCGCCCGGCGCGTCCGCTCAGCCGCGCGCGGGCCGCTCCAGGTCCTTGGCCGCGAGCTTCGGCGCGAGGTCCAGGCCCTGCACCTGGACCCGCGCCACGGCCTTGAGGCTCTCGACGCCGACGCGTTCGTAGACCACCAGCTCGGTGGGCAGCAGCAACGTGCTGCGCGGCTGGAACTCCCGCAGCAGCACCAGCTCCGCGACCTTGCCGCTCGGCCGGCCGCTGTCGTCCAGGGGCGTGGCCTGCACGGCGGCGAGGCGCCGCGTGGACCGGTCGATCCACACGCGCACCTCCGCGGGGCCGGCTTCGCCGCGCGCCTGGTGGAACGGGAAGTCGTCCAGGCGGCCGCGGACGGTGATGCAGGGCTGCGGCGGCAGGCGGCCGATGCGCGGCAGGTCCTGGGCCTCCGGGACGCCGGCCTGGCGCAGGGCGAGCAGGAGCGCGTGCGGCCGGACGAAGTGCAGGAGCTGGCGCGCGAGACCGAGGTCGCGGCGCAGCTTGGTGGCCTCCTCGGCGTAGTCCTTGCCCTGCAGGGCGTAGACGGCCTTGTCGTTGCGCGCCCAGGGTCCCTTGGCGTCCAGGCCGCGCTCGATCTTGCGGCCCTGCTCGTCCACCGCGTAGCGGATCAGCGGCGTGGTCTCGGCGCGGGTCAGATAGCTGGCGTCCAGGGTGACCATGACGGTGTCCTGGGTGCGCCCGAGCGGCGTGAGCACGATCCGCGCCTGGAAGGCCTCCGGCTCGGCGATGGCGAGGCTGCCGTGGGCACGGCCGACCTCGGCGGCGAGCGCGGCCAGGTCGGCGGGCAGGGCCGGCAGGGTTGCCGGTGGCCCGCCCTGCGGAAGGAGAACGGCGGCGAGGAGCAGGACGCGGCGTGGCGACATGGCGGGGAGGATAGTGCGGCGCGCGACCGCCGTCGCGCCGCGGTCGGCGGCGCGTCCGGCTGACAGGCACGGGCAGCCCGGATACCGTCCCGCGATGGCCGAGAGGTTCGCAGGGTTCGAGCGCGAGGACGTGCAGGGCGTGCCCTTCCTCGTGCGCCGCGATCCGCGCAGCAAGACATTCCGCATGGTGCTCTATGCGCGCCGGCCGCTCGACCGGGACGCGGCGGCGCGGGCGCTCCTGCCGGCGCTGCTGCAGCAGGGCACGCGGCGCGACCCCGACCGGCCCGCCCTGGCCCGCCGCATGGAGATGCTCTACGGCGCGAGCGTCGGGCCCGGGACCGCCAAGGTGGGGGAGAGCCACGTGCTGCGGATGAGCGTGGACGCGGTGGCGGGTGCGTTCCTGCCCGGCCGGCCCGACCAGCTCGGCGCCGGGGCGCAGCTGCTGCGCGAGCTGCTGTGCGAGCCGCTGCTCGACGGCATGGGTTTCCCGTCCGGGACCTTCGAACGCGAGCGCAAGCAGGCCGCCGACGCCGTGCGGGCGCTGCGCGACGACAAGGGCGCCTACGCCGCGGAACGCGCGATCGCCGAGGCCTGCGCCGGCGAGCCGTACGCGATCCCCGAGCACGGCGGCCTCGCGGCGATCGAGGCGCTCGACCGCGGCGCACCGGAGCGGGCGCGGCTCGACTTCCTGACGCGTGGCGAGATGGTGGCCTTCGCGGCCGGGGCCCTGCCCGAGGCGGGGGTGGCGGCACGCCTCGGCGAGCTGCTGGCCGCGATGCCGGCGCGCGCGCCGGAGCCGCTGCGGCCGCCGGTGTCCGTGGCGCCGCGGCCGGTGCGGCGTGCGGTGGAACGCACCCTGCTCCAGCAGAGCAAGCTGCACCTGCACTTCCGCCTGCCCGGCACCGACGTGCAGAGGCTCTGGATCGGGCGGCGGCTGTTCACCAACCTGCTGGGCGGCGGGCCGCACTCGCGCCTGTTCCGCGAGGTGCGCGAACGGCGTTCGCTCGCGTACTACGCCTCGGCCGGACTGGAGCGGCACAAGGGCCTGCTGCAGGTGCACGTGGGCTGCGACGAGCGGGCAGCGGCCGCGGTGGAGGAGGAGGTGCTGCGCCAGGCGCGGGCGCTGCAGGCCGGCGAGTTCCAGGAGCAGGAGCTGGAGACCGCGCGGGCGCAGATCCTCGGCACGCTGGCCACCGTCGACGACTCGCCCCAGGCCCGGCTCGCGTTCGCGGCCGAGTCGTGGTTCCTGGGCGTCGACCGCACGCCCGACGAGTGGATGGACCTGTACCGCTCCGCCACGCGCGACGAGGTGGTGCAGGGAGCGGCCGGCCTCTGGCTCGACCACGTGTACCTGCTGGGCGCGGAGACGCCGGCCGGAGGGATCGCCCCATGAGCTTCACCGTGGTGCGGGATCCGGTGCTGGGCGAGGCCGTGTGGCTGGCGCAGACCGCGCGCGGCCTGCCGCTGCGCGTGGTGCCTGCCGAGCGCTTCCGGGAGGCGGCAGCCGTGGTCACCTTCCGCTACGGCAGCGTGGACCTCGCCTTCAGCGACGCGGCGGGTGCGCACACGAGTCCCGAGGGCGTCGCGCACTACCTCGAGCACAAGCTCTTCGAGGACGAGGCGATCCAGGCCTTCGACCGCTTCGGCCGGCGCGGCGCCAAGGTGAACGCGATGACCGGGTTCGCGCGCACGACCTACTACTTCACGTGCGCGGAGCGCTTCGCGGAGAACCTGCAGGACCTCCTGCACCTCGTGTCGCGCGCCCACATCACGCCCGAGAACGTGGCGAAGGAGCGCGGCATCATCGCCCAGGAGCTGCGCATGTACGAGGACTCGCCCGACTACCGGGCGTTCTACGACCTGCTCGGGGCGTTGTACGCCGTGCACCCGGTGCGCCATCCCGTGGGCGGCACGGTGGAGTCGATCGGGCGTATCACCGCCGAGGAGCTGCTGCGCTGCTACGCCGCGTTCTATCGCACCGGCAACGCCTCGCTGGCCGTGGCCGGGCCGGTCGATCCGGAGCAGGTGCTGGCCCTGGCCGAGGCGGCGCAGCTGGCCGCGGGGCCGGCGATCCCAGGCACGGCACCCGCGGACACGGCCCGGCCGCCGGCTCCGCGCTTCGAGCGCCGCGGCCGCGTGGCGCGGGCCCGGGCCCTGCTCGGCTGCAAGGAGCGCAGCCTGATCGCCGATCCTGCGGCCCGCCTCGAGCGCGACCTGGTGACGCGCATCCTCCTCGACCTGTGGTTCGGCGCGGCCAGCCCGGTGCGCGAGGCGCTGCGCCGCGAGGGCGTGGCCGACGACTCGCTCTCGGCCAGCTACGTCGCCGATCGCGGCTTCGGCTGCGCGGTGCTGGGCGGCGAGGCCGACGATCCCGAGCGCCTCCTGGCGGCGCTGCGCGCGGTCGTCGCCCGGCCCGTCGCCGTGGCGGAGCACGACCTGGAGCGCGTGCGGCGCAAGTTCCTCGGCGGGTTCGTCCGCGGGCTGGAGGCGGTGCGCTCGCTCGCGTTCGCGCACGCGCAGGAGGCCGGCGACGGACTGCCGCCGTTCTCGGTGTTCCAGCGGATGGCCGCGGTCAGCCTCGAGGCGGTGCGGGCGCGCCAGCGCGAGCTCTTCGTTCCCGAGGCCATGGCGGAGGCGCTGCTGCTGCCCGGGGGATGAACCGGGGCGCCGCCTGCCGCCCGGCGCAGCGGGGGTGCGGCCCGCGGGGCACGGCGCTGCCCGCCAAGGGCCTCAGGGCAGGTGGATCCTGGCCTCCTGCGCCCGGCAGGTGGCCGGACCGAGCGGCGGGTCGAAGTGCAGGGCTTCGGCCAGCTCGGCGCCCGCGCTGAGCCCGGGCACGATCACGTAGTCCGCGCCGGCCGCGTAGAGCTCCGCGGCGTGCCGGCGGCGCTCCGCGGTCACCGCGATCCGAGCCCGCGGGGCGAGGCGGCGCAGCGCGGTGAGCAGGTCGAGGTTGGTGGTCCCGCGCAGCACCGCGTCGGGCAGCGTGCAGACGATGACCTCGGCCTGGTCCGGGTGCAGGTGCGCCAGGAGTTCGAGGTTCGCCACGTCGCCGAACACGACGCGTACGCCCAGGCGGGTCAGCTCGGTCTGGGTCTCGGGGTTGAAGTCCACGACGGTGAGCTCGTCCAGACGCTCGGGGTGGCGATGCGCCCATTCCTCGGCGAGGCTGCGGCCCATGTGGTAGGCACCGAGCACCAGGAAGCGTGACGTCGCGACGGTCCCGGCTTCGGCCGCGGCGAACCCGTCGCGGAGCCGGAGGCGGAGCAGGAGCGGGCGCAGCAGGCGGTGCAGCGCGTCGGCGTGCGCGCACGAGTACGGCGTCACCACGGCGGTGAGCGCGAACACGAACACGATCAGGTTCTCGAGCGGCGCCCCGATCTGGCCCGAGCGCGCGCCGAGCGCGGTCACCACCAGGGCGAATTCGCTGACCGGCACCAGATAGGCCGCCGCGACCGTGCCGGTGCGCGTGTCGGGCAGCAGCGCGCGCACCAGCGGCACGAGCACGACGAAGCGGCTGAGGACGGCGACGAGCGCCGTGAGCCCCGCGACTCCGGCGAGGGTCGCCGACGGCGCCTGGAGATGCAGGCCCAGGCTGACGAAGAAGAGGCTCAGGAACACATCCCGCAGCGCCAGGATCCGGGTCACCACTTCGGCCTGGACCGGGAACGTGGAGATCGTGATCCCGGCGAGCAGGGCGCCCATCTCCGTGGAGAGTCCCACGGCGGTGGCCGCCGCCGAGACGCTCGCGCACCATGCGAATGCGAGCAGCAGGGACAGCTCGCCCGAGCGCGCCACGACCCGGAACGCGTGCGGCAGGATCAGGCGGCCGGCGAGCAGGATGACCGGTACCAGGCCGAGCCCGAGGCCGAGGCCGCGCAGGATCGGCCAGAGGCTGGTGCTGCCGAGGTTGGGCTGGATCAGCAGGAAGGTCACGGCCCACAGGTCCTGCAGCACCGAGATGCCCACCGCGATCCGGCCCGGGAGCGTGTCCAGCATGCCCTGCTCGTGCAGGACCTTGACCAGGATCGCCGTGGAGGAGAGCGCGAGCACGAAGCCCAGGAAGCCGAGCTCGAACGTGGTGCCGGGCACGAACGGTGCGACCCCCAGCGCGATCAGCAGGGCGCACGCCGGGACCTGCACCAGCCCCCCGACCAGGACCACCGTGCCGGCCGCGCGCAGCTTCTTCAGGTCGATCTCGGCGCCGATCAGGAAGAGCAGCAGCACGAGTCCGAGCCGGGCGATCGCCTCGACGCTGGCCGCCTCCTGGATCCAGCCCGCGCCCAGGTGCGGGCCGAGCGCGATCCCGGCCGCGAGGTAGCCGAGGAGCGGGGGCTGCCGCAGGAGGCGGGCCAGCAACGCGCCGATCAGCGCGCCGAGGATGCAGAGGCCGAGGTCGGCGAGCAGGGCTTCCGGCATCGCGGGAGTGTGCCGGGCCGGCCGGGGGTCACGCCAGCGCGCGGACGCCGAGCAGGCCCAGCGCCGCGAGGAGCGCGAAGGCCGGCGCCACCCACGCGGCGGGCAGCCCGAGGTTCATGGCGATGTGGGTGAGGTGGCGGCGATCCGCCACCCAGGGCCGGATGCCGAGCCAGACCCGCGCCAGGACCACCTGGTGGAAGTCGAGGAGCGGCACGACGGCGAGCGCCAGCGGGGCGAGGCGGCCGGCGCCCTGGTCCGGCCAGGCGAGGACCGTCGCGGCGAGGAGGTGCCCGGCGGCGTAGGCACCCGCGTCGCCCAGGAAGGCGCGGGGCCGCGGCCAGTTGAGCGGCAGGAAGCCGAGCAGGGCGAACGCTCCCGCTGCGCTCCATCCCGTGCCCGTCGTGGCGAGGAGCAGCGGAGTCGCCACCACGGCCACCGCCACGCCATCGCAGTTGTCGAGGAAGTTCACGGCGTTGATCAGGACCACCGCGAGCAATCCCAGGGCGGCGAGGACCAGGACGTCCTGGCCCGCGGCGAGGTGGCCGGCGAGCAGCGCCGCCGCGGCGGCCTGCGCCGCCAGCCGCACCGGCCATGCGAGACCGCCCGCCGCCTTGCGCGCGTCGTCCAGGAAGCCCGCCAGCGTGACCAGGAGCAGCCCGAGGAGCATCGCTGGCGGCGCGCCGCAGGCCCAGCATGCGGCGAGCATCGCGAGCGCGGGCACCGCGCCGAGCAGCGGGCGGGGCCGGTCGTGCTGCTTGCGTGGACCGGGCGGGTCCTCGGGCAGGAAGCCGCGCAGGCGGGTGTGGACGGCCAGGGCGAGGAGGCAGAGCCCGAGGCTCAGAGGCGCGGCGCTCCAGGGCGGCATGTCAGGCGGTGCGGCGAGGACTCGGGTTCCAGGGTGTCATGCGAGGACGCCGGCCATGCGGCGGGTTGCGTGCCTCAAGTGCCGTAGAGGTGCAGGGCGCGGATCCGGGCCAGGACCGCGGGGTGCAGGAGATCGTCGACGGGCTGGCCGGCGCGCAGCCTCCTGCGGATCGCGCTGGCCGAGAGCGAGAGCGGCGGCACGGGCAGCACGTGGGCGAGGATCGCATGGCGCTCGGCCTCGTCGAGGTCGAGGCCGGCCAGGGCCTGCGCGTCGCAGGGGTGGTCGGTGCGCGGATAGGTGACCACCGTGCACAGGCGCAGGATCTCGTGGTGCTCGCGCCAGTGGGTCAGCTGGGGCAGGTTGTCCGAGCCGAGCAGCCAGTAGAGCGGCGTCGCCGCGCCGAGCGCGCGGCGCAGCTCGCGCAGGGTGTCGACCGTGTAGCTGGGCCCGGGCCGCAGCGCCTCCCGCTCGTCGATCACGACGCCCGGCAGTTCCGCGAACGCGAGGCGGCACAGCTCGGCCCGCGCCGCGAACGGTGCCATGTCGGCGTCCGCGGCCTTGAACGGATGCGCCGCCGCGGGCAGCACCCGGATCTCGTCCGGCGCGAGCCTGGTCCACGCTGCACGCAGGATGGCAGAGTGGTCGAGGTGCGGGGGGTTGAATGCGCCTCCGAAGAGGCACACGCCCCGGGTCATGGCGCGGCCGGCGCGAGGCGGCTGCGCAGTCCGGCGGCCAGCGCCGCGTCGTCGGGCAGCTCCACCTCGGCGCCGCTCTGCAGGTCCTTCACCTTCACCGCGCCGCGCGCGCGCTCGTCACCGCCCAGCATGACCACGAGGCGCACCCCGCGCTTGTCGGCGGCCTTGAAGATGGCCTTCAGGCTCTTGTCCTCGTAGTCCGTGTCGGCGGCGAGCCCGGCGGCGCGCAGCCGTTCGGTGAGCAGGAACGCCGCTTCGCGGTCCGCGGCGCCGACCGGCGCCACCAGGATCGGCACGCCGCGCTCGGCCGGGCGCATGGCGGGATGGCCCTGCTTCTCGAGCGCGAGCAGGGTGGGCGTGACGCCGATCGCGAAGCCGACCGCGCCAAGCGCCGGCCCGCCCAGGTCCTCGATCAGGCCGTCGTAGCGGCCGCCGCCGCAGACCGTGTCGCGGGCGCCCAGGTCGTGGCAGCGCACTTCGAACACCGTGTGGGTGTAGTAGTCGAAGCCGCGCACGATCGCGGGGTCGACGGCGTGCGGCACGTCGAGTCCGGCGAGGATCGCGACGCTCTGGTCGAAGCGCGCGCGCGTGGCCGCGGAGACGTGGTCGAGGAAGTGCGGCGCGGCGCGGTTGCTCGGCTGGCAGCCGGCCACCTTGCAGTCGAGCATCCGGAACACGTTGCGCTGCAGGCGCTGCTGGCAGTCGGCGCAGCGCTGCGCCATCAGCGGCGTGAAGTACGCCTTGAGCACGGCGCGGAAGCGCTCGCGGTCCGCGGCGTCGCCGATGGTGTTGAGGTGCACGCGGTAGTTGGCGAGGCCGAGGGCCTGGAAGCAGCGGTGCGCCAGCAGGATCACCTCGGCGTCGAGCAGGGGGCTGGCCGAACCCAGGGCCTCCACCCCGACCTGATGGAACTGGCGCGAGCGCCCGGCCTGCGGGCGCTCGAAGCGGAACATCGGCCCCATGTAGAAGAACTTCTGGAACGCCCGCACCTTGTCGAGATTGTGCTCCAGGTAGGCGCGCACCACCGGCGCGGTGCCCTCGGGCCGGAAGGTCACGTTGGTCTCCCCGCGCGCGACGGTGAACATCTCCTTCTCGACCACGTCCGTGACCTCGCCCAGCGAGCGCACGAAGAGGCTGGTCTCCTCGAAGAGCGGGGTGCGGATCTCGCGGTAGCCGTAGCGGCCGAACACCTCCCGGCAGGTCTCGAACACGAAGTCGAGGGCGGGGATCCGCTCGGGCAGGAGGTCCTCGGTGCCGCGGGGGGCTTGCAGGCGGGCCATCGGCCGGAACCTAACGCCGCACCGTGCACACGGGAAGCGTGGCGGGCCCGCTCCGCCCGGCGCGCGGGTGCTTCTCGGACCGTGCTGGTCCGCGGGTCGGGCCCGGGCTCCCGCATTGGCGGAAACTGGTTTGCCTCGCTCCGCGGCCGTGGCTAGGTTTCCGCCTCTGATCCCTGGCGAGGCACCCTTCCTCGCGGCCCCCTCGATCCAAACCCTTCCCGGAAGCGAAACATGTCCCGCTGGTTCGCGGTCGTCGCCCTCACCTCCCTCTTCGCGCTCCCGAGCTGCGTCACCTGGCCTGGCCAGGGTGCCGGCCTCACCGAGGAACAGCTCGAGAAGGGCTACAAGGACCCGGTCGCGCGCCAGCGCGCCTACGACAACGAGCGCTTCTACGGCGAGTTGCGGCGCCGGTGGGGAGGCTGGGGCTCGGCGATGGAGCGGGACTTCGCCCACATCCGCAGCACGATCGACCGCCACTTCTTCAACTTCAGCGACACCGACCCGCTGATCGACTACGACAGCCAGCTCGGCCTCGGCACCGCGACGCTGCGCGGCACGACGACGGCGCTCGGCTCGGTGCCCGTCCTCCTGCGCTGAGCGCGCGGGTCGCGGCCGCGGCCCCGCGACGTGCACGCCGGCCCGCTGTCGCGGCCGACCCGGGCGGCGCCTTCACACCTTCGTGTAGCGGGCCAGGCGCCGCGCACGGGCGGCGGGCTCGGGCAGGGCATAGCCCAGGACCTCTTGACGGTGCCATCCGCCCGGCAGGGACGGCGGAGCCTCGGCATCCGCGTCCAGCCAGAGCACCAGGGCCGCCCTCGGCGCGGCGAGCGGAGCCGCGAGCCGGCCCATGGCCTGCGGTGTGCCGACGGCCCGGGCCGTGAGCAGGTCGGCGGCGTGGCGGCGCCGCGGTTGCAGAGCCGGCAGCTGCGCGGCGTCGGCGCACACGACCGAGACGTGGGCGAAGCCCGCCTGCCGGGTCACTTCTGCCAGGGCGCGCGCCTTCTTGGCGGTGCGTTCCACGAGCGCGACCGACGCGTCGGGCCAGAGCGCCGCGACCGCCACTCCCGGGAAGCCGTTGCCGCTGCCGAGGTCGAGGACCAGGCGCGGCGCCAGGGGCATGCGGCCGATGGCGAGGCTGTCCAGGACGTGCAGGACCAGGGCCGGGCCGGGCGCGCGGATCGCGGTGAGGTTCACGGCTCGGTTCCGCTCCAGCATCGCGTCCAGGTAGCGCAGGAGGAGCTCGGCCTGCGCGGCCGGCAGGGTCACACCCAGTTCCCCGGCGCGGCGGAGCAGCTCGGCCGGACGGTCGAGATCAGGAGGCATGCGGGACCGCCGCGGCGAACGCCGCCAGGATGCCGTCCACGCCCGCCTCGGGTGCGATCCAGCGCACGCCCGGGATCCGCCGCAGCCAGGTGGTCTGGCGGCGGATCAGGCGGTGCGTGGCGCGCCGGATGAGGTTGCGCAGCTCCTCCTCGTCCCGGACCGCGCCGCGCAGCCACGCACGCGCCTCGGCGTAGCCGATCGCCGCGCCCGCCTCGCGCGAGAAGCCGCCGGCCGCCAGGATCGCCTCGGTCTCCGCGACCAGGCCCGCCGCCAGCATGGCGCGTGTGCGCTGCCGGACGCGCTCGTGCAGGACCTCCCGCGGCACGGAGAGCGCGACGACGCGCAGCGGGATGCGCCAGCCGGGGGCGTCGAACGAGTCCTGTTGCGCCGAGATCGGCGCGCCGGTGATGGCCTGCACCTCCAGGGCCCGGATCAGGCGCCGGGTGTCGCGCGGGTGGATGCGGGCCGCCGCCACGGGATCGCGGGTCAGCAGCTCGGCGTGCAGCGTGCCTGGCGCCGCCGCCTCGCGGGCGCGCAGCTCGGACCGCAGCGCGGGATCGGCGGGGGCGCGCGCGCTGAGTCCCTTGCCGAGCGCCATCAGGTAGAGCGGCGTGCCGCCCACGAAGAACGGCTGGCGACCCGCCGCGCGCTCGGCCGCGATGGCGGCCTCGGCCAGGGCGCACCAGCGGCTCACGTCGAACGACTCCCAGGGCTCCACGAGGTCGATCAGGTGATGCGGGACACGGGCGCGGTGCGCGGCGTCGGGCTTGGCGGTGCCGATGTCCATGCGCCGGTACACGGCCATGGAGTCCATCGAGAGCACGGCGGCGCCGAGCCGCTCGGCCAGGGCCACCGCCAGCGCGGACTTGCCCGAGGCGGTGGGTCCGGTGAGGACCCACACCGGTCCGGTGTCGCTCATCTCGGCAGCGGCCTCGTCACCTGGTACTTCGTGCGCAGTTCCGCGACGAGCTCGCGCTGTTCCGCCAGCCGGGGAGGCTCCTGACGCAGGAGCTCGAGCACGCGCTCCTGCACGTCGGCGAGCTTCGTGGTGGTGCGGCTCTCCAGCAGGATCCAGTGGTAGCCGTACGTGGTGCGCACCGGCCCACGCACCTCGCCGGGCTGCATCGCCCGCACGGCGGCTGCGAACTCCACGCCGAAGTGCTGGTAGTTGTAGCCCTCGATCCGGCCGGCCCGCTCGCGCAGTCCCGGATCCTGGGCCGCGGCGCGAGCCGCGGGGTCGTCGCCCCGCAGGACCAGCTCGTGAAACGGTGCGCCCTGCCGCGCGAGCGCGGCCAGCTCGTCGGCGCGCGTGCGGGCCCGCGCCTCCACGTCGGCCTCGGCGGGCGCGGGATGCTCGTGGGCGTCGTGGCCGGCGCGCAGCTGGGCACGCACGGCGCCGAACGAGACCAGGGCGTGGCGGACCACGGCCCGTTGCCCGTCCACTCCGTAGTGCTCCTCGAATGCCCGGCGGACGGCGGCGGCATCGGTGCCGCGGCGGGTCTGCACCAGCGCCGCGGTGCGCGCATCACGCAGCACCTGCAGCAGCGTCGCCCGTTCCACTTCCGCCACCGCCAGCCCCAGGCGTTCCTGCAGGCGCACCCAGGCATCGCGGTCGCCGCCGTGGTCCTTGGCGATGCGTTCGGCCAGGCGGGCGCGGACCTCGGCGGCGGGATCGGCCAGGATCGCGCGCGTCGCGGGGGGGATGGACGCGACGGACAGGGCTTCGACCTCGCGCGCCAGGATCCGGTCCAGCACCAGTTCCTCGAGGCGGGCCCCGCCGACGGTGGCCTCGAGGTGGTCGCGGTACTCCGCACGGGTCACGGTGATCCCCGCAGGGAGGCGCACCAGGACCTCGGCTTCGGGAGCCTGGGGCAGCGCGAGGAGCAGCGCACAGGATAGGGCCAGCATGGCGGGCGGGGATTCTAGGCCGGGCCGCCCCGCGCGTGCGCGGGGGTTCCGCCGGCTCCGCACGCGCTTGGCGCTTCCGTGGCGAGATGCACGCCGCTACCGTCCCCCGGCTCGCGGCATGATCGCCTTCATCTCCGACATCCACAGCAACACCGAGGCGCTGAACACGGTGCTGGCGGAGATCGACCGTCTCGAGATCGGGCGCATCCTCTGCCTGGGCGACGTGATCGGCTACGGCCCCGAGCCGCGCGAGACCCTGCTCACGGTGATGCAGCGCTGCGAGTTCTCGCTGCTGGGCAACCACGAGCATGGAGCGATGTTCTATGCCTCGGACTTCAATCCCAGGGCGCGCGCGGCGATCGATTGGACCCGCGACCAGATGAACCGGCGCGACAAGCCGCGCGACGAGAACATGCGCCTGTGGAAGTACCTGGGCGCGATGAAGGAGTCGCACCGCGAGGGGCAGATGCTCCTGGTGCACGGCTCGCCCCGCGACCCCGTGAAGGAGTACATGGTGCCCAAGGACGCCGAGGACTCCGCCAAGATGCAGGGCTGCTTCGCGCGGATGGGCGACGCCCGGGTCTGCTTCGTGGGCCACAGCCACGTGCCCGGCGTCTACCTGGAGTCGGGGGGCTACCGCTCCCCCGACATGCTGAACGGCGTGTTCCAGCTCGGCGCCGAACGCGCGATCGTGAACATCGGCTCGGTCGGCCAGCCGCGGGACGGCGACCCGCGCGCGTCGTTCGTCACCTTCGACGGCAGCGCGGCGCGCTTCCACCGGGTGCCGTACGACGTGCAGGGCACGATGGCCAAGATCCGCGCCGTGCCGCAACTTCCCGAATACCTGGCCGAGCGCCTCGCCTTGGGGCGTTGAATCCTCCTCGCCGCGTGCCGCACGACACCCCATGACCCGGACTCAGACGCGCCGCTGCCGCGGTGGGTGAGTCGCAGAGCTCCCAATGCCCAAGCCCGACAAGCCCCGCATGGAACGCAGGCTCACCGGCTTCCTCCTGCCCGTCCTCGTCCTGGTGCTGGTCTACATGCTCTTCTTCCGGGAGAAGCCGGCGCAGCCGGGCCACGAGGCTCCCCCGGCGGCGCCGCCCCTCACCCAGGAACAGGCCCAGGCGCTCACCACGCGCGCGGACGCGCCGGCGACCCGCCCGGCGAGGGGTCAGGCGCGGCGCGAGCTCAGCCTGGGCAAGCCGGGAGAGAAGGGAGCGTTCCAGGCCACCTTCGACAGCGCGGGTGCGGCCCTCGTGCGCCTGCGCCTCCTCGACCACAGCGCCGAGCCGGGCTCCCTGCGCCAGCCCTCGCCGCCGCCGGAGGCCTACTACGCGCTGGTGGACGAGATGGAACGCGGCATGTGGTCGGTGGTCCTCGAGGAGGAGCCCGGACGCGTGCGCCAGTTCCCGCTCACGCCCCTGGACGGTGGCGTCGATCCGCGCACCGGACAGCCGCAGCGCTGGGATCAGGAGGACCTCGAGGACGGCGTGCGCTTCTCGCTCGAACTCGGCGGCGGGCTCACCCTGGTGCGCACCTACCGCCACGTGCCCGGCAAGCGCGAGCTCCTGCTCGGCATCCAGCTGCGCGCGAGCACGGCGCGGCCGGACGTCGGCGCGCAGTACCGTTTCATCCTGCGCGGGCCCACCCTGCCCAACCCGAAGGCCGACTGGGTGTTCGGCAATCCGGCGGTGGCGTTCGGCCGGGTGGTGGATCAGAAGACCCAGGCCGAACTCACCAAGGTGGTGCGGCCCGAGGCCAAGGAGGCCTGGACGGACCTCGTGGCTGCGGCGGGCGAGAACCTGATCGACTTCGCCGGGGTCAGCAACCGCTTCTTCGCGGCGTTCCTCTACCCGGACGATCGCGCCTCGCGCGAGGCGCTCTACTCGGTGCACGTGGAATCCGTGCCGCCGCACCCGCAGGGCGGTATCGACGCGCATTCGGTGCCGCGCGCGCTCTACAGCCTGCGGCTGCGTGTGCCGGACGCCGGCAGTGCCACGGAGCTGAACTACCGCCTCTACCTGGGGCCCAAGTCGGCGCGCGTGTTCGGCGAGGACAAGGACCACGAGCGCTTCGCGGGCATCATCGAGCACGACCTCAACCCCGGCTGCTTCTGCACGATTCCGGGCTCGGTGACGATGGGGCGCGTCCTGCTCTGGCTGCTCAACCTCTTCCACGACCTCGTGTCGAGCTGGGGCGTCGCGATCATGATGCTCACCGTGCTGGTGCGCGGCTCGCTCGTGCCCCTGAACCTGCGGATGCAGAGGTCGATGCGCGCGTTCGGCGAGAAGATGGCGCGCCTCAAGCCGGAGATGGAGGCGATCCAGAAGCGCTACGCCAAGGATCCGAAGAAGCAGCGCGAGGAGATGGCGGTGTTCCAGCGCAAGCACAAGCTCTTCCCGCCGCTGGGCGGCTGCCTGCCGATCTTCATCACGATGCCGATCTTCATCGGCCTCTTCGCCGCGATCCGCGCCGCGTACGAGCTGCGCCACCAGCCGTTCTTCCTGTGGATCGAAGACCTGAGCCAGGCCGACCAGCTCTTCCACATCGGGCTGCCCTGGGTGCCGCACTTCAACCTGCTGCCCCTGGTGTGGATCGGCCTCTTCCTGATCCTGCAGCTGAAGATGCCCCTGCCCAGCGATCCGCAGCAGCGCCAGGTGGCGGTGATCATGCGCTACATGCCGGTGCTCTTCGGCGTGATGCTCTACAACTACGCCTCGGGCCTGATGGTCTACATGGTGACCTCCGCGGCATGGTCGCTCGTGGAGCAGAAGATCACGCTGAAGATCCTCGGACCGATGCGCACCGACACGGCGACGCCGGCGCCCATGCCGATGTTCTGAGCAGGGGACCGGTCCACGGCTGCCGCGCGGCGGCGGCGCGAGGGAGCGATGCTGGACGACACGATCCACGCGGTGGCCTCGCCGCCCGGCCGGGCGGAGCGGGGGGTGATCCGCGTCTCCGGCCCCGCGGCGTGCGCCGCGGTCGCGGCCCTGCTCGCCGAGCCCCTGCCGCGGGCGCGCGCCGCCGGCGTCCACACGCTGCGCATCCTGGGCGCGAGCCTGCCCGTGCTGGTCCTCGTCATGCCCGGCCCGCGCTCGTTCACGGGCGAGGACGTCGTCGAGCTGCACCTCCCCGGCGCCCCGCTGCTCCTGGCGGAGGTCGGGGCGGCGCTGGCGCCGGCCGCGCGGCCTGCGCTCCCCGGCGAGTTCACGCGGCGCGCGTACCAGCACGGCCGGCTCTCGCTCCTGGAGGCCGAGGGAGTGCTGGCCGCGATCCAGGCGTCCACCGAGGCCGAGCGGCGCGCGGCGGCCGCCTACCAGCACGGTGGGCTGGCCGAGGCGGTGACCGCGCTGCGCATGGCGATCCAGGACCTGCGGGCGGTGCTGGAGTCGGGCCTGGACTTCACCGCCGAGGAGACCGGCGCCGTGGACCCCGGCGACTGGCTTCCCGGCCTGCGCGCCGTGCGGCAGCGGTTGGCCGGGCTGCGCGCCGGCTTGCCCGCGGCCCGCCCCGGGGGCGAGGTGCTCCTGGTGGGCTACGCCAACGCGGGGAAGTCGTCCCTGTGCAACGCGTTGGGCGGCGGGCCAGCCCACCTGGTCAGTCCCGTGCCCGGGACCACCCGCGATGTCCTCGGGGTGGCGGTCGCCGAGGGCGTCGTCCTGCTGGATGGCCCCGGCGAGATCGAGGGTGCCGGCGGGGTGGAGGCCGAGGCGTTGGCCTTGCGCGACCGTCTCGCGGGGCGCGCGCAGGGCGCCATCCTGGTGGTGGACGGCGTCCGGCCGAGGGTGCCGCCGACGGCCCTGCCGGTGCTCGCCGTGGTGGTCACCAAGCGGGACCTCCTGCGCGAGCCGCCGGAAGTGCCCGGGCTGCCGGCCGTGCCGCGGTTCGACGTCTGTGCACCGCGCGGGGACGGGCTGGAGCCCCTGCGTGCGTTCCTCGCCGCCTGCGGTGGTGGCGCGCCGGAGACGGTCTTCACCCGGGTGCGCGATCACCTCGATGGCGCCGACGCGGCCCTGGCACGGGCGGAGGCCGCCGGGAGCGCGGGCCTCGGCGACGAAGTGGCCGCCGCAGAGCTGGCGCTGGCGCTGGAGGCACTCGACCAGGTGCACGGACGTTCCTCCCCCGAGGGGGTCCTGGACCGGGTGTTCGCGCGCTTCTGCCTGGGCAAGTAGGCGTCGCAGCGCTCCGCGGAGTGTGGAGAGAGCTCCACTGGGCTTTTGACACACAAGGCTTTGCGGTGCTAGCCTCCCGCGCGTCCAAACGAAGTGGCCGGTGGTCAGACCGGTCACGGCCGTCCGGGAGGGGCTTCCCGGCGGGGCGGGTTCCCATAGCTCCCATGCGCTGTCCCTACTGCAAGGCCGACAACGACCGCGTCATCGATTCGCGCGCCAGCGCGGACGGGTTCGCGATCCGGCGGCGGCGGGTCTGCGTCGACTGCAAGCGCCGCTACACCACCTACGAGCGGGTCGAGAGTGCTCCGTTGCGCGTCGTCAAGAAGAGCGGCGCGCGCGAGGACTTCAACCGCGAGAAGGTGTTGGGCGGCCTGCGCAAGGCGTGCGAGAAGCGGCCGGTCGCCACCGAAGTGTTGGAGACCGTCGCCGATCGGATCGAACGCCAGTGCCTGGAGAGCTTCGACAAGGAGGTGTCCTCCAAGGTGATCGGCAATCTGATCATGAAGGAGCTCCGCCAGTTGGACCAGGTCGCGTACGTCCGCTTCGCTTCCGTGTACCGGGAGTTCAAGGACGTCTCGCAGTTCCTGGACGAGTTGAAGCCCATGCTCGAAAAGCGCCGTGGGGAGGGCTCGCTCGATGAAGCGAAGGGCGGAGTTTCTGGTGGAGAAACGTGATGGCCGGCTGGAGTGGTTGCGTGCCAGCAAGTTGTGCCGTTCGGTGCACCTCGCGTTGTTGCAGGAGCGCATCGACGAGCCGTGGCGCGCGATGGACATCGCCACCACGGTGCTCGCCGCCCTGCGCCTGAGGGCCGTGCGCGCGGGCACGCGCGAGGACGCCCCGCTGCGCAGCACGGACCTTGCCGACGCCGTGCAGCAGGTCCTGGTGGCCAACGGCATGCGCCTCGCCGCCCATGCCTACGGGCGGGTGCGCTCGGAACGCGCGCGCCGGCGCGCCGCGCTCCAGGTGCAGGGCCTGCCCGGCGCCCGCGGCGCCGGCAGCGAGCCGCTCCCCGACACGGGCGGTCTTTCCACGGGTAGATTCGAGGCCTGAGCCGATGCGCCTGAAGCGACTCACCGTCCACGGATTCAAGTCGTTCGCCGACCGCACCGAGTTCGCGTTCGACCAGGATCTGACCGGGATCGTCGGGCCGAACGGGTGCGGCAAGTCGAACGTCGTCGACGCGCTCAAGTGGGTGCTCGGCGACCAACGGGCCAGGAGCCTGCGCGGCACCGAGATGACCGACGTCATCTTCAAGGGCGCCGAGGGGCGCTCCGCCTTGCCCAAGGCGGAGGTGGAGATCCTCCTGGAGGACGGCAGCGGGCGCTTCGGCGAGCGCCGCGAGGTGGTGATCGGCCGCCGCCTCACGGTGGAGAAGGAGTCCGACTACCTCCTCAACGGCGACCCCGTGCGCCTGAAGGACGTGCGCGACCTCCTCATGGACACGGGGCTCGGCGTCGGCGCGTACTCGGTGATGGAGCAGGGGCGCATCGACGCGGTGCTCTCGGCCAATCCCGAGGAGCGCCGGTCGATCTTCGAGGAGGCGGCGGGGATCTCGCGCTTCAAGCTGCAGAAGCGCGAGTCGCTTCGCAAGCTGGAGCGCACGGAGCAGAACCTGTCCCGCGTCCACGACCTGCTGGAGGAGCGCGCGCGGCGGATCCGCAGCCTCAAGATCCAGGCGGGCAAGGCGCGCCGCTGGCAGGAGATCTGGGCGCGTTTGCGCGACCTCGAAGTGGCGCTGGCGTGGCTCGAGGCGTGCGCGACCCGCGCGTTGCAGCAGGAGCAGGCCGACCGCATGGCCGGCCTGGGCCAGCAGATGCACGAGGCCGAAGCGCGGCGCCAGGAGATCGAGGATCGCATCGCGGCGTTGGACGAGGAGATCCGCGCCAAGCGCGCCGTGGTCGAGGATCTGCAGAACGAGGTGCACCGTGCGGCCACCCAGGCGCACGGTCACGAGGAACGCGCCGCCGGACTGCAACGCAAGCTCGCCGAGCAGGATGGCGTCGCCGCCGACGCCGACCAGAAGGTGCTGGTGCTCGATGGCCAGCGCCAGCAGCGTCAGGCCGAGCTGCAGGCGGCGCGCGCGCGCATCGAGCAGCTGGAGGCCGAGCTGGTGGAACTCGGCCGGCGTGGCGAGGAACTGCGCGAGGCACTCAAGCAGGCGCAGCGCGTCGCGCGCGAACGCGCCGATGCGCGCGAGCACGCGCGGCAGGCGGTGCTGGAGTCGCTGCACGAGCGGGCGCAGTGCAACAACCAGGTGCTGGGGAGCGAAGAGAAGCGCCGCCACCTGCGGAGCCGCATCGAGGCCACCCGGGTGCGGGTGGATGCCCTGGCCGGGGAGCTGGCCAAGGTGCAGGAGGAGGACGGCGGACTGGCGCTGGTCGGCGAGGATCTCGCCCAGCGCGCCGCCGTGCTGGCGGGCGAGGAGGGCGAGGCGATCGCGGCGCTGGCCACTGCCGACGCCGAGGCCGCGGAGCGCGCGCGCGAGGCGGCCGACCTGCGCAGCCAGCTCTCCTCCATCGAGGGCCGCCTCGCCGTGCTGGCCGAGATGGAGTCCCATCTCGAAGGCATCGACTCCGGCCCGCGCTGGCTGCTGGAGAGCGGCGCGCCCGGGCTGCGCGGCCGGCTCGCCGACCTGCTCGACGTCGACCTGGAGCTGAGCCCCGCGCTCGAGGCGGCGCTCGGCCCCTACCAGCAGGCCCTGGTCGTCGACACGCGCGAAAACGCGTTCGCACTCCTGCAGCTCCTGCGCGAGCAGCGCAAGGGCCGCGCCATGCTCCTGGTGGAGTCGGAGTTCTCGCCGGAGCTCGAGCGCATGGCGCCGGTGGACCCGCCCGAGGGTGCGCGCGCGCTGGCCGGGCTGGTGCGCTGCCCGGAGAGCGCGCGTCCCCTCCTCGGCTGGCTGCTGCGCGGCGTGTGCCTGGTGGACGACGTGGCGACCGTGCCCCTCGACCGGCCCGACCTGCTCTTCGTGTCGCGCGACGGCAACCTGCGCTGCGGTCCGCGCGTGGAGGGCGGACGCGGCGAAGTGCAGGGCGGGTTGATCGTGCGCCGTGCGCAGATGATCGCCTTGCGCCAGCAGGTGGCCGAGGTGCAGGCGCGTCTGGACGCCATGCTCGCGGCCAGCGCCGCGGCGGGCCAGCGCGCCGGCGAGGTGCGTGAACTGGTGCAACGGCTCGGCAGCGCGTTGCAGGGCGTGCGCGCCAAGGAGCAGGACAACCAGAACCAGCGGCACCGCCTGCAGGCCCGCGACGGCGACATGACCCGTGAACTCGACACGCTCGGACTGGAGCGGGCCGAGCTGCAGCGCGACGAGGCGGCGTGCTGCGCGGATCTGGCCACGCATCTCCTGGGCCTGCACCTGCTGGACCGGCGCCATCGGCTGGCGGTGGCGAACGAGGCCGATGCCGTGCGCGGGCACCAGGAGGCCCAGCAGGCGCTGCAGGACGCGACGCAGCAGGAGCAGGGCATACGCGTCCAGCACGTGGATCGCGCCCGCGACCGCGAGGGCGTGCGGAACACCATCCGCGTCCAGGAGCAGGCGCTGCTGGACCTGGAGGCGACCGCTCGGGAGCTCGCCTCACGCGGCGACGAGGCCCGGCGCGCGGCCGAGGAGGCGCGACAGGAGCGGGACAAGACCCTGGAGCAGGCGGCGGTGCTGCGGGAGCGGGCCGCCGGGCTGGAGCAGGCCCGCGACGGGGCCAGCGCCGAGCTCGCGGCGTGGCGGACCCGGCAGGACGAGGAGCGCGCCGCGCTGCAGAGCGTGGACCGCAGCCGTGCCGAGCTCACCGAGGCCATGACCCAGTGCCGGATCGAGCAGACCAACCTCGAGCACCGGTTCGCCCGCGCCGAAGACCATCTGCGCGAGACGACCCGCATCGAGCTGCGCCGCGTGCTGGGCGAGATCGAGGGATTCGGGCTGGTCTGCGACGAGCTGGTCGGTCCGCCGCCCCCCGACGAGGTGGACGTGCTGCACGGCCCGCCGCTGCCGCCGGCACTCCTGGCCGAGCAGAGCCAGTACGCGCGCCTGTGGGAGCAGGACGGGTTCGTGGCCGAGCCGGTGCGCAGCGAGGCCGAGGGGCTGCGCGCGCAGATCGAGCGCCTGGGCCCCGTGAACCTCGGCGCGGTACGCGAACTGGAGGACGAAGAGAAGGACTACGCGTTCCTGCAGAAGGAGGTCGAAGACCTCACCGAGTCGCGCAAGGCGTTGATCGAGGCGCTGCGCAAGATGGAGGCCGAGTCCCGCGCGCTCTTCGAGAAGACCTTCGAGGAGGCCCGGCACAACTTCCAGGCCATCTTCCGCAAGCTCTTCCAGGGCGGCCGCGCGGACATGACCCTGGTGCCTCCGGAGGAGAACAGCACCGGGGATGCGTTGGAGGCCGGCATCCACATCGTGGCCCAGCCTCCCGGCAAGCAGCTCCAGTCGATCAACCTCCTCTCCGGTGGCGAGCGCAGCCTCACCGCGCTGGCCATCCTCTTCGCGGTGTTCAAGGTGAAGCCCTCGCCGTTCTGCATCCTCGACGAGGTGGATGCGGCACTGGACGAGACCAACGTCGAACGCTTCCTGCGGGTGCTGCGCGACTTCGTCGGCCCGACGCAGTTCTGCATCGTCACCCACCACAAGCGCACCATGGCCGCGTGCCAGGTGCTCTACGGGATCACCATGCAGAAGCGTGGCGTGTCTTCCCGCATCGCGGTGAACCTCGAGGAGGTCGATTCGCTCAAGGCTCCAGGGGCGCCTGGGGCGGTGGATGCCGAAGGCCTGGCGGTCAAGCAGCGGATCGCGGGCGAAGAGGCGCTGGGGTTCTGACGCGACCCAGCCGGGGCCGCCGGTCCTGCTCACCGAGGGTCGCCCGGTCGCGGTGCCCGATCCGCCAGCGCCGGGTGTCGTGTGCGTCTTCCTGTGGCAGACCCTGCCGGCAATGCAGGCGACCTTTGCGTTCCCCGGCGGCGCTTCGCTGGCGCAGTCCTGGAACCGACCGGCCCACCGCCGCCGCGCGCTGACCATCGACCTGGGACGCTTTCCGCACCACGGTGCTTTGCCGGTAGGATCCTGGCCCCTGGGCTGCTGGTGGCGAGTATCGTCGAGCGGCGAGAGCTTCCTGTGGATTGTCGTTGCCCTGTCCCCGCGCGCCGCGCCGGCATTCCCAGCGCGGCCCCTGAGGCTCACGGGCCCGCGCCTCCGGCGCGGGCCTTGGTTGCGGCCAACCCCCGGGCCGCGATGGGCGGAAGCGTAGTCGGGGATGAGAATGACCCGGGCCGGCAGAGCGTGCGCGTCCGCCGTTGCTCGGTCAGGTGTCACATGATGTCACGATCGCTGGTGGCCACTCTGGTCTGGGTTCTTGCGGCTGCGGGCGTGCCGGGACAGGCATTCACGAGTCCACTGGGCTTCGACGAGCGCGAGGGCAACACGTTCTTCGTCTACTGGAGCACGATCCGCCGCCTGCAGGTCGTGGACAACACCTGCCACAAGGTCCACTTGGCCGGAATCAAGCAGGCGGCGTTCCGGCGCGACCGGCTCAACGGCGGCGCGGCGTCGTACGCCCGGCGCCTGCAGGTGGAGCTGCGGATGGGGCTGCTGCCGTGGGGGAGCGCGCAGTCGGTGTTCGAGCGCAACTTCCGGCCCGGCACGCGCGTGGTCGTCTACTCGGCGAAGGTGACCGACATGCCCGACTGGCGCGGCGTCCCGAATCCGCCTCCGGGACCCTGGGATCTCGTGCTGCCGTTCGACGCCGGCTTCGACCATCCAGGGGGCGAGGCCCTGGTCTGGGACGTGTCTGTGCAGAGCGCGTCGGGTAGCGGGATCATGGACGGCCAATACCGGCCGTCCTCCAACTCGTCGGACCAGAGGACCCCCTTCGGGCTTGGCTGCCGGCGGATCGGCGCCTTCAACAGCGCGTGGCTCGACATGACCCTGCACAACCACGGCACAGCCGGCGTCGGGATCCGACCTGTGGTGTCGTACGGAATGGGGCGCGCGCCGGTGTACATCGCGCTGGATGCGGTGCGCACAAGCATGCGCGTCCCCGGGCTGTGCACCGAGCTCCAGGTCGTGCCGAACCTCCTGTTCACATCGGCCAGCCTGCGGACCGACGACACGGGATTCATGGTCTTCCCGGAGATCATCCTGCCGCTGGCGCCCGTGCTGGTTGGTCAGGCCCTGTACGCGCAGGCGTTCATGCCGGACTCGAGTCAGCCGGGGCTGCCCTGGCTGGTGACGCAAGGCATCACGGCCAAAGTTCCGGCGCTGCCACCGCCCGGAATCGAGTGCTTGCACCTGTGGGAGCGCAGATCCGCGCAGGAGGCGGAGTACATCGAGGTGGGCGGCGCACCGCTGGCACAGTTCTCGAACTGACGCGTCGGCATCCCCCTCCCGATCCCGCGGACGCCGGCTTGATGTGCGCGCCGCGGCGGCGATGCTGCCCTGGTGTGCGCCCACTCGTCCCCCTCGTGTTCGCGTGCCTGTGCGGCGCGTGTGCCTCGCCGTCCCTCGCGGAACGGATCGCCAAGGCGATGACCCTGGTGCCGCCACCCGCGGCGAGGCCCGCGCCGCCCCCCGCGTGGCTGACTCCGCTGTTGGGCCAGTACGGCGACGACGAGGATGGGCTGGTGGTGCTCGAGCAGGGCGGGACGGGTTACGTCCTGGTGGAGTACGAGGACCTGCTGCCGCTGGTGGACCATGGCGGCGGTCGCTACGCGGCGGGGCCAGGCGAGCTGGCCCGGCCGCTGGAGTTCGAGTCCGCCGGCGGCGAGGTCGTTGCGGTGCGGCTGGCGGGGCGGCGCCACGTGCGCGCGCACCGGGACGCGGGCACGTTCCGGGTGGAGCCGCTCCTGCCGGAGGCCGAACTCAGGCGTCGCGCGCTGGCCGCGGAGCCGCCGCGCGAGTCCGGCAAGCGCGCGCCGGATCTGGTGGAGATCGTGGCCCTGGAGCCTTCGATCCGCCTCGACCTGCGCTACGGCACCACCGACAACTTCCTGGGCATGCGCTTCTACGAGCGGCCGCGCGCCCTCCTGCAGCGCCCGGCCGCCGAGGCGCTGGCCCGCGTGGCCGCGCGCCTGCGGGCCCGGGGCTATGGCCTGTGGGTGTTCGACGCCTACCGGCCCTGGCACGTGACCAGGATGTTCTGGGACGCGACCCCGGAGCACCTGCGCCACTTCGTGGCCGACCCGGCCTCGGGCTCGCGCCACAACCGGGGCTGCGCGATCGACCTCACCCTCTACGAGCTGGCCACGGGGCAGCCCGTGGCCATGCCGTCCGGCTTCGACGAGTTCACGCCGCGCGCCTACGCGGCGTGGCCTGGCGGCAGCTCGCTGCAGCGCTGGCACCGCGCCCTGCTGCGCGAGGCGATGGCGGCCGAGGGCTTCGCGGTCTACGAGTTCGAGTGGTGGCACTTCGACCACGCGGGGTGGCGGGAGTACCCCGTGCTGGACGAAGCGATGTAGCGGCGCGGTCCAGGAGCGGCATGCGGCGAGGGGCGCCGCGCCGGCGCGGGTCCGATCCCGGGGCCGGGTCGCTCGGGGCATGGATCGGCGGGCCCCGGACGGGGACAGGGGCATGCGGGCCGGGCCGAGGATGCGCAGGCCCGGCAAGGTGGCCGCAGCGCCGGCGCTCCCTCGGTTCCATGCCATGGACCACGGGGAGTGCTTGGCGGGATCCGCGCCGTCCTGGATCGTTGGCGCGGTGAACCCGGCTCCGCCGATCGCCCTCGTCGCCGCGCTCTTCTTCGCCTCCGGTGCCACGGGCCTGGTCTACGAGGTGGTCTGGTCGCGCCACCTGCAGCTGCTCTTCGGCGTGAGCACGTTCGCGATCGCGACGGTGG
>JADLFX010000049.1 GCA_020849665.1 Planctomycetota bacterium | reverse complement strand
GACCTGGAAGATGGCCACCGCGGTGCGCACCATCTACGACCAGATGCCCGACCCGAAATGGGTCATCGCCATGGGCGTGTGCTCCTCCTCCGGGGGCATGTACGACAGCTACGCGGTCGTGCAGGGAGTGGATTCGATCCTGCCGGTGGACGTGTACGTGCCGGGCTGCCCGCCGCGGCCCGACGCGGTGATCGACGCGATCATCAAGCTGCAGAAGAAGATCGAGCGCGAGGATCCCCTGGGCCGGCTGCTGCACGGACCGGTGGAGAAGGCCGACACCGGCAGCGGACAGCTCGTGTTCCAGCCCAACGAGGGCGTGCTCAAGAGCTCGCTCGACAGGCACGCCCACGATCCGGAGAGCCGGAGCGCGGGTGTTCCGCTTGGAACCTTGATCGCCGAGCGGGCCCCCGAGCTGCCTCGGCGGCACACCGAGGTGCGGCCGTGAGCGCCACCCGCGAGCGACTGAGCGCGGCCCTGGAGGGTCTCGCCTACGAGTTCGAGGCACCGCTCGACGGCATGACCACGCTGGCGCTGGAGCGCGAAGTGCTGCGCGAGGTCTGCCTGCGCCTCAAGCAGCGCGCGGGCTTCGAGGGCAACACCCTGGTGACCGCCGTGGACCACTTCCCGGCCGAACCGCGCCTCGAGGTGGTCTACCAGTTCCTCTCCTTCCAGCACAACGACCGCGTGCGCCTGCGGGTGCGGCTGCGCGAGGCGGACGCCGCCGTGCCCACGATCACCGACCTGTGGCCGGGCACCTCGTTCTCCGAGCGCGAGTGCTTCGACATGTTCGGCATCCGCTTCGACGGCCACCCGGACCTGCGGCGCCTGTTGATGCCCCAGGGCTACGAACACCACCCCCTGCGCAAGGACTTCCCCCATCACGGCATCGAGCCCGATCGGCTCTACCGCACCTGGGACAAGGAGCGGCGCAAGGAATGGGAGGCCGCCCGATGAGCACCACCCAGACGTTCGAGTATTCGCGCACGATGCCGCCGGTCGACCACGACGACCCGGTGCAGGGCGAGACGATGATGGTGAACATGGGTCCCCAGCACCCGGCGACCCACGGGGTGCTGCGGCTGGTGGTGCGGCTCGACGGCGAGACGATGGAGTACATCGACCCCGACGTGGGCTTCCTGCACCGCGGCAAGGAGAAGACCTGCGAGAGCCTGGGCTGGCACAAGTTCGTCCCGCACACCGACCGGCTCGACTACGTCCAGCCGCTGCTCAACAACATCGCCTATGCGATGGCCTGCGAGAAGCTCGCCGGGATCACGGTGCCCGAGCGCGGCCAGGTGGTGCGCGTGCTCTTGATGGAGGTCTCGCGCATCGCCGCGCACCTGATCTACATCGGCACGACCTCGATCGACCTGGGCGCGGTGTCGAACTTCTTCTACTCGTTCGAGCAGCGCGAGCTGATCTACTCGATCCTCGACGCCTACACCGGCCACCGCATGAACAACACGTACGTGCGGATCGGCGGCGTGTACGCCGACGTCGACGAGAACGTGGAGCGCATGCTCGAGAAGTTCCTCGACGAGTTCCCCGAGAAGCTCCAGGTGCTCGAGCGTCTCTTGACGGGCAATCGCATCTGGTACGGCAGGAACCGCGGCGTGGGCCTGGTCTCGAAGGAGAACGCCATGGCCTGGTCGCTCACCGGACCGAACCTGCGCGGTTCCGGCGTGGACTGGGACCTGCGCAAGCGCCAGCCCTACTGCGGCTACGAGACCTACGACTTCGACATCCCGGTCGGGACCGTGGGCGACTGCTACGACCGCTACCTGGTGCGCATGGAGGAGATGCGGCAGTCCTGCAAGATCGCCAAGCAGGCCCTGGAGCGGCTCAAGAAGACCCGCGGCGGCGAGGTGCTGGCCGAGGACCGCAAGTACGTGCTGCCGCCCAAGGCCCTGGTGCACCGCTCGATGGAGGAGTTGATCTTCCAGTTCAAGGTCGTCACCGACCTGTGCCTGCCGGTGGGCGAGGCCTACCAGGCCGTGGAATCGTCCAAGGGCGAGCTGGGCTTCTACGTGCGCTCGGACGGCACGTCGAACCCGCTGCGCTGCCACATCCGCGCGCCGGGACTGATGAACGTCCAGGCGATCCCGCTGCTCGGAAACGGCCGGCTCCTGTCGGACCTGGTGGCGATCATCGGCAGCCTGGATTTCGTCATGGGTGAGGTCGATCGCTGATGGCACTGCCCCAGAATCTCGTGGCGGAGTTCAACGAACTCCTGACGCACTACCCCCACAAGCAGGCGGCGCTGATCCCCGCCCTGCACCGTTGCCAGGAAGAGCTGGGCGGCTGGATTTCCCCGCAGACCATGGAGGACTGCGCCGCCTTCTTCGGCCTCGAGCCGGTGGAGGTCTACGGCGTGGCGAGCTTCTACCCGATGTTCCGCATGCGCCCGCCGGGCAAGCACGTGGTCTCGGTGTGCCACAACATCTCCTGCGCCCTGCGCGGCTCGGACGAGCTCCTGGCCAAGGTCTGCGAGGTCACGGGCGCGCCCGTGCACGGCACGTCGGCCGACGGCCGCTTCAGCGTCAACACCGTGGAGTGCCAGGGTGCCTGCGCCAACGCGCCGATGTTCGACCTCGACGGCGTCTACCACGAGGATCTGACGCTCGAGAAGGCGGCCCGCATCCTCGGCGAAGTGAAGTGAGCGCGCTTTCGACCATGAGCCAACACCCCACGTACCTGCTCGATCGCGCCAAGATCGAGGGCGCCCACACGCTCGCCGTGGCGCAGAAGCACGGCGCCTACGAGGCGCTGCGCAAGATCCTCAAGGAGGGCATCACCTACGCCCAGGTGATCCAGGTGGTCAAGGATTCGGGACTGCGCGGCCGCGGCGGCGCGGGCTTCCCCACCGGCATGAAGTGGAGCTTCATGCCCGACCCGGCCAAGGATCCGCGCCCACGCTACCTGGCGGTCAACGCCGACGAATCCGAGCCGGGCACGTGCAAGGACCGCGTGCTGATGGAGCAGGACCCCCACGGCT
>JADLFX010000048.1 GCA_020849665.1 Planctomycetota bacterium | reverse complement strand
GGTTCCCTGCCTGGGAACCGGCGCGGTGCCCCTAGCCAGCCCTCGCCTGCCCCATCGCGCAGACCACGACCTGCCCTCCAGGCCGCGAGCCAGCGTCCCCGTCGGTCCCGCCTCCCTAGCCCACCCCGTTCCCGTCGGCGCGAAGTTCGGCGACCCAGCCTCCCCACCCTTCCCGCCGCCCCACGCCCCACGCTCCGCGTCCTCGCCGCATCCCTCGCCATTCCCCTCGGACCCACCCCCTCCCGGGCCGCGAGCCAGCATCCCCGCCGATCCCGCCTCCTTCGCCCACCCCGTTCCCGTCGGCGCGAAGTTCGGCGACCCAGCCTCCCCGCCCTTCCCGCCGCCGGGGGGTTCGAAAGGGGGGCCGCTGGCCCCCCTTGGGTTTCATATATCCAGGTTCGTCGCTTCCAACGCGTGCTTCTCGATGAACTCGCGCCGGGGCTCGACCGCGGGGCCCATCAACACCGTGAAGATCCGGTCGGCCTCGACGGCGTCATTGATGGTCACGCGGTAGAGCGTGCGCCGGGCGGGATCCATCGCGGTCTCGTAGAGCTGCGAGGCGTTCATCTCGCCCAGGCCCTTGTAGCGCTGGATCTCGAGGTCCTTCTCGCACATCTCCTGCACGACCTGGATGGCCGCGCGCAAGGAATCCTGCGGCTTGGCGTCGTTGCCGCTCACCACGCTGCACACCGGCTCGCTCGTCTTGGCGAAGAGCGACGGCGCGATGCCCATGCCGGCGAGCTGGTGCAGCAGCGGCGTCAGCTCCTCGCCCACGTGCAGCGAGTACACCTCGACGTCCGCATCCTTGCGGCTCACCGCGCTCTCCGGACCTTCGTACACCACCAGCTCGCGGCCGAGGCGGCCGCGCATGGTCTCCAGCCAGCCCTCCAGTCCTTCGTCATCGCGCACGTAGCGCGCCTCGCCCTTGTACGCCACGAAGTAGCGCGGCAGGCGCAGCTCGGCGTCGACCTGGCCGAGGTAGGTCACGAGGTCCAGCCCCACGTCGCTCGCGTTGGGCATGCGGCGTTCGGCGGAGAGGATCCGGCCGCACACGTCGAGGAGCCCCTGCAGCGTGTTGCCCGAGAACTCCTTCTTCGTGCCGTGCAGGACCAGACGCGTGTTGCCGAGGCCCAGCTCGGACACCGCCACCAGCTTCTCGACGTCGGAGACGCAGTAGCGTTCGGTCTTGCCCTTGCTCACGCGGTAGAGCGGCGGCTGCGCCACGTACACGTGGCCGCGCAGGATCAGCTCGGGCATCTTCCGGTAGAAGAGCGTGAGCAGCAGCGTGCGGATGTGGGACCCGTCCACGTCCGCGTCGGTCATGATGATGATCTTGTGGTAGCGCAGGCGCTCGAGGTCGAAGTCTTCGCCCACGAACCCGGTGCCGATCGCCTGCACGATGGTCTGGATCTCCTCGTGGTCGAGGATGCTGTCCACCGCCGCCTTCTCGACGTTCAGGATCTTGCCGCGCAGCGGCAGGATCGCCTGGAAGCTGGTCCGCCCCTGCTTCGCCGTGCCACCGGCCGAGTCGCCCTCGACCAGGTAGAGCTCGGCGTCCTCCGGGCTGGTGCCCTTCTGGCAGTCGGCGAGCTTGGCCGGCAGGCCGATGCCCTCGAGCGCGGACTTGCGCCGCACGAGGTCGCGCGCCTTGCGCGCGGCCTCGCGCGCGCGCAGGGCGTCGATCACCTTGCCGAAGATGCCGCGCGCTGCGCCGGGGTTCTCCTCGAGGAAGGTGCGCAGGCCGTCGCCCACCACGGTCTCGACGATCGACTGCGCCTCCCGGTTGCCCAGCTTGATCTTCGTCTGGCTCTCGAACTGCGGGTCCGGGACCTTGATCGAGAGCACCGCGGTCAGCCCCTCGCGGAAGTCCTCGCCGCTCGGCACCGGGTCCTTGGCCTTCAACGCCCCGCTGGCCTTGGCCCAGTTGTTCAGGGAGCGCGTCAGCGCGGTGCGGAACCCGACCAGATGCGTGCCGCCCTCGCTGGTGTTGATGTTGTTGACGAAGGTGTGGACCGATTCGTTGTAGCCGTCGTTGTACTGGAGCGCGAACTCGACCTCGTACACCTTGCGCGGGTCCTCGCCGGAGGGCACCTCCTTGCGGACGTAGATGACGTCCTTGTGGACGGTCTCCTTGGCGTGGTTGAGGTCGCGCACGAACTCCTTGAGTCCCTCGGGGAACGCGAACTCCTCGTGCTGGTCGTTGCGCTCGTCGTGCAGGGTGATGCGCAGGCCGACCGTGCCCATCAGGTACGCGATCTCGCGCAGCCGCTTGCGCATCACGTCGTAGTTGAACTCGGTCTCCTCCATCACCTGCGGATCGGCCTTGAAGCGCACCAGCGTGCCGGTCTTGTCGGTCGTGCCGATCACCTTCAGATCGCTGGCGCGATCGCCGCGTGCGAAGGTGATCTTGTGCACCTTGCCATCGCGGCTCACCTCGACCTCCAGCCACTCGGACAGCGCGTTCACCACCGAGATGCCCACGCCGTGCAGTCCGCCGGAGACCTTGTACGACTCCTTGTCGAACTTCCCGCCCGAGTGCAGCTTGGTCATGATGACCTCGATCGCGGGCAGGCCTGTCTCGTGCATGTCCACCGGGATGCCGCGGCCGTCGTCGCGCACCGAGCACGAACCGTCCTTGTGGATGCGCACGTCGATGGTCTTGCAGCGACCGGCCAGCGCCTCGTCGACCGAGTTGTCGACGGCCTCCCAGACCAGGTGGTGGAGGCCCTTCACTCCGGTGTCGCCGATGTACATGGCGGGGCGCTTGCGCACCGCCTCGAGCCCCTCGAGGACCTTGATGGAACTGGCGTCGTAACGTTCGCTCATGCGTGACGGATCGGGAATGGGTCTAGCTGGCCACCGCGCCCGCGAGACGGAACACCAGGTGGGCGATGGGGTGGCTGGGATCGCGCCGGTTCAGCTCGGCGCGCAGCTCCTCGCGGCGGAACATCTGCAGCTCCGCGAAGAGCGGTGCGGAATCGACCTCGACCAGGAGCTGGCCGCGGTGGAAGCCGGCCACCCGGCAGTGGGCCGAGGCCTCCGGCCCCAGCACGGCCTCGAGGGCCTGCTGGCGGCCAGCGACGGCGCCCATGGCCTGCAACTGCGGAAGGAACCGCTTGAGCAGGTCCCCCGCGGACTTGGGATCCTCACGAACCACTGATGGGCATCAGGACGTAGGTGTAGGTCTCGCCCAGCGTGAACTTCGCCGGGGCGGCATCGTCGGTCAGGTCGATGCGGATCGTGTCGAGATCGGAGGACTTGATCGCGTCCAGGACGTAGTCGGGGTTGAAGCCGAGCGTGCCGCCCGCGCCCTTCACGTCGGCGTCCATGACGACGTCGGCGCGGCCCACCTGGGAGTTCTCCGCGGAGAGCGCGAGGTTGGCCGAGGAGAAGGCGAAGCGCACCATCCGCACCTCCGAGTTGCACAGGACGGAGACCTTGCGCAGGTTGGCCTCCAGCGCCGCGCGGTCGAGTTCCACGGAGGTGTCGGCGGCCTTGGGGATCACCGCCTCGTAGTCGGGGAAGGGCTGTTCCAGGAGCCGGCCGATCAGGAGCGTGCGCCCGAAGCGGAAGCCGATCTGGTTGCCCGAGAAGAGGATCTCCAGCGGTTGGTCCGTTCCCTCGGGGATCGCGCGTCCGAGCGCCTGGAGGGCACGCAGGGGCACCAGGGCGCGGGCCGCGGGCACCGAGCCACCCAGGTGCCGGTAGTTGAAGGCCAGCCGGCGGCCGTCGGTCGCCACCATGCGCAGGCTCTCGTCCTTGACCTCCAGGAGCGCGCCCGGGACGGCGTAGCGGGTCTCCTCGCGGGCGGACGCGAACGCCGTGCGGCGCAGCATGTCCAGGACGGCCCCGGCCGGGACGACCACCTTCTTCTCGCTGTTCACCGTGGCTTCGCGCGGGAACTGCTCCGGGTCGTCGCCCAGCAGGATGAACGATCCCTCCTTCGACTCGATCGTGGTGCGCAGGTCCTTGTTCTCGATCGACACCGTCGCATCGCTCAGCTCGCGCAGCAGGCTGGCGGTCTCGCGCGCCGGCAGGAGCAAGGTGCCGGGTTGCTGCACCTTGACCGATTCCAGGGTGACGCTGGCCGAGATCTCGAGGTCGGTGGCGAAGAGGGTCACCGAGTCCTTGCCGGCCCGCAGGAGGACGTGCTGGAGGATCGGCTTCGGCGTCTTCAGGGGGACGATGCTCGCGACGATGGCAAACGCCTCCTGCACTTGCTGGCGGTCACAGAGGATCTTCATGGTGGGGTCGCTGGGATCGCGATGCGGGTGGGGATTCGAGGCGATAGAGAGAGATCTAGAGTCGAACTTCCTTCACCTTCGTCATGGTGTCGTCATGAGTGTGGAGAGCGTAGAGGGGACGCGCTCCAGCCGCGACCTCGGCGGGCGAATTCGAGGGTCTGCGGCGGGCTGCTCCCCGGTGGAGAAGGTGCGAGGTACCGCCCCCAGCGTTCGAGCTTCTCCCGACCCGCGCGGCACGTGTGCGGCGGCGGGCGCGCGCGGTTGTGGAGCGAGGCCGTGGAGTACCACGGGAATCCCCCTGGGACCGCACGGGTTCCTTTCCGGTCGGCCACGCCATGGAGTGGGCCCTCGACCTGCCTCCGCCACGAACGCGTTCAAAGTTGCCGTGGACACGATGGGGGTACGGAATGGCGGTGCTGCGTCCGTGGCCGCTGCAGTGACGCGATGGTGCCCGGCCGCCCAGGGTGGGTTCCTGAGGTCGCGGCGCGCACGCCATAGCGCGCGCGTGCCCGCCGGCGTCGCCGCGTGCATCCGCGTGGTCACCGGACGGCCGACGGGGACCCGCGCGCTAGTGCGACCGGCCGAAGCCGTTGCCCTGCAGGCGCGTGCGAAGCGTCGTGAGCAGGTCCTGGAACATCCGGTCCTCTCCGGCGCGGGTGCGCACCTTGGAGACCGCGTAGATCACCGTCGTGTGGTCGCGGTTGCCGAAGAAGCGGCCGATCTCCTCCAGGGAGTGCTCCGTGTACTCGCGCGCGAGGAACATGCCGATCTGCCGGGGCAGGCTGACCGCCTGGGTGCGCTTCTTGCCGGTCAGGTCGCGGGGCGAGATCGAGAACTCCTCGGTGATCAGGGACATCACCTCCTGCAGGGTGACGTGGCTGGAGCGCACCTGCGCCGTGCCGCGCAGGGCCTCCTCGGCGACCTCCTGGCTGACCTCCCGCTCGGTCACCGCCGCGATGCCGATCACCTTGATCACCGCGCCCTCGAGCTCGCGGATGTTCGTGTCGATCCGCTCGGCGATGTACCAGGCCACGTCGTCGGAGAGCTCCACCGAGCGCATCCGCGCCTTGCGCTTCACGATCGCCATGCGCGTCTCGAAGCAGGGGCGCTCCATCTCCGCGACCATGCCCCACTTGAAGCGCGACAGGAGCCGCTCCTGGAACGCCTCGATGCGTTCCGGTCCGCGGTCGGAGGAGATCACGATCTGCTTCTGCCAGTTGTAGAGGTCGTTGAACGTGTGGAAGAACTCCTCCTGGGTCTTCTCCTTGCCGCTCAGGAACTGGATGTCGTCCACCACCAGCACGTCGGCGGTGCGGTACGAGCGGCGGAAGCGGTCGAGAGTGCCGTCCTGCACCGCCTGGATGAAGCGGTTCGTGAAGTCCTCGCAGCTCGTGTAGACCACGCGCAGGCGGCGCGGGCGCCGCAGGCCCAGCGCGGTGTGGCAGATGGCCTGCAGGAGGTGGGTCTTGCCGAGGCCGACGTGGCCGTGCAGGAAGAGCGGGTTGTAGGCGCGGCCGGGATTCTGGGCGACCGCCAGCGCGGCGGCGTGGCTGAGGCGGTTGCAGGGCCCGATCACGAACTGCTCGAAGCTGTAGTTCTGGTTGAGGATCGGGTCGGAGCTCTCGCCCTCCGGCTCGGGCGCCGCGGACGAACCCGGCGTGGGATCGATCGGCCCGGCGGGCCCGCCCACGGCGGCCTCCACGGCGTTGCGCCGCGTGTCGTCGGGGTCGTCGCGGCGCGCGGGCCCGGCCTCGGGCCCGGCCTGGACCGTGAGGCGGATCCGGCGCAGGACCTTGCCGGCCGCGAGCACGGCCTCCTGGATCGCTCCCAGGAAGTTGCGCGTGAGCCAGTTCCGCACGAACCCGGTCGGCACGGAGAACTCGATCTCCTCCGGCGCCAGGGAGACCAGCCGCATGCCCGAGAACCAGGAGTCGAACTGCTCCTGGCGGATGCGCGCGCGCACCTCGCGGAGGACGAGGGCTTCGAAGGCCTGCATGGATGGGACACCGGGATCCGGCACTCCCTGGTCGGACGAGTCGACTGCCACGTTCGCCTCCATCGTGACCACCTGTGCTGTGCGCGCGGGGACGAGCGAGTCCTCGGGCGCGGGGGGCGGCAGCACCGGTGGGCGGTTCGGTACGGACCTCATTCCACGTTCCGCCGGTACCGGGACCGCGGGGGGTGCGGTAGCCCGAGGGGCGGACTCCAAGACGAGATTCGGGAAGGTGCGAGAAAGGCCCCTTCGCGGATGGCGGTCCGCGGGTGAGCCTCGACGAGTGGCTGGTTCCTGTAGCGACTCGTGCGAGGCGATGCAACGGCGTGAACGAGGATCTTCGCGCGCGGATCGGCACGTTCGCAGCGGGCCTTCGCGGCGGTGCGCGCAACCCGCGAGGCGGGACGAACTCACACGCGATTGCGTGCGCGCCGCAAACGCTCCACGACCGAGCACACGATGCGTGCCGCCTGCTCGGCTGCGCTGTGGGACGTGTGCTGCGACACGCTGAAGCGCACCGAGGCGCGGGCCTGGGCTTCGCTCAGGTGCATCGCCAGGAGCGTGGCGCTGGGCAGCGGGCTGCCCGAGGCGCAGGCCGAGCCCTGGCTCGCCTCGATTCCCGCAAGATCCAGCGCGGGCAGGAGATGCCGGCCGTCCACGTCCGCGAACCAGAACAGCGCCGTGTTGGGCAGCGCGGGCTCGGTGGTCAGCAGGTGGGCTCCGGCGAGGGTCCGGATCCCCGCCACGAGCGTGTCGCGGGCGAGCCGCATGGCGTGCGCGCGGGCCTCCCGCTCCCGCACGGCGAGCTCCACCGCGAGGGCGGTGGCGGCGGCGAGGCCGGGACTCTGCGTGCCGGCGCGCAGGCCTCCCTCCTGGCCGCCGCCGTGCAGGAGCGGAGCCGGGCGGCCGCCGGCCATGCGCGCCAGCAACACGGTCATCCCCTTGAGGCCACCAGCCTTGTGCGCGGACAGCGTCACGGTCTGTGCCCGATCGAGCACCTCGGCCAGATCGATGCGGCCCAGGGTCTGCGACGCGTCGACGTGCAGGGGCGCGGCCAGCCTGCGGGCCAGATCGGCGGCTGCCGCCACCGGCTGGATCGCGCCCGTCTCGCTCTGCGCGTGGGTGAGGCAGACCAGCCCCACGGGCCGCGACGGCACCTCGGGCCGGATCCGGCCGTGGTCGTCGATCGCGAACTCGACGATGCCACGCGGTTCCGCGGCCGCCCGCACGGAGGGGTGCTCCACCTCGCCGAGCAGGACCGGCAGCACGAGGTCGCCGGCGCCCTTCACCACCAGGTTGTTGGCCTCGGTACCGCCCGAGAGGAACACGATCTCGTCGGGCAGGACGCCCAGGGCGGCGGCGACCCGCGCGCGGGACTCCTCCACCACGGCCCGCGCGGCCCGGCCCGCGGCGTGCACGCTGCTGGGGTTGGCCGCATGGGATTGCTCGACCTCCACGAAGCGCTGCAGCACCCGCGGGTCGGCCGGCGTGGCGGCGTTGTGGTCGAGGTAGAAGCGCATCGGTCAGGGGCGGTCCGGGGTCCGGCCAGGACTAGCGCTCCAGGACCTGGCGGTAGACCTCGAAGTAGCGCGGCACGACCTTGGCCTCGTCGAAGAGCTCGACCGCGCGCTCACGGGCCCCCTTGGCGAGGCGGGCGTAGCGGTCGGGATCCGTGAGGATCGCGACCGCCGCGTCCGCCATGGCCTGCGGGTCGGCGAACGGAACCAGCCCGCCGGTCTCGCCCAGCACCTCCCGCACGCCGCCCACGTCGGTGCTCACGCACGGCACGCCGCAGGCCATCGCCTCCAGGAGGGCGAGTCCGAAGCTCTCGGTCTCGGAAGCCAGGAGGAAGAGGTCGGCGTCGCCCAGCACGGACTCCATGGCCTCCACGTTCCCCAGGTGCTCCACCCGGTCGGCCACGCCCAGGTCGAGCGCCACCGCCAACGCGTGCTCCCGGTCGGGGCCGTCGCCGGCCAGCTTCAGCACCGCCGGGATGCGGCGCGCGATCGCCGCGAACGCCCGCACCACGTCTGCGACGCGTTTCACCGGCCGGAAATTGCTGGCGTGCACCAGCACGCGCTCGTTGCCGGGGCGCGCCGCCCAGCGCGCTCCCTGCCCCGGCCGGTAGCGCTGCGTGTCCACGAAGTTGGGCACGACGGCGATGGGCTTCTTGGTGCCGAAGAGCAGCACGGTCTCGTCGGCCAGGAAGCGGCTCACGGCGGTGATCGCATCGGACTGCTCCAGGGCGAAGCGCGTGGGCCGCATGTAGGCCCGGTCGGCCCCCACCACCGTGATGTCGGTGCCGTGCAGCGTCGTGACGAAGCGCAGCCTGCCCCCGCCCATCGCCCGTGCCAGGTAGGCGCTCACGGCGTGCGGGATGGCGTAGTGCACGTGGAACAGGTCGATCCCCTCGCTCTCCTGCACCTCCAGCATCCGCGTGGCCAGGGCGAGGTCGTACGGCGGGAAGCGGAACAGCGGATAGCCCGACACGTCGACCGCGTGGTAGCGCAGTCCCTGGACCCCGCGCCGCAGGCGCAGCGGCCGGCCGTAGCTGATCAGGTGGACGTCATGGCCGAGGGCGGCGGCATGCAGCGCCATCTCGGTGGCGATCACACCGCTGCCGCCGACGGTCGGGTAGCAGACGATGCCGAGCTTGAGCGGGGGTTGGGCCACGGGGCCGATCTTACGGCCGCGCGTGGCGGTGCAGCGCTGCCCTGGCCCGGACCAGGGTCGGCCCGGCTCAGGCCGTGCGCGCTCCGGTCGGCAGGGTGAAGTGCACCAGCAGGCGGTCCGGGTGCGGGGTCGAGACCGACACCTGGGCGCCGAAGTCCTTGGCGAACTCCTGCACGCTCCAGAAGCGCCGCTGGCGTTCGTGATCCGTGACCGTCTCCGCCTCCGGGCCCGAGGCCAGCACGGTCAGCACCGTGTGCCCCTCGGTCTTCTCGGCGCCGATCTCCAGGCAGCCGCCGGGCCCGGCGAAGAGGCCGGCCAGGTGCAGGACGCGTTCCAGCGAGGCGCGCACCTCGTCCTCGGTGCCGCCGTGGGTCTCCATGTCGGTGGCCATCAGGACGCGCGAGTGGATCGGGAAGGGCAGCACCTCCAGCACGTGGTCGAGACCCTCCTGCACCCAGGCGAAGAGCAGCTTCGTCGGCTGCAGCGCCACCTCGGGCAGTTCGGCCATGAGCTGTACCAGGAGCGTGCCCGCCTCGGCGGTGTTCGCCGACACGTTCTGCAGGAGTTGGTCGGGATCCGTCGGTTCCGTCCCCCGGCTGAGCGGAGCCATGGCTCCGCGGATGCGGTCCAGGCAGTCGTCGAGCTGCTTGTCGATCGGCCGCTTCCCTGGCGAAGTGTCAGACATGCGTGTGCTCCCGATTCGTGTATCGGCCCGAATCGGGACGCACTGGAGGGGAAAGCGGGGTGGGCGCCGCCGGCCGGAGCGGCCGTTGGCAGGGAACCCCCGGCTCCCGGCTCGGGGGACTCCGCTCCGTCGCGTCCGCGGCGGTCGCGCGGCTCACCGGGGCACGGTCAGCGCGAGCGTGGCGGTCTGGGTTCCCAGCACCGACGCGTCGGCATACAGGGTGCGCTGCGTGACCGGGTCGACGACGCGGAGGGTGTACGGACCCCTGGCCAGGTCGGCGAAGGTCGCGATCCCGTTCGCGTCGCTCACGACGGCTCCCGGGTTGTTGCGGGAGAAGCCGATCGCCGGCGTGACCCACACGTAGGCGCCGGCGACGCCTCGCCCCTGCGCGTCGCGCAGCGCGACTTCGAGCGAGCCGCGCACCAGCGTGTCGGGGACCAGATGGACCCAGCCCTGGTCGGTGGTGAACGGACCGAAGTTCAGGCTGGAGCCACTCGAGCCCACGATCTCGATCGGCAGCGCACGCACGGACGAGGGCGTGCTCGAGGAGGTCTCCAGGGTCAACCAGCAGGCGCGCCCACGAGGCAGTTCGCGGAAGACGGTCTCGCTCCCGTCGCTCGTTCCGCTTGCGAACTCGAATCCCCCCATGGCCCCGGCGACCCAGGCCCGGATGCTCCCTCTGGCCAGGTGTCGGGGCAGCTGCAGGGTGACTCTGAGCTCGACGCGGTCCAGCTCCGCCTCCTGGACCACGACCGTCGCCTCCTCCTCGGGCACGCCCGGAAACGTCCGCACGAGATCCAGCGTCGGCCGCGCGGGGATCGGCTGGATGCGGACTCCGAAGCCCCGGTCTGCGATCACGCCCGGGATCTCGATGCGACCCGCGGCATCGGTGGTCAGGAGCCACGCGCCCTTCAGGATGGGATCCTGCGATGCGAAGAAGATCCTCTCCCCCGCGTCCGCCTTGAGCGCATCCGGGTCGTAGCCGACGGAGACGTGCGCCCCCGCCAGGGGCGTGCCGCCGGCCCGGAGCACCCGCAGCCGGAGCGTGCGCACCTCGGGCACGCGCAGCTCGACCTCGACGCGCCGCTGTTCCGCGGTCACGTCCAGGACACGGGCCACACCGGGGCGCCCGTCCGCGTCCTCCGGTTCCAGGTTCAGCCGGCACGGGCCGGTCAGAGGAACCAGGAAGCGGCCGTCGTTCCCGCTCGCGACCACCAGAAGCCGGGCGACCGCCTCGGTCGCCTGGGCAGTGCCCGGGGGCAGGCTCTGCACCCGGATCCTGCCCACCGCCGGGGCGCCGGCCGTGGTCCGCAGCGTGCCCACGACCAGCGGACCGTCGACGAACACGGGCGTCGCCAGCACCTCGCCCTCCGGCGCGGGGCCCGCGGTGACCGTCACGCTCTCGGAGGCGCGGCGGTCGAGCGTGGCCCACACGCGGTAGCGGCCGGGTCCGAAGACGCGCAGGCCGAAGCTGCCGTCCTCGTGCGCCCGGGTCCACAAGCGCGGCGCCAGCAGCGCCGCCTTGCCCTGCGGTCCACGCACCGGCTCCGCGTGTACCGTGGCGTGCGGCACCGGCCCGTCCGCGGCGAGGACGCGGCCGTGGATGCGCCACGGTGGCGTGAGGCGCAACTCCCACGGCTCGGCGACGCCGATCCGCTCGCGTCCGACCCGCACCGTGCCGGTGGAGCCGATCGGGGCCTTGTGGATCCGCACCAGGACGCCCGGCCCGGGCACCTCCACGAGCGCCAATCCTGCGGCGTCCGTGGTCGCGATCGAGAGCGGAGGCATCCGGCGATGGTCCTCGTCCTTCATCCCGCTGGGGTTCGCCAGCACCTCGACCCGCGCGCCGTACACCCGCTGCCCCGCGACGTCGATCGCGCACAGACGCAGGGGATGACCCCGCATCTCGGCACGCGGCGCCGGTGCGGCTGGTGCCGGCGCGACCGCAGGATCTTCCGCGGGTCCGGGAGCGCGGTCGGCCCTCATGAGGTCCGGTTGCACCGCCAGGGCGTCCTGGCCCTCGACAGTCCCCGCCGGCAGCGGCACGTCCGCGGGTCGCTCGCGGAGCCACCACACGAGCGCCGCGCCGGCGGCCAGTCCGGCGGCGAGGAACAGGAGTGCGGGAGCCCTCTTCACGGCGTCACCGTGCAGCACTCTACCGCGAACCGCTCACGCCTCGGCGGCGTGCTCCTCCGCCCCGGCCTGGGCGGGGGTCTGCGGCATCGCGGCGTCCACGCCCAGGTATTCCGCCGCGAACGCGAGGTAGTCCTGGGCGCCGTTCGATTCGGGGGCGTGCTGGAAGATCGTGTGCCCGAAGCTCGGGGCCTCGGCCAGCTTCACGTTGGCGCGGATCATGCTCTGCGCCACCAGGGGGCCGAAGTGGCCACGGATCTCCGCCAGCACCTCGGCGGTGAGGCGGGTGCGCTGGTCGACGATGCAGGGCAGGATCCGGGCGACGCGCAGCACCGGGTTGAGGCGGCGCCGCACCAGCTCGATCACCTCCATGAGCTTGGCCATGCCCTGCAGCGCGAAGTACTCGGGCTGCACCGGGATGATCACCTCCTGCGCCGCGACCAGCGCGTTGGCGCTGAGCACCCCCAGCGCCGGCGGGCAGTCGATCACCACGAAGTCGTAGCTGCGCGCGGCGATCAACGGCTCGAGCGCCTCGCGCAGGATGGTCTCGCGGCCGATGCGGTTGGCCAACACCTGCTCGACGCCGTTCAGCGACGTGTCGGCGGGGACTGCCCAGAGCCGCTCCGTGCCGGTCGGGCGCACGAGTTCGCCCAGCGCGGCGCCGTCGACCAGGAGGTTCGTCATGTTCTTCGCCTCGAGCTCCGGGCGCAGATCGAGGTGCAGGCTGAGGTTGGCCTGCGGATCCATGTCGAGGAGCAGGACGCGCCGGCCCATGCGCGCCAGAGCCGCGCCGAAGTTCACCGCGGTCGTGGTCTTGCCCACGCCGCCTTTCTGGTTGATCACCGCGATGGTCTTCATGGGCGTCCTCCCAGCAGCAGGTCCAGGCCCGCGAGGCACAGCGGACCCTCGATCGAGAACGGCTCCGCGGCGGCGCAGCCCAGGCGCGCGCCGAAGAAGCGGTCGCGCGACTCGACCCGCTCCAGGGGATCGAGGCGGCGCACGAAATGGCTGCGGTCGTCGCTGAACTGCGACGCATAGCAGCGGATCACCGCGCGCTTCTCCGCCACGACCGCCGAGACATCCACGCAGAACGACACCTCGGGCACGTCGTGCTGCAGATAGCGCACCACCAGTTCGGGGCGGTGCGGCGCGCCGAGCTCCGGCAGCACCTTGGCGAGGCCGGCCAGGAAGTACGCGCGGCGCAGCGCCTGGCCGGCGGCCTCGTGGTCGGGGTGCAGGTCGCGCGGGAAGGGCGCCAGCAGGAGGCGTGGACGGTGGCGGCGCAGCAGGCCCACGAGCGCCGCCAGCGTGGCGTCGTCGTCGCGCAGGCGCGTGTCGGGCAGGCCGAGATTCTCGCGCGCGGCCACGCCCATGAGGCGGGCCGCCTGCTCGGCCTCGGCGGCGCGCGTCGCGGGGGTGCCGCGGGTGGCCATCTCGCCGCGGGTGAGATCGGCGAGCACGACGCGGCGGCCGGCACGGGCCAGGAGCAGGATGGTCCCCGCCGCGGCGATCTCCGCGTCGTCGGGGTGCGGCGCGATCACGAGGACGTCGCAACTCACAGGTCCACCAGGGCGTGCTGGATGCCGAACGGATCCGCGGCGGTGAGGATCGGCCGCGACAGCGCGAAGCCATGGCTCACCAGGAACGGCAGGGGCGAGAGCACGCGTTCCTGCAGGCGGCCGCGCGGGCGCAGGTTGGCGCACAGGCGCCGCACCTGGCGCTGGCCGGTGCCCTGCCGGTTCTGGCGCGCGTTGCGCACCTTCGCGGTCAGCTTCTGCAGCTCCTCCATCACCTTGCCGCGCGTGCGCTCCACCGGCGCCACGAGGTTGGCGTCGATCTCGCGCAGGCGGTTGGCGATCTCGCCCATGCGCGACTTCACCACGTCGGTCAGGTCGTCGAGCGAAGTCTCGGCGGCGTCCTGCTCGTCGCTGGGCAGCGAGCTGGCGAGCCGCTCGGGACCCTCGCCGAGGTCCGGGAGATCCCACTGGAAGCGCTTGAGCAGCTTGGCCAGCGACGGCTCCACCAGGGTCATCGAGGCACGCGGCACCAGGGCCGGCTGCGGCACGCCGAGCAGCTTGTAGATCGGGCCGGCGATGGCGAGGTAGGCCAGCTCGCCCGGACCGACGACGGTGGCGAGGTTGGGGAGGCAGGCATCCTGCCACAGTGGGCGCAGCAGCACGCCCGGGCTGAGCGTGCCGTGGCGCTGGATGGTCTCGCCATCGCTGAGCGGCTGGCGGCGGTTGCCCTGGCGCTCGAAGAGCAGCGTGCCGAGCGGGTCGAGCGTGGATTCGATGCCGTGGTCGGCCAGCTCGTCGATCGCGTTGCGGATCGCGGAGCGGATCGCGGCGGTGCTCTCCCACCAGCGCGGCAACACCTCCAGGGCCTGCGGGGGCAGGTCGCGCGGCTCGAGCACCAGGAGCCCGTCCTCGCCGAAGAGCGCGAAGAGCAACCGCGCCAGCCCGTCGCCGAAGTGCTCGTCGGGGTGGCGCGGCCGGAAGATCGCCAGCGCCTGGTCCCGGTACTCGCTGTGCGGCAGGAGGTCGGCTGCGGCCGCGAGCGCCGACTCCATGGCGTGGCCCACCGCCACGTCGCGCAGACACTCGCCGGAGTGGCGCAGGTCCAGGCGCACCTTGGTGACGTCCTGGTTGGCGTTCACGAACCACGCCGCGTTGGCCTCGTCGAGGTCGTGGTCGTCGGTGTGGTTCCAGAACACCGGCACGACGTCGAGGCCGGGGTTGGCGGCGCGCAGCGCCTGCGCGAGCCGCACGGCGGTGGCCGCCTTGTGCACGGTGTAGAGCGGGCCCCCGAAGAGGCCGGGCTGCTGGCCGGCCACCACGACGAGGGTCTTGCCCTGGGCGAAGCGCGCCGCGTTGTCGCGCACCGCGGCGGGTGCGCCGTGGCGCTCGGCGTACGCCGCGAACGCCTGGCTCAGCGCCCCCGCGGGCAGGAGCCGGCGCGCCTCCAGGGGCGCGCGCCGCAACAGGTCGTCCGCGTCCACCGGCCGGCGGCCGAGGAGCCTGGTGAGCGTGGGGTCGTCCTCCAGGTAGCGGAGGTGGATCTCCGTGCTGTGCAGGCGGCGGAAGGGCAGGTGGCGGATGCGGAGGGCGTCGGTGGTCACGGCGATCTCCCGCAACCTTCGCCGCTCGTGCCGCGCGACGCCAGCCGGCACTCGGCGGCGAAGGCCTGCGCCGCCTGGCGCACGCGCGCACGCCACTCCGGGTCGTTCGGTGCGAAGCATTGCAGCAGCCCCCGGCTCTGGGTGATCAGGCCGCCGAGCCCGCGCGCGTCGAAGGCCGGGCCCAGGTCCTCGGCGCGGGCGCCCTGTGCGCCGACGCCCGGGAGCAGGATCCAAGCCCGCGGCATCAGGGTGCGCAGCCGCGCCAGTTCCGCGGGCCAGGTCGCACCCACCACCGCCCCCACCGGGGAGTAACCACGCGGATCGCCGAGGTCCTCGCCCCAGCGCTGCACCGCGCGCGCCAGGACGTCGCAGAGCGGCCCGCCCTCGGTGCGCAGGTCCTGGAACTCCTTGGCCGAGGGGTTGCTGGTGCGCACCAGGACGAACACGCCGCGGCCCCGGTCGCGACACCACGCGAGGAAGGGCTGGACCGAATCGGTGCCGAGCAGCGGGTGGAGCGTGACCGCGTCGCAGTGCGGGAAGTGCGCGTCCGCGTAGGCCTCGGCGGTGGGGCCGATGTCGCCCCGCTTGACGTCGCCGAGCACGAGCATTCCCTGGCTCCTGGCCAGCTGGCAGGTGGCCTCGAAGGCGGCGTAGCCGGCGGCGCCGAAGCGCTCGAAGTAGGCGATGTTCGGCTTGGCCACGCACACGTGCGGCGCGAGCAGCGGCAGCACCTCCCGGTAGAAGCCCAGGATCCGTTCGGCCGGCGGCGCGCCGGGCAGGAGCGCCTGCGGCAGCGCCTCCAGCCGAGGGTCGAGGCCGGCCACGGCCGGCGCGGCCCCGCCCAGGATCCTCCGCTCGAGCTGATCGCAGAACGCGTTCGGCATCGCCGCCAGCGTATCCGGCGGCGCTGGCCGTTCCGCGGCCCTCGGCGGCGGCGGCGCCCGCATGCGTGCGCGCCGCGATTCCGCGGGGGGTGCATTTCGGTCGTTCCAGTGGCGTTGAGACGCCCCCGACGGTTTTCTTTCCGCCTTTCTCCGCCCCCCTCCCCGCCGGACCCGAACCCCGCGGCCCGGCCCAGAGCCCAAGAGTCCACAAAGGATCCGCAATGGTCGTCCTCTTCGTGCCCAAGGAGAGCGAGCCCGGCGAGACGCGTGTGGCAGCCGTTCCCGAAACCGTGAAGCACCTGGTCCAGGCCGGGGTGCAGGTGATCGTCCAGGCCGGCGCCGGCACCGCGGTCGGCATCCCCGACCAGGACTTCGTGCACGTCGGAGCCAGGATCGCCGAGGACTACGCCCAAGGCGCCGGCAGCGCCGACATGGTGCTCCGCGTGCGGCCGCCCAAGGAAGGCACGCCGGAGGTGAACGCCCTGCGGCCCGGCACGATGCTGGTCACCGGGCTGCAGCCGATGCTGCGCCTTCCCCTGGTGAAGGCCCTGGCCGAGCACCGGGTGGTGACCCTGGCGATGGACCTCGTGCCGCGCATCACCCGCGCGCAGAACCTCGACGTGCTGAGCAGCCAGGCCACCGCGGCGGGCTACATGGCCGTGCTCCTGGCGGCCACGCACCTGCCGAAGTTCTTCCCCCTGCTGATGACCGCGGCGGGCACGATCACGCCCGCGCGCGTCTTCGTCCTCGGCGCGGGCGTGGCCGGCCTGCAGGCCATCGCCACCGCGCGGCGCCTGGGCGCCACGGTCGAGGCCAACGACGTGCGTCCGGCGGTGAAGGATCAGGTGGAGAGCCTGGGCGCCAAGTTCGTCGACACCGGGATCAACCCCGAGATGGAGGCGAAGGGCGGCTACGCGAAGGAAGCCACCGCCGAGTACCTGCAGCGCCAGCGCGAGATCCTGACCAAGCACGTCACCGCCGCGGACGTGGTGATCACCACGGCCCTGATCCCCGGCAAGAAGGCCCCCATCCTGGTCACCGACGACATGGTGCGCGGCATGCGCCCAGGTTCGGTGATCGTGGACCTGGCGGTCGAGATGGGCGGCAACGTCGAGGGCAGCGTGAAGGGCGCAGTGGTCACCCGCCACGGCGTGAAGCTCGTGGGCGAGCCGAACCTGCCGGCGCTGCTCGGTCAGGACTCGAGCCGCATGTGGGCGCGCAACGTGCAGGCGTTCCTCAAGCTCGTGCTCAAGAACGGCCACCTGCAGCCGGATTGGAACGACGAGATCGTGAAGGCGATGCTGGTCACGCAGGATGGCCAGGTCGTCCATGCCGGCGCCGCGCAGGCGCTCGGCGCCGCCCAGGGAGCCTCGTGATGTTCGGCCTGATCTACGTGTTCGTCCTCGCGACGATCCTCGGCTTCGTCCTGATCACCAAGGTGCCGCCGACGCTGCACACGCCCCTCATGTCGGGCAGCAACGCGATCTCGGGCATCACCGTGGTCGGTGCGATCCTCGCGGTGCAGATCGGGGAGACGTGGCTGTCCACGTTCTTCGGCTTCATCGCGGTGGCGTTCGCGATGGTCAACGTGGTCGGCGGCTTCCTGGTCACCGACCGCATGCTCAAGATGTTCGGCCCGAAGAAGAAGGCGTGAGTTACTGACGTGCTCTACCAGTACCTGTACCTGATCGCGACGGTCCTGTTCATCTTCGGGATCATGCGCCTGTCCAAGGTGCGGACGGCGCGCTCGGGCAACGTCTATGCCTCGGTCGGCATGCTGCTGGCGATCGTGGGCGTGCTGATGGAGGCCGGCAAGCTCAACTGGTATGCGCTGGTCGCCGGCATGATGCTGGGCTCCGCGGTGGGCGTGTTCATCGCCGTGCGCACGCCGATGACCGCGATGCCCGAGATGGTCGGCGCGCTGAACGGCCTCGGCGGCGGCGCCTCCACCCTGGTGGCGCTCGGCTATCTGGTGGAGGAGGTCGCCAAGCTGCAGAGCGGGCAGGTGCTCTTCGACCTGCACGACATGACCGTGGCCCAGGCGATCACCGTGCCCGTCACCCTGCTGGTCGGCGGGATCACGTTCTCCGGCTCGTTCATGGCGTTCTTCAAGCTGCGCGGCAAGAACTGGAGCCACCCGCTGCAGGGCGCGGCACGCCACGGACTGCACGCGGTGCTCGGCATCCTGGTCGTCCTGATCAGCGTCTGGATGATCAACGGCGCGAGCGGCGGCTTCGGCATCACCCTCGCGGCCGGGTTCGTGGTGCTGGTGGCCCTCGCGCTGGGCGTGTTCCTGGTCATGCCGATCGGCGGCGCCGACATGCCGGTGGTGATCTCGCTGCTCAACTCGTACTCGGGCATCGCCGGGGCGGCGTCGGGCTTCGTCGTGGGCAACGAGCTCCTGGTGGTGTCGGGGGCCCTGGTCGGTGCGTCGGGGATCATCCTGACGCAGATCATGTGCAAGGCGATGAACCGCTCGCTGGGCAACGTGCTGCTCGGCGGCCTGGGCGAGACCGCGACCGGCGGCGCCAAGGACTCGGAGTACAAGGGCGTCAAGTCCGCCACCCCCGAGGAGCTCGCCCTGCTCTTCGACGGCGCCACGTCGTGCATCGTCGTGCCGGGCTACGGGCTGGCGGTGGCGCAGGCCCAGCACACCGTGCGCGAGCTCGACGAGCTGCTGGAGAAGCGCGGCTGCAAGGTGCGCTACGCCATCCACCCGGTGGCCGGCCGCATGCCCGGGCACATGAACGTGCTCCTGGCCGAGGCCGACGTGCCGTACGAGAAGCTCCTGGAGATGGACGCCATCAATCCGGACTTCAAGCAGACCGACATCGTGATCGTGGTCGGCGCCAACGACGTCGTGAACCCGGCGGCGCGCACCGAGAAGACCAGCCCGATCTACGGCATGCCGATCCTGGACGTGGACCAGGCACGCACGGTGATCGTGTTGAAGCGCTCGCTCAGCCCGGGCTATGCGGGCATCAAGAACCCGCTCTTCGAGCTGCCGAACTGCCTGATGCTCTTCCAGGATGCCAAGCAGGGCCTGCAGGCGCTGCTGAGCGAGCTGAAGGCCGCCTGACCCTGGCGCGAGCCGGGCGTCCTGACGGCGTCCGGCTCACTGCATGGGTGTGCGGACGAAGAACCGGCCGAAGAGGGTGCCGAAGAGGCCGCCCGCCAGCACGGTGAACGGCACCCAGAGGCCGAGTTGGGACGCCGCCAGGTAGTGGGCACGCGTGAGCGCGGGCAGGTCGGCGCTCATCGAGGGCGGGAGCTTCTCGTAGTGGGTGCCCCAGTTCTCGAGGACGGCCACATAGGTGATCGCCACGACCGGGAGCCGCGCGAGCAGGGCGTAGAGGAAGGTGAGTCCGGCCAGGCGCCCCCACCCGGAGGAGGCGAGGATCGCGCACACGATCCAGACGCCATAGATGAGCATGGCGATGCCGGACGGATCGACGCCCAGGACCTCGCGGCCCCGCCACAGCAGCAGCGACATGATCCCGATCGCGATGCCGAGGCCGAGGACGTGGCGCAGGACCGCGGGGCCGGCAGGCTTCGGGAAGTAGCCCTGGCGCGCCAGCCGCGCGCCGAAGTACACGCCGAACACCGGTATCAGCCACGAGATCCCCAGGATCGCCGCGCCACCGCCGGCCTGGGAGCCCTTCTCGCCGAGCAGGGCGGGGAACCAGCCGTTCACCTCCGCCAGCAGGCGCAGGATCGTGACCGCGAGGGTGAGGAGCGCGGGAACGAGGACGAGACGGAACTTGGCCATGGTCGTGGGACGCCAGCCTAAGCGGGGAGCGTCCGGCCGCGCAGGATTCAGGTGCCGGTGTCGTCGACCGGCGTGAGCTGGGAGGGCCTGCGGATCTCGGCCTCGAGGCGGTCCAGGTGACCGGTGCGTTTCTCCACGAGTCGATCGTCGCGGTCGAACACCAGGACCAGGCCGTTGAAGTGCAGGCCCTCCTCCGAATAGGCGATGCTGAGGTTGGCGAAGCGCTGCACGGAGTAGCTGAAGCGGAGGCGCCAGCCGGAGTCCGCATACCAAGCCCAGACCAGGGCGTAGCGGCCACCCGTGAGCGGCCAGACCAGATTGGGGGCGCCGAGGCCGGTCAGGCACTCCTGCATGCGGCTGGTCCCCGGCCTGATCCCGGCGTGCCGGTCCTCGGCGACCGGCTCCTGCTCGGAGGCGGCCTCGTAGTTCAGCGACACGCAGCCGCAGAGCCACGGCAGGAGCAGCAGCAGGGCGCGCATGACGTGCGGCCGCCTCACTCCTTCGGCTTCTCGGAATTGGCCCAACGGTCGCGGTCGCGCGCCTCGTTGTCCGCCGCCTCGTGCACGTCCTCCCACGGCAGCGCGTACTGCGTGCGGTGGGAGGAGAGCGTGGTGCCGGCCGCGTAGACGACCTGGTTCTCGTCGAAGAACACCCACGCGCGGTCCGAGCGCGTGTCGATGTGGCCGAGCGAGAGCACGATCACGGTGAAGCCGGTGTACTTGGTGGTCTTGAACTCGTAGCGCCACGCCGAACGCCGGCCGAGGGCGACGACCTCCACCGGGGCGCCAAACAGCTGCACGACCTCCGCGGCGGTGGTCTTGCCGGGCACCAGCTTCTCGCGCGCCCATTCGGGCAGCGGTTCGTTCTCGGTGCTGCGGCCGAGGATGCAGCCGGTGCAGAGCAGGCAGAGGAGCAGGAGCGCGAGGGGAGTTCGCATCGGAGGAGGGATCCTATCCGCCAACCGCTGCACACGCCGCGTCGAGCGAGTTCGGGTTGCTGGTGACGAGGACGAGACGGACCACGCGGAGTGATGGCTTCGGAGCGCGCGTCCACCCGATCCGTGGGGACCGGCGGATCGCGATGGCCAAGGGCGACCTCAGGGCCCGGCGGCGGACTCCAGGAACGACTCCGCGACGCTGTTGGCGAAGAGCAGACCGGCGTCACTGAGCCGCGCGCGCCCGGGCTCGGGGGCCAGCCAGCCGCGCTCGAGCGCCCTGGCCAGCGGCTCCGCGAAGCGCGCACCCACATCCAGGTCGAGCCGTGCCGACACGGCGTCCAGATCCACGCCCGCGCTGCGCCGGATCCCCAGCCACAGCGCCTCGGCGGCGCGCTGCTCCCGGGTCAGCGTCTCGGCGCTCGCGACCGGTGGCGCGCCGTCGGCCAACGCCTGCGCCCAGGCGCCCAACGCCTTGAGATTGGTGTGCCGCACACCCTGGCGGTGGCTCGAGGCGCCCGGGCCCAGGCCGGCGTAGTCGCCCTGCAGCCAGTAGTGGTCGTTGTGCCGGCAGGGGCCGCCCCGGCCGGCGAAGTTGCTGATCTCGTACGGCGTGAAGCCGGCCGCGCGCAGCACCGTGCGGGTGTGCAGGAAGAACTCGCGCTCCAGGGTGTCGTCGTTGGGGCGCACCCGACCCTGCTGCAGGTCGCGGTGCAGGCGCGTCCCCGGCTCGAACGTGAGGCTGTAGCACGAGGTGTGGTCGGGTTCGAGCGCGAGCAGGCTCTGCAGGTCGCGGTCCCACTGCTCGAGCGTCTGTCCCGGGAGGCTGTAGATGAGGTCGAGGCTCTGGTTGGCGAAGCCTGCGCGCCGCCCCTCCGCGAATGCCGCGTGCGTGCGCGCGGCGTCGTGGGCGCGGTCCAGGAAGCGCAGGTGCGCGGGGTGGAAGCTCTGCGCGCCCATGCTCAGACGGTTCACGCCCGCGGCACGGGCGATCGCCCCCTTCTCCGCGGTGAAGCTCTCGGGGTTGGCCTCCATCGTGACCTCGGGACAGGCGCGCAGGTCGAGATGACGCGCCAGGAGCGCGAAGAGCCGCGCGAGGCGCGGCGGATCGAGGAAGCTCGGCGTGCCGCCGCCGAGGAACACCGAGAGCGGCGCCTCGGGCAGCGCGGTGCAGGCCAGCTCACGCTCCAGGCCGTCCAGGAAGACGTCCAGCGGCCCGTCGCCCTCGGGCACGAAGGAGTGGAAGTCGCAGTAGCCGCACTTGACCACGCAGAACGGCACGTGGACGTAGACGGAGGTCGGGGCGGGAAGCGGCACGGGTCGGCGCCAGCATGGCCTGCGCTGGCCGGGCCGCAAGCGGGGGCGACGGGTGGCGCCGGGCCTTCCCGCCAGGTCCGGGCCCGGCGTCCGCGTCCGGCGGCGTCAGTCGCGTCCGGCGCCCATGGCGGCCTGCAGCTTGCGCAGCGCCTCCTTCTCCATCTGGCGCACGCGCTCGCGCGTGAGGCCGATCTTCTCGCCGATCGCCTTGAGGGTCATCGGCTTGCCCGTGCCGATCCCGTAGCGCAGGCGCAGGATGGTCGCCTCGCGCTCGTCGATCTGGTCGAGCAGCTCCTTCATGCGGGAGATCTCCATCGCCGTCTCGATCTCCTCCTCCGGCGGCCGCGAACGCGGGTCCTCGAGCGTCTCGGTGAACACCGAGGACGAGTCCTCGTTCATCGAGTGCGTGGGCTGGGTGTTGGACTTCACCGCGTCGCGCACGACGTCCCAGTTGCCCTCGGGGATGTCGAGGTGGTCGGCGATCTCGGCCGAGGTCGGCGTCCGCCCCAGGCGGTACGTGAGCTCGAGCATGTTGGTGCGCCACTTGGAGATGATCTCGGCCATGTACGAGGGCACGCGCACGGTCTTCACCGTGTTGATCAGGGCGCGGCGGATGCCCTGCTTGATCCACCACGTCGCGTAGGTGGAGAAGCGGCAGCCCGCCTTGGGATCGAACTTCTCGACCGCCCGCATCAGGCCGATGTTGCCCTCCTCGATCAGGTCCATGAAGGAGAGCCCGCGGTTGACGTACTGCTTGGCGATGGACACGACCAGGCGGAGGTTGGCGCGGATCATGTGCTCGCGCGCGGCCATGTCGCCCCGGCCGATGCGCTTGCCCAGCTCGATCTCCTGATCGGCCGTCAGCAGGGGCACTTCGTTGATGTCGGTCAGATAGGTGTCGAGTCCGTGTTCCCGCATGGGGTCTCTCCGTGGTGCTGCGGAGATATCGGACGGCGGCACCAGCGGCTTGACCGTGCGCGTTGCGGCCCACGACAGCGCGTGTTCCAGGTTGGGACGCGCTGGACCGGCGGATGCGCTTTGCGCAAACTCTGGGGGCCTTGATCCTGGTCGGCGGACTCGCGGTGGTGCTGGCGCTCCTGCTCGGCTGGCTGTGGGCGACGCCGGAACTGGATCAGAGGCTCTTCTTCGGGATCTGGCGGACGCGCGCGTTCCTGGCGCTCTGTGCGCTGCTGGCCCTCGCCGTCGTCGCGGCCCTGGCGGCCTTCGACCGGCGGCGCGCGTTCCGCGCCGTGGCCGTGTGCGTGGGCGCGGTCGCCGTGCTCGCGGTCCTGGAGATCCCGGCGGCCCTGGGACTGATCGACTACTCGCGCGCGTTCCAGGGCGGCGAGGGCGGGGCCGGAGCGAAGGCGGTCCCGCACCTGGAGGTCCGCGGGGAGGCGCCGCAGGACCTGGCCCACGCGTGGCACTATCCGCTGCCCTGGCTGCCCTTCGAGTTCAAGGCCGACCGGCGCGGCTATCGCAACGCACCGGATCGCGAAGACGCCGACGTGTACCTGCTCGGCGACTCGATCCTCGTGGCCGGCCTGGTGCCATGGGAGCAGACGCTGACCCACAGGATCGAGGCGGCGAGCGGCCTGCGCACCATGAACATCGCGCTGATCGGCGTGGGTGCCGAGCGCCAACTGCGGATGCTCCTGGATGCCAGGGTGCCACTCGCCGACCGGCTGGTGCTGCACTTCGTGTTCGAGGGCAACGACCTCGGCGACCTGAAGGTCGAGCGCCAGGACGGAGCTCCCGAGCGGCCCGGCCTCGCGCAGCGGTCGCTGCTCGCCAACCTGCTGGCGTGGCTGCAGCGGAAGAGCGATCCGTGCCGGCTGGCGATGGAGCGGCGCACCGGCGACCTGGCGGGCCGGCAGGTGCTCTTCCACTGGACCGACATCTCGTTCCGCGGCCTGGAGGAGGAGATCCCTGCGTTCCTCGAGGCGTGTGCGCGGATCCGCGCCGCCGTGCACGAGCGCGGTGGCCGCCACGCCGTGGTCTACGTGCCCGCCAAGATCCGCGTCCTCGGGCCGCTCTGCACGTGGCCCGCCGAGTCGAGCCTGCGCGGGCACGAGGCCCATCTGAATCCGCTGCGCGAACGCCTCCTCGCCGACGCCCGCGCGCGCGGCGTGCCGGTGCTCGACCTCAGCGAGCCGCTGGCCGAGGCGGCACGCGCCGGCCGCACGCCGTACTTCCTGGCCGACACCCACCTCGACCCGGTGGGCCACGAAGTCGCGGCGCAGGCGATCCTGGCGTGGCCCGAGTTCCAGCGGTTGACGAGGCGCGTCCGCTGAGTGCCTCCCGCGTTACGCGGGCGTAGCACGACCGTCGAGATTGCTCAGAGCAAGTTCAGAACATCGCGTAGATGAAGGGGGCTGCGCCGGTGGCGCTGAGGATCAGCAGGAGGCCGAGGAGTCCGAAGACCACCAGGAAGGGGATCAGCCACCATTTCTTGTTGTCGCGCATGAACGCGACGAACTCGGAGACGAGGCCACCCTTGTGGTCCTTGGCGGCGTTCAGGAAGGAATCGTTCGACTTGGGGTCGTCGGGGGTCATGGGTGTGGGTCCGGGTCGGTGGGTCAGTACTGGCGGAGGTAGCTGGCAGGCGTGCGCTGGCGGGTGCGCGCGTGCCAGTAGGACGTGGCAGCCTTGTCGATGCGGCGGTGCATGGGGTCGCGGCCGATGATCCGGAACCACAGCGCCACGGGCGTGAACATGCCGTAGTAGATCAGGCCGAGCAGCACGAACGAGATCACCATGCCGATCGGCATGGTGATCAGCGTGAGGAGCTGGAAGAGCCACTTGCCGAGCGTGCGCTCCCACAACTCCGCGACGGCGAGCTCCGCGACCAGGATCAGCGCGGCGATGCCGAGGAACACCCAGGTGAGGGTGTTCGACAGCGGCAGCCCCCGGATCCAGGCCAGGACGAGCGCCAGCACCGGGAACGCCACCACCGCGATCCACTGGAACTGGCGGACCTGCTTGGCGGGCGGATTGAGGACGAGCTTCAGCATGGTGCGATCCAGGGTTCGGGCGGGGCCTCAGTCCAGGGCGAAGGCCTTGAGGTACTTCTCACGGTCCACCTTCGGGGCGTTGGTCTGCGCGGCGCGCCGCACCACGAAGTTCTCCAGCACCAGCACGTCCATCTCGGTGCCGAGGAAGCAGCGCACCGCGTCCTGCGGCGTGCACACGATCGGCTCGCCGCGCACGTTGAAGCTGGTGTTGATCAGCACGGGGCAGCCGGTGCGGCGCTTGAACGAGCGCAGCAATGCCGCGAGGCGCGGGTTGCGCTGATCGTCGACGGTCTGCAGGCGCGCCGAGAAGTCCACGTGGGTCACGGCCGGCACGACCGAGCGGAGCTGCTTCAGCTTGTCGAGGCCGGAGACCTTCGCGTCGATGGGCTTGCGCTTCTCGTCGCGCACCGGCGCCACGATCAGCATGTACGGGCTGTCGTGCCTGGGATCGATCTGGAAGTACTGGTGCGCGTCTTCCTGCAACACGATGGGCGCGAAGGGCCGGAACGACTCGCGGAACTTGATCTTCAGGTTCATCACGCTCTGCATCTTCGGCGAGCGCGCGTCGCCCAGGATGCTGCGCGCGCCGAGCGCGCGCGGGCCGAACTCCATCTGGCCCTGGAACCAGCCGATCACGTTCTCTTCCTCGATGAGCTGCGCGACCCGGTCCACGAGCTGCGCCTCGCCGGCGTGCTCCTCGAACACCAGCCCCTGCTCCTGCAGGGTCGCCCGGATCGTGTCGGCCGGGTACCTGGGCCCGAGCAGGCTGCCGCGCTGGGTGTCGGTGCCGCGCGCCGTGCGCGGTTGGTCGAGGAGCTGATGGTGGATGAACTCGGCCACGCCCAGCGCGCCGCCCGCGTCGCCGGCGGCCGGCTGCACCCAGATCCGCTCGAAGGGGCCCTCGCGCAGGATCTTGCCGTTACCGACGCAGTTGAGCGCGACACCGCCCGCCAGGCAGAGGTTCCTGCTGCCGGTCAGCCGGTGCGCGTGGCGCGCGGTGCGCAGCATCACCTCCTCGGTGACCGACTGGATCGAGGCGGCCAGGTCCATGTGGCGCTGCTCCAGCGGGCTCTCCGGGCTGCGCGGCGGCGCGCCGAAGAGCTGGTGGAAGCGCTCGCTGGTCATGCGCAGCCCCGCGGCGTAGTCGAAATAGCGCATGTCGAGGCGGTAGCTGCCGTCCTCCTTCAGGTCGATCAGGTGATCGAGGATCTGCTGGCGGAAGCGCGGCTCGCCATACGGCGCGAGCCCCATGAGCTTGTACTCGCCCGAGTTGACCTTGAACCCGCAGTAGTAGGTGAACGCGGTGTAGAGCAGGCCGAGCGAGTGCGGGAAGCGGATCTCGTGCGAGATGTGGATCTTGTTGGCGCGGCCGTGGGCGATCGTGCTGGTCGCCCACTCGCCCACGCCGTCCATGGTCACGACCGCGGCCTCCTCGAACGGCGAGGGGAAGAACGCGCTGGCCGCGTGGCTCTCGTGGTGCTCGGGGAAGACGAACGGGTTCTTCGGTTTCGCGCCGAGTTCGCGCGTCAGGATGCGCGGCAGGTGCAGCTTCGTGCCCAGCCAGATCGGCAGCGCCTTCGCGAACGACTGGATGCCCACCGGCGCGTAGCTCAGGTAGGTCTCGAGCAGGCGGTCGAACTTCAGGATCGGCTTGTCGTAGAAGCCCACCCAGTCCAGGTCGGCTGCGCGGATCCCGCACGCCTCGAGGCAGTAGCGCACCGCGTGGCTGGGGAACGCCTCGTCGTGCTTCTTGCGGGTGAATCGTTCCTCCTGCGCCGCCGCCACGATCTCGCCGTCGCGCAGCAGCGCGGCGGCGGAGTCGTGGTAGAACGCGGAGATGCCGAGGATGTAGGTGGACATGGAGCGGAAGCGAGCCGATGCGGAGACGGACGCTGTTTCGGGCTGCGGGGCCCAGGCGCCGCAGCGAATCGTGCCTTCACGTCTGCGGGCGAGCGGCCATGTGCCCCTGAGGGGCCTGGCGCAAGTGCCGGATCGGAAGGGCCGAGAAAGATACCCTCCGCAGGTTCCCGGCTCTGCGGGGGAGGTCTGACCTCGCGATGAAGATCCGCCTGCTCCGCCTCCTCCTGCTCCTCCTGGCGCTGGGATTCGCCCTCGGCGCGGCCGAGTTCGCGTGCCGCCTGCTCCCACCGACCCACGAGGCCTATTTCGAGGACGAGCACCGCCAGCGGATCACATACGCAGAAGCGAAACTGAGGGGGCTGGTGCAGGAGGGGACGCTTCCCCGGGGCAGGGCCACCTGGGTGCCCGGCACACGTTTCTATCTGTGCTACCGCGGCGGGGCCCGACCCTACATGGACGACCGCGGGGGGGTCCTGGTCGAGATCAACGACCTAGGCATAAGAGACCGAAAAGAACTGACTTACGACAAACCCAAGGGCGAGACCCGGGTGCTCTGTCTGGGCGACTCCTTCACGTTCGGCTGGGGAGTCCCGGCGGAGTTGGCCTGGCCGCGGCGGATCGAGGCAGAATTCCCGAGTGAGACGCGGCTTCGCACGGTGAACACCGGCGCGGCCGGGACGCTCTACGTGGACGAGTATTGGTGGGCGCTGCGGGATCGCTTCGGACGCTTCGACCCCGACGTGGTCCTCGTGACCCTCTGCCTGAACGACGTCGCGCTGATCCCCGACACGATCAACTGGTTCCGACCCCAGCGCCATGCGGCCCTGCGCAGGAGTTCGCGGCTCGCCGACCTCCTGATCGGCCTCTTCCTCGATCCCCCGAACCAGCTCCGCCTGGATCCGGGCCCCGACTACGGCAGGGTCCTCCTCGACCTGCCGGCCGACAACCCGCTCTTCGCCCTGCGCGCCGAGAAGCACGAGTACTTCTGGGGGTCGGGTGGTCCGCAGGCGGCCCTGCGCGAGCTCCGGGACCACTGCCACCAGCGCGAGATCGCCTTCGGAGTGGTCGTGTGGCCGCTCTTCCAGGGCCTGGAGCGCCGCGAGGACTATCCCTTCCACACCTTGCACGAGGTCGTGGCCGGGTTCTGCAGGGCCGAGGGGATCCGCCACCTCGACCTGCTGGACACCTTCCTGGGGCGGGAGTCCCGCTCGCTCTGGGTGGATCCCGCGGATGCGCACGGCAACGAGATCGCCCACGCCCTGGCCACGCCACCCATCGCCGCGTTCGTGCGGGACCTCCTCGCGAACCGCCGGAAGAAATGATCTTCGCCCTGGACTTGACCAGGGAGGCTCGCCACATTTCGTCGCCCAAAGCCGGACCGGCCCACCCGTGAAATTGCCGCCGCGCAACGGGCTTGCCCGGCTTTGACGTCCGGGGCGCTCCTCGTCGCGACGTTCCCGTCACGCAGCGCTGCGTCACCCAAGGGCTTCCGAGCCGCGGGCCCCCGGACGGGACTCCGGTAGCGATCCCGACTCCAAGACCTGGACGCCGGCAGGGCGATCCCTGGTCGTGGAGCGGAGTCGTTCCCGGGGTTCGACTCGAGACCGCCCCCCGGAAGTGCGAGAGGTTCTCCCTTGACCATCATCTTCCCCCAGTGGACCAACAAGGTGCCCGCCGCGCTCGCCGCCGGGCTCCTGCTCGGCGGCGTCGCCGTGGTCTTCGTCGTCTGGTACTGGTTCTCGCCTCGGCACACCGACGTCGGCTACGCCCCCTCGCAGCCGGTCCTCTACAGCCACAAGCAGCACGCCGGGCTCTTCGGCATCGACTGCCGCTACTGCCACTGGAACGTCGAGGAGCACGCCCACGCCGGGGTCCCCCCCACCGAGACCTGCATGGGCTGCCACCAGCACGTGCTGCCCGAGAGCACCCTGCTCCCCGTGTTGCGGGAGAAGTGGCAGACCGGCGACCCGGTGCCGTGGATCAAGGTGCACATGCTCCCGGACTACGCCTACTTCCACCACGGCGTGCACGTGAAGGCCGGCATCGGCTGCGCGAGCTGCCACGGCCGCATCGACCAGATGGAAGTCGTCCGCCAGGCCGAGCCGCTCAACATGGGCTGGTGCCTGGAGTGCCACCGGGCACCCGAGAACCACCTGCGTCCGTACGACCAGGTGACCAACATGGAGTACGTGCCGAACCCCGAGGAGGGGCGGCTGATCCGGGCGCTGGGACCGATGAACTCCGCCGAGCTGGCCGCCGCGCGCGGCAAGCCGCTGCCCGTGAATCCAGCGATCCAACCCCCCACCCATTGCTCCGCCTGCCACCGATGAGCCACGCGCACGACGCGCAGGATGCGCACGACCACCGTCACGCAGACGCTGCCGCGGACCAGCCCCTCCCGATCGCCTCGGGCGAGCAGGATCTGGCGACCGCGGAGCGCCAGTACTTCCGTAGCCTCGACCAGCTCGAGCAGACCCCGGAGTACCTGGAGAACCTGCACCGCGAGTTCCCCGAGGGCGCCAGCGAGTGGACCGACCCGGTATCGCGCCGCTCGTTCCTCGGCTTGATCGGGGCCTCCCTCGGCCTCGCCGGCATGACCAGCTGCCGCAAGCCGGTGACGCGGATCCTGCCGTTCCAGAAGAACCCGGCCGGCTACGCGCCGGGCGCCGCCCAGTACTACGCCACCTGCTTCGTGAGCGGCGGCTACGGCTACGGCACCCTGGTGCGCAGCAACGAGGGGCGCCCGACCAAGGTGGAGGGCAACCCGCAGCATCCTGCCAGCCTGGGCGGCGCCAACCAGTTCATGCAGGGCGACCTGCTGAACCTCTACGACCCGGCGCGGTCGCAGACCGTGCAGGAGCTCGTCGACGGGGTGCCCACGGCCCGGACGCTCACCGAGTTCCTGGCCTTCTGGAAGGGCGAGGTGGCCGCGCGCCATCTGACGAGCGGCGGCGAGGGCGTGCGCTTCCTGATGCCGCCCACGACTTCGCCCACGCTGCTGGCGCTGGTCGCCGAGGTGCGCAAGGCGCTCCCCAAGGCTGCGTTCCACACCTGGGCGCCCGTGAACCGCGACCAGGAGCTGGCCGGGGCGCAGCTGGCCTTCGGCCTCGCGCCCGGCCAGGGCCTCGACGCGCACTATCAGCTGGACCGCGCCGACGTCGTCGTCTCGCTCGACGCCGACCCCCTGGCACTCGACGCGCAGGGTCTGCGCCACGCGCGCCACTACGCCACGCGGCGCAAGATCACCGAGCCCGGGCAGAACGTCGCCCGCCTCTACGCGATCGAGGGCAACTTCACGGTGACCGGCGCCTCCGCCGACCATCGCTTCCGCCTGCGCGCCAGCGAGGTGCAGGACGCGGTGCTGGCCCTGGCGGCCGAACTGGTGTTCGGCCACGGATTGACCGTGCCCGGCCTCGACGAGGGGTTCCGCAAGGCGCTGGAGCCGTACACCAAGCACGGCTTCACCCGGAAGACCAGCAAGGGCAACACCGCCGACTGGATCCAGGCCATCGCCAAGGACCTGATCGCCAACAAGGGACGCTGCGTCCTGGTGCCGGGTGCCGGCCAGACCGCCCTGGTGCACGCCGTCACCCACGTCCTGAACCTCGGCCTCGACGCGATCGGCAAGACGCTGGTCTACACGGTCACGCCCGAGTCGATGGCCCATGGCCAGACCGGCTCGCTGCGCGAGCTGGCCGAGTCGATGGAGGCCGGCAGGGTCGACACGCTCTTCTGCCTCGAGACCAACCCGGTCTACGACGCCCCCGCCGACCTCGACTTCGCCACGCGCCTCGCGAAGGTGCGCAAGAAGGTGCACCTCGGCCTCCTGGTCGACGAGACCGGCCGCGCCTGCGACTGGCATGTGAACGCCGCCCACGACCTCGAGGCCTGGGGTGACATCCGTGCCTTCGACGGGACCATCTCGGCGATCCAGCCCCTGATCGCGCCGCTCTACGACGGCGTGTCGCGGATCGAGCTGCTGGCACAGCTCGCCGACCTGCCCAAGAAGACCGGCTACGACCTGGTGCGCGACACCTGGAAGGCCATGGTCCGCGGCGAGGACTTCGAGGGCGTGTGGAACGAGGCCCTCTTCCAGGGCCTCCTGGCCGGCAGCCAGTGGCCGGTGGCCGGCACGCCGGCGGTGCGCTTCGCCGACCTGAACCCGAAGGTCGCCGAGGCCAGGCGCGCCGCAGAGGGCTCGATCTCCAACCTGGAGCTGGGCTTCGTCCCCGACGCGAAGCTCTACGACGGCCGGTTCAGCAACAACGCCTGGCTGCAGGAGATGCCGGATCCGCTGAGCAAGCTGACCTGGGACAACGCCGCGCTGGTCAACCAGCGCACCGCGGCGGCCCTGGGCGTGAAGCGCGAGGACGTCCTGCGCATCACCGCCAACGGCCGCCAGCTCGACGTGCCGGTGTGGATCCTGCCCGGACTCGCCGACTGGACCATCACCCTGGCGCTCGGCTACGGCCGCCAGCTCGGTCCCGAGTGCAAGGTCGCCAGGGGCTCGGGCGTCAGCGCATACGCGCTGCGCACCACCTCGGCGATGCACTTCGCGGGCGGCGTGCGCGCCGAGAAGACCGGCGCCACCTACACGCTGGCCTCCACCCAGGACCACGGCTCGCTGGAGGGGCGCGCGCACGTGCGCGAGGCCACGCTGGCGCACTTCCGCGAGAAGCCCGACTGGGCGCCGATGATGTCGCCCCTGGCCAAGGCGGCCGAGGTGAAGAACCTCGCCGCGGCCGCGCATGCCAAGGAAGAGGGCGGCCCCGGTCACGGCGAGCCGGCCAAGGTCACCGAGGCGGGCCTGCTCAAGTCGCTCTGGGACGACCCGTACACCTTCGACCAGGGTCACCAGTGGGGCATGGTGATCGATCTCAACTCCTGCACCGGCTGCAACGCCTGCGTGGTGGCCTGCGTGGCCGAGAACAACATCCCCACGGTGGGCAAGGCCCAGGTGCGCCGCAACCGCGAGATGCACTGGCTGCGCATCGACCGCTACTTCAGCGGCAGCGCGCCGCGCGGCGGCGTGATGTCGGGGATCGTCGACACCGAGGATCCGCAGGTCGTGGTGCAGCCGGTGCCGTGCATGCAGTGCGAGAACGCGCCGTGCGAGTCGGTGTGCCCGGTGGCCGCCACCGTGCACAGCCCCGAGGGGCTGAACGACATGGCCTACAACCGCTGCATCGGCACGCGCTACTGCAGCAACAACTGCCCGTACAAGGTGCGGCACTTCAACTACCTGGACTACCACGGCCGCACGCCGGAGACCCTGAAGATGGTCGCCAACCCCGAGGTCACGGTGCGGCACCGCGGCGTGATGGAGAAGTGCACCTACTGCGTGCAGCGCATCACCCACGCGAAGAACGTCGCCAAGGTCAAGCGCACCACCGTGCAGGACGGCCAGATCACGCCGGCCTGCGCGCAGACCTGTCCGACCCAGGCGATCACCTTCGGCGACATCCGCGACCCGAAGAGCCGCGTGGCCCGCCTCAAGGCCTCGCCGCTCAACTACGCGATGCTCTCCGAGCTCAACGTGCGCCCGCGCACCACCTACCTGGCCCGCATCCGCAACCCCAACCCCGATCTCGCCTGACGATGACCGCGATCACGATCGTCGACGAACCCGAGAACCCGCTGGTGCGGGCGCCCCTCGTCGAGGGCAAGCACGACTTCGCCTCCGTCACCGACACCATCGCCAAGGTCGCGGAGGTCGAGACGCCGCGCGCCTGGTACCTGATGTTCGGGGTGTCGTTCGCGATGTTCCTCAACCTCATCGCGATGCTCGGCTACCTGGTGGCCACCGGCGTCGGCGTCTGGGGCAACAACATCCCGGTCGGCTGGGCCTGGGACATCACCAACTTCGTGTTCTGGATCGGCATCGGCCACGCCGGGACCCTGATCAGCGCGATCCTCTTCCTGATGCGCCAGAAGTGGCGCACCTCGATCAACCGCGCGTCGGAGGCGATGACGATCTTCGCGGTGATGGCCGCCGGCCTGTTCCCGGCGTTCCACGTCGGCCGCATCTGGGTGATCTACTGGGTGTTCCCGCTGCCCAACCAGATGGCGATGTGGCCCAACTTCAAGAGCCCGCTGCTCTGGGACGTGTTCGCGGTCAGCACCTACTTCACGGTCTCGGCGCTGTTCTGGTTCGTGGGCCTCGTGCCCGACCTCGCCACCTTCCGCGACCGCGCGTTCCGCGCCGGCCGCCAGCTGGCCGCGCGCATCTACGGCGTGTTCGCCCTCGGCTGGCACGGCAGCAACCGGCACTGGATCAACTACGAGAAGGCCTACCTGATCCTGGCGGGGCTGAGCACCCCGCTGGTGCTCTCGGTGCACTCGATCGTGTCGTTCGACTTCGCCGTGTCGATCGTGCCCGGCTGGCACACGACGATCTTCCCGCCGTACTTCGTCGCCGGCGCGATCTTCTCGGGCTTCGCGATGGTGCTCACGCTGCTGATCCCGGCGCGCAAGTGGCTTGGGCTGCACCAGCTGATCACGCTCAACCACCTCGACAACATGGCCAAGGTCATGCTCGTGACCGGCATGATGGTGGGCTACGCGTACTCGATGGAGTTCTTCATCGCGTGGTACAGCGGCGTGGAGTACGAGCGCTTCGCGTTCATCAACCGCGCGTTCGGCCCCTACTGGTGGGCCTACTGGAGCATGGTCACGTGCAACGTGATCTCGCCGCAGTTCTTCTGGTTCCGCTGGGCTCGCCGCAACCCGACCGTGCTCTTCGTGCTGTCGATCTTCGTGAACATCGGCATGTGGTTCGAGCGCTTCGTGATCACCGCGACCTCGCTCGCCCATGACTTCGTGCCCTCGAGCTGGGGCATGTTCCACCCGACGATCATCGACATCCTGACCCTGGTCGGCTCGTTCGGCCTCTTCTTCACCTTCTTCCTGCTCTTCTGCCGCTACCTGCCGATCCTCGCCATGAGCGAGGTGAAGGGCGTGATGCCGCAGGCCAACCCGCACGCCGGGCACGGGCACCACGCCGGGCACGGGCACGGCGCACGCCCGGCGCACGGTGGGCATGGAGGCCACGCATGAGCCACGACAAGCGCTACTTCGGTGTGGTCGCCGAGTTCGAGACCACGGGTGCGATCCTGGACGCGGCCACCAAGGCGACGGCGGAGGGCTACACCAAGGTCGACGCCCACACGCCCTTCCCCGTGCACGGGCTCGAGCGGGCCCTCAAGCAGGGGCCGAGCCACGTCGGTTGGATCGTCGCCGCCTGCGGCCTCCTCGGGATCGTGCTGGGCCAGCTGATGATGTGGTGGATGAACGGGGTGGACTACCCGATCGTCGTCTCGGGGAAGCCGCCGTACGCGTGGCAGAGCACCATCCCGATCACCTTCGAGTGCATGGTGCTGCTCGCCGCGTTCGGTGCGGTGTTCGGCATGTTCGGACTGAACCGGCTGCCGCGCCTCTACCACCCGATCTTCAAGTACAGCCAGGTGCACCGCGCCACGGACGACCGCTTCCTGCTCTCGATCGAGGCCACCGACCCGCGCTTCGATCAGGTCAAGACGGCCGAGTTCCTGCGCCGCCTGGGCGGCCACCACGTGGAGCTGGTGGAGGAGTGACCATGCGTACCCTGCCCACGACCCTGCTGCTCGCCGCCCTCCTGCCGTTCTTCGCCGGCTGCCGCGGCCAGACCTCGGACAAGCCGCCCGTGCACCTGGTCCTGGACATGGACTTCCAGGCCAAGATCAAGGCGCAGTCGGAATCCAAGTTCGCGTACTGGGCCGACGCACGCGGCAGCCGCCTGCCGGTCGCCGGCACGGTCCCGCACACCGGCGTGCCCAAGGCCGAGCGCGACCGGCTGGCGCAGCTGGCGGTGTTCAAGGACGCCGACGGCAAGTACCTCGCCGCGAATCCGCTGCCGCCCAGCATGGAGGTGCTGCAGCGCGGCCGGCTGAAGTTCGACATCCACTGTGCCGCCTGCCACGACCGCACCGGTTCGGGCAAGAGCCCGGTGGCGGCGCGCTGGCCCCTCAAGACCGGCCTGCCGTCGTTCTACGAGGATCGCTTCGCGCCCGCGGTCATGCCCGACGCGCAGATCTTCGAGACCATCACGAACGGCAAGAACACCATGCCCGCGTATGGCTACAAGCTGGGCGTGGAGGATCGCTGGGCGATCGTGCACTACCTGCGCGCGCTGCAGCTGCGCATGAAGGTGTCCAACTCGGAGCTCCAGCAGCTCAGGTGATCGAGCGAACATGAGCAGCACCACCGTCCCCCCCATCGACGTCGTCGCCCCGGGCCTGCAGACCCGCCTGCCCGGCGGCGCACTCGCCGGGCCTGCGCGCGCGTGCCTCCTGACCGGCGCCGTGGCCCTGGGCGCGAGCCTGGTCGGCCTCGCGCTCGGCCCCGAGACCCGCAAGCAGTTCTTCTTCTCGTACCTCACCGCGTACGGGTTCGCGCTCGGCCTGTGCCTGGGCGCGCTGTTCTTCGTGATGCTGCAGCACATCTACCGCGCCGGCTGGAGCGTGATCGTGCGCCGCAGCGCGGAGAACCTGATGGGCGTGATGCCCTACATGGCAGTGCTCTTCCTGCCGATCGCGCTGGGCTTCGAGACGCTCTACCACCACTGGGTGCACCCGATCGAGGGCGACGCGGTGATCGCGGGCAAGCGCGGCTACCTCAATCCCACGTTCTTCTTCGTGCGGATCGGCATCTACTTCGTGATCTGGATCGGCCTCGCGAGCTGGTTCCGGCGCACGTCGCTGTCCCAGGACCAGAACGGCGACCCGCAGCTCACGCTGAAGATGTCGCGGCGCGCCGCGCCGGGGATCCTGCTCTTCGCGCTGACCACCACGTTCGCGTCGATCGACCTGTTCATGTCCCTCGACCCGCATTGGTTCTCGACCATGTGGGGCGTGTACATGTTCGCGGGCTACGTGCTCTCGACCATCGCCGTGCTCACGCTGGCCTGCCTCTTCCTGCAGCGCCAGGGCTACCTCAGGGACGCGGTCAACTCCGAGCACTACCACGACCTGGGCAAGCTGCTCTTCGCCTTCACCGTGTTCTGGGCCTACATCACCTTCTCCCAGTACATGCTGATCTGGTATGCGAACCTGCCCGAGGAGACGAGCTGGTTCGCCGAGCGCAAGTCGGGGGCGTGGTACCTGGTCGGGCAGATCCTGATCGTCGGCCACTTCCTGGTGCCGTTCGCGTTCCTCATGTCGCGGCACGTCAAGCGCACGCGACCGCTGCTGGCGCTCGGCGCGGTGCTGATGCTCGTCATGCACCAGATCGATCTGCACTGGATCGTGATGCCGGCGCTGCACGGGCATTCCCCGCACCTGCACTGGCTCGACGCCACCACGTTCGTGGGGCTGCTGGCGCTCGTGTTCGGCCTCTTCCTCAACAACGTGCGCAGCACGCCGCTCCTGCCGGAGCGCGACCCGCGCCTGGTCGAGTCCCTCCAGTTCCACAACATCTGACCGGCGCCGCCGCCACGCGGCGCAGCACCGACGCCAAACCCAACCACACCGCGCCGCTGCGGCGGCCTCCGACCGCCAAGACGCGCAACCCAGCCCAGGAATCACGGATCATGTACGCCGCCCCCAGCCTCGAAGTCACGACGCGCACGCGCCGTGGCCTGCTTCGGGACAGGGGTGAGGAGACCCGCTCATGAGCACTGCCACCCAGCCCGCGGCGCACGCCGCGCCCAAGGGCGACGAGCAACCGAAGCCCTTCGACCCGGATCACGACATCGACACCAGGCGGACCATCACCTGGCTGGTGGTGTGGATGGTGATCCTCTTCGCCTCGCTCTGGCTCATGGTGGAGCTCTACGGGGCCGTGATCGACCGCGAGCGCGTCAAGAAGATCGACCTCCAGCCGGCCGCCGAGGTCTTGGACCTCCGCGCGCGCGAGGCGAGCGAGCTGACCAGGTCCGAGGACCTGGGCGGCGGCAACCAGCGCGTCGACATCGAGACCGCCATGAAGGTCCTGGTCAAGCGCGCCCAGAAGTGACGGGTGCAAGAACCGAACCGACCTCCGCGTTGACCCTTCCGTGAACGTCGTACCCAACCACCCCAGGAAGTCCCCAAACTCCGGCGGCAACGCCGGATACGCCCTGGGTCTCTGCCTGCTGGGCCTCCTGGCCGGCGCCGTCCGGGCGCAGGGTGCGGGGGGCGGCCTCAACGTGGTCGACGAGAACGCCCTGGTCCAGAACCGCCTGGGCAAGGCGGTCGACCCGAACCTCGCGTTCCGCAACCACCGGGGCGAGACCGTGCGCCTCGCCGACTTCTTCGGGACCAGGCGCCCGGTGGTCCTGAACCTCAACTACTACGGCTGTCCCTCGCTCTGCGGAGCGGTCCAGCGCGGGCTGGTGGCTGGTCTGGCCAAGATCAGCCTGGAGCCCGGCTCCGACTTCGAGGTGGTCACGGTCAGCATCGACCCGCGCGAGGGTCCGGAGCTGGCCGCCGGCAAGCGCAACTCGATCCTGGAGGCCTATCCGCGCGCTGGCGCGCGGGACCATTGGCACTTCCTGGTGGGCGAGGAGGGCCCGATCCGTTCGCTCGCGGACGCGGTCGGGTTCGGCTACCAGTGGAACGAGTACAGCAAGCAGTGGGACCACTCGGCGGTGATCATCCTCCTCTCCCCCGAGGGGACGGTGACCCGCTACCTCTTCCCGCGCTCCCTCGACACGATGGAGTTCGGCAGCCGCGACCTGCGCCTGGGGATCGTCGAATCCTCGCAGGGCAAGGTGGGGACGATCTTCGACCGCATCCTGCTGACCTGCTACGGCTACGACGACCGGACCCGCACCTACAGCCTCATGGCCGTGCAGGTGATGCGGATCGGTGGTGTGATCACGGTCGTCCTGATCGGCGGCCTGGTGTTGTTCCTGTGGCGGCGCGAGCGCCGGCGGCCGGTGCCGGCGACCCCTTGATGATGGCTTCCCTTGCTCTGGTGCTGAACTCGTGATGCTTCCCCCATTCCAGCAAGGCGGGACGGTGCAGATGCCCGCCCCGGCCTCCACGTTCGCCGCGGACGTGGACGGTCTCTACTACTTCATCTTCTGGGTGAGTGTGTTCTTCTTCGTCCTGATCACCGGCCTGCTCGGCTTCGCGGTGATCAAGTGGCGCCGGAGGACCGAGGACCAGCCCGCGGCCTCGACCAACACCCACAACACCGTGCTGGAGGTGACCTGGACGGTCATCCCCCTGGTGCTGGTGATGATCATGTTCGTGTGGGGCTGGAAGGGCGCGCTCAACATGACGGTCGCGCCGGGCGACTGCCTGCAGTACCAGGCGACCGCCAAGCAGTGGGGCTGGGCGGTGTTCCATCCCGGAGCCACGCAGCCTTCCTACGACCCCAAGACCGGCCGGCCGGTGTTCTACGTGCCCGCGGGCCGCAACGTGAAGATCGTCACGCGCAGCGACGACGTGCTGCACGGGCTGGCGTTCCCCGCGTTCCGCGTGAAGCGCGACGTGCTGCCCGGGCGCTACCAGTCGCTCTGGTTCCGCGTGCCCGAGGAGTACATCGGGCAGACCTTCGAGTTCTTCTGCCACGCCTACTGCGGCAAGGGCCACTCGGAGATGTGGGGCGAGGTGCGCGTGATCTCGCAAGCCGACTACGACAAGAGCCCGCGGCCCTGGGAGACCGAGCCCTCCGACCCGAAGGAGCTGGGCGAGATGGTCTACAAGGCCAACTGCTTCATCTGTCACACGATCGACGGCACGCCGCGCGTCGGTCCGAGCTTCAAGGGTCTCTACGGCAGGACCGAGCGCGAGGTGTTCCTGGGCGTTGGCGGGCCGCTCGCGAAGGTGACGGTCGACGACGAGTACATCAAGGAGTCGGTGCGCAACCCCAATGCCAAGATCGCCAAGGAGACTCCGCAGGGCGGAATGGCGCCGTGGCCGGAGCAGCTCGTCACCGAGAAGCAGCTGGCCGGAGTGATCGAGTATCTGAAGACCCTGAAGTGAGCGTGCGCGAGGACCACCGATGACCACCTACGTACCTGTCGCCGAGACCGAGGCACGCCAGGAGCCGGGCGCTCCCCACTATCTGAACGTCACGCACGGGTTCCGCTCGTGGGCGCTGACCCTCGACCACAAGCGCATCGGCCTGATGTACCTGATCGGGACGGTGGCCTCGTTCCTGATCGGCGGCCTGCTGGCCCTGCTGATCCGCGTGCACCTGTGGAAGCCCGAGGGCGCGATCTTCGATCCCGAGCTCTACAACCAGGTGTTCACGCTGCACGGCGTGTTCATGGTGTTCTTCTTCATCATCCCGGCGATCCCGGCGGCCCTCGGGAACTTCGTCCTGCCGATGATGCTGGGCGCCAAGGACGTCGCGCTGCCCCGGCTGAACCTTGCCAGCTTCTATCTGTGGCTCTGCGGCCTGGTGCTGGCCACCATCGCGATCATCTTCGGCGGCGTGGACACGGGCTGGACCTTCTACACGCCGTACTCGATCCAGACGCCGACCGCGGTGATCTGGATGGGCCTGGGCATCTTCATGGTCGGCTTCAGCTCGATCTTCACCGGGCTGAACTTCGTGGTGACCACGCACAAGCTGCGCGCGCCCGGGCTCACGTGGTTCCGGATGCCGCTCTTCATCTGGGCGGTGTACTCCACCTCGCTCCTGCAGATCCTCGCCACGCCGGTGCTGGGCATCACGCTCCTGCTCCTGGTGTTCGAGCGCGTCTACGGGATCGGCATCTTCGATCCGAAGATGGGTGGCGACCCGGTGCTCTTCCAGCACTTCTTCTGGTTCTACTCCCACCCGGCGGTCTACATCATGATCCTGCCGGCGATGGGCGTGATCAGCGAGGTGATCTCGGTCCATTGCCGCAAGCCGGTGTTCGGCTACCGCATGGTGGCGTTCTCGTCGCTGGCGATCGCGGTGATCTCGTTCCTGGTGTGGGGCCACCACATGTTCACCAGCGGTCAGTCCGAGTGGGCCATGATGGCCTTCTCGTTCCTGACCTTCTTCGTGGGCATCCCGTCGGCGATCAAGGAATTCAACTGGGTGGCCACGGTGTGGCAGGGCTCGGTGGCCCTGACCACGCCGATGCTCTACGCGCTGGTGTTCCTGATCATCTTCGCGATCGGCGGGCTCACCGGGATCTTCCTCGCGACCCTGTCGGTGAACATCCACCTGCACATGACCTACTACGTGGTGGCGCACTTCCACTACGTGATGATGGGTTCGACGGCGATCGCGTTCTTCGCCGGCGTCCACCACTGGTGGCCGAAGATGTTCGGGGTCATGTACTCCGAGGCCTGGGCCAAGCTCTCCTGCCTGCTGATCTTCGTCGGCTTCAACCTGACCTTCCTGCCGCAGTTCATCATGGGGTCGCAGGGCCAGATCCGGCGCTACGCCACCTATCTGGAGCGCTGGACGCCCTATCACCAGGCGTCGACGGTAGGCGCGGTCATCCTGGGCGTGGGCTTCGCGATCATGGTGGCCTACCTGCTGCACTCGCTGCTGGGCGTCCGCAAGGCCCGGCGCAACGAGTGGGGCGGCGTGACCCTCGAATGGGACAGCCCCTCGCCTCCACCCCTGGAGAACTTCGAGCGTCCGCCGGTGGTGACCCGCGAGGTCTACGACTACAGCGTCCTCAACCCGAAGAGCTGAGATGCACACTCCCCAAGAAGCGGGCGGCCACGGCGCCGGTCATGACGCGCACCACCACGGCGTGGTGGTTCCGGCCCCGCCGGGCTTCGTCCCGCACGTCGTCGCGCACCACTTCGACACGGCCGAGGCCGAGTTCTCGGCCGACAAGCTGGCGATGTGGCTCTTCCTGGCCACCGAAGTCCTGCTCTTCGGCGGGCTCTTCGCCGCGTACTTCTACTACCACGGCGTCTATCCGGAGACCTTCAAGGTCGGCGGCCACCAGCTCAACTGGCGGCTGGGCGCGCTCAACACGCTCATCCTGCTCTTCTCGTCGTACACGATGGCCATGGGCGTGCGCGCGGCGCAGCTCAGCCAGAAGGCGTTGATGCAGAAGATGCTGGGCATCACCGTGCTCTGCGGGCTGGGCTTCCTGGTGGTCAAGTACTTCGAGTACGCCGCCAAGGTCAGCCACGGCCTTGTGCCGGCACGCTGGTTCAGCGACCACGACCACGTCATGGCCGGGGTGGAGAACGGCCACCTCTTCTTCAACTTCTACTGGACCATGACCGCGATCCACGGCCTCCACGTGCTGATCGGCATGCTCCTGATCCTCTGGGTGATGAAGGGCGGGGCGAAGGGCCGCTTCTACGGCGGCTACTACCTGCCGGTCGACCTCGTGGGCCTGTACTGGCACCTCGTCGACCTCATCTGGATCTTCCTCTTCCCCTTGCTCTATCTGGTGCCGTGAGATGAGCGCGCATTCCGCACACGCCGAGGCCCACGGTCACGCCCCCGGGGCCCCCGTGCTGGTCACCCACCATCACGTCTCGACCGTCGCGATCCTGACCAAGGTGTTCCTCACCCTGGTCATCCTCACCATCATCACCGTCGGCGTGTCTCAAGTCGATTTCGGCAGCGCCAACATGGTGATCGCCATGCTGGTCGCCGCGGTGAAGGCGGCGCTGGTCATGACCTTCTTCATGCACCTGCGCTACGACACGGCGATCAACAACATCTTCATCCTGAGCTCGTTCGCGTTCCTGGCGCTGCTCTTCGTGTTCACGCTCACCGACTTCTCGACCCGCAAGGCCGTGAACCCGATCCACGCGAAACGGGCGCCGATCGCGGAGCCGGACACCCACTACCTGTGGAAGACGCCGCGGACGAAGGAGCACAAGCACGAGTGACCTGCGGTCCGGGCGCTCGGCAGCGCCTGGAACCCGCCGGGTCGCAGCCCTCCTGACCGTCCCCGGGGTGGGTCCGGGCTGCCGGACCCGGGCCCCTGCCTCCGGCCGCCACCGCGGCCCCGCCTGGAACGGCGGCGTGCGCGGCACGAAGAGATCCATGTTCCGGGGCTCCGGCGGCGTGCGCGTCGCCCGGCTTTCCGCGAGAATCGCCGGCTTCCTCCTTTGGCACCCGTCCCCCTCGAAGCCGTCTACCTGCACGCCCGCCAGTCCGGCGCGTCCCGGGTCGCGTTCTACGCTCCGGGCGGCGCCCCGGCGGTGCGGGAGCACCTGCCGGAGCCGGTCCTCGGCCGTCTCGAGCCGGTGGAACTGGAGGTGCTCCTGCCCACCGATGAAGCCACGCTCGATCCGCTGCGCAGCGACGACGAGGAGGCCCTGGCGCACCTGCGCGCCCGCCGCTGGGTGCCCGGACTCTGGCGCCTCCCCGGCCTGGGTCTGCCGCTCCCGGCTGCCCTCGACGTGCTGGCCTCGCTGCCCGGCGACGGCGCGAGCCCCTCGTTGCGCTTCCTGAGCGGCCTGAGCCGCCTCGCCCTGGGGATGCTCCGGGCCGGCAGCTATGCCCCGGCTCGCAAGGGGCTCTACCACTTCATCCCGCGCTACGACGAGCGTGCGGCGCGGGCGCTCGCGGCCCTCGCCGACACCGCGCCCGAAGCCCTGCAGACCGCGCGCTTCGCCACCGCCGACGACCCCGTCTACGCGGTGCCCGCAAGGAACCTCGTGGTCAGCTTCCTGCAGCACGCCGTCGACGCGTGCGGCGCGTCGTTCCGGCCGGGGGTCGCGGAAGCCGAGCCCCTGCCGCGCGAGTTCTGGCGTCCTCGCCCGCAGACGGTGCTGCAGATCCTGGCCCCGGACAAGGAGCTCGAGGAGGGCATGCCCTGGGGCATCCAGCTGCTGGTGCGCCCGCGTCCCGGCTCCACCGTGCGCCTCCCGTTGGAGGAGTTGAAGCTGCGCATGCAGGAGCGGCTCTTCGAGGACCGCCTGGCGCGCGAGGGTCTGCACGAGCTGGAGCAGGGCCTGGAGGAGGTGGCGCGCAAGGTGCCCGTGTTGCGCCGGGCCATGAACATGGGCGACGGCCGCGCGTCGCTGAACCGGGCCGAGCTGGACCAGGTGCTCGATCACCTCCCGCTCCTGGAGAGCGAAGGCTTCGAGATCTCCCTGCCCGGCCTGGAGCGCATGCAGCGGCTGGCCGCGCGGGTCAGCCTGATCGAGAAGGGAGGGGCCGAGCTGAATCGTCCCTGGTTCGAGTTCCAGTGGCGCATCGCCCTGGGCGACCAGGAGCTGCAGGATCGCGAGTTCGAGGCGCTGGTCCACGCCCGCTCCCCGGTGGTGTTCCTGGACCGGGGGCCGGTGCTGCTCACGCCCAAGGACCGCGACGCCCTGGCCGCGTTCGCCAAGCGCGCGAAGGGCGAGGGCACCAAGGTGACCTTCTTCGAGGCCCTGCGGCTCAAGCTCGGCGGAGCGTCGCACCTGCACGGCCTGGCCCTGGAGTCGCTGGACGCGGGACCGCGCCTGGAGAAGCTCGCCGACAACCTCGACAAAGCGCGCGCGGTGCAGGACCGCGTCCTGCCGCCCGGCTTCCTTGGTTCCCTGCGCCCCTACCAGGCGCGCGGCCACGCGTGGATGTACTTCCTGGTCGATCAGGGCTTCGGCGCGTGCCTCGCCGACGACATGGGTCTGGGCAAGACCGTGCAGGCGATCGCCGTGCTCCTCGACTGGCGCCTCGATCCCAAGCGCCGCGGCCCGGTGCTGATCGTGTGCCCGGTGAGCGTGCTCGGCAACTGGCGCCGCGAGCTGCACCGGTTCGCCCCGGAGCTGCGCGTGGTGATGCATCACGGCAAGGAACGGCCGCGCGGCAAGGAGGAGTTCGCCGCCGAACTGCGCGAGTCCGACATCGTGCTCACCAGCTACAACCTGCTGCAGCGCGACGAGGAGTTCATGGCCGAGACGCCGTTCGAGGGCGTGGTGCTCGACGAGGCGCAGAACATCAAGAACCCCACCACGCGGCAGTCCCGCGTGGCACGGCGCCTGCGCGGCAACTTCCGTCTCGCGCTCACCGGCACGCCTCTGGAGAACCGGCCGCTCGATCTCTGGTCGATCATGGACTTCCTGAACGAGGGCCTGCTGGGCAGCAAGACCAGCTTCTTGCAGTCGCTCGAGCATCCGATCGTGCGCCAGCGCAGCCGTGGTACGGCCTCGACCCTGGCTCGCCTCGTGCGCCCCTTCGTGCTGCGCCGGTTGAAGACCGACCCGGAGATCATCAGCGACCTGCCGGAGAAGTCCGAGCAGGTGGTGGCCGCCAGCCTGAGCCGCGAACAGGCGATCCTGTACGAGGCCGTGGTGCGCAAGGGCCTGAGCGAGGTGGAGCGGGCCGGCGCGACGATGCAGCGCCGCGGGGCGATCCTCACCACGCTCCTGCGCCTCAAGCAGGTGTGCAACCATCCTGCGCACTATCTGAGCGATGGCTCGCCCCTCCCGGGCCGCTCCGGCAAGCTCGACCTGCTCACCGAGATGCTCCAGGAGGCGTTGGAGGAGGGCGATCGCTGCCTCGTGTTCACGCAGTTCAAGGAGATGGGGTCCCTGCTCAAGGCGCACCTGGAGGGCGTGCTGGGGCAATCGGTGCTCTTCCTGCACGGCAGCGTGCCGCAGAAGGAGCGCGAGAACATGGTGGCGCACTTCCAGACCGGGACCGAGGAGTCGCCGCGCGTGTTCGTGCTCTCGCTCAAGGCCGGTGGCACGGGCCTCAACCTCACCATGGCCAACCGCGTGTTCCACTTCGACCGCTGGTGGAATCCGGCGGTGGAAGACCAGGCCACCGACCGGGCGTTCCGCATCGGCCAGCAACGCAACGTGTTCGTGCACAAGTTCGTGTGCACCGGCACCCTGGAGGAGCGCATCCAGGCCATGCTCGAGCAGAAGCGGGAGGTCGCCAACACGCTGCTCGGCGCCGGCGAGAGCTGGCTCACCGAGCTCAGCAACGACGAGCTGCGGCGCCTGATCATCCTGGATCGGAAGGAGGCGTTGACGTGAGCGACAAGAAGCCGATGACGCTGGGCGAACGCTGGCGCCGCGACCAGCTGCGCGGTGTCGACGACCAGAGTCTGGCGAGCGCGCTGGAGGTGGTGCGCTCGGTGCGCCAGGTGCGGGTGCAGCCGGGCGGGATCCATGCCGAGCTGGAAGGCGCGATGGGTTCGATCCAGGAGGTGCACCTGCACGTGCCGACCTTGCCGGTGAAGGTCTGGCCACAGGTGGCGCGAGGCATGCGGCGCGCCGCGAGCATGATGGAGGCGCTCGGTCAGGGCCGCGTGCCGCGCTCCTTCGACCGCCTGGTGGCGCGCATCGCCAAGGAGTCGATCTACCCCGATCGCCGGCGCGTGAGCGCGGCGTGTTCGTGCGCGGCGGTCGACACGCCGTGCCGGCACGTGATCGCCCTGCACGAGCTCTTCGCGCGCCGGCTCGACACCAAGCCCTGGGAGCTGCTCATCCTGCGCGGCGTGAACCTCCACGAGCTGCTCGCGAAGGCGCGCGCGCCGGTCAGCGAGGATGCCCTCCCCACCCTCGCGCTTGGGGCGCACGAGGAGCCGATCCTGCACCCGGACTGCGAGGACGGCGATCTCGACAAGGGTCTCGCGCCGGAGCAGATCCGCTGCCTGCTCGGCCTCGTGGCTCCCGCGCTGGCCGACGAGGCGGCCGAGGCGCTGCGCGCCTTCGAGGACTCGGTGCGCGCCGTCGCGGGAGCCTGAGCGCGGCGCAGGTGGCCCGCTGCGGGCGCGTCAGACGCCGAGGTCGAGGCGGCGTGCCAGCACGTCGGGGAGCCCGGCCGCGAGGATGGTGCGCTGGGCCGCGGCGATGTCGTACTCGACACGCCTGATCCAGATGCGCTGCCGGTCGGTGTCGTAGATGGCGAATGCGGCGCGGGGGTCCTCGTCGCGTGGCTGGCCCACGCTGCCCACGTTCATCAGCACCTTGTGGCAGTGCTCGGTGGAGGTCTCGAGTTCTGGGGCGTACATCGCGTCGAGATCGGCGTGATCGGTGCGCTCGAGGTACACCGCGGGCACGTGGGAGTGGCCCACGAAGCCCATCCTGGTCTTCTGCCGCCGCAGCGACTCCTTCGCCTCCACCACCGTGAGCACGTAGCCGAACTGTTCCGGCATGCGCAGCGTGCCGTGCGTGAGCGTGTACTCGTGGTGTTCGACCACGAAGGGCAGGGACTTCAGGTACTGGATGTCCTGCGTGCGCAGTTGGGAGCGGGTCCAGTCGATCGCCACGCGCGCGTAGTGGTTGAAGTACGAGGCGTCGAGCATCCCCAGAACCGCCGCGTCGTGGTTGCCGATGCACACCGTGGCGCCCAACGAACGGAGCAGGTCGATGCACTCGCGCGGCTCCGCGCCGTAGCCGACCACGTCCCCCACCTGGACCCAGTGATCGATCGACTCGCGCCGCGCCGCGTCGATCACCCGCCGCAGAGCGGGGAGGTTGCTGTGCACGTCTCCGAGGATGGCGATGCGCATGGATCAGGTCCTGGGCTTGGATACGAGGAGCCCTGCGGAGAGTGCGAATCCCGCGCCGGTCCAGAGCGCGCTGGAGATGAGCATGCGAGGATCCAGAGCGGTGGATGTGCCCGACACGGCACGCACCAGGAGTTCGGACTCGGGCCGGCCGAGCTGGAGCACTGCGACCACGAGCCACGCGAGGAGCAGGTAGGGCGTGCGCCAGCGTAGGGCGGCGAGGCCGGGGCCCAGGGTTGCGAGCGGTGCCAGCACGAGGAGCGCCGCGAGGAGGGCTTGGAGCGGCAGGATGGTCAACATTCGCCCAAGCGTAATAAAGTCGACCACCGCACAGGTGGCCAGGGTGAAGCCTGCGAAGAGGACTCCGTAACACATTGTAGAAATAGATATTACGGCAATCTCGCGGAGTCGCCTCTGGTGCGCGCGCGGAACCAGGCCCTCGGCATCCGGCCCAGTGTTCGTGGCGAACACCAGGGGCATGAGGACGAGGCCAACCCACAGGATCGCGCCTGCAGCAGCCCTGGAGAGCGGCAGGCCGAGGTTGCGAGCGAATGCGGGCTCCTGCAGGCGTGCCACGAGGAGCCACACCACCGTGAGCGCTGCAAGCGCGATGTGCAGCGCCCGCGGCAGCGCACGGAGTTCGAGCGTCACACCGGTCCACACGCCGCGCATCGCTGCGAGGATAAGCCCGCCGCGATGGAAACCGCAAAGTGTGATCTCGCCCCGATCCCATCCTCCTGGCACAATCCCGCGCGATCTCGCTTGGCTTGGAGGGATGCGCGCTTGCGGTCCGTGGCGGTAGCGAACCAGAAAGGTGGCGTAGGCAAGACGACCACCGCGATCCACCTGGCGCACGGGCTCGCGCTTTCAGGTCGCCGCGTCGCGCTCATCGACCTCGACCCCCAGGGAAACGCGACGCTGGCCATCCAGTCGATGGGGCTGGACGAGGCCGCGGGCGAGTCTGGTGCCGAGGGGGTCTTCGCTCTCCTCCGCCGGGTCAGCGGTGAGCTCTGGCTCCTGCCCTCGTCGGGTTCCTCGCGGAATCTGGGCCCCGACACGAAGCTCGACACGAGAGGGCTCGTTCGGCTCAGCGCAGAGCTCGAGAAGGGTGGGTTCGAATGGCTGGTCGTCGACTGCCCACCCCGCATGGACCATTGGGGCTGGGCCGGGCTCCAGCTCTGCCAGGAGGTCCTGATCCCCGTCCAGGCCGAGTTCCTCGCGATGCAGGGGTTGAGCCAGATGCTCCGCACGCTGGAGCAGGCCCAGGCGCAGTTTCCTGGGCACGGCGAGCTGATGGGGGTCCTGGTGACCATGGTCGACCAGAGGCACCCGATCGCCAGGGATGTGGTGCAGGATCTGCGCCAGAACCTCGGTCCCAAAGTCTTTGAGTCGTTGATCTTCCGCGACATGCAGCTGGTCGAGGCGGCCAGCCATGGCAAGACGATCTTCGAGTACAACCTGTTCTGCAAAGGCGCGCTTGCCTACGCAGACTTCGTTCGGGAGGTGGTGCATGGTCGAACGTCGACTCGGTAGAGGTCTCGATTTCTTCTTGTCCTCGCAGGGTGCCAACACCTCTGGCGAGGAGATCCAGCACTTGGAGGTGGGGTCGGTAGCGCCGAGTCCGCACCAGCCGAGAAGGGAGTTCGAGGAGTCAGAGCTCCAGGCCCTCGCGGCCTCGGTCCGCAGCAACGGCATCCTCCAGCCGATCTTGGTCCGCAAGGTGAAGGACCGGTTCGAACTGATCGCCGGGGAGCGACGTTGGCGGGCCGCGAAGCTGGCCGGATTGGAGCGGATTCCCGCACTGGTCCGCGAGATGACCGACCAACAAGTGGCCGTCGCCAGCCTGGTGGAGAATCTGCAACGGACGGACCTCGGGGCCCTCGAGAAGGCTCGGGCGTTCCAGAAGTTGCAGGCTGCCGTGAAGGGCTCCGCCGAGGAAGTGGGGCGTCAGGTGGGGCTGGATCGCACGACGGTCACGAACTTCATCCGCCTCTTGGAGCTGCCTGAAGAGGTCCAGGCGCATGTTTCACGTGGAACACTGACCATGGGCCATGCCCGCGCGATCCTCGGGCTGAGGAATGCGGACGAGCAGATCCGGGTTGCCGAGGAGTGCCTGCGCAAAAAGCTCAGCGTCCGCCAGGTGGAGGAGCTGGTGCAGGGCGTGAACGCGGCCGTTCCCCTGGAGGCCGGACCAGCCAAGGTCGAACGCAAGGATCGAGGCCGTCCCGTGTGGGTAGACGAACTCGAGGCCAACCTGGGCCAGGCGCTGAACGCCAAGGTCCACGTGCGCTACGGGCGCAAGCGCTCGAAGATCCTGATCGAGACGGGGCCGCGTGAGGACTTCGAGCGGATCTACGAAGCCCTGAAGAGTCTCGGCAAGGACCTGGAAGGCTGATTCAGGGGCCGCAGCGTCCTCGACCCACGGGCAGCCTGGGCGCCTGATTGATGGGTGCCCTTCTCCACGGTCCTATCGACATGTGCAGAGGCTGCCCAGGATTGGCCCTGGCCGCCCAGCCCCAACGGGGGGTTGCGTACCGCCGGCGCCGACGTGGAGAGCTAGTTCTCCACGATCGTGATCGACTCGATCTCGATGTTCTGGAGCGGGCGACCGCGCCCTGCACGGTTCTCGTCTTCGGTCGAGAAGGGCGCCTCGGAGATCGCCTTGAGGACATCCAGACCCTCGACCACCCGCCCGAAGATCACCCGTCCCCCGTCCTGGGCCAGGGCGGCATCGGTGACGTTGATCCACACGCGCTCGCCTGAGGACTTGCCTTCACCTTCCGGTGTCGCGGCGACCATGCCAGGGAAGTGGCTGAGATCGTTGCTCTCGAAGTCGAGGAGGGTCTTGCTGGGCTCCGAGCGGTTCCAGAGCGTGCGATCGTCCTGACCCTTGGTCGAGGAGAGGCCCAGGTGGAACTCGGCTGGGGTCTGGCTGGCGAAGAGGGACCCCTGGCCCTGGCGCACCACCTCATCGATCCGCACGCCGTTGAAGAAGCCTTCCTTCGCCTTCGCGACGAAGTTGTCCACGTGCTTGGGAGCCTTGGCCTTGTAGAAGCGGATCTTGAATTCCCCGAGGCTGGTCTTCACGACGGCCACAGGGAGCGGATCCGGCTCAGGGGCCTGGTAGAGCCTGGCGTGCTCGGAGCGGAACTTCTGCGTGGACTCGATGTGCCGGAGGAGGAGCGCCACCGCGCTGCCCTGGACGCTGGGAGCGAGGTCGGGCTTGGCCGGCTTGGTGGTGGGGTTCGTGGCCGCGGCCTCGCGGTTCTTCTTGGCATTCCGGTCGAACCGGTACTGGACGGGATACTCGGATTCCTGGGTGAGGAAGTGCTTGGGGAACCGCGCCTGGATCTCCTCCAGGTGCTTCCTGGCGGCATCCCAGCTCTCCTGGGCGACTTCGCGATTCGCCATGAGCCAGAGGACCAGCGGTTCCTGGGGAGTGCCCCGAGCCTTCTGCAACTCCTGCTCCAGCCTGGCCTGATCGGCGTCCTTGAGGTCGCCGGCAAGTCCCGTCAGCAGCTCGAGTTGCGTGTTGCCCACATAGAACTGGAGCATCTGCCCGCCACCGCCCTGGTTCTGCTCGAGGAGCCAGAGCAGGTCGCCTGGGACAGCGTAACCCTTGTCCAATCCAGCACTTTGGTTGAACTCCGACCACTTCTTGTTGTGCTGGAGGCGCTGATAATACTGAATACCGTAATTCACGGCCAGCGCAACGACCAGGAGCGTGAGAATCACCATGACCTTCTGCCGGTGAGTCTCCCAGAAGAGCTCGATGGAGCTCGGCGTGATCTGGCCTTCGGGGCGGGGGGGGACGTTCTGGGTCATGGAATCAGCGCTCGTTCAAGTTGGTCCGGACCTGGACGTTCATCGTGGTCGTCCGGCTCTCCCGGGTGATGGTGCACTCGACCCGGTAGGCATCCCGTTCGAAGCGCAGGACGCGGGTGTCGGCGGAGCTCGCATCCTCCTTCACAGCCTTCCAAGAGTGCTGCGGCATCCGCTGCAGCATGTAGGCCGCGACCTGGTCGATCGGGTCCGAGCCCCGGTAGACGAAGTCGGCGTAGCGGTAGCCACCGACCTGGACGGAGTGGCTCTCGTGATGCTGCGAGACGAGCTTCATCCCGTCCGGCACCGGGATGTCGTCGAACTGGACGGCGCTCACGCCGTCGCCCTTGCCCGACGACGCGCTGCCATCGGACTTGCATGCGGGCAGCGCCAGGCAAAGGCCTGCCAGGATCCAGAAGGGGATGGAAAAGGTGCAGTGCATGGCTCGTCCCTCGCCGCAGAAAAAGACGGCCGAATGTATCGACGCCCCAAACGCCGCGCAACGGCGCCCGCGGCCATCCTGCAGGCTCGAGACGCCCACCACTGGGCGGCCGCTGGCGAGCATCGTCGCGCCCCGCGCCTCTCCGGCGGAGCGTCGTGCCCGGTTCCCCGTGCGCCGTTCCCAGCACCCATCGCGGCCGTCGGGGCGGGTGCGCGCCTCCGGCACGGGTGAGGGCCGGGGAGTGACCCAGCCGCGCGGGGGACGACGCGCCGCCGGAGTTCCGCGGCGGGTGGACCCCGGCACCGGCCGGGGTCGGCCCCGCGCCGCCCGTTGCCCGTCAAGCCGCGGTTCCTAGACTTCCGACGGTTTTCATGCGATCCCCGCTGAGCACTACGAGGCGTCGTTCCCGATGGAGGTGGCGGTAAGAGCAGTTCGGACGGTTCTGGACCAGCCTGCGCTGGTCCTCAACCGCTCCTGGATCCCGGTGCACGTCACCACGGTGCGCCGCGCCGTCTCCATGGTCTTCCAGGAGGTGGCCCGCGTGGTCGCCACCGACACCCTCCAGACCCACGAGTTCTGGGACTGGGTGAGCCTGCCCCTGCCGCCGAGCACGCGCTGGATCCGCTGTTCCTCGCGCAGCATCCCTGCGCCGGAGGTGATCCAGCTGCGCATCTACGACCGCGTGCCGGCGCACGAGGCGCCGTTCACGCGGCGCAATCTCTACCAGCGCGACAACAACACCTGCCAGTACTGCGGGCGGCGTTCCTCGCCCGAGCGGCTCAGCATCGATCACGTGGTGCCGCGCTCCCGCGGCGGGCGCACGTCCTGGGACAACTGCGTCCTCGCCTGCGTCCGCTGCAACGCGCGCAAGGCGGATCGCACCCTGCACGAGGCCGGACTGCGGCTCCTGCGCAAGCCGAGCCGTCCGCGCTGGTCTCCCTACCTCAGCCTCGCCGGCCACGAACGCCTGCCCTCCTGGCGCCGGTTCACCCCCGAGGACCTCTGGAACGCCGAACACAGCCAGGCCACAGGCACGTGAGGGCGCGGGCCCGGGCCCGCGGGTATCCTGCGCGATTCGCCGCGTGGGGCCGCCTCACCGTGTCCCTTCCCCCGCACGGCACCCGCCCATGAGAACGCTCCCCCTCCTACTGCTCGCACTCCTCTCCGCCGCGGCGCTCCCCGCGCAGCAGGGCACCAAGGGCCAGCAGGCCACGCAACTCCGCCAGATGGAGGAGAAGGCGAAGAACGACATCCGCCTCCTCCTCGAGGCGGCGCGCTTCGCCAAGGACAAGGGCTTCCCCAAGGATCAGGAACGCATCCTGCAGAAGGTCATCAAGCTCGATCCCAAGAACGAGGAGGCGCTGCGCGCCCTGGGGTTCGTGAAGCGCGGGGACCAGTGGCTGCCCAAGGCCAAGGCCGAGGCGCTGGAGAAGGCCGACACCGAGGCCGAGATGAAGGCCAAGGGCATGGAGTGGGTGGATGGCGTGTGGGTGCCCAAGGACGCGGTGGCCGACGCGAAGAAGGGCGTCTTCCGCCACGAGGGCCAGCTGGTCAGCAAGTTCGAGTATCGCCAGTTCGCCGCGGGCAAGGTGCGCCACCCGAAGACCGGGATGCTGATCGCCAAGGAGGACGCCGAGAAGGCCGCCACGCAGTTCCAGCTCCCCGACGGCAAGTGGGTGAGCGAGGACGAGGCCAACAAGTTCCACGCCGACGTCCGCACGCCCTGGCTGCTGCGCACCACCTACTGCAACGTGCTGAGCAACCTTCCGCTCGCGGACGTGCTGGCCACGTACAAGGCGCCGATCGACGAGGGCTACGAGACCGTCAAGCAGATCTTCGCCGGCAAGGAGCCCTCGCCGGCCCGGCGGCCCACGGTGTTCATCACCGCCTCGGTCGACGAGTACAAGGAGTTCGGCACGCGGTTCGGCGCCGGCGGCTCGGCCTACGGCACGTTCCTCGCCGATGCCGACTTCGACATCCCGCAGCTCGGGGGCGAGTTCCGGGTCGCGCTCGTGAATCACGAGAAGGACTGGGGCGCCTACTGGGTGCGCCACGCGGTGGGCATGAGCTACGCCCACGCGCTCGGCGCCGAAGGCGGCGTGGAGCTGCCGCTGTGGTTCGTGCGCGGCGTGGGCGGGTTCGCGGAGCGCTTCTACACCGATGGCGTGGCCGCCCACTTCGGCCAGCAGCACATCGCCAAGGGCGGCGTGCCCAGCATGAACAGCTGGTTCAAGGTCTACGACATCAACGGCGAGAACGAGCCCAAGACCAACGACGCGCTGGTGTTCCAGGCCGCGTTCAACATCGCATTCGGCATGCGCGGGGGCGACAAGCAGGCCACCGCGGCGATGATGGAGATCACCAATGCGTTCGCCAAGAACGGTGCCGCGGTGGTCAAGGCCATCGGTGCCTATGAGAAGGTCCTCGCCGAGAAGGAGAAGGAGCTCAGGACCTACCTGCAGCAGATCACCCGCAAGTGACCCCGCTCCGGGGTGGCGGGGCCGGCCCCGGACCTGGACAGGCTGGCGGGCCGGACCCGATGGCATCCGCCCGTAAGAAGGCCCGTGCCGGCGCCTGACCGCCACCCTGGTGAAAGTTTCCCGCGTGGCGGAGTCCACGTTTCCCCTAGATCAACCAACGAGTGCCCCGGCCGCCGGGGAGCCAAGCCCGCAAGGAGTATCCAAGATGTCGTTCCGCCCCGCCCAGACCGCCTTCCTGCTGCCGCTGCTGCTGGCCGCGCCAGTAGTGGCGCAGAAGAGCACGCTCAAGCGTGCGCTCCCCGAGGGCACGATCCTGATGGTCACGATGCCCGACCTCGACGCCACCATGGCCAAGATCGACCAGGTGCCGTTGATGCGCATGTGGAAGGAGGGGGAGGTCCAGGACTTCTTCGCGGAGGCCCGCAAGCGCCTCGACCAGGAGTGGAAGCAGGCCCTCATGCAGGCGGCTGAGCTGCACAAGCAGGGGGTGATCCCCTTCGCCCCCGAGGAGCTGATGAAGCTGCGCGTGCACGGCATGAGCGCGGCGCTCACCAAGCTGGGCGTGGAGCAGACCGGCAGCGGGCCGATGCCGTCGGTGGGCATCGTGCTGCACCTCGAGATGGGGGAGAGCATGCCGATCTGGAAGAAGGTCCTCGACTACGGGATGGGCCAGCTCGAGGCCAGGGCCCAGGGCATGCTCACGCGCAGCGAGAGCAAGGTCGGCGACCTCACGCTGGTGAGCCTGCAGACGCCGTTCTCCTCGATGTCGCTCAACTGGGCGTACGTCGGTTCCGGGCTGGTGTTCGGCACGCTGCCCGACGAGGTGAAGTCGGTGCTCGGCGCGCTGGCCGGCAACAAGGACGTGCTCACCGCGAGCGCAAACTACAAGGCCGCGGCCAAGCACGTGTCCTCGCAGGGCGCCGAGATGGAGTTCTTCTTCCAGCCCGGCCCGGTGTTCGACTTCGCCATGCAGGCGCTGCGCCTCGCCGCGGAGAACGCGCCCGACTTCCCGCCCGAGCTCGACATCGACGGCGTCGAGCGCGCGATCGACGCGCTGGGCCTGCGCAGCATCGTGTCGATGGCCGGCACCTTCAGCTACGAGAACGGCCGCAGCGTCGGCCGCTCGTTCACCCACGCGCCCCAGCCGCAGCGCAAGGGGTTCTTCGCCGGCAGCCACCGCCCGCTGGACATGAGCTTCCTGCCCTGGGTGCCCAAGGACGCGGTGTCGGTGAGCGCCAGCACGTTCGACGTCACGGCCATCTACGACGGGTTGATGGCGGCGGTGAAGGCCTACGACCCGAAGGTCCACCAGCACCTCGAGGCGATGATGAAGCCGTACGAGGAGCAGATCGGCGTGAACCTGCGCGAGGACCTCTTCGGCGCGCTGGGGGACAGCTACGTCGCGTGGTCGATGCCGATGGCCACGATCACCAACCCGCCCGAGGGCGCCTACCTGGTCAAGGTGAAGGACCAGGAGCGCCTGCTCAAGGCGCTGAACGCGCTCACCAAGATGAGCCAGGGCGTGGTCTCGCTCGACAGCGTCGACCGCCAGGGCACGCAGATGCACGTCCTGCGCCTGCGCTTCGAGGAGTTGGGCGGCATGGGCGGCGGTGGCGGTCTGAACATGCTGGGCGGCTTCTCGCCGACCTTCGCATTCAAGAAGGACTTCCTGGTGGCCGGCTTCTCGGGCAGCGACGTGAAGCGCGCGCTGGACCGGATGGACCGCGCGCCCGACGCCAAGGACGGCAAGGGCGACGTCCGCAACAACGCCGAGTTCAGTGCCTTCCTCGCCAAGATGCCCAAGGAGGGCATCGAGGCGGTGTCGTTCACCGATTGGAAGTCCACCTTCGAGGGCTACTACCAGGGCCTGACCAGCGTGCTGGCGTTCCTGCCCATCGACAACGACGAGATCCCGCTCGACCTGCAGCTGCTGCCCGACCAGAGCAGCCTCACCAAGCATCTGTTCGGCGCCATGGGGTGGACCCGCTCCGACGGCGAGGGCTTCACCAGCTACAGCGAAGGTCCCTGGGGTCCGGAGACCCTCATCCTGATCGGTGGCACGGCCCTCGGCGTCGGCGCGACCATGGGGATGCGCAGCGCGATGGAGATGCAGCCGCAGGTGCGGGTCCGGCCCGCCCCGGGCCGCGGTGAGCCGGGGACCCAGCCCCAGCCCGACAAGGACAAGGAAGAAGCTCCCGTGGAGGGCACGGGCAGGCGCAACGGCAAATGACGCCGCCGCGGGGGCAGCCCCGCCGGCGCGTCGAGGCGAACCAGGTGCGGGCGCTGGCCGTCGGCGCCGGCCTGCTGCTCGCCACCGCCCTGCCGGCGCAGGAGGCCGAACTCCTGCGCCGGATCATCGCCAACGCCGAGACCGGCTACGTCGCCCTCCACCAGGCCGTGTTGGACGCGCGGACCGACTGGACCGCCGCGGTCGTCGTCTCGCATCCCGACGACATCTGGAGCCTGCCGGCCGCCTACCTGCGCTTCCAGTCCGGCTGGCGCGTCCACGTGGTCCTCATGACCCGCGGCGAGGGCGGCCAGAACAGCCGCGGGCCCGAGCTCGGCGACGAGCTGGGACGCCTGCGCACCCTCGAGGCCGAGGCCGCGGCGGCGCGCCTGGGGGTGACCCTCTGGCACGCCAAGCTGCGCGACGACGGCTTCTGCCGCTCAGGGGCCGACGCGATCGCGGTGTGGGGCCGCGACGTCGCCGTGCGGCGCCTGGCCGAGCTGCTGCGGCGCATCGCGCCGGACGTGGTCCTGACGCCGCATCAGGAGGAGGACAACCACGGCAACGATCTCGCGGTGCTGGAGATCCTGCCCGAGGCCGTGCGCCTCGCCGGCGACGCCAAGGCGACCCGGGTGCGCGGCGCGCCGATCGCGATCCCACGGCTCTTCCGCATGCCGGTGCCCGAGCGCCCCGGCGACCTGCAGCTGCCCGTCGATCAGATCGAGTTCGCGCGCGGCGACACGCTGCGGCGGCTGGCCTACGCGGCGCTGGGGGAGCATCGCTCGCAGATGCCGATCGAGCCGATCGACGTGCTCATGGAGCCTGCGTTCCGCCTCGAGTCGATGCTGCCCGGCGAGGGCGCACGATCGCTCACCGAAGGGCTGCGGACCGTGTACGAGCTCCTGCCGGAGACCGTCGACCGCGCCGCACTGCGCGCCGCGCTCGAGGCCGGCCTGGAACGCTCGCTCTCCGAGCCCTCGGTCCTGGTGCAGCGTGCCCTCGAGGTCCGCGCCCGGCTCCAGGCCGTGCCGCGTGAACCGGGCACCGAGCTGGATCTCCGACTGCGCCGCCGGCTCGAGGCCCTCGAGCGCGTGGTGCTGCACGGCAGCGGGGTGCGGGCCGCGGTGGAGCTGCCGCCGGACTCCGTGGCGGTGGCGGGCGAGCCGCTGGCGTTCACCATCCAGATCCACAACGGCGGCCTGCATCGTCTGGAGGACGTGCGCGTCCACGGCGGCGAGGAGCTGCCGCTGGAGTTCTCGGCCGCGCGCCGCGATGGCGGCATCCAGGTCGCGCCGCGCGGCGGTACCGCCGTACATGTGCGCGCCACGCCCGCGCTGCAGATGGAGGACGGCCCGCTCGGCCCGATCCCCACGGAGCGCTACCGCCCGCCGATCGCCGTGGAGCTCGGCTTCCGCCTCTCGGGGCAGGAGTTCCGGATGCCGCTCTGGGTGCCGGTCAGCCTGCGCCCGCCGCTGGACCTCCAGGTCACGCCGCGTGCACTGCTCGTCGTGCCCGGCCGCGGCGAGGTGCGTTTCGCCCTGCAGGTGCGCCGCAACACCGCCAGGCCGCTCACCACGCGACTGGCCCTGCGCGCCCCGGCCGGGTTCGTGGCCGATCTGCCCGGGACGGTCCTCCTCGACGAGGCACGTCTCGCCACGGTGGACGTCACGCTGCGCGTGCCGGAGGACCTGGCACCGGGGGTCGTGCCACTGCAACTCTCGGCGAACGACGAACGCCTCCAGGTCCTCCTCCACAAGGTGGACGCCCGCGTCCCGGCCGGTCTGCGCGTGGGACTGGTGCGCGGCGTCGACGACACGGCGGAGAGCGTGCTGCGCGCGTTGGGCGTCGATCTGGTGCTCCTGGGCGCCGAGGACCTGATGGTGGGCCGCCTGGAGGGGCTCGCCACGATCCTGGTCGATTCGCGCGCGCTGGGCCGCCAGGAGGCGGCGCGGGCCGCGTTCGCGCGCCTGCTGGAGTTTGCGCGGCAGGGCGGCCGGCTCGTGGTCTTCTATCACAAGGACGTCGAGTTCAACGCCGAGGCGGCCGGCGTGCGTGCGGCGCCGTTTCCCCTGCGCCTGGGCAAGGGCCGCGTGACCCGCGAGGACGCGCCGGTGCGCGTGCTGCGCGCCGAGCATCCGCTGCTCACCGT
>JADLFX010000047.1 GCA_020849665.1 Planctomycetota bacterium | reverse complement strand
CGATCTCTCGCCCGGGCTGGAGCCTGCTACGCGGTGCTACGGCGCTTGCCGCGACGGGACTCGCACCCGCAAGTTCGACACAGCATCGCCTCGCCTCACGGGAGGGTTGGCGTTCAGGACGCACCATGGGGGCGCGGAACTCTACCCCGCGCGTCGCCGCGCTCGCCCGAGGCCTTGGCAGCGCCCAGGGGCAGGCGGCACCGGGACCCTGCGGATCCGGGCGGAGGAGCGCCCCGGGCGCGGGGGTGGAAGCTTGCCAAGCGCGCGCGGGCCCGCTAAAGCCTGCCCCGTCATCTCCGCGGAGAGGTGGCAGAGCGGCTGATTGCACCACCTTGCTAAGGTGGGGAAGGGATTACTCTCTTCCGGGGGTTCGAATCCCCCCCTCTCCGCCATTCCTTGTTCTGCCGCGGGCGGGCGGCGGAGGGTGGACACGGTGGCGTCGAACAGGTCCGGCTGGCCCCGGGGTGCGACCCTGGGAATCGCGCTCTGCGCATGCGCGGCACCGCAGCTCGCGGTGCTGCCGGAGCCCGACACCGCCCGGGTGCTGGTCGACGGCCGGGAGTTCGCCGCCTCGCGCCCCACGCCGCTCCCCTACTACGGCACGCTCGAGATCCGGGCCGAGAACCCGCGCGAACCCGGCCGCCGCCTCGGCCCGGACGACCGGGCGCTGGGCGACACCCTGCAGCGCGTGGAGGTGGCGCCGCCGCTGCCGGCGTGGCTCTACCCGCTCGACTTCGCCTGGGAGTTCCTGAGCCGGCCGTTCCGCGGCCCGGCCGACGTGACCGTGCGGCCCGTCCTGCCCGAGATCGAGCGCACGGTCCCGGGATTCCTCCCGGCGCGCTCCGAGGAAGTGCGGGCCCGGGCCGCCGCGATGCGCACGTCGCGCGGCGGAGGCGGCTCGTGAGCGGCCCGGCGCGGCGCGCCCTGGTCCTCGGCCTGGGACGCTTCGGCGGCGGCCAGGAGGCGGCCGCGTTCCTGCTGCGCCGCGGCTGGCGCGTGCGCATCGCGGACCGGGCACCCGCCGAGACCCTGCGCGAGGCCGCCGCCGCCCTCGCGGAGCACGAGGCGATCGAGTGGCAGCTCGGCCGCGAGGACGAGGAGCTGCTCGCCGGCGTCGACCTCCTGGTGGTGAACCCCGCCGTGGGCCTGCAGCACCCCCTGGTCCTCGCCGCGACACGGATGGGGATCCCGATCTCCCAGGAGGTGAACCTCTTCCTCGAGCACTACCCCGGCCGGGTCGTGCTGGTGACCGGTACCAAGGGCAAGTCCACCACCGCAACCCTGCTGGCGCGCGCGCTGGAACGCAGCGGACACGACACGCTGCTCGGCGGCAACATCGGCCGCAGCCTGCTCGGCGCGGAGCGGGACTGGCGCGGCGGCCAGATCGCCGTGCTGGAGGTGTCGTCGTTCCAGCTCACTCGCGTGGACCCGTCGCGGCACGCCGTGGCCGGCGCGGTGCTCGTCCGGATCGGGCGCGACCACCTCGACTGGCACGGCTCGCTGCACGCCTACCATGCCGCCAAGGGCATGGCCGCGGCCCTGGCTCGCGACTTCCTGGTGCACGGGGCCGACGATCCGGTCGCGGCGGGGTTCGCGAGCGCCGCGACCCGACGATCGACCTTCGCGCGGGGCGGGCGCGACGGTGCGGAGTGCGTGTGCGTCGATGGATGGGTGCACGCACGCCTGCGCGGCGCGAGCGGGCCGGTGCTGCACCTCGACGCGCTGCGGCTCCTGGGCGCCTTCCACCAGGAGAACGTCATGGCCGCGTTCCTGGCGGCGGCCGCGCTGGGCGCCGATCGCCACCTCTCTGCCCTGGCGCTGGTGGCACAGGAGCCGCTGCCGTTCCGCCTCCAGCACGCGCTCACGGTGCGCGGCGTGCGCATCTACGACAACGCGGTGAGCACCGAACTCGACTCCACGGTGTCCGCGCTCGAGTCGCTGCAGGGCCCCGTGCGCTGGGTGGGCGGCGGCAAGACCAAGGACGGCGACTTCGGCCGGGTGGCCGACGCCGTCGCGCCGCGCGCCGCCAGCGCGCACCTCTTCGGCGCAGCGGCGCAGCCGTTGGGGGAACTCCTGGGCGGGCGGCTGCCGGTGACGGTCCACACCACGCTGCGCGCGGCCCTGGCCGCCGCCCTGGAGACCGCGCGCCCCGGCGACGCCCTCCTCTTCTCCCCGGCGTTCGCCTCCTTCGACCAGTACCTGAACTTCCGCGCGCGGGCCGAGGACTTCCGCGGCTGGCTGCGGGCGCTGGTGAGTCCTGCCTCGGATCCGGCCCGGAGCACGGCACCTGGACAGGAATCCGACCCTGCCTGATCGTTGAAAGAGGTTCCCGGGCCCAATGGTTGCAGCCCCTGCACGAACACCAGCCGGAGCGGCCCCGACGACGAAAGACTGACGAGACGAGATGAACCACTGCACCTCCTGCCAGAAGGCCGTCGCCACGATCCACATCCTCGACATGAAGGATGGCAACATCGCGGGCGAACAGCACTTGTGCGCCGCGTGCGCAGAGAAGGGGGGCGTGGTCCAGAGCAAGACGCACGCCCTGCAGTGGAGCGTCCAGGCCCTCGAGGACTACCTCTCGGGCGGCAAGCAGGCAGGCGAAAGTGGCCGGCGCGCGCTCAAGGAAGGGCAGACCTGTCCGGGATGCGGGCTGTCTGCGGCCGACTTCAAGATGCGCGGGCGCCTGGGCTGCCCGCGCTGCTACGAGACCTTCCGTCCGGCACTGATCCCGCTGCTGGAGCGGGTGCACGACGCCACCAGCCACCGCGGACGCTACCCCGGCCGGGGTGCCATTCCGACCGCCGACCAGGACACACTGGCAGCCCTGCAGCGCCGGCTCGCCGCGGCGATCGCCGCCGAGAACTACGAGGAGGCCGCCAGCCTGCGCGACCAGCTGCGCCGGGTCGGCGAGCCGAAGTCCCAGGCGGAGGACCGCTCGTGAGCGGGGCGAAGGGACGCGACCCCGGGACCTTCCAGCTCGGGGAGTGGCTGCACGGCGAGGGCCCCAACTCGGACATCGCCGTGTGCACGCGGGTGCGCTTCGCCCGCAACGTGCGCGGGTTCCGCTTCTCGACCCTGATGGACGGCGAAGAGGCGAAAGAGCTGGTCGCCTACATCGACACGGAGCTCACCCGCGCCGACTTCCTCGGCGAGGAGTACCCCGACACCCCCGAGAACCGCACCCTGCGCGCGCTCGAGCTGGGCTCCCTGGAAGACCTCGACCGGCGCCTGCTGGTCGAGCGCCACCTGATCAGCCGCGAACTCGCCGGCTTGGAGCGCGCCCGCAGCGTCGCCGTGAATCCCACCGAGAGCGTGGCGATCATGGTGAACGAGGAGGACCACCTCCGCGCCCAGACCTTCCGCTCCGGGTTCCGCCTGGAGGACGCCTACCGCCGCGCCGAACTGCTCGACGAGGCCCTCCTGCGCCGCCTGCCGCTGGCGTTCTCCGAGGAGTTCGGGTTCCTCACCGCCTGCCCCACCAACACCGGTACCGGCCTGCGCGTGTCGGTCATGCTGCACCTGCCGGGTCTGGTGTGGGCCGACGAGATCGAGAAGGCCACCAGCACGGCGCAGAAGATCCACCTCGCGGTGCGAGGCCTCTACGGCGAGGGCAGCCGCGCGCTCGGCGACTTCTATCAGGTGAGCAACCAGGTCACGCTGGGCCGCACCGAGGAGCAGCTGCTGGAGGACGTCCACAAGGCGGTGGAGCGCCTGATCGCCTGGGAGCGGGAGGCGCGCGCGGCGTTGCTGCGCGGCGAGGCACAGGTGCGCACCGAGGACCGCGTGTTCCGTGCCCTGGGCACCCTGGAGCGGGCACGCACCCTGACCAGCGAGGAGGCGCTCACCTTCCTCTCGGCGGTCCGGCTGGGGGTCCAGCAGGGGCTGATCGAGGGCATCGGCATCCCGCAGTTGAACCGTGCCCTCCTGCTCTCGCAGCCGGCCCACCTGCAGCGGCTCTGCATGGAGAAGCTCTCGCCCGTGGAGCGGGATCAGCGCCGCGCCGCCTTGATTCGGGACCTCCTGCGCCCCAAGCCATGAACGAGCCGCCTACCCCCGGGTTCTGGCATGGCCCAGGAAGGGCGGCACGTGTATTGCTCGATCTCTCGACACCTCGGTTCCGAACCCGGTTCCGGACTGGGAGAACCGGGGGCTCCGACCCGACAACTCCGCCCCTTCCGTGGCCGATAAGAGCCGCACGGGCGGCGACCCCGGTGGTCAACCCGGGGCCGGCCAACGACTAGTGCACATCTCCCTGCGCCACCGGCGACGGGAGCGACGACCTTCCAAGACCCCAGGCAGACCCCAGGCCCCGCGGAGACCAGCATGTTCGACCGATTCACCGACCGAGCCAAGAAGGTGATGTCCTTCGCCCGCCAGGAGGCGCAGAAGTTCAACCACGAGTACATCGGGACGGAACACATCCTGCTGGGTCTCATCCAGGAGGGCAGCGGGGTCGCGGCCAACGTCCTGAAGAACATGAACATCGACCTCGAGAAGATCCGCCACGAGGTCGAGAAGCTGGTCAAGACCGGCCCCTCGATGGTGACCATGGGCCAGCTCCCGTTCACCCCGCGCGCCAAGAAGGTGCTGGAGCTCTCGATGGAGGAGGCCAGCCAGCTCAGCCACAACTACATCGGCACCGAGCACCTGCTCCTCGGCCTGATCAAGGAGAACGAGGGCATCGCGGCCCAGGTGCTGATCAACCTGGGCGTGAAGCTCGAGGACGTGCGCGAGGAGGTGCTGGAGTTCCTGGGCGCGTCCGAGTCCTCCAACGAGGACGAGGGCGAGTCGGAGGCCCCGCAGCAGGGCGCCAATGCCGGCGGGACGCCGCAGGCCAGCGCCAAGAGCAAGACGCCGGCCCTGGACTCGTTCGGCCGCGACCTCACCGATCTGGCGCGCGAGGGCAAGCTCGACCCGGTGATCGGGCGCGAGAACGAGATCGAGCGCGTGATCCAGATCCTCTCGCGCCGCACCAAGAACAACCCGGTGCTGCTCGGCGAGGCGGGCGTGGGCAAGACCGCGATCGTCGAGGGGCTGGCGCAGAAGATCGTCAAGGGTGACGTGCCGGAGATCCTGCGGCGCAAGCGCCTCGTGGTCCTCGACCTCGCGATGATGGTGGCCGGCACCAAGTACCGCGGCCAGTTCGAGGAGCGCATCAAGGCGGTGATGACCGAGGTGCGGCGCGCCCGCGACGTGATGCTCTTCATCGACGAGCTCCACACCCTGGTCGGCGCCGGCGGCGCCGAGGGCGCGATCGACGCCAGCAACGTGCTCAAGCCCGCGCTCTCGCGCGGCGAGGTGCAGTGCATCGGCGCGACCACCCTGGACGAGTATCGCAAGTACATCGAGAAGGACGGCGCGCTGGAGCGCCGCTTCCAGACCGTGCACGTCGAGCCGCCGAGCAAGGAGCAGGCGGTGGAGATCCTGCGCGGCCTGCGCGACAAGTACGAGGCGCACCACCGCGTGACCTACACCGACGGAGCGCTGGAGTCGGCGGTGGAACTGTCCAGCCGCTACATCAACGGCCGCTTCCTGCCGGACAAGGCCATCGACGTGATCGACGAGGCCGGCGCGCGCGTGCGCATCCGCTCCATGACCCGGCCGCCGGACCTGCAGGACATGGACCGGGAGATCGGTCGGCTGAACAAGGAGAAGGAGGAGGCGGTCGCCAACCAGGACTTCGAGCGCGCCGCCGACCTGCGCGACAAGGCGTACCAGCTGCAGAAGAAGAAGGAGACCATCCAGAAGGAGTGGCGCGAGAAGGAGTCGCACCGCGAGATCGGCGGCGTGGTCAACGAGGACGTGATCGCGGAGACGGTCTCCAAGATGACCGGCATCCCGCTCAACCGGATGGATCAGGCCGAGGCCGACCGCCTGCTGCACATGGGCGACGAGCTGAAGCGCGAGGTCATCCACCAGGACCGCGCCGTGGACGCCGTGGTGCGCGCCGTGCGCCGCGCGCGCTCGGGCCTCAAGGACCCGCACCGGCCGATGGGCTGCTTCATCTTCCTGGGCCCCTCCGGCGTCGGCAAGACGCTGCTCTCCAAGGCCCTGGCCAAGTTCATGTTCGGGACCGAGGACGCGATCATCCAGATCGACATGTCCGAGTACATGGAGAAGCACAACGCGTCCCGCCTGGTCGGCGCGCCCCCGGGCTACGTCGGCTACGAGGAGGGCGGCCACCTCACCGAGAAGGTGCGGCGGCGCCCGTACGCCGTGGTGCTCCTCGACGAGATCGAGAAGGCCCACCCCGACATCTTCAACATGCTCCTCCAGATCATGGAGGAGGGCCGCCTCACCGACTCGTTCGGCCGCCACATCGACTTCCGCAACGTGGTCCTGATCATGACCTCGAACATCGGGGCCAACCTGATCAAGAGCTCGGCGGGCCTCGGCTTCTCCAAGAGCGGCAAGGAGGCCGGCTACGAGAAGATGAAGGAGATGATCACGTCCGAGGTCGAGCGGCACTTCCGGCCGGAGTTCCTCAACCGCGTGGACGAGATCGTGATCTTCAACCAGCTCACCCGCGAGGACATGCAGAAGATCGTGCACCTCGAGCTGAAGAAGGTGCAGGGCCGCGTCAGCGCGCAGAACCTGGAACTGAAGGTCGAGCCGGAGGTGCTGGACTTCCTGGTCGACAAGAGCTTCCACGAGGAGTTCGGCGCGCGCCCGCTCACGCGCGCCATCGAGCGCTACATCGAGGATCCGCTCTCGGAGGAGGTGCTCCGGGGCGGACTGGGCGCGGGCGTGCTGGTGCGCGCCTTCATGGAAGAGGATCAGATCAAGTTCGAGAAGAAGCCCAAGCCGACCGGCGAGGCGCCGGCCCTGAGCGAAGGCTCCACCCAGCCCAAGCAGGAGTAGCGGGGTCTCGACCCTGGCCAGGCGTCACGCGCGCCCGGCCAGGCGCGGTGCGAGTCCACGCAGCCACGCCAGCGCGGCCGCGCACCGGCCCGGCAGGGCCTGCGTGCCCCACACCAGGACCAGGACGCGCGTGGTCCCGGGACCGAGCTTGGTGCGCTGGGCGTCCTTGACCGCGTTGGCGCACGGCCCCTGCGCGTCGTGCAGGCAGAGCAGGCCGGCGACGTCGATCTCCTGACCGGCGGCGTTGAACACGTAGCGGGCGCCCGGCCCGGCCAGGCCGACGCGCAGCGGCGGGAGCAGGCGCCCCCGATCCACGACCGAGATCGGCAGCCCGGAGTGCAGCGACACGGCGTTGCCGAGATCGACGAGCGGGTGGATCGGCTGCAGCGTGCCCTCGGCCTCGGCGCGCAGCAGGTACTCCGACGAGGGCTTGGCGCGGCCGGTCGGCTTGAAGCCGCCGTGGCGCAGCAGGTCGCGCACCGCGGCGCGCACCCCGTCGTCTGCGGCCAGCGGCGCGGGGGCCGTCCTGCGCAGCAGCGCGGCGAGCCACGCCGGGGTCTCCGGGGTCGGCGGCGCGTCGAGCTCCAGGACGCCCAGGTCGAGGAGCGGATGCGGGTCGATCGCCACAGGGAGGGGCTCGGCCATGCGCCGCAGGATCGGAGAACGGGATCCGCCCGGCAACGACCGTCACCGCGGGGGGATCGCGAGCCACGGAGGAGCGTGGACCCGCACCTGCTCCTGGCTCTGGTCGAAGGCTTCGGCCCCCGGCCCGACCCGATCCTCCTGGCTCCCGACCTCGACGTCGCGGCCACCCTGGCAACGCCGCCGGCACCGCTGGGCCGCGCCGCGCAGCGGCGGCTGCGCTCGCCCCGCCTGCGGCCGAAGGCCGCCGAGGTCCTGGCCGCCGCCGCACGCCACGGCCTCACCCTGCTCACCCCGGCGGATCCACGCTTCCCGCCACGCCTGCGCGAGGCGCCGCTCCGTCCCCTGGTGCTCTTCGCCAAGGGCAACTTGGAACTGCTCGCGTCCCCCGGATGGGACCTCACGATCGTGGGCAGCCGCACGCCCACGCCGTATGGCGAGGCCGCGGCCACGGACTTCGCGGAGGAGCTGGCGCGGGCCGGGTGCGTGCTGTGGAGCGGGCTGGCCCTGGGCGTCGATGCGATCGCGCACCGCGCGGCGCTGGGGCTGCGCCGGCCCACCGTGGCGGTCCTGGCGGGCGGCCTCGACGCGATCTACCCGCGCCAGCACGAATCCCTCGCCGCGCAGATCGTGGCGGAGGGCGGCACGCTGCTCTCCGAGCTCCCGCCGGGGGCTGCGCCCGCGCCGGGGCACTTCCCGCGCCGCAACCGGATCCTGGCGCTCGCCGGACTCGGCGTCCTCGTGGTCGAGGCCTCCCCGGTGTCCGGGTCGCTGATCACCGCGCGCCTGGCGGCCGAGTGTGGCACGCCCGTGTTCGCCCTGCCCGGCCCGTACACGAGCGCCCGCTCGCGCGGCTGCCACCAGCTGCTCGGGGAGGGGGCCCGGCCGGCGATCGACCCCGAGGAAGTGCTGCGGGAGCTCCTGGTGGGCGTGCCGATCCCGGCGGGCGAGCGCCTGCGGATCGAGATGTCGGCGGACGCGGTGGCCCTGCACCGCGCCCTGCGCGAGGGGCCCCGCCCCGAGGACCTGCTGCAGCGCGAGCTGCGCCTGGAGCGCGCGCGCTACCTCGCCGCCAGCCTGGCGCTGGTGGAGGCCGGGCTGGCCATGCCGGTGGCGGGCGGCATGCTGGCCCTGCGGCGCAGCGGCGCAGCGGTGATGCCGGCGCCCGTCACTCGATCAGGAGGCTCTGGATCGCCTGCATGATCACGACCAGGACGACGGTCCAGGCCGTCCACTTCACGGTCTTGCGGGTCGCGTCGGCCAGGATCGCGGGCGCGCGTTCGTGCTTCTGCCCGACGTAGACCACCAGGATCAGGAAGAGCACCGGCACGTAGATCAGGAACCGCAGCAGCCAGCTCATGCCGCCGCCTCCGGCGCCGGCTCCGGCGCCCTGGCACCGAGGTCCTCGGCCAGCGTGAACGCGTGGACCATGACCACGACGTTCAGGAAGCCGGCCACCGTGGCCAGCATCAGACCCAGGTCGTAGAAGTGCGGCAGCGCGGCGAACTCGCGCGGCCCGAGCAGGACACCGGCCAGCGCCGCCGGCAGCCCGCAGAGCACCTGCCCGATCCACCAGGCCGACGCGTGCACGCGGTCCACGGCGTGCCCCTGCGCAAACGCGAGGCCCAGCACGAAGAGCAGGAGCGTGGCGCCCCCCATCAGCAGGGCACGATCGCGCTGGCCCAGCAGCCAGTGGCCCGCGCCGGGCACCACCCACGAGACGAGCGCCGCGGTGCCGGGCAGCACGCGCCCGGCGCGGAACGTGCCACCCGCCAGGTGCCACGCGTCGCCCGCCCAGATGCAGGCCAGCACCCCCGACGCGCCGGTGAGGAACGACCACAGGTGCTCGCCCGGCCGGGGCATGGTCATGAGGCGCAGGTTCTCGGGCGTGTCGGAACCCATCAGGAGCTGGGCCAGGGCGGCAACCCCCACGGAGCACTGCTCGGGCAGCAGCAGGTAGATCCCCCAGGGCCGGATCAGGTGGTGGGCGAAGAGCCGGTCGCCCAGCATCCACCAGCCGAGCACGAAGAGCCCGACGCCGGTGAGCAGGGCCGCGGCCGCGCGCAGGGGACGGCCGAGGAGGATGTGCGCCGACCCCGGCACGAGGAGCGAGAGCAGAGCGGCCAGCGATGGGGTCGGCGCGGTCATCGGGCGGAGGGGCCGGAGGGTAGTCCGCGGGCCGGGGTGGTGCCAGCGTCCTCAGCGCGGGGTGCTGCGATCCGGGAACAGTTCGGCCCGGGACAGCGCGAAGCGCGGCGTCGTCCTGGGCGCGGGCACGAGCCGCCGGCCGGCCTGGGGCTGGCCGATCGCGACCTCGAAGCGCCAGGGGTCCTGCCGGAACACGAGCGAGTGCACGGTCGAGTAGGCGATCCGGTGATCGCGGGCCACTGCGCCCAGGGCCTCCCAGGCCAGGGCCGCAGTGGCCGGTTCCCGGCCGGCCGCCGCGGGCGCGAGGATGCCCTGGAGCACCTCCTGCCGGCGCACGGAGTCGAGGGCCGCGCCGCGGCCGGGCGTGCGGCCGAGGAAGTGGTTGGTGACCACGCATACGGGGGCGCCCGGGCTGACCACGATCCGGTCGACGTCGGCCTCGAAGAGGTGCTCGGCCCGGCCCTCGGCATCCGCCACCGGCAGCACCACGCGTGTGGTGTAGCTGGCCGGCGGCGAGGTGTGCGCCAGCGCCGCGCGGGCGACGGACAGGGCCGCGCCGGGGCTGCCGCGCTCCAGCACCTCGCGGGTGGCGACCGCGGTCGGCCACGAGCCCGGGCGCGGAGCGGAGCTGAGGCGCCCGTTGCCGATGTGCACGAACACGGCGACGCCAGCCTCGTTCACGGCCGTGACCGCGCCGACGTACCCGGGCCAGGCCACGCTGGCGAACGCGAGGCCATCGCCCGGCTCCTGCACCACCAGCAGCGTGTGCTCGGCCAGGTGCGGGCCGGTCCACGGCCAGTCGAAGTTGCGGGCGGTGAGCACGCCGCCGCCGGCCACCGCCGGGCCGGTGAGCGTGAACCCGGAGCACGCCAGGACCGCGAACACGTCGAGTGCGTTCGCCACCTCCAGGTCGCGCAGGTCCAGGTCGCGCTCCACGGCGTCGAGGCGCAGGCGCGCGCCCGAGGCCACCACGCCGCGGTGCAGGCCGCGCAGCTCCGCGGCGATCCGCTCCGGCCACGCCACGAGCCTCGGCAGCGCCGCCCGCATCCGCTCCAGGTGCTCGGGCATCCGCGCAAAGCGCGCCTGCCACTCGAGCGCCAGCACGTGCACGATCTCCCGACCCAGCAGGACGCCGTGCGCGTAGCCGCGCTCCTGCGGCGTCCCCCACACCCGCAGGATCCGCAGCCCCGAGCGTTCCTCCAGCCGGCCCTGCACCAGGGGCCGGGTCTCCTGCGCGGCGAGGCCGGCGACCAGCGAGGATATGGCAAGGGCGCGAAGCAGGTTCATCCGGACTCCGAGCGACGACTCCGGTGGTGGGGAACGAGCGCCGCGGGAGCGGAGGCTTGGCTCGGAGTCGCACCGAGTATCTTCCGCGCATGGTCAGCTATCTAGGCGTGGACCTGGGCACGCAGAGCCTGAAGGCCCTGCTGGTGGACGGCGGAGGCCGGATCCTGGCCAGTGCCGCCGCGCCCATCCCGATGGTGCCCAACCTCGCGCCGGGCCACAGCGAGCAGGAGCCGCACTCCTGGCTCACCGCGCTGCGGCGGGCCGTGGCCGAGGTGGTGCGGCAGGCGCCCGAGGGCGTGCGCGCGCTGCGCGCCATGGGCGTATCCGGCCAGCAGCACGGCCTGGTCGCGCTCGACGCCGCACGCCACGTCCTGCGCCCGGCCAAGCTCTGGAACGACGTCTCCTGCGCCGGCGAGTGCGCCGCGATCCTGGCCGAGGCCGGCGGGCCCGACCGCTGGTTCCACTGGACCGGCAACCACCTGCCACCCGGCTTCACCGCCGGCAAGGTGCGCTGGCTGCGCGGCCACGAGCCCGAGCGCTTCGCGCGCATCGCCCACGTCCTGCTCCCCCATGACTACCTGAACTTCCAGCTCAGCGGCCAGCTCGCGATGGAGGACGGCGACGCATCGGGCACCGGCGTGTACGACGTGCGGGCGCGCGCCTTTTCGCACCACGCGGTGGCCGCGGTCGCGCCGGAGCTGGAGCGCTGGCTGCCGCCCCTGGTGCCCGCGGGCGACCCGGTCGGGCGCCTGCGCGCGGACATCGCCGGCGAACTCGGGCTGCCGGCGGGGATCGCGATCTCCACCGGCGGCGGCGACAACATGATGGCCGCGATCGGCTGCGGGGCGGTGGAGCCGGGCATCGCGATCCTCAGCCTCGGCACGTCGGGAACGGTGTTCGCCTGCGCCGACGAGCCGGTGTGCGACCCGGCCGGCGAGGTCGCGGCGTTCTGCGACAGCACCGGGCGCTGGCTGCCGCTGGGTTGCACCATGAACGCCACGCAGAGCACCGAACTCGCCCGCGAGCTGGTCGCGGTGCCCCTCGAGCGTCTCGACGCGGTCGCCGGCGCGGCCCCGGCCGGCAGCGCCGGCCTGCTCTGCGTGCCGTTCTTCACCGGCGAGCGCAGCCCCGACCTGCCCCAGGCCACCGGGGCGTGGCTCGGCGTGCGCCCGGACAACGCCAGCCCGGGCCACCTCCTGCGCGCCACCATGGAAGGCGCCACCTACGCGCTGGTGCGCCTGCTGCACCGGCTGACCGGCCTGGGCGTGCCGCTGCGCGAGTTGCGTCTCACCGGCGGCGGCAGCCATTCGCGTCTGTGGTGCCGGATCGTGGCCGCGGCCACCGGACGCGCCGTCACCGTCGGCATGCACGCGGACGCGGCGGCGCTGGGTGCCGCGGTCCACGCGGCGTGGACCGAGCGCCGCCAGCGCGAGCGGGGCCTGCGCATCGTCGAGGTGGTCCGCGAACTGGGGGTGGAGCGGGACCTGCGCGAGCTGGCCCCCGATCCGGAGTGGAGCGCGGTCTACGAGGAGCGCAAGGCGGCGTACCGGGCCGCCGTCGAGACGCTCACGCCGCTCTTCCCGAGGCTGCGCCCGCAATGAGTCCCCGCACCCTGATCGTGAGCGGCGCGCTGCTCTCCGGGCTGGCCGTGGGGCTGGGTGCGTTCGCGGCCCATGGCCTCGAGGGCAGCGTGTCGCCGCGCGACGTCGCGACGTTCGAGACCGGAGCCCGCTACCAGATGTACCACGGCCTCGCGCTCCTGCTGCTGGCGGCACTGCCGCCGGGGCATCGCCGCCTCCGGGCGGCGGCGGCGTGGTGCTTCGTGCTCGGCACGCTGCTCTTCTCCGGCTCGCTCTACCTGCTCGTGCTGACCGGCCCGCGCTGGCTCGGCGCGGTCACGCCCGTGGGCGGCACGCTCTTCCTGGCCGGCTGGGTGGCGCTGGCGGCCAGCGCGCGGCGCGCGGGCTGAGCCAGCGCCGGGCGGGCGTCAGCCCTTGTAGATCGCCATGATCTGCTGGAGCAGCTTCACGGCCTCGGCCTTCGGGCGCTGGAACGAGTTGCGGCCGATGATCGAGCCGAACCCGCCGCCCTGCTGGATCCCCTTGATCTCCTCCAGGATCGCCGCGGTGTCCTTGGCCTCGCCGCCGGAGAAGATCACGATGCGCCGGCCGAACGCGCTCTGCACGACGTGGCGCACGCGGTCGGCCAGGGTCGCCACCGGGATCTTCTCGGACTCGTACACCTTGCGGGCCGCGTCCTGCTCGATGTGCGCCGTCGGCGGCTTCACCTTGATCACGTGGGCGCCGAGCTGCGCGGCGATCTGCGCCGCGTAGGCCACGACGTCGATCCCGGTCTCGCCGTTCTTCGACAGGCCGCTGCCGCGCGGATAGGACCACACCACGACGGCCAGACCCGCGTCCTTGGCCTCCTCGGTGAGGCGGCGCAGCTCGTGGTACATCTCGTTGCGCTGCGCCGAGCCCGGGTAGATCGTGAACCCGATGGCCGCGCAGCCGAGGCGCAGCGCGTCGCGCACCGAGCCGGTCACCGCCGACTTGGGATCGGCGCCCGCCAGGAGCGAGTCGCTGTTGTTGAGCTTCAGGATCAGAGGGATCTGGCCGGCGTAGCGCCGCGCACCGGCCTCGAGGAAGCCCAGGGGCGCCGCGTACGCGTTGCAGCCCGACTCGATCGCGAGCTGGAAGTGGTAGTTCGGGTCGTAGCCGGCCGGGTTCTTGGCGAACGAGCGCGCGGGCCCGTGCTCGAAGCCCTGGTCGACCGGCAGGATGACGAACTTGCCGGTTCCGGCCAGGGTGCCGGTCATCATCATCCGGCGCAGGTTGGCGAGGACGCCGGGGTTGTCGGACTCGTACCAGGACAGGATCTCGTCGACGCGGCTGGTCATGGGCGGAGGAGGTTGGGGAGCGGGAAGCGCGAAGCGCCGATCGTGCAGAGCGGCGCCCGCGCTTGCAAGCGAGGCCTGACCCGGTCCCGCGACGGCCTCGCCGCCAAGGCCGGTTCCACGGCGCCGCAGCGCGCGGCGTCACGCCGCGCGGGTACGGGTGCTCAGCGCGACCCGGTCGTGAACCGCCAGGTGACCTTCTCCTCCCCCAACTGCGCGGTGAACACCACCTCGGCCTCGTACATCGTGTTGGGCTTCAGGAACGCCTTGGGCAGGAAGCACACCGCCTCCTTGATCTCCATGCGCTTCAGCACCGGCTCCTGCGGCGCGTGCACGTAGCCCTCGACCTGTTCGCCGCGCTCGAAGGCCTTGCCGCGCTTCTTGACCTCGTACACGGCCATGGTCGCGCTGGCGATCTGCTCCGCCACCACGCGCGAGAACTGGATGCTGATCGGGTAGCCGGCCGTGGTCGTGTCCTCGTAGCCCTTCTCCTCGAGCGGGTTGGGGTACTCGCGGCCGTGGAAGTGCACGGGCACGTTCTTGGCGTTGTCCACCGGCCACAGGATCCACTTGGGTTCCTTGCTCGGATCGCGCGGCTCCTCCAGCGAGCCCATGTCCAGGACCACGATCTGGTCGTGCACGGCGAGTCCGATGCGGCGGATGTGCGGCTCCAGGAGCGGGAAGCGGTGGTAGATCGTGCCGATCCAGCCGTCGATCGAACCCGCGGCGTCGTTCGTGCCGATCACGATCACCGAGCGCATGCCCGCGCGCATCCCGCGCGGCGTGAAGCCCTCGCGCGCGGGGTCCTGCTCGTGCGCCTCGGGCCACTTGTGCTGGTCCGGATACCGGGTGAGGTACTCGGCGTGCTCCTGGCACGCGACGGTCGCCTCGGCGTCCAGCTCGCAGGGCAGCAGGTTGGCCTGGGCGCGCAGCTCGTTGAGGCGCTTGAGCCCCTCGAGCTGCCAGTTGTTCGGCATCTCGGGCAGCAGCGGCGGGCCGTAGCCGGTGGCCGCGGCCGTGGCCGAGCGGCCGGCGGCCCACTCGCGCCACTCGGCCTCCACCTCGTCGAGCGGCGCCCCGAGGATCTCGGCAGCCAGCTTCTTCACGTCCTCGGGGTCGCGCACCTTGTCCTGCGGCAGCCCGGTCAGCAGCGCGTACCACTTGTCCGGATAGCGGGCCAGCGCCCAGGTCATGAAGCTCCAGGACTTGACGCGGGCATCGTTGGGGAACCGGTCGAAACGCACCCGCGGCACGCCCGAGATCGGGAAGTCGGTACCGGCGGTGGCGTTGTCGCGCATGTTCCGCAACCACCAGTTGGTCGACTCGGGCAGCGCGAGGCCCGCCGACCCCACGGTGCCCTCGGGCAGCGAGCCGCGCTGCGTGATCGAGGTCGACATCAGGTACCAGGTGCAGGCGTGGATCAGTCCCTCGGCGAGCGGGCCGTTGCACTCCTCCACGATCGGCCGGATCGAGCTCGCGATCATGTAGTCGTGCATCATCGCGGGCGTGAGGCGCTGCACGAGGCGGTACACGCGGCGGTCCCGCGCCCAGTCCACGTTCATGAAGCGCTGGAACACCTCGGCCGAGCGCTCGCCCTGCAGGATCTGCGGGTTGCGCTGCACGAACTGGGTCTTCTCCGTGTCGGTCCAGACGAACATCGTGGCGCCCAGGAACCTGTGCCGTTCGCGGATCTTCAGCTTCTTGGCCTGCGCCTCGCCCAGCAGGTACTCCATGAAGTCGATCGTGCGCTCGCCCCACTTCACGATGTTGTCCGCGTTCTCCTGGGTGCCGCGCGTGAACACCGTGAAGTGCTCCGACTTCGCGCCCGCGAACTCCAGGCCGGACTGCGCCGCCTCGGGCGGCAGCTCCTTCACCGGCTCGACCTTGTACTCCTTCTTGGCGAGCACGAGCGCGGTCTTCTCGATCTCGCGCAACCGCGCCACGAACGCGATGTCCTCGGGCGTGCCGAAGATCCCCTCGCCCTCCTGGTGGCCGAGTGCCTGGTGGGACTCCTTGTCGAAGGGGTCGTAGGAGATCGCGCGCTTGAGGTGGAACACCCCCTGGACGGGCGCCTCCTGCATCACCTTGAGACCGTGCTCGCGGTGCAGCTTCGCGAGCTGCTTCGCGGTGCTGGTCCACTCGTTCCACACCCGGTAGCGCTGCTGGTCGTTGGCCTTGTCGGCCCACTCCAGGGGCGGGCGCGGCTCCTGCCACTCGCCCTTCTTGCCCTTGTACCCGAGCGCCTGCCGGGCCCCGGTGTGGTCGGAGTCGTAGTGCTGGAGGATCGTGTCGTACGCGAGCTTGGCGCGCGGCCCCACCTTGTTGGAGCGCGCGTTGCTGGCATAGCGCATCAGGATCTCGATCGCGCGCCGGTTGGTGTCGGCCTCGTCCTTGGCCGGCGAGGCCTGGGCCTTGCCCGCGCCGGGGTTCTGGGCCGGGAGGCCCGGGGCGACGGACAGGAGGGTGATCAGCAGTATGGGGAGACGCTTGAGCAACATCGGACTCGGAGTGTAGTCAGGAGAGGTGCCGGTATGCCGGGGGGGACGCCCGGCTTTTTGCTCCGCTCCCCCAGCGCCGCACCGACTTCCCGTGTTTCGCCGCCGGGCCCGGATGCGGCGCCGCTCGTGCCTGCCGCGGCGCGGCCAGGCGCCCGGCGCCTGCGAACGCAGGCGGCAACCCTCCGCCGGGCGCCCGGACCTGTTGCGCGCCGGCACGCCTGCACCCGCTCGCCGCGGAACCCGGCCGGGGATGCTGGCTAGGATGCGGTGGCATGAGCCACGAGGTCCACGAGGTCCCGCCTGCCCCGCGCGAGGTGCGCTGGTCGGCCGTGCTCTGGCTGCGCTGGCCGCTGGCGCTGCTCGGCTTCGTCCTCGTGGTCTGGTTCGGCCTCTTCACCCTGATGCTGCACTGGGCGCGGGAGGGCAGCAGCCACCGGGACGAACTCGGCATCGCCGCGGACCCCGGCGCGGCGACCGCGACGATCGAGCGAGTCGACTCGGTGCCGGGCACGGCGCTCGGGCGGCGCTGGGACCGCGTGGAGTACGTGTTCGCCACGCCGCAGCACCCGCAGATGCGGGGGCACAGCTTCGTCGAGCAGGGCCGCCACGCGCCCGGCTCCGCCGCCACGGTGGAGTTCCGCAGGGGCGCCCCGGAGCACAGCCGCCTGCTCGGCGCGCGCCTCAATCTCCTGCCGGACCCGGCGCCCTGGTTCTTCGGCCTCCTGGTGCTGCCCGGCGTGTTCGTGCTCCTGGTCTGGCTCCTGGGCGTCGTGGAGGCCCGCCGCCTCCTGGCCGAGGGCGACGCCGCGGCCGTGGAGATCGTGACGCTGCGGCTCCTGCCCGGCGTGGTGCCGGGGGTCTTGCTGGTGCGCTACCGCTTCCGGGACCGCCGCGCGGTGGTGCGCAGCGCCGCGGCCTGGGTGCGCGCCCGCTCGGCCCTGGGCCAGCGCCTCCAGGACGAGCCGCGCCACGTGGTGGCGATCCACGACCGCGGGCGCCCGGAGCGCAGCCGGCTGGCCATCGCCGGCGACTTCCTGCCGGCGCCGCGCACCTCCCTCCCACGGGCCGGGAGCCGCGCGTAGAGTCGCGCGACCGCGCGAGCCGGCCGGGCACGATCGCACATGGACATCATCCCACCACCGCCGCGCGACCCCCGCTGGCGCACCTGCCTCGCAAGGCGCTGGGTAATGGGACTGCTCGGCGTGCTCCTGGCGTTCGACGCGGTGCTGGTGGCCGTGGTGCTGGCGTTCGCCGTCCCCGGGGTGACGCCGCTGAAGGACTGGGCGCTGGACCTCGGTGCCGCGCTCGGGCGCGCCGAGGTGCGCAACGTCTCGCCCGTGCAGCTGCCGTGGTCGCGCAGCGAGCTGGCCCGGGTCGAGTACGAGTTCCGCCCGGCGCAGGGCGGGAGCGTCCTGGGGGCGAGCTACGGCGACCGCGGCCAGTTCCGCGCGGGGGTGACGTACGCGGTCGAGTACCTCTCCGAGCGGCCGCAGGTGAACCGCCTGCAGGGCAGCCGCGCCGTGCTCTACGCCCACTGGTACACGCTGCTCTTCTCGCTGCTCTTCGTGCCCGGACTCCTGCTCACGGTCGTCTGGTTGCGCGGCGCGGTGCGCCTGCGCATCGCACTGCGCGAGGGGCGGCTGGTGGCGGCGCGGATCGCGGAGGTGCGCAGCCAGCCGGGCGGGCCTTTGGCGCGCGTCCACTTCACCTTCGCGGCGGCCGACGGCCGCGAAGTGCGCGGCACGCAGCACGTGGCCCTGCGCGGCGCGCTCGGCCGGCTCCTGTCCGGCGCGCGCGAGCTGCCCCTGATCCACGACCCGAACGACCCGCGCGTCCACCGGCTCGTCACGCCGGCCGACTTTTTGCCGGGGACCCGCGCCGGTTCCGCGCGGCCATGACGGACCCGGTGCGCACGCTGCTGGGGCCCGAGGGCCGGATCGCCGCCCGCCTCCAGGACTACGAGGTGCGGCCCCAACAGCTCGCGATGGCAGAGGCCGTGGCCGACGCGATCGCGTCCGGCCACCACCTCCTGGTCGAGGCCGGCACGGGAGTGGGCAAGTCGTTCGCCTACCTGCTGCCGGCCGTCCTGCACGCTGCCGAGCACCAGGGCGAAGGCCCGGTGGTGATCGCCACGCGCACCATCGCCTTGCAGGAGCAGCTCGAGACCAAGGACCTGCCGTTCCTGAAGGCCGTGCTGCCGATCGAGTGGTCCTCGGTCACCGCGGTGGGCCGCAACCACTACGTGTGCCTGCGGCGCATGCACCTCGCGTTCCGGGAGCGCGGGGCGCTCTTCGCCGAGCCGGAGCAGGAACGCGAGCTGCAGCGCGTGGTCGACTGGTCGCTGGCCACCCGCGACGGACTGCGCTTCGAGCTGGATCCGCCCGTGCCCGACCCCGTGTGGGAGGAGGTGCAGGCCGAACACGGCAACTGCCTCTACAAGGCCTGCCCGCACTTCGAGCCCTGCCCGTACCAGCGCTCGCGCCGGCGCATGGAGCGCGCGCAGGTGCTGGTGGTGAACCATGCGCTCTACATGGCGGATGTGGCCCTGCGCATGGCCGGGGCCGCGTACCTCCCGGCGCACCGCGTGGTGATCTTCGACGAGGCCCACCACCTGGAACGGATCGCCACCGAGAGCCTGGGGCTGCGCTTCGGCCAGGGCACGCTGGCCTGGCACCTGCGGCGCCTCCAGCCCCGGCAGGGGCGGCGCTCCCTGCTGCGCGAGCACGGCTCGCCGGAGTCGTGGCTGCTGCTGGAGCGCGTGCGTCACGCGGGCGAGGGCTTCTTCGCCGCACTGGCCCAGCGCCTCTCCGCCTCCGGCGGCGAGACCGTGGCCCTGCGCGACCAGGTGCTCGACAACCCGCTCGGCCCGCTCCTGGGGCAGCTCGGCGTGCAGGTCGGCAACGATGCGGTCGCGGTGCAGGCCGTGGACCTGCGCACCGAGCTGCAGGCGCGCGCCAACGGCCTGCTGGCGCTCGCCGCCGTGGTGGATTCCCTCTGCGCGCCGGGCGAGGGCCAGCAGGTGCGCTGGCTGGAGGCCGGCCGGCGCGGCCCGGAGCTGCACTGCGCACCCCTGGACGTCAGCGCGGCGCTGCGCGAACACGTGTTCCAGGCGCCGCGCACCGCCATCCTCACCAGTGCCACGCTGGGGCCCGGCGGCGACCCCGGGTTCCAGTGGCTGCGCGGGCGGCTGGGCATCGACCAGGCCGCCACGCTGCGCCTGGGCTCGCCTTTCGACTACGCCAGCGCGGTCAAGGTCGTCCTGGAGGAGGCGCTGCCGGACCCGGGCCGCGACCCCGCCGGATTCGCCGCCGAGGCGGTGCGCCGGATCGAGGCCCACGTGCTGCGCAACCATGGCCGTGCCCTGGTGCTCTGCACCAGCTGGGCGTTCGTGCGCGCGGCGGCCGAGCAACTCCGGCCGGCGCTGCAGCGCGCCGGGATCACCCTGCTCGTGCAGGGCGAGGCGCCGCTGCAGCGGCTCCTGGGCGAGAAGATGCGCGACCCGCACAGCGTGCTGCTCGGCACCGAGAGCCTGTGGGAGGGCATCGACCTGCCGGGCGAGGCCCTGACCCTGCTGATCCTGGCCCGGCTGCCCTTCGCCCAACCCGCCCACCCCCTGGTGGCGGCACGCGTGGCCGCGATCGAGGCGCGCGGCGGCGACGGCTTCCAGGACCACTCCCTGCCCGAGGCGGTGCTGAAGTTTCGCCAGGGCTTCGGTCGCCTGATCCGCACCGCGCGCGACCGCGGCACCTTCGTGGTGCTCGACCCAAGGGTGCGGACCCGCCCATACGGCCGGCACTTCCTGGCCGGGCTGCCCGAGGGCCTGCGGGCCGACCCGGCGGAGTGACCCCGGGGACCGCGGCGGATCCTGCCGCGCCCGCGACAAGTCCCCCCTCGACGCGGCCACTATCAGAGTGATATCACTCTGACAGCAACGCCGACCCCGGCAGGAACCCTCGCCATGACCACATTCCAGCCCTCCAAGGAACTCGTCCTGAAGAACACCCGCATCGGCCTCGGCATGCTGCTCCTCGGCATCGCCATGGTCGTGGGTGGCGCCGTGCTCGCGCCGCGCCTGCCGATCGCCGGGGTCCCGGTGATCGTGATGGGCGTCCTGGTGCTGATCGGCCTCACCATCGTCAACCCCAACGACGCACGGGTGATCACGCTCTTCGGCCGCTACGTGGGCACGATCCGCACCGACGGGTTCCACTGGGTGAATCCCTTCACCATGCGGCGGAAGATCTCGCTCAAGGCCCACAACTTCGACAGCTCCAAGCTCAAGGTGAACGACCTCAACGGCAACCCGATCGAGATCGGCGCCGTGGTCGTGTGGCGCGTGCGCGACACGGTGCAGGCCATGTTCGACGTCGAGGACCATGTCTCGTACGTGGCCGTCCAGAGCGAGTCGGCGTTGCGTGCGATCGCCGCGACCCACCCCTACGACATCGTCGACCAGAGCCATCCGTCGCTGCGCGGCAGCGCCGACATCGTCAACTCGGAGCTGAACCAGGAGCTGCACGCCCGCCTGGCGATCGCCGGGATCGAGGTCCTGGAGGCGCGTCTGTCGCACCTCGCCTACGCCCCGGAGATCGCCGGCGCGATGCTGCAGCGCCAGCAGGCCGAGGCGATCATCGCGGCGCGCTCGCGCATCGTGGACGGCGCGGTGGGCATGGTGAAGATGGCCCTGGAGCACCTCGACCGCGACGGCGTGATCCACCTGGACGCCGAGCGCAAGGCCAGCATGGTGAGCAACCTGCTGGTCGTGCTCTGCTCGGAGCGCGCGGCCACCCCGATCGTCAACACCGGCACCCTCTACAGCTGAGCCGGCCACCGTGGCGGAGGAACGCAAGGGCTTCCTGCTGCGGGTGCCCGAGGACCTGCTGGAGGAGTTGCGCGCCTGGGCCGACCAGGAGATGCGCAGTCTCAACGGGCAGATCGAGTTCCTCCTGCGCGAGGCCCTGCGGCGGCGCCGCGGGGAGGGCGATGGTCAGGCTCCGGGTGCCGCGCGACGGCCGCGGCCGCGCTGAGGTGCGCGGCGTCGCGGGTCGGGCCGTCCCCGCCCTGCGGGGCATTCCCCCGCGCCCGGGCGGGTCTATCCTGCCCGCGACCGCCCATTCCCCCACCGATGACCAGCTCCGCCGCCGCCCGTGACGCCGCGATCGCCTGCATCTCGACCGACATCCGGGCGGCCGAGGCGCTCGCCGCGGCGGTGCCGGATGCCTGGTACCGCGCCCAGGCGCTGGCCTGGGTGGCGCGCCACGCACCCGAGGCCGAGCTGATCCGGCTGAGCCAGCTCGCATTCGCGGCCGCCGCCGACAACGCGGACGCGTTCCGCCAGGCCGCGTCGGCGGCGTGGGTGCTGCGCGCCCTGATGGAACGGGGCCGCACCGCGGAGGCGCTGCAGGCGCTCGAGGTGGTGCTGGCCGCCGTGCCGCGCATCACCCCCGCGTCGAGCCGCTCCGAGGCGCTCTTCCTGCTCTACCAGGCCATGTTCGAGGCCGACGCCGGGGTGCGGCGCGGCCTGCTCTTCGCCCTGGCCGAGCTCCACGACGCGGATCCGCACTGGCGGATCGAGCGGAACTTCCGCGCCGCGCTGGTGCAGATGAAGGGCGTGGACGCGCACTTCGCCAGGACGCTGGCCCGCGGGCGCGACGCGGCCGCGCAGCGGCGGATCGACCGCGCCATGGCCGAGACGGCCGACACCCTGCGGGTGTTCTTCTGGTGAGCGCCGGGCGGACCGGCCCGGTTCAGCGCGGATAGTCGAGCGACTCCGGGATCGCCACCGTGGCGAGCGCCCGCGCCGCGCGGTCGCGGGCGAGGTGCGACTCGACGAGGCATCCGTCGAGGCGCCTGCGCTTGAGTTCGAACGCCTCCAGGCCGGTGAAGCGGACGCAGGGTCCGGCCTTCGGCGGGTGGCTGCCGTCCGCACCCACGACCTCCCCCGCTCCCAGGGCGAAGCCCTCGATGCCGGGCATGGTCTCCTCGAGGTGCGCCACGTGCTCCGCGTGGAAGCAGGCGGCGCAGTCCTTCCACTGCGGATGCCGCTGGTAGCCGAACACCAGCTCGGTGCAGATCCGCGCCACCTCGCTGGCGGCGTGCGACGCGTTCACGCGCGTGAGGTCGCGGTAGAACTGCACCAGGCCCGGAACTTCCGCGGCGAGTCCCCGGTGCTGCGGCCCCTTCTGCTCCAGCTCCTTCAGGTCGAGGAGCTGGCTGCGCGCCGCCAGCAGCCAGCACAGGGCATCCGCCATCTTGAACGTGACGCCATGACGATGGTCCTGGTAGAGCGGCTTGCCCTCGGCGTCGCGGCCCTCCAGCAGGTGCTGCAGCGACCAGAGCCACAGGTCGAAGGCCGAGCCGAGCGTGCAGGCACCGCTCTGCGGGTCCTCGCCGCCGACCTGCTTCAGCTCGAGCTCCCACTGGCGCATCTGCGCCAGGAACACCGGATCCGTGAGGGTCGCCGCCAGCTGCCTGCGTTGCACGGCCTCGGGGCCCTCGTAGGTGGCCTCGAGCTGGCTGTCCATCCACTTGCTCCCGAGGAACCCCGGGCACTCCTCGGTCAGGCCGCTGCCGCCCATCAGGCTCACGGCCTCGCGCATCTGGTTGGCTCCGTTCCCGGTGTTCCACAGCTTCGTGGCCGGGCCATACACGCCGACCAGGGCCTCGAGGATCGCGAAGCGCACGAGCGGATCGCCCTGCAGCTCCTCGAACCGTGCGCCGCGCGCGGCTTCCGGCTTGCCCTGCAGCTTCAGGAACTCGCATGCCGCAGCGCCGAGTTCCTGCATGGCGCGCAGCCTTTCGCGCACGCCCTGGATGCCGCGCGCGGCGAAGCGCCGCTCCTTCTCGGCCTCGAGCGCGTCATAGGCGTCGAAGAGCCGCGCCGCGTGGAAGCCCAGCGAGGCGCCGGCCTCGCCGATGGCCCAGACGTCGACCAGCCGCTGCAGCGCGTCCTCCTTGAGCTGCAGGCCGAGGTCGTGACGGGGCGTGCCCTTGGCCCCCTGCTCGCCGCGGAAGCGCGTGCGCTGGTAGCGGATGATCGGTTCGACCGCGCTCAGCAGCTTGGCCGAGGTCATGAGGCCGACCGGCACGCGGCTGCGGCGGAACACCGCCTCCAGGATCTCGCCATGCGACCACCTCGGCACGATCGTCCCGGCCTCGATCGTGTACCCGCCGACGATGCGGCTGGCCGGCACGCGCAGCGAGAACACCGGGTCCCGGGTCGACGAGAGCTGGTGCACGAGCTTGCGGGTCGGCGTGCCGCGGTCGAACGTGCCCGGATCGCCCTGCTCGAGGATCACCATGCAGGTGCCGCGGATCCGGTCGTCTCCCGACTCGACCGCGACCGTCACCACGTTGGCGAAGTCCATGTTGGTGATGAAGCGGCCGCGCTTGTCGACCTGCAGCACGGGCTCCTTGCCCGGCTGCCACTCGGCGACGCGGACCTTGCCCGAGAGCATGCTGCGGTCGACGCCGGCGTACGGCAGCGGCTCGGTCAGCGCGAATGCGGCGTGGATGCGGTCCTTGCCGGGCAGCAGGCGTGGCAGATAGCGCCGCTGCTGCTCCGGCGTGCCGCGCCGCTGGATCGGGGCCACGCCCAGATGCGTGGCGAGGCTGCCGGTGGCCGCGCCACCATCGACCCAGGCCATCTCGAACGCCACCAGCGCGGCGGCGAGGTTCTTCGGGCCTTGGAAGTGGCCTCCGAACTCGGGATCGAGGAGCGAGGCGTTGATGCCTGCCTCGTCGTAGACGTCGAGCAGCGCGGCCTTGCGCTCGCTCCATTGCTGGTCGTTGCGGGCGCCCTCGGCCACCGTCTGCGCCACCGGTCCGCGTGCCGCGGCGCGCACCCGCTGGACCAGCTCCTGCAGCTCCTTGCGGTCGTCGTAGCGCCACACGATCTGGCGCACGGCATCGCCGGGCAGGCTGCGCAGGGTCTTGGCGGAACGGGCCGAATACGGGCTCTGAGCGGGCGAGGGCTTCATGCGGGGAGCTCCTGGCTGGCAGCCTCGGGAAACCGGCGTCGGGTCGCAAACGCCGCCCCGCGGCGGGGAATTGCGGCCGATCACGCGAGGGACAGGGTGCGCGCCCGCGGCCCCTGCCCGGAGGAACGCGGCGCCGCTCCGGGCTCGGGACGCCGCCGCCCGCCACACCGGCGCCCTGCCCGCGCCTACTCAGGCGCGCCCGAGGTCTCGCGCAGCAGGCTGCGCGCGATCACCAGGCGCTGCACCTGGTTGGTGCCCTCGTAGATCTGCGTGATCTTGGCGTCGCGCATGTACTTCTCGATCGGGAAGTCCTTGCAGTAGCCGTAGCCGCCGAAGAGCTGCACGCAGTCGGTGGTCACCCGCATCGCAGTGTCGGTCGCCGTCAGCTTGCACATCGCCGAGAGCTTCGAGATGTGCCGGTAGCCGCTGTCGATCGCCCGCGCGGCGTGGTGCACGAGCTGGCGCGCCGCCTCGATCTGGGTCGCCATGTCGGCCAGCATCCACTGCACGCCCTGGAACGAGTCGATGGTCTGCCCGAACTGCTTGCGCTGGTGGGTGTATTCGAGTGCGAGATCGAGCGCGCCCTGGGCCAGGCCGACCGCCTGCGCCGCCACGCCGGGGCGCGCGCGGTCGAGGGTCTGCATCGCATGCTTGAAGCCGTGCCCCTCGGCACCGCCGAGCAGGTGCGACGCCGGCACGCGGCACTTCTCCAGGTGGATCTCGACCACCGGCACGCAGCGGATGCCCATCTTGTCCTCGTGCTTGCCCACGCGGTACCCGGGCATCCCCTTCTCGACCAGGAACGCGGAGATGCCGCGGGCGCCGCGGCCGGGTGCGGTGACGGCGAAGATCGTGTTGTAGGTGGCGACCGCGCCGCCGGTGTTCCACTTCTTCTCGCCGTTCAGGACGTACTCGTCGCCCACCTTCTCGGCGCGCGTGACCATCGACCCGGCGTCCGTCCCGGCCTCCTTCTCGGAGAGTCCGAACGAGATCATCGCGTCGCCGGCGGCGATCTTCGGCAGCCAGCGCTCCTTCTGCGCCTGCGTGCCGCCGAGGATGATGGGGAACGAACCGAGCGCGTTCACGGCGTAGGCGACGCCCACGCCGCCGCACGCCCGCGAGAGCTCTTCGACCACGATGCACAGGTCGAGCACGCCGCCGCCCATGCCGCCGAACTCCTTCGGGATCCAGACGCCGAAGAGGCCGGCCTCCTTGATGGCCTTCTGCACCTCCCACGGGAAGGTCTGCTCGACGTCGTGCTTCGCGGCCACGGGCCGCACGACCGTCTCAGCGAGCTCGCGGGTGCGGTTGCGGAGCTCGATCTGCAGAGGGGTGTAGAGGGCTTCGATCATCGGACGGGGCTCGCGTCAGGGCCGGCGGGGAAGCGGTCGTTCTATCTCGGTGCGCGGGCAGTGGCGATCGTCCTCTTCGCGGACGGATCACGGCCCGGACCTGCGGTCGAACCGCGCTGCGACGTCCGGGATTTCGCGCGACCCGGCGTCGGGTCCCGGGGCCGCAAGCGCCGGCCCAGGGCGGTTGCGCCCCTGCCACGCATGGGACGTGCCGGCCCAGGCAGCGCGCCATGGCAACCCACCCATCCAGCGGCACGACGTTTCCGTGAACGTGAGCGACGCTGGCCCGATCCCCGGATCGGATGCCCGCGAAGCTCCCGGACCCTGCAGCGCTTCCAGACCATCGCACGGCGCCGCTCGCCCCGCCGGATGCGCAGGCTCCGCAGCGGCCGCGCCGCAGGAGTGCCCTCCGGGTGCACAGTGCAACCCGCTGCGCCGCGGCGGCGGCGGGACGCGGGCGGGACCGCCCCGGCGTGGTCGCGTCCCGAGGCACCGGTCCGGCACGGGGCCGCGACGGCGCGCCCGAGGCGGCTCGCAGCGACCAGACCGCGCCGTTCCACGGAGAGCTCGCGCTCGGCGACGTCCCGCGCCACCAGCCGCCCGGACGTTCCCCGCGCCTGGACCGGCCGTGGAGGTGCGAACCGGTCAGCGGCGCCCGCTCGCGGACGTGGCGTCCGCAACCGGCCACCACTGTCCCTGCCCCGCTCTGCGCGCGTACACGCGCAGGTTCTCCGGCGTCGCCGGCGGGCGCAGGTAGCCCGAGCAGGCGGCGTCCAGGTACTCCGGCCCCAGGACCTCGGCGAGTTCCGGCCGGCACAGGGACGGGACCAGTTCCCCGAGGATGCTCCCCGCCTCGTCGGCGACGACGAGCGCGTCGATCCGGTGTCCGGGCCAGCGCACCCAGCCATCGGCGCGCAGCCAGCCGGAGTCCAGGGGGCGGAGCGAGAGCAGCGCGCCCTGCAGGCCTGGCGGCGGGGCGGCGCCGAGGACCTCGGCGCCGAGGACCTCGCCGATGCGGCTCGACGTTCCGCCGCGGAACGGCACATGGCCCGTGGCCCGCAGGAAGGGCACGACGCGCCGGAGCTGCTCGGGGACCGGCGTGAGGGTCCCGAGCGCCTCGTCGTCGTCGACGCCCAGGCGCAGGGCCTGCGCGGCCAGCGGCTGGAGGGATGCCCGCTGCAGGTAGCCCTCGTACACCGCCGCGCCCCGCAGCCACACGAGCAGGAGCACGACGGTCGCGAACCCGGCATGCAGCGCACGCCACGGACCGGAGCCGGGCCGGCTGCGCCACGCCGCGAGGCCAGAGACGGCGAGCACCGCCGCCCAGAAGAGCAGCGCCACGCAGGCATAGCGCGGTGCGAGGGCCTGGCCCGGACCGAACCCGGCTCGTGCGATGGCGGTGCCCAGGGCGTTGATCGCCGCCAGCGCGGCGAGGCCGAGCCATGCGCCCAGCGCGGAGGCCGCGGGGGCCGGAGCCGGCGCGCCCAGCACCACGAGGGTGCCGACGGCCAGCAGCGCGCATCCCACCCAGCCGGCCGCTGCAGCCATGGCGTCATGCACGGCGAGCGGGCCGCCGAGGTAGCTCAACGCGTACTGGGCGACGTCGAGGACGCTCTGGGTCGGGGCCGGATGGATGCCGGGGCGCTGGTAGCCGAACCCGTGGACCGCGAGGACCAGCCCGCCGCAGGCGGCGAGCGGCACGAGATCACGGCCGCGGTCGCGGTACGTGAGGGCCAGCGCCACCAGGATCGGCCACAGCGCCAGGGTGGTGCTGTAGGTCCACGCACCCAGCAGACAGAGGCCGAGCGCCAGCCAGGGGAACGAACCGCGCGCCAGGGCGCGCTGCTGGGCACAGAGTGCCCCCACGGCGAGCGCGTTGGCCAGGAGCCAGAAGCTGCCGCTGAAGCCGAGGACCACGTTGTGTGCGACCGCGGGCGTGACCAGCAGCGCCGCGAGCGCGAACTGCGTGACGAACGCCGCCCATGGGCGAGCCCTCGCCGCCGCGGGCACCAACAGGAAGAGCAGGCGCGCGACGACCAGCTGGCAGACGATCCCCAGGATCGAGAGCACCCGGTTGTCGCCGCCGGTCAACGAGTGGTTCCCCGCCCACAGCAGCACGGGCAGCGCCACGTGGTGCTCGTTCGAACGGAGGTCCAGCCAGCGCCAGAGGTCGGTCGTGTAGTGCGGCAGGGTGCCGTCCGTGGGCAGGACGGCGACCTGTTCGAGGACTCCGTAGTAGTCGTTGGACGGCAGCGCGCCGTGCGAGGGGAGGAACGGAACGAAGGTCAGGCAGGGGAGGAGCAGGCCGAGGATGGATCCCTTGCCCTGGACCCATGCAATCCAGGGTTCGGACTTCGGCACGCGCGGGATACGAGCATCGCGCGCGTTCGTCCACAACCCCCTGCGGCGCTAGCATTCCAGGCTGCCCATCCCCGGGACGGCACGCGGGCGGACCATCGGCCGGCGCGCATCGCCCCATGCGACCATGAACACGGCTCTGCAACTGGCTCTGCTGCTCGCGACCTCCGGCCTGCTCGGGTGCGCCTCCGCGACTCCCGGCCCCGCCATGGAACCCATCGCGCCCGGGGCGTCCCTGCCGCGCCAGGAGCCGATGGCCGATCAGGTCACCGAATACAACTTCTCCCTGCTGCTGGGCTACCGCCGCGTCCCGGACTACGACTTCTACCGGGACCAGTTCCTGTGGGGACTCTCGTTCGACGCCTCGCCGGAGGAGTGGCCGATCGGCTTCGAGGCCAGCGTCCAGTGGTCGGGATGGCAGAGCGACTCGGGCGACTGGTACGGGTACTGGTACTTCCCGGAGGATCAGTATCGCGAGGTCGACTACCTCGATCTCGCCCTGGGGGTCCGCAAGTGCTTCCTGGTGGCGGACAACGTCCAGGTGTACGCGGGCGCGGGCGCGACCTGGGTGGACGCCGAACAGGAGGAGGCGATCCTCTTCCCGATCTTCCGCAAGGCCACGGCATCCGACTCGCTCTGGGCGCCATACGTGCGCGCGGGCGTGCGGGCCTTCGTGAACCAGGGAGTCTCGGTCGGCCTCGAGGCCACCGGGATCTTCGCCGGCGACCTCGACATGCTGCGGGGCTCCGACAACGGGTCGTCGTGGTCGATCGCGCTCGTGGCCGGGTTCGGATTCTGACGGCCCGCACCGCCGTGCGGCGGCCCGGGCCCGCCGGCGTGCCCGCCGGAGGACCCGCTGCCCGGCCCCGGCTCAGCCGGTGGGCTCACGCCCCGTATTTCTTGAGCGCGGCATCGAGGCGCGGCAGGACGAGGTAGATCCCCAGGGCGACCACGAGCACCGAGCCCGCGAGGATCAGGAAGAAGTGCATGGGGTCCGCGATCTGCTTCTGCAGGCCGCCGAAGAAGCCCGAGAGCTTGTTGCCGAACGCGGTGCTCACGAACCAGCAGCCCATCATCAGCCCCACGAGACGCCTGGGGCTGAGCTTGGTGACCAGCGAGAGGCCCATGGGCGAGATGCACAGCTCCCCCACCGTGACCACCGCGTAGGCTCCGATCAGCCACCAGGTGGACACCTTGACCGTGCCGGCCGCGCTGGCCACGCCGCCCAGGGTCATCACCAGCATCGCCGCGGCGGTCAGGAGCACGCCGTAGAGGATCTTGTTGGCGGTGCTGATGCCGCGGCCACGGCGCACCAGCCACTGGAAGAACAGCACCACCAGGGGCGTGAACGCGATCACGAAGAACGGGTTGGACGACTGGAACACCTCCGGGTTGGTGACCGGCACGAACTCGCCCGGCGGCAGGCGCTTGCCGCTCGCCTTGGCGTACACGGTCTCGAAGGTGGCCTGATCGACGAGCAGCACCCCGAAGGTGCGCCCTTCCGCCTCGCGCGCGAACGCGACCTTGCGCACGGGCCGGGCACCCTCCTCGATGGTGACCTGCTTGCCGTCGTCGCCCACGCGCACGTCGGCATCGGCGTACACGTTGACGACGCGGCGCACGAGGTACGGGCGGTTGGCCTGGTCGGCCGCGATCTGTTCCTCCGACACCTCGCGCAGCGTCACCTGGCGCGCCAGGACCGCCTTCACGGCGCTCTCGTCCATACGGTTGGCGCCGAACTTGCGCGCCTCGACCGGCTCCACGACCACGAGCATCCGCTCGTCGGGGCGCGGCAGGTCGGGGGCGGCATTGCCGTAGTACGACGGCAGCGCGTCCGTGGTGGTGCGCGGCAGCAGGTCGAACACGTTCGCGCTGTGCCGATCCGTGTTGTCGCGCGCCCACTGCGTGAGCGCCGTGCTGTTCAGGTGCAGGATCATGAAGAACGTCGCACCCGCCGCGAAGATCGGCACGAGGGCGAAGAGGCCGGGCTTCTCCTCCGGCGCGGCGGTCGCCGCCGTGCGCCCGAAGAAGTAGAAGATCGGCAGCATCCCGGCGAGGAACCCGGTCATGATCGAGGACACCGGGAACCACGTCAGGTGGTGCTCCACGAGCCACCAGGCGCCGAAGCCGACGAGTCCGGCGGGCAGGAGGATGGTCAGGCAGATGCGGCCCACGCTCGGATCGTCGGGCGACGCCGGCGCGCGCCGGTCGGCGCGCTCCAGCAGCTTCCAGTGGGCGAGCAGGATCGCCAGGCCGACCAGGATGCCGATCCCCGCGCCGCGGAACGCCCAGCCCCAGCCGAACTCATTGCGGATCCACGCCGCGGCGAGGTTGGCGACGAACGCGCCGACGTTGATCCCCATGTAGAAGATGTTGAAGCCGGCGTCGCGGCGGGGATCGCCCTTCTCGTACAGGTTGCCCACCATCACCGAGATGTTGGGCTTGAAGAAGCCGTTGCCGAAGCAGAGCAGCGCGAGCCCGCCGTAGAGGCCGTTCACGCCCAGCGCCGGGGTGCCGACCAGGAAGAGCCCGGCCGACATGAGGAGTCCGCCGAGCAGCACGGCCATCCGGTAGCCCAGGTAGCGGTCCGCGATCAGCCCGCCCAGGAACGGCGTGAAGTACACGAACGCCATGTACGTCCCGACGATCTCGTTGCCGTGCCGGTCGCTGAACCCGAAGCCGCCCAGCTCGGTGTCGGTGGTGTAGAGCAGCAGGATGCCCATCAGCAGGTAGAAGCTGAGGCGCTCCCACATCTCGGTGAAGAAGAGCGGATAGAGGCCGCGTGGGTGACCCTTCGTCATCGTGGTCTCCTGGGGGTTCGGGATGGGTGGCTGCACCGGGCTCGAGGTCGAGGACTCAGTTCACGCCACGCATGAGACGCTGCACGAGCGGCGACAGGACGAGGGCCCCGAGGCCGATGCAGACGCCGACCTGGGTGAGCATCCAGAACACGTCGGCGTACACCGGCAGCGACTGCGCCGCCGGGAGATCGCCGGTGTTCACGTCGCCGCTGCGCCCGGCCAGCTTGGAGATCTGTCCAGCCAGGAAGTTGCCGTACGCCGTGGACAGGAACCAGCCGCCCATCACCAACCCGCTCAGGCGGGCCGGCGCGAGCCGGGTCATGGTGGACAGGCCGACCGGCGAGATGCAGAGCTCTCCGGTCGTGTGGATCAGGTAGCAGAGCGCCAGGGTCCAGAGCGGCACGATGCCGTTGCTGCCGAGGTACTTGCTGGCCAGCACCAGGACGCCGAAGCCGAGGCCCACCTGCACGATGCCCAAGGCGAACTTGACGGGCACCCAGGGGTTCCAGCCACGCCGGTCCAGGCGGAGCCACAGGGCCGCGAAGAGCGGCGCGAGCAGGATGATGAACAGCGCGTTGAAGGCCTGGGTGTCCGCCGCCTTCATCGTGAAGCCGAAGTCGCCCAGGGCCACGTTGCGCTCCGCGAACAGGTTCATCGAGTTGCCGGCCTGCTCGAAGCAGGCCCAGAACACCGCGTTCAGCGCCAGGAGCAGCAGGAGCGCCACCATCCGGCCGAGGTGCGCCCTGCCCTCCTTCGCGCCGGCGAAGAGCAGGTACGCGGCGAGCGTCGCACCCAGCCCGTTCAGGACCGTCTGGATCCAGCCGCGCCACTCCTTGTCGCTGAGCAGCACCCAGACCAGGGGCACCACGACCGCCGCGGTGACCACGGCGACCGGCAGGCGGAACTTGCGCGGCACGTGTGCCGGCGGGTGGCCCTGGTCGCCGAAGCGGCGCGCCCCGAGCACGAACCAGGCGACCGCCAGCAGCATGCCCACGCCGGCGGCGGCGAAGCCGAAGCGCGGGTCGGCGAAGCGGGCGCACACGATCGGCCCCAGGAACGCGCCCAGGTTGATCCCCATGTAGAAGATCGTGAACCCCGAGTCGCGGCGCGGATCGCCCTGCGCGTACGCCTTGCCCAGCAGCGCCGAGATGTTGGGCTTGAGATAGCCGCAACCCATCACCAGCAGGGACAGGCCCAGGAAGAAGGCGCGGTGATCCTGCACCATGAGCAGGAACTCGCCGGCGGCCATCAGCAGGCCGCCGAACACGATCGCCGCGCGGAAGCCGAGGAAGCGATCGGCGAGCAGGCCGCCCAGCACGTTGGTGGCGTAGACCAGCGACTGGTACGAGCCGTAGATCTCGGAGGCCTCGGCGTCGGGGAACTGGAGCTGCTTGGTCAGGTAGAGCACCAGCAGCGCCCGCATCCCGTAGAAGCAGAACCGCTCCCACAGCTCGGTGCCGAACGCGACAGAGAGGCCCGGCGGGTGTCCCTTGGGCGAGGCTTGGTCTTGCATGGTTGCTGGCGCGCCGCCTGGGCGGCGCCGGTCGAAGGCTGGAACCGGTCCGGGTCCGCCCCGGCGGCTCAGAGGTTGGCGAGCACGAACTCGGTCATCAGCTGGTAGAGGTGCCTCTGCTGGCGGTCGTTCTCGATCCCGTGGCGCACGCGCGGGTAGACCATGAACTGGAACTGCTTGCCGGCGCCCTGCAGGGCCTGCACCAGCTGCAGGCTGTTCTGCAGGTGCACGTTGTCGTCCATGGTGGCGTGCACGAGCAGGAGCTTGCCGTGCAGGTTGGCGGCGTGGGTCAGCACGCTGGAGCGGCGGTATCCCTCGGGGTTGTTGGCCGGGAGGCCCATCACGCGCTCGGTGTAGATCGAGTCGTAGAAGTGCCAGTCCGTGACCGGGTTGACCGCGATCCCCAGCTTCCACACCTTCGAGTTGGTGAGGTTGTAGAGGGTCTGGTAGCCGCCGTAGCTCCACCCGAACATGCCCACGCGCTCCGGGTCGGCGAGGCCCTTCTGCACCAGCCAGGCGACGCCGTCCTCCAGGTCATGCAGCTCGGTCTCGCCCAGCTTGCGCCACGCCGCCGCCGCCGACACCTGGCCCTTGCCGCTCGCCGAGCGGTTGTCGCACACCCAGACCAGGTAGCCCTTCTGGGCCAGCATCTGGAACCAGAGGTGGTTGCTGGCCAGGTAGCGCCGCCCCCACTGGTTGCGCACCTGCGGCGCGTGCGGGCCGGCGTAGTGGAAGCCGAACACCGGGTAGCGCCTGCCCTCCTGGAAGCCGCGCGGCTTGAGCAGCATCGCCTCCATGGCGAAGCCGTCCCGCGTCGGCACCTGCACGAACTCCGGCACCGCGAGCTGGTACTCGGCCAGGGGAGCGACATCGCTGTCGGCCAGGGTGCGCACCACGCCGTTGTCCATGCGCTTCACGTCCACGCGCAGCGGCAGCGGCGGCTTGACGCTGTTCCAGGTGTCGACGAAGAGCGCCGCGTCGGGCGCGAGCCGCACGCGGTGCACGCCGGGCTCCTGGGTGACCGCGGCCGCGCCCTTGCCGTCCAGGCCGACGCGCCACAGGTGGTCCTCCTTCACGTCGGAACGATCGGTGCGGAAGTAGACCAGCCGGGCCTGTTCGTCCACGCCGGCGACCTCGTCGACCTCGAAGCTGCCCTCCGTGATCCGGCCCACGAGCTTGCCGTCGCGCTGGTAGTGGTAGAGGTGCTTCCACCCGTCGCGCTCCGAGAGCCACAGGAAGCTCTTGCCCCCGTCCAGCCACGTGGGCTCGCCGTCGGCCTCGATCCAGCTCGGGCTCTGCTCGCGCAGCACCAGCCGCACCCGTCCGTTGCGTGGGTCTCCGGCCAGCAGGTCCAGCCAGCGCTGCTCGCGATCCTGGACCTGGAAGTACACCTCCGAGGCGTCCGGGTGCCACTGCACGCGCACGATCAGCAGGTCGTTGCCGCCGTAGCGGCTCAGGTCGAACCAACGCGGGGCGCCGCCCCGGACGTCGACCACGCCGAGCGCCGCGACCGGATTGGGCGCCCCGGCCTTCGGATAGTCGGTCAGCTCCATCTCCGGGTAGGTCGGTCCGTCCTGCACCAGGGGGAACTCCTTCACCGGTCGCTGATCGAGGCGCAGGAACGCCAGCATGCTGCTGTCCGGCGACCACCAGAACCCCTGGAAGTTGCCGCGGCCGTAGAGCTCCTCCTGGTAGATCCAGTCGAGGCGGCCGTGCAGGAGCTGGGCATGGCCGTCGCCGGTCAGCGCGCGCGCGCCGGTGCCGTCGGCGCCCACGACGTGCAGGTTGAACTCGCGCACGAACGCGACGAGGCGGCCGTCGGGGGACCACTGCTCGCCGTCCTCCGCCGGCGCATCGTTCGAGAGGCGCTGCACGACCCCCTTGGCGAGGTCGTAGGCGAAGAGGTCGTCCGCCGCCGCGAAGAGCACCGCCGACCAGTGCTTGTTCCACTGCCAGCCGGCCGCCGTCGCGGCAACCCGGTCGGCGTCGCGGCGCGGGAAGCCGGGCAGCCGCGCGAGGGCTTCCGCGACCTTGTTCGGGTCGAGCAGGAGCTGGCGCTCGCCACTGGTCACGTCGAGGCGGAAGTAACCGCGCACCCGCGCCTCCCCGACCTGCCCCTCGCCGAAGGTGAGGAGGTGCTGGCCGTCCATCCACGCACGCACCTGCTCGAGCGGCTTCTTGACCAGCCGCTCGCTCAGCGTGAACACGTCGTCGAGGGTCAGGTCCTTGGCGGGCGGCGGTGGCGTCGCCTGGGTCTGCACCGGCGGCGTTGGTGCGGCGGCGCCGGACTGGGTGGCGGCCGGACGGCTCTCGGCGGCCTGCTGCGGGGCACCCGCAGCGAGCGACGCCAGGGTGGTGGCCAGAAGGACGGTGAGGAACTTGCGGTCCATGGATCCGGACCCAGGGGTCATCCGGGGGCACCGGAGGGCTCCTGGGGATAGGCGCGGGATTGTGGCGACGCCCCGGCACGGGGGCCAGAAGCGTTCGCCGACAAGGGCGGCGCGAGCGCCGATTCCGGCCCCGGCCCGCCCCGCTCGCGGGCGGCGCCGCGTCCGCGCCGCACCGCGCCGGCCGGCCGTGCGCTCAGGTCCAGGTCTCGTCGCGCGGGTCGCGTTCCATGAGCCGCTGCACCATCGCACGCGGCGCCACGCCGCCGAAGAGCACCGCGTGCACGGCGTCGCAGATCGGCACGTCCACGCCGAGGTCGGACGCGCGCTGGTGCACCACGCCCGCGGTCCACACTCCCTCCGCCACCTTGCGCGTGCTGGCCAGGATCTGCTCCACCGCCTCGCCGCGCCCGATGCGCTCGCCGAAGGCACGGTTGCGGCCGTGCCGGCTGTAGGCGGTGACCGCGAGATCCCCGACTCCGGCCAGCCCGAAGAAGGTGTGCAGGTCGGCGCCCTCCGCCACGCCGAAGCGCGCCATCTCCACGATGCCGCGCGAGAGCACCGCGGCCTTGGTGTTGTCGCCGAGCCCCAGTCCGTCGGCGATGCCCGCGGCCAGGGCGATCACGTTCTTGAGCGCGCCGCAGATCTCCACGCCCAGCAGGTCGCGGTTGCGATACACGCGGAACGTGCGCGACGCGAGCGCCTCCTGCATCCGCACGACCACCGCCTCGTGCTCGCTCGCGCCGGCCAGCACGACGGTGGTGGGCACGCCGCGCGCCACCTCCTCGGCGTGGCTGGGCCCGCTCAGCGCGAGCACCGGATTCCGCTCCTCGAGGACGTGGCGCACGACCTGGCTGGGCCGCAACGCCGTGCGCTGCTCCAGGCCCTTGGCCAGCGACACGACCGGCACGCCGGGCGGAACCACGGGCCGCAGCCCCTCGAGCACGCCGCGGACGTGCTGGGTGGGCACCGCGAGAAGGATCGCCTCGGCTCCGCGCAGCGCCTCGCGCGCGTCGCTGCCGACCTGCACGCCCTGGGGCAGCACCACGTCCGGCAGGTAGCGGGGGTTGGCCCGGGTGAGCGCGAGCTCGGCGGTGTAGGCGGGATCGTGACCCCAGAGCCGTACGCCGTGGCCGGCGCGCTGCAGGGAGATGGCCATCGCCGTCCCGAACCCGCCATTGCCGAGCACCGCGAAGTTCATGGCGCCCCCGCCCCGGCGGCGCGCCGCGCGGCGAGGGCCTTCTGGATGTTGGAGCGGTGGGTCCAGAAGAGCAGGAGCGCCATGGCCGCGCAGTACAGCGTCGAGGGCAGACGCGCGGTGAAGGCGGTGGCGGTGTCGCGGAACACCGTCGCGACCAGGATCCCCATGCCGAGCGCGAGCGAGCCCAGATACACCCTGCGCGTGACCAGCCACACCACCAGGAACACGCCGAGGCCGGCGAAGAGGGCCCGCGGATCCAGGATCAGCACCACGCCACAGTTGGTGGCCACGCCCTTGCCGCCGCGAAAGCCCAGGAAGGGCGACGTGCAGTGACCGAGCACCGAGGCGGCGCCGAGCACCGTCGACGCGAGCCCGGGGTCGGTGGCCTCCAGCCACTCGCAGCCCCACAGGGCGGGCAGCAGGCCCTTGCCGAGGTCGAGCAGGTACACGAGCACGAACACCGGGCCGCGCGCGCGCGGCCCGAAGGCCCGCGCCGCGTTGGTGGCGCCCACGTTGCCCGATCCGATCGTGCGGACGTCGACCCCGCGGAAGAGGCGGACCAGGAGCCAGGCGAACGGGACGCCGCCGAGCAGGTACGCCGCGAGCGAAGCGAGAACGAGCTCCATGGACGAGTGCGGGAGAGCCGCGCCGAGGCGCGCGGGATGGGCGCGGGATCATAGCGGGGTGCACCGCTATCCTCCGCGCCCGACGCGGTCCCCGGCTGGGCCGCACCTGCGGGCCCGCGCGGATCCTCCCGGGGCGGCCCGCATGCAACGGCTCACCCACTCCAACGACCGTCCACGGCCGTGCCGCGGCGCACGGCGTGGGCTGCCCCCATGACCGGATTGCGCATCGGCATCGACACCGGCGGCACGTTCACCGACCTCGCGGTGCTGCGCGGCGGCGCGCTGGCGGTGCACAAGGTGCCGTCCACGCCCGACGACCCGGCACGCGCGGTGCTCGCCGGCATCGCCCGGGCACGCCAGGACGGCGAACACGTGGACGTCGTGCACGGCAGCACGGTGGGGCTCAACGCGATCCTCACCGGCAACCTGGCGCGCACCGCGCTCGTGACCAACGCCGGGTTCGAGGACCTCATCGAGATCGGCCGGCAGGCGCGCGCCGAGCTCTACGACCTGCGCGCGCCCAAGGCCGTTCCGCCGGTGCCCCGGTCGCTGCGCTTCGGGGTGGCCGCGCGCCGCAGCGCGCAGGGCGAGGAGCTCGTCCGCCCCTCGGCGCGCGAGCTGGCGACGCTCCTGCGGCGCCTGCGGCGGGCGCGGGTCGAGGCGGTGGCCATCGGCCTGCTGCACTCGCACTGCCATCCCGAAGACGAGGCCCGGATCGCCGCCGCGCTGCGGCCGTTGGGCGTTCCCGTGGTGTGCAGCGGCGAGCTGCATCCTGCCGCCGGGGAGTACGAGCGCTTCACCGCGGCGATCCTCGACGCCGCGATCGCCCCGAGCGTCGGCGGCTACGTGCGCCGCCTCGCCACCCTCGTGCGGCCGGGCACGCTGCGTCTGCTGCGCAGCAGCGGCGGCATCCTCGCGGCGGCGGAGGCGGCGCGCCACCCGGCACGCGCGCTCTTCTCCGGTCCCGCCGGCGGCGTCCTGGCGGCGGACCTGGTGCGCCGCGAGCTGCGCCTGCCGCGGATGGTCGCACTCGACATGGGCGGGACCTCCACCGACGTCAGCCTGCTCGGGGAGGGCGGACAGCGCTGGACCGACCCCGAGGTCGCAGGCCTGCCGCTCGTGCTGCCCGCCGTGGACGTCCACTCGGTCGGCTGCGGGGGCGGCTCGCTGGCGTACTGCGACCGCGGCGGGGCGCTGCGCGTCGGCCCGCAGAGCGCCGGCGCGGAACCCGGACCGGCCTGCTACGGCCGGGGCGACGACGCGACGATCACCGACGCGCACGTGGCGCTCGGACACCTGGGGCCGGACACGCTCCTGGGCGGAGGTTTCCCGATCGACCCGGACCGCTCCGTGCGGGCCATCGAGCGCCTGGCGCGCAGGCTCGGCATGCGGACCCGCGCCGCGGCCGGGGGGATCCTCGCGGTGGCGACGACGCACCTCGTCCGGGCGCTCCTGGTGCGTACCGCGCAGCAGGCGATCGATCCTGCCTCCGTACCCCTGCTGGCCTTCGGCGGCGCGGGCGGCCTGCATGCCGCGGCGCTGGCGGGGCGCCTGCGGATGCCCTTCGCCCTGCTGCCCCCCCACCCGGGCGCCTTCTCGGCGATCGGCCTCGCGCTCGCCGGGGAGTCGGCCGAGGTGCAGGAGCCGGTCGACCGGATCTGGGAGCCGCGCAGTGCGCGGGACCTGGCGCGTCGCGCCCGCCGGCTGCGTACCGCTGCGGCGGCGCTGCTGCGCCGCGACACAGGTCGCGCGTCGCTGCGCGTGACGATCGATGCGATCGCCCGCTTCGCCGGTCAGGGGGGCGGGCTGCGCATTCCCTTCGGCCCGGGACTGGCCGCCCGGCATGCCGCCGAGCACCGGCGTCTCTTCGGGTTCGTTCCGGAGGCGATGCCGCTGGAGATCGTGGCGCTCGTAGCCCGCGCCGAGGTGCCCCCCCGCGCGTTCCCGCGCCTGCTGCCGAGCCCCGCGCCCTCTGGCGCGGGTACGCGTCGCGCACCCCTCGGCGGCGCACCGTGGGTGCGGGTGGCCAGGGCGGACCTGCGTCCGGGTCAGCGCCTGGACGGTCCCCTGCTCATCGAGGAGTTCTCATCGCTAACCCTTCTGCGATCTGGAGATGGGGCCTCGGTCACGAGGATCGGCCTGCGCGTGGTGCCAAGGGAGCTTGCAGGTCACGTGCGTCCGCGCCGCCGGCTCCCGTGAGTTGACTTTCCTGTGGACATGAAATAGACATCTGCGAGCGTTCATTCTTTGAACGCCCTGGGGCGCCGGATGAGGCGCACCGCGCTGCGAGATCAGCACGGCCGAGGAGATCCAGGTCTTCGCGGGCCGTGCACACGCGAACGGATGCCGGAGGTTGTCCGCCCAGGACGTAAAAACTTGACTCTCCTTCTTCCCCTTTTCCCGAAGTTTGCCCTCCGGCACTTTTTCTTCGCGCGGTCGCGGCGCGCGAAGAACCGCACGGCCTGCTGACCCTTCAGCCGGTCCGCCGTGCGCACCGCACCCTGCGGGCGCCTGCTGCGCCGTGCGGGCCGCATGCGGCCCCCGTCGCCTGGGCCGGAGGCATGCGCCTGCGGCGCGCTGGGAACCGGCGACGCACCGCCGGCAGCGGCTCGCTCCGCACGACGCCGCCCGCCGTCCCGCGCGGCCGCAGGGTCCGTCTCAGGGCCTGCGCACCTTCAGCTCGGCCTCGGCGGCCTTGAGGAACGGCTCCGCCGCGGCATGCCCGGGCTGCACCTCGAGGACGCGCTTCCAGTCCTCGATCGCATCCTCCAGGAACGCCTGCCCGTAGTGCAGGAGACCGCGCTGGTGCAGGACCTGCACCAGCAGTTCCCGGTGCCTGGGCTGCTGCTGCGCCGTCCGGCTCGCGGCCTGCAGCGCATCGATGGCCCCCTCGAGATCGCCGGCACGCAGCCGCTCCTCGACCACGCGGAACTCGTCGCTCCCGGGCGCGCCGGACGGGCGCGAGGTCGCGGCCCCGCCGGGCGTGGGCGGCGCCTCCGGCGCGGGCTCCGTCCCCTCCGCGCCCAGCGGCGACTCGACCGCCACCGTGGTCATCTCCCCGCCCTGCCAGCGCCCCTCGCGCAGGGTCGCGAGGCGGCTCTGCGTGGCCTCCACCAGCTCCCGCGCCCCCTGCACGTCGGGCCACACCTCACGGGCGCGCTCGAACATGGCGATCGCCTCCTCGTCCCGCCACTCCGAACGGAGCACGAGCCCGCGCAGGACCAGCTCCTGCCCGACCCGGACCCGGCGCTGGAGCGCCTGTGCCAGGGCGCGGGCCTCGGCATAGCGCGGATGCGCCGGTGGTACCCGATCGAGGCGGATCAGCGTCTGCAGGAAGGCGCCGTCCGCCAGCTCTGCCTCCGCGGCCGCGAACGGATCCACGGGGGAGCCTTGGCAGCCCGCCAGGAGCAGGAGCAGGGGGAGCGAACGGGGAACCGACACGATGCCGCTAGGATCGGCCCGGCCGGGCGCCGACCTTGAAGTTCCCCGCGCCCAGAGCTGCGAGGCGGGGGCGCCGGGCCCCCCGCCCCGGGCTACTTGACCACCGTCACCGAGTCGGCGTGAAGCTGGAAGATGTCCACGCAGTAGCCATCCTCGAGCGTGGCCGAGACGCGGAAGGTCCCCACCACCTGGATCGGCTCGAACATGTAGTCGATGCGCTTATTGCCCTTGAGCACCACGCGCACGATCCCGTTGATGTCCGGCGGCGTGCCGTAGCAGCAGGACCAGAGCGACTGCACGAGGAGGAAGTGCTTGATGTTCTCCACCTCGTCGATGGGCAGCATGAAGCCCATCATCATCACGCTCTTGCCGTCCAGCGCCTTGACGTTCTTGGGCATGCCCTTGAGGCCGTCCTCGTAGGGCCAGGTGGAGATCTCCTCGAACGAGAGGACCTTCTCGATGCCCTGGATCTCGCCGCGCTTGATCTTCTCGCGCAGGCGCGCCTCGGCGGCCAGCATGTCCTGGGCGCTCTTCATCGCCCGCAGGTCGGCCGGGTCGGCCGAGGCCGGGAGCGGCTGCTCGCGCTTGTCGCCGGCGCCCTGCTCCTCCGCCGGCTTGGGCGGTTGCTTGTCCGGCGCCGGGCGCGAGGCCGGGCCCTCGACCTTGGCGGGCTGCGACGTCGGCTGCGGCTTGGGCTTGGGAGGCACCTCGGCCTGGGCGGCCAGCGGACCGAGCAGGACCAGGGGGAGCAACGCGTGCAGTCGGAGGAGGCGCATCGGGTTCATGTCGTGGGGCTGAGGTGGTCGGCGACGGGCGTGCGCGAGGCCTTGAACGCCGGCGCGATGCCCGCGACGCACCCCAGCACCACCGCGCCGAGGATAAGCCACCCCTCCATCGGCGAGAAGGCGGCCCAGTCCATGGCCACGCCGGTCTGGTGTTCCACCCAGGCGCCGAGCAGCCACGCCGCACCGTGGCAGAGCGCGACGCCGAGCAAGGCGCCCGCGGCGGCGATCGCACCGGCCTCGTAGAGGACGATGCGCGCGATCTGGTGGCGGCGCGCGCCCAGCGAGCGCAGGATCGCGATCTCGCGCCGCCGCTCGTTCATGGTGTTGTAGAGCGCCACCATCAGGCCGATCGCGGCCACCAGGAGCACCACGTAGGACACCACGCGCAGCACGTCGGTGGCGCTGCCCACGACGCTGAGCAGCTGCGGGATCTCGATCCCGGGCCACGCCACCTGCCCATCCATGCGCGTCTGGAAGGCGTAGCGCAGCCAGCTCGCGGCGATGGTCGAGCGCGGCTCCACCACGACCGCGGACAGCGCGACGTTGCCGTGCTCCGCCGCCTGCTCGGGACGGATCGCCACGTGCTTGTCCATGGCCAGGAACGCGGCCAGCGGCACGTAGATGGCCCGGTCGATGGGCGTCCCGGTCGCGGCCAGGATCCCCACCACCTCGCAGGCCGCCTCCTGGTGCTCGTGCGCGTCGGGATCCTCGGGCGCACCGTGCATCGGCACGATCCGGTAGCCGAGGTCGATCCGGAGCTTGCGGGCCACCTCCGCGCCGACCACGGCCTGGCGGTGCCGCGCCGGCAGCGCCTCGTGGTCGTGCTCGCACTCCGGCCCGTGCACGTGCCCGGGCTCGCCGTGCGCGGGCGGGGAGGCCTGCGGTGCCGATGCGGGAGGGTCGTGGTCGGGTCGGGCGCCGCTCCGCGCGGTCTGCGGCCTCGCCTCGGCATGCGCCTCGCCGCCCTCGGCGTGTTCCCTCGCCTTCTCCTTGGCGAAGGCCATCAGCTCCTCGTGGCCGAACGCGAACGGCGCGCCCTTGGCGAAGCGCAGCGTGCCGGCGTCCCCGCGCGTGAACTTGAAGAACATCTCGTCGGTCGTGCCGACCAGCGGGAAGCCCCGGTAGTGGTCGCCGCGCGCCTGCGGGATCGCGTAGCGCACCGGGATCGGCCGGTTGTTGAACCGGATCCTGCCCTCGCGGATCTCCTCGTAGACCGAGAGCGGGACGATCCCCGGGCTCGCCCCGAGGTTGAACACGGTGTTCAGCACCAGCGAGAGCGGGGCGCCTTCCTTGGGACCCACGATCGCGCCGTAGCCCTGCAGGCTGGTGCGGTACTTCCGGTCCACCTCCCCCATCAGCAGCCAGATCGCCGCCAGCAGGCCGGCGCCCAGGGCGATCGAGAGCGTGGTGAGCAGGGTCGAGAGCACGCGCACGCGCAGGCTGCGCGCGCTGATCGCGAACAGGTTCACGACGCCCTCCGCAGCGCGGTGAGGTCCACCGTGCGCTGCAGCGCCGCGGCGCTCTCGGGATCGTGGGTCACCATCACCACGGTCTTGCCGCCCTCGCGCGCCAGCTCGAGGAGGAGCTGCAGGACCTCGCGCCCGGTGGCCTTGTCCTGGTTGCCCAGCGGCTCGTCGGCGAGGACCACCTTGGGGTCGTGCACCAGCGCCCGGCAGATCGCGACCCGCTGCTGTTGGCCCACCGAGAGCTCGGACGGACGGTGGTGCATCCGGTCGCCGAGGCCCACGCGCTGCAGGAGCTGTTCGGCGTGCTCGCGGGGCCCGTGCCCGCCACCCTGGCTGAACACCGCGCCGAGCAGCACGTTCTCCAGGGCGGTGAACGGCTGCAGGAGGTTGAAGGTCTGGAACACGAGGCCCAGCGTGGCCGCCCGGAACCGGTCGCGCTGGCCCTCGGAGAGCTGGTGCACCGGGACGCCGTCGACCTCGATGCTGCCGGCGTCGGGCACCAGGATGCCCGCGATCAGGTGCAGGAGCGTGGTCTTGCCGGTGCCCGAGCGGCCGATCAGTGCGACCTGCTCGCCGGGCTGGATGTCGAGGTGGTGGACCGAACAGGCCACCACCGGCTCCGGGCCGCGCCGGTAGGTCTTGGTCAGGTTGCGGATCGCGATCATGGCCATGGGCTGTGCCGGGGAAGCGTAGGGGGCGGAGGCGGACGGCGCTCTCTACGGCGCACAGTGGCCCGGTCTCAAACCCGTTGCCTCAGGAAATCCAGCTCGGCCTCGATTCCCGCGGCGAGGTCGGGCTCGGCGCGGCCCTGGCCCTGCAGGACCCCCCAGGTGTAGGTCTCGACCTCCAGGAGGGGCAGCGGCCGCGGCCAGCCCGCCAGGGCGCGTTCCAGCTCAGCCCGGGTCGAGCCCAGGGGTCCCGCGTCGTCCCAGAAGATCGGGACGTGGAAGTGCGTCCGCAGCGTGCCGCCCCCCCGGAACTCCGCGGCCCGGGCACGGACCTCGCCGAGGTCGAGCGCGCGGGCCCCGCCCGCAGCCACGGTCTGGTGCAGGTAGCGGGGCTCGTCGTAGGCCAGGAGGCGGTCGAGGGCGGCCGGGTCGCGCAGCTCCAGGCACGCGGACACCTGGATCTTGCCCACGGTCACCCCGGACCCGGCGCAGCGCCGCGCGGCCTCGAGCGGATCCTCGCCCACGACGGCTAGGTGGCAGAGGTCGACGCACACGCCGAGGTGGCGGCGCAGGGTCGCCTCCTCGACGGTGGCCCAGGCCCCCTCGCGGAACACCCATTCCTCCAGGAACGCGACCGTGCCCGCCACGGTCTCGAGGAGGCAGAGCGGCTCGGGTTCCAGGCAGAGGAGCACCTGCACGCCGGTGCGCTCCTCCAGGGCGCGGAACGCACTGGCCGCGCGCACCAGGTTGCGGGCCATCTGCCGCAGGTCGCCGGAGCCGTGGCCCAGCGGCAGGGTCGAGATCGGCAGGACGGTGCCGCCCGGCACGAGCCCCGCCGCGACCTCGGCCGCGCCGCGGGTGTAGTGCAAGCGCTCCTCCCGGCTCCAGTCGGGTCGGTACACGGCCTCCTTCACGCGCTCGCCATGGAACGAGCCGAACGGGAACACGTTGAGGGTGCCGACCGTGAGCCCGTGCCTGGCCAGGGCCTCGCCCACCCTCGCCCGCGCCGCCGCGTCCCCCACCAGGGTCTCCACGGTTGCCGCGTTCCACCACACACCTAGGGGAAAGGGCCGCGGGCGCCTGGACTTCCACAACCCCGCGCTGAATCCTTCCAACACCGTCAGCCAGCCGTGCAGGTCCTCGGCGGGGTGGACGTTGCCACAGTAGGTCAGGACTGGGCTGGCGTTCGTCACTGAGACCTCAATCGAGCGCGGAGCACGATCCGATACCAGGGATCCTTCGACCGATCGATCCCCCGCACGGGGCCGACCAGGCAATCCCCCAGATGGACACCAAGAACATGGACCGCGCTTCCCGCATCGAAGCGCTGAAGCACGCCCGATCCTACCGCCAGGCCCACCTCGACCCCGAGTTCCTGGGGCGCGTGGAGCTGCGGCCGGTCCGCCTCCAGCTGGAGCTGATGAAGCCGGACCTGATCATGCACGAGCAGGGCGTCGAATCGACGATCGTCGTGTTCGGCGGCACGCGCATCCTCGAGCGCGCGGAGGCCGAGCGCAGGGTCGAGGCCGCCACCGCGGCCCTGGCCCGCAACCCCGCCGACGCGAACCTGCAGCGCGCGCTGCGCATCGCCCAGAACGTCCTCAAGAAGTCGAACTACTACGAGGAGGCACGCGAGTTCGGCCGGATCGTGAGCAGCATCTGCCAGATCGACCACCGCTGCGACTACGTGGTCGTGACCGGCGGAGGGCCCGGGATCATGGAGGCGGCCAACCGCGGCGCGATGGACGTGGGCGCCAAGAGCATGGGGTTGAACATCACCCTGCCCTTCGAGCAGGAACCCAACGCGTTCATCACCCCCGAGCTCTGCTTCGAGTTCAAGTACTTCGCGATGCGCAAGATGCACTTCCTCATGCGCGCGAAGGCGATGGTCGCGTTCCCGGGCGGCTTCGGGACGATGGACGAGCTCTTCGAGACGCTCACGCTGATCCAGACGAAGAAGATGGACCGCATCCCGGTGATCCTCTTCGGCCGCGACTACTGGAGCCGGCTCGTGGACTGGGACATGTTCGTCGAGGAAGGCGCGATCAGTCCCGACGACCTCGACCTGATCGACTACGCCGAGACCGCCCAGGAGGCGTGGCGGATCATCGACGACTTCTACCGGGACCGCCCGCAGCCCAAGCTGCCACGCGGCGCCTGAGTCGCGCCGGACAGCCGCCCAGCGCTGCTCACGCCAGCGTGAGGGAGCGGGGCTGCGACCGCGCCGCACGCGGCACGACCACCGCTGTGCGGGCTCGGAGACGGGAAAGTGCCGCCGCGGTGCAGACGTTCTCTGCCATGGATCGCGGCCCGGGAACGGCCTTCTCCCCACCCGCGCGGTTGCGCGGACCGTCTCCCTGGGCCGCAAAGCAAGAAGGCGCGGATCCAACCAGCACAGCACGCAGCTGGCGGAGCGCGTCCGTCCCGCAGTGCCTGCGCAGTCGGATCCGCCCGAGGAGGACGCGATGCACATCGACGGCAAGGCTCTCTGCTGCCTGGCCCTGGCCGCGGCCGGCTTCGGTGTTCCGGCAGCGGCGCAGGCGCAATGGCAGGCACGCACTCCTGCACAGGCACCCGTACCTCGCGCCGGGCACGCGCTGGTCCAGGACCGTGCGCGCGGCCAGGTCCTGCTCTTCGGTGGTCTCGACCTGAACAGCCCGGGCTGCTGCGTGCGCAATGACACTTGGGTCTGGGATGGCCAGACCTGGATCCAGAGGAACCCGGCACACGCTCCGCCTGCCCGCTCGTCTCCAGCTGCCTGCTACGACTCGGCGCGCGGCCGCGTGGTGCTCTTCGGCGGCGGTGGCGTCCTGGGTGCCCTCGCCGACACCTGGGAGTGGGATGGCAGCGACTGGATCGCGTGCACGGCGGGCTCCGGACCCAGTCCACGCTATCTCAGCCAGATGGTGTACGACGCGGCGCGCGGCGTGACGGTCCTGTTCGGCGGCGGCGACGGCACGGCCTACTTCGACGATACGTGGGTGTGGAACGGCACTGCATGGAACCAGATCGGCACCGCGATCCGGCCACCGGCCCGAGCCCAACACGCCCTGGCGTACGATGCGGCGGCGTCCGAGGTGTTCCTCTTTGGCGGAGACCGGGGCAGCGTGACCTACGATGACACCTGGATCTGGACCGGGCAGGCCTGGACCCAGCGCTTTCCCGCCCGCACCCCGGGACGTCTCTGGAGCATGGGCTGCACCTACGACACGGACCGCGGCCGCGTCGTCCTCTTCGGGGGCTTCAACGGCGCCAACGTCGCCGACACCTGGGAGTGGAACGGTACGACCTACGAGCTGCGAGGCACTCTGGCCGCGCCTTCGGGCCGGTCCCACGCGGGACTGGCGTACGACGCGCGCCGCGGCGAATGCGTGCTCTTCGGCGGGATGACGGTCACGGCCGGCAGCGCGCTCGGCGACACCTGGGTCTATCGCGTGCTCCCCGCGGCCAACTACCTGCCCTTCGGCAAGGGCTGTCCCGGCAGCGCCGGGACTCCCCTCCTGGAGCCCGACCCGCTACGGGCGACCCGCCCGTGGCTCGGCGCGACCTTCGGGCTCGTGGTGCGCAACGCACCCTACGGCACGCTGGCACCCCTGGTGCTCTTCGGTGCGTCACGCACGGCTTGGCCGCCGCTGCAGCTGCCGCTCGACCTCGGCCCCGTCGGCATGCCCGGCTGCACGCTCCTCGCGAGCGGCGAGTTCGCACTGCCCACGCTCCGCAGCGGTCCCGATCCGAGCGTCGCGCTGGCGATCCCCTTCGACCCAGCGCTGCTGGGCGGACTCTTCTTCAACCAGGCCGTGGTGGTGGATCCGGGCGCCAACCCGGCCGGCCTCACGTTCTCCAACGCCGGACAGGCCACGATCGGGGCACGCTGAACACCGGCCGGCGCCGTGTCAGCGCACGTCGAGCCGGATCCCACCCGTGAACGACACGCCCTGCGGCGCACCCGGATCCAGATACGCGGCCTGGAAGAAGAAGTCGGTGTTCAGGAGGTTGAGGTCGTTGGGGACCGCGATCTCGACCTGGAAGGTGCCCGCGCCCGGCTGGCCGGAGGTGCCGGCGAGGACGTGGTCGATCACCACGAACGGAGTGACCAGCAGCGTGCCGCCGAAGAGCGGCAGGCCGGCCTGCTGGAAGCCGAAGAGCAGCACGCCCGGCGCCCCGCCGCGGCCCTGGGACACCGCGAAGCTGGGCGTCTGGTTGCGCGCGAAGCAGCCCAGCGTGTCGATCCGCGGCACGAACCCGCCGCTGCCGGAGAGGCCCTGGCCGTAGCGTGCCACGGTTCCGCACACGGTGGCGAACCCGCGCACCGCGATCACCCGGCTGTTGGCGCCGAACGTGCTGAACAGGAAGTCGCCGGTGAGCGGGTCGATCGCCGCGCCCTCCACACCGTTGAGGCCGCTCAGGAAGACCTGCCGGGTGGCGGGGATCGGGTCGCCATTGGCGTCGATCGTGTAGACCGTCAGCGCTCCGTTGTTGTACTCCGCGAACATCATCCGCGTGAAGTTCGGGAAGAGCGGCGAGTCGGGAGCGACATAGAAGCAGCCCTCCAGCGCGCCCTGGATCTGGGCGAAGCCCGGCGCCACCGTCACGTCGAAGGTGCCGTTGCCGTCGGCGACCAGACTCGCGGTGTGCACGCGGCTGGTGGTGAACGAGGCCAGCTTGAGCCTGCCCGCGTTGGGGAAGCCCGCGGGGACGAAGGTGAGCGAGCCGAGCGATCCCGGGATCCCGAGGCCGGTGAGCGCCACGCTCTTGTCCATCGCCGCGCTGCCCGGCTTGATCATGCCGAGCTCGTTCATCGGATAGCGCGTGAAGAAGAGCACGCCGCCGGGCCCGAACTGGAGGCCGCCGTCGAGATTCGGCGCGTCGGCGAACTTCACCCCCGCTCCGGCGAAGCCGGTGATGTGGTTCTGCGCGTCGCGCACCACGGGGACCTTGTAGACCGCGGCCGTGGCCTTGTTGGCCGCCCCGCCGACGTAGAGCACACCGGGCTCGCCGTTGCGGAACGCCAGCCCCCCGAGGGGCGCCGGCACCCCGGCCGGCATGCCGACGTTCACGGCGCTGTAGTGGCCGCTGTAGGGCGGCTGGACGGTCTGGGCCGCGGCGCTGCCCGCGGCCACTGCGATCAGGAACCAGGAGAGGAACGGAGACGTGGTCATGGCAGGAGCCCGTGCGGATCGTCGCGGGGAGGCACGTCCGGCTGCGCCCGCGCAGTCCGGCGTCCCCCCGTGCGTCCAGCGGAGGACGGCGCGTGAGTGGCACAGCGATTCGCACGGTCCGCTTCCCTTCGGGCACTCCGCAGCCGCCCGCCAGGACGATCCGGGCCGCCTGGATCGCGTTGGCCGTGCCCCGATGGGTGCGCGCCACGGTGCCCCCCGCCCAGGCGCGCCGCCGGCTCCTGGTGGCCGGCATCTCCCGAGCGGTCAGCCGCCCGCGATCGCGACCCTGCGCCCCTCCGCCGCGGACTGGTAGGCGGCGTAGAGCACCCGCACCACCTCGCGGCCCAGCGCGCCGTCGCTCTCCGGTGCCTCGCGCCGGGCCACCGCCTCGCAGAACGCCTGCGCCATCGCCTGCTGCCCCGAGGTCCAGTCCTCGTCCGGCATCGGCGTGCTCCAACCCGCCTGGGTGTCGAGCTTCTCCAGCAGGTATTCGTCGCCGAACGTGCGGTCGCCGCTCGCGTACGCCCGCAGCATGGGGTTGGGGCTCAGGTCGCAGGTGAAGTGGCAGTTGCTGCCGTGCACCGTGAGCCGGCTCTCCATCCCGCCCAGGACGTTGTCGCTCCCCCACGCCAGCGCGCGCGTGCCGTCGTCGAAGTGCAGGACCGCGCAGCCCCAGTTCTCGACCGGAGCCCAGCCGGTGGCGATCCGGGTGTTGGCGGGGTCGAGCCCGCGCGCGCCGCTCAGGTCGGCCACCTCGGCGCTCACCGCCACCGCGCGCGTGGGCCGGCCGTGCAGGCGCACTCCTTCGCGGTGCTTCCAGTGCAGGATCGCGCCCAGCGGGTGCGCGCCCAGCCGCAGGAGCGCGCCGCCGCCGGCATGGCGCCACGAGCGCGAGAACGGCGAATGCGAGCCGGAGTGCTGCTCGCCGCCGCGCAGCTCCAGGGCCACACCGCCGGCCGCCGCCGCGAGTTCGCGCGCCCGCCGGATGGCCGGCGCGTACACCCAGTTCTCGCCGTAGCAGAGCGGCACCCCGGCACGGTCGCAGGCCTGCACCATGGCCTCGGCGTCGGCCGTGGCCACGGCCAGCATCCGGGCGCGGTCCACCCCCGCCACCATCGCGTCGCCGGCCTCGGGCGGCAGGTCCTGCCCGACGTAGGCGGTGAGCGGCTTGGTGCACACCACCGCCTTGCCGGCGCGCGCCGCGGCCTCGGCCAGCGGGCGGTGCAGGGCGTTGGGCACGCAGAGGTCGACGAGGTCGACCTCGGGCATGGCCAGGAGCGCGTCGGCGCCCGCGGCCACGTGCGGGATCCCGTGCCGCCCGGCGAACTCGCGCGCACGCGGCCCACCGCGCGCGGCCACGGCGAAGAGTTCGACCTGCATGCCGTGCACGCGCCGGTAGCAGCGGGCACGGGTCTCCGCCAGGAAGCCCGATCCGATCAGGCCGATCCGCACTCTGGTCCCGCTCATCGACTCGCTCCCAGGAACCCGAAGCGCTTGGCCGCCACGTACCAACCGAGGAACGCGACCACCACGAGGATCGCCAGCGCCATGCCCGCCGTCCACAGGCGGCCGCGCCAGCCCTCCGGCCGGTCGCCGCCCAGGTACCTGCGGCTGCGGTGCAGCCGCAGGATGCCGACGTACACCAGCGGCAGCAGGCAGCCCACGAGGATGCTGGTGGGCACCGCCACGTAGACGCTCAGCTCCTGCCACAGCACGCTGCCCAGCACGCCCGGCGCCGGCAGCAGCATGGCCAGCCGGTGGCGCCAGCTGCCGAAGGGCCACCCGCAGAGTTCCGCGCAGGCGAAGCCGGCGCACACCATGTGCATGGTCACCGTCGTCAGCACCATCCCGAGGATGCCGAGGTCGAAGAGCACGCGGCCCAGCTCCGGCCCGAGCACGCCGGTGAAGCAGCGGGCCGCCTCGACCGGCGAGAGCTGGCGCCCGGCGAATTCGCCCGAGCCGTGCACGGTGTTCGCCATCGCGATCACGACGAGGCTGACGGCGAGGACGTAGGGAACGAAGAGCCCGAAGCCCAGGTCGTAGCGGGCACGCTGGCGATGCTCGCGCCCCCAGCCGCGCGCCAGCAGCGAATAGGGGTAGAGGAACACCATGTTCACCACCACCGCAGCCGCCATCCCGCCGAGCGCAAGCTCCATGCCGGACACGCCGCCGCGCGGCGCCGGGATCGAGAACGCCGTGAACCCGCGCGCGAGGGCGCCCCAGTCGGGGATCCCGGTGGCCACCACGACCACGAGGAAGCACACCACCGTGGCCCACACCAGGAGCACCACGACGCGTTCGAGCCAGGCCATCCACCGCGCGCGGCTGCCGTACATCTGCGAGGAGAGGATGCTCCACGCCAGGATCGCGAGCCCGAGCGGCAGGCGCGGCAGCTCCATGCCCGCGCCGGCCCCGAGGTCGGCCAGCACCGCCGCGCCGAGGGCGTACTGGGGGAAGTGCCAGATCACCGACGCGATCAGCGCGCCCAGCGCCCAGCCCCAGGCATACACGGCACCCGCGTGGGCGCGCATCGCCGCGAGCGGGTTCGCGCCGGTCGAGAGGGTCTGGTGCGCGAGCGCGGCGAGCATCAGCACGCCGATGGCCATGCCCAGCGGCGCCACCCAGAGCAGCTCGTAGCCGAATGCGGCGCCGGAGAGCACCGCGGCCGAGGCCGTGCCGCCACCCAGGGTGAGGGCACTCTGCAGGTACGCCGGGCCGCCCCGCGCAAGGAACGACAGCGCGCGGCGCGGCCACGGCAGCGCCGAGATCGCGAGCAGCTGGGCCCGGTCCGCCGCGAGCGCCGCGGGGTCGGGAGGGACGACGCCCGGCAGGCCGCGGATCGTGGTCGCTTCGTCGCGTTGCATGGTGCCTGGGACACGCCAGCGGGCGGCCGCGGATGTGCGCTACTCTGTGGCCGCGATGGCCCCTGTCAAGACGCGAGCGCTGCCGCGCGCCGGCCTGCTCGGCAACCCGAGCGACCTCTATGGCGGCCGGGGCATCGCGTTCACCTTCGCGGACTGCGCGGCGGTGGTGGAGGCGACCCCGGCCGCGGCGCCGGACCTGCCGCACGACCTGCTCCGGGCCGCGCACACGGTGTTCGCCGCCCACGCCGCGGCCGCGGGCGTGCCGGAGGGGCGCCTCGCCGCCCGCAGCTGCGCGCTGCGATTCCAGACCGACATCCCCCGGCAGGTCGGCCTCGCCGGCTCCTCGGCGATCGTGATCGCCGCGCTGCGCGCGCTCGCGCTCTGGCACGACCTGCCGCTGCCGCCGCTGGTCCTCGCCGAGCTGGCGCTGCGGGCCGAAGTGGACGTGCTGGGGATCCGCGGCGGGCCGATGGATCGGCTGGCCCAGGCGTTCGAGGGCGTGTTGGCGATGGACTTCGCCGCCCCGTTCGCAGAGGGCTCCACCGAGCGCCTGGACCCGGCGCTGCTGCCGCCGCTCCTGATCGCGTACGACCACGAACCCAAGTCCAGCTCCGGGCAGGTGCACAACCCGGTGTTCGAGCGCTGGCAGAAGGGCGATCCCGAGGTGCATGCCGTGGTCCGTGAGTACCGGCCGCTGGTCGAGGAGGGCCTGCGGGCCCTGCACGCGGGCGACCACGCGACCCTGCGCCGCCTGGTGAACCGCAACTTCGACCTGCGCGCGCGGCTCTTCGCCATCCGCCCGCGCGACCGGCGCATGATCGAGATCGGACGCGAGCGCGGCGCCGCCACCAAGTTCTGCGGCTCCGGCGGGGCGATCCTGGTGGTGCCCGCGCGCGCGGAGGCGATCCCGGAGCTGCGCGCCGTGTACCAGGGCGAGGGGTTCGCCACCCTGGTCCCCACCGTGACGGGGCCGGCATGAGCGGCGCGCACACCCTGCACCTCGTCGTGCTGGCCGCCGGGTTCGCCACGCGCCTCTACCCGCTCACCGAGCACCGGGCCAAGCCGCTGCTCGAGGTCGGGGGCAGGCCGCTCCTGAGCCACGTCGTCGACGGCTGGCTGGCGACCGCCACGGTCCACGGCGTCACGGTGGTCAGCAACGCCCGCTTCCACGACGACTTCGTGCGCTGGCGCGCGGGCTGCACCACCGCGCTGCCCGTCGAGGTCCTCGACGACGGCGCGCACACGCCGGCCGAGGCGCTGGGCGCCCTGCGCGACCTGCGTCTCGCGCTGTGGAACACGCGGATCCCGGCCGGGGCCGGCTACGTGGTGGCCGGTGGCGACAATCTGCTCGACTTCGACCTCGCGCCGTTCGCCCGGCGCTACCTCGCGACGCGCCGCACGCTCCTGCCCCTGCGCAGGGTCGAGGGGCCGGTGCCGCCCCGCACCTATGCCGAGGCCGACCTGCGCGAGGACGGCATCCTGCGCGCGCTGCGCGAGAAGCCCGACGACCCGCGTACGCCATACGCGGCGATCTGCCTCTACCTCGTGCCGCCGGCCCTGCGCGAGTGGCTGGACCGCTACCTCGACGCGGGCGGCAACCCCGATTCGCCGGGCCACTTCTTCGCCTGGCTCGTGGACCGCGAGCCCGTGGAGGGACGGGTGTTCGCGGGACGCTGGTTCGACATCGGCACTCCGGAGACCCTGGCCGCGGCGCGGCGCGCGTTCGCCGGCCGCGGCGTGCCACCACGCGATGCCTAGCCCAGGAGTTTCCCCACGACCCGCCCGCCCACGTCGGTGAGCCGGAACTCGCGTCCCTGGTGGCGGAAGGTCAGCTGCTCGTGGTCGATGCCGAGCAGGTGCAGGATCGTGGCCTGCAGGTCGTGCACGTGCACCGGGTCCTCGACCGAGGCGTAGCCCAGTTCGTCGGTCCGGCCGAGATCCATCGGACGCACGCCGCCGCCGGCCAGCCAGAACGTGCCCGCCTCGACATGGTGGTTGCGCCCCACGGTCTCGCGCGGCTCGCCGATCGGCGTGCGGCCGAACTCACCGCTCCACACCACCAGGGTCTCGTCCAGGAGCCCGCGGGCGTGCAGATCGAGGACCAGGGCCGCGCAGCCGCGGTCCACGTCGTGGCAGACGCGCTCGAGATCGGTGGTGAGGTTCTCGCGCGGGCCGCCGTGGCTGTCCCAGTTGGTGTGGTAGAGCTGCACGAAGCGCACGCCGCGCTCCACCATGCGGCGTGCCAGCAGGCAGTTGGCCGCGAACGAGGGCTGGCCCGGCTCGACCCCGTACAGGTCCAGGACGGCGCGCGACTCGCCCTGGAGATCCAGCAGTTCGGGCGCGCGCGCCTGCATGCGGAACGCCATCTCGTATTGGGCGATCCGGGTGGCGATCTCGGGGTCGCCGGTGGCCGCGAGCCGTTCGCGGTTGAGCGCGGCGATGCCGGCGACGGTCTCCGCCTCCGTGTCCGCGGCGATCTCCGCGGGCCGGCGCAGGTAGGGGATCGGCTCCGCCCCGGGCCGGAACGGCACGCCCTGGTGCACCGTGGGCAGGAAACCCGAGTTCCAGTTCAGCGCGCCGCCGCGCGGCCCGCGCACACCGGAGGCCAGCACGACGAAGCCCGGCAGGTCGCGGCTCTCGCTGCCCAGGCCGTAGAGCACCCACGCACCCATGCTGGGACGGCCGTAGCGGAAGAAGCCGGTGTTGAGCATGGCCTTCGCCGGCCCGTGGTTGGGCACGTCGGTCTGCAGGGTGCGCACGATCGCCAGGTGGTCGACCACGCGCGCCGTGCAGGGCAGCAGCTCCGACACCCAGGTGCCGCGCTCGCCGTGACGGGCGAAGCGCCGCGTGGTGCCGAGCAGGCTCAGCTTCCTGGCGAAGTAGCTGTCCATGAACGCGAAGCGCTTGCCCGCCAGCAGCGACGCCGGCACCGGTTCGCCGTGGCGGCGCTGCAGCTCGGGCTTCCAGTCGAAGAGCTCGAGCTGGCTGGGACCGCCGGCCATGAACAGGAAGATCACGTTCCGCACGCGCCGGCGCGGGGCGCGCGTGCCCGTTGCCCCGGCGCCCGGCAGCGGTGCGCCGAGGCCGGCCAGCGCCGCGGCGCCGAGGCCGAAGCCGCACCGGCCCAGGAACCAGCGGCGCGACACCGCCCATGGATCGAGACCGTGGTTCATTCGCGCGTGATCGCCTCGTCGAGGTTCAGGACCGCGCGCGCCGCCGCGGTCCAGTCGCCGCCGGTCTGGACCAGGAGGCGCCAGAGCACCGCGCGCTCGCGCGGCGTGGGCTCGCGCTGCACCGCGAAGAGGAAGAGCCGCGCGATCGCCGCGTCGCCCCCGCCGGCGTCGCGCACCGCACGCGCGGCGAGCGCGCGCGCGCACTCCAGCAGCGCCTCGTCGTGCAGCAGGGTCAGCGCCTGCAACGGCGTGTTGGAGCGGGTGCGGCGGGTGCAGGTCTCGACCCCCGCGGGCGCGTCGAACACGGCCAGCGCCGGGTGCGGCGTCATCCGCCAACGGAACGTGTAGAGCCCGCGCCGGTACCGGTCCTGGCCCCTGCTCACCACCCATTTCCGCTCCACCTGTCCCTGCGCCAGCACGCCCTCGGGCTGGGGTGGGAACACGGACGGCCCTCCCACGCCGCGGCTGAGCAGCCCCGACGCACACAGGGCCACGTCGCGCACCAGCTCGGCGTCCAGGCGCAGGCGGGTCTGGCGGCCGAGGAGCCGATTGGCGGGATCGCGGGCGCTCAGGTCGGCACGGGCCACCGAGGCCTGCCGGTAGGTGGCCGAGGTGACGATCCGGCGCAGGATGCGCTTGTGCGACCAGCCGTCCGCCACGAACGCGCGGGCCAGCCAGTCGAGCAGTTCCGGATGGCTCGCGGCCTCGCCCTGGCTGCCGAAGTCCTCGTCCGTGGCCACCAGCCCGGTGCCGAAGAGGCGCAGCCAGAGCCGGTTCACCTGCACCCGCGCGGTGAGCGGGTTGTCGGCGGCGACCAGCCAGCGCGCGAGATCCAGGCGGGTGGCGCGGCCCGCGCCGGGCGCCAGGGGGTGCAACGCCGCGGGCACCCCCGGCTGCACCGGCGCGCCGGGCCGGGTGAAATCGCCGGCCTCCTGGATGCGCGTGTCGCGCGGCTGCGCGCGCTGGCGCAGCACCGGCGCGCTGGCGGCCGCCACCTGCTGGCGGTTCTTGCGGTCGCGCACCGCAGCAGCGTCGACCAGCAGGTCGTGTTCGTCGGCGTCGTCGAAGAACGCGAAGAGCTGGTAGTACTCACGCTGGCTGAACGGGTCGTACTTGTGGTCGTGGCACTGCGCGCAGGCCAGCGTGATGCCGAGCCAGACGGTGGCGGTGGTGTTCACCCGGTCCTTCACCGCCTCCACCCGGAACTCCTCGGGATCCACGCCGCCCTCCTCGTTGGTCATCGTGTTGCGGTGGAAGCCGGTGGCGATCCGCGTGCGGTCGCCGGCGTCGGGCAGCAGGTCGCCGGCGATCTGCTCGATGGTGAAGCGGTCGAAGGGCAGATCCTCCTGGAACGCGCGCACCACCCAGTCGCGCCAGCGCCACATCACCCGCGGAGCGTCGATGCTGTAGCCGTCCGAATCCGCATAGCGCGCCAGATCCAGCCACGCCCGCGCCATGCGTTCGCCGTAGTGCGGCGAGGCCAGCAGGCGGTCGACCACGCGCTCGTAGGCGTCCGGATCGGGGTCGGCCACGAACGTCTCCACCTCTTCGGGCGACGGCAGGAGCCCGGTCAGGTCCAGGTGCACGCGGCGCAGGAGCGTGCGCCGGTCGGCCTCGGGCGAGGCCGGGAGCCCCTCCGCGCGCAGCCGCGCGAGCACGAAGGCGTCGATCGGGTTGCGCACCCACGGGTCGCGCACGTCCGGCGGCGACTGCGGCGCCGGCGCGCGGAACGCCCAGTGGACCGCGCTCGCCACGTCGGGTCCCACGCCCGCCGGCCAGGGCGCCCCTGCCGCGATCCACGCGCGCAGCACCGCGACCTCCCCCGCCGGCAGGGGCGCCTCCTTGCGCGGCATCCGCCGCCTGGGGTCTGGATCGACGAGCCGCTGCACCAGCGGGCTCGCGTCCGGATCCCCGGGCACGATCACCTTCCCCGACCTGCCGCCGGCGAACGCCGGCACGCGCGCGTCCAGGCGCAGCATGGCGCGCTGCGTGTCCGGCCCGTGGCAGGTCACGCAGCGCCGCACCAGGATCGGGTGGACGTCGCGTGCGAAGTCCACGGCGGCCCGCTCCTGGGCGCGGGCCGGCGCGGCCAGGGCGAGGCACAGGGCGAGGGCGAGGCGGGCCTGGGCCATGGCGGCTTCGTAGCGCCTCGCCGGCGCGCCGGCCAGGGCCGCAGCGCGAGTCCTCGGGAGGGAACGATCGGTCCTGGGGCGGGGGCACCGAGCGGCCCACCGCACGGCCGGGACGCGGCGGCCGGTCCTGCGGGGTGCAGCAGGACGGCGGACCCGCCCGTTTGCGTGCCCGGAACCGGCTGCATAATCGCGCCGTGCACGCCCCTCGTCTCCTCGCCCTGGCGACGCTGGCCGCCGCCGCACCCTGCCCGGCGCAGGGCGAGGCCACGGCCATCCCGGCCGCCGCAGCCCGGCCGCACGAGTATGCGCGCGACGTGCGCCCGATCCTGGCGCGTGCCTGCTTCGAGTGTCACGGCGCGACACGCCAGAAGAAGGGCCTGCGCCTGGACCGCAGGAGCGCGGCGCTGCGCGGCGGGCGCGACGGCCCGGTGATCGTGCCCGGCGACCCGGCGCGGAGCCGCCTGCTCCGCCACGTCGAGGGAGCCGGCGGGGTGAAGCGCATGCCGCCGCCGGACGCCAAGGTCGGCCCGCTCACGGCGGACGAGATCGCCACGCTGCGCTCCTGGATCGCACAGGGCGCGCCCTGGACCGACGACGCAGGCGACGCGGGCGACGCCGACGCACGGCACTGGGCCTACCGGCCGATCCCGCGCGTCGCGGCACCCGTGCCCGGCGTCCCGAATTGGCCGCGCAACCCGCTCGACCACTTCATCCTGGCCCGCCTGCACGCCGAGGGGCTCGCCCCGTCCCCCGAGGCGGACCGCCTCGCGTGGCTGCGCCGGGTGACGCTCGACCTCACGGGATTGCCCCCCACGCCGGAGGAGGCCACGGCGTTCGCCGCCGATCCGGGTCCGCAGGCGTACGAGGCCGTGGTCGACCGGCTGCTGGCATCCCCGCACTACGGCGAGCGCTGGGCCCGCATCTGGCTGGACCTGGCGCGCTACGCCGACTCCAGCGGCTACGAGCGCGACCAGCCGCGCGTGATGTGGCGCTGGCGCGACTGGGTGATCGACGCCTTCAACCGGGACCTGCCGTACGACCGCTTCACCATCGAGCAGATCGCCGGTGACCTGCTGCCCGACGCCGACGACCGCACGCGGATCGCCACCGGCTTCCATCGCAACACGATGACCAACGACGAGGGCGGGACCGACGACGAGGAGTTCCGCGTCGCAGCGGTGATCGACCGCGTGAACACCACGATGCAGGCGTGGATGGGCACCACCCTGGGCTGCGCCCAGTGCCACGACCACAAGTACGACCCGTTCAGCCAGCGCGAGTACTACCAGCTCTTCGCGTTCTTCAACAACACGGCCGATGCCGACCGTGCCGACGAGGCGCCGCGCATGCCCGCGCCGACGCCGGAGGAGGTGCAGCACCGCGCGCGCCTCGCCGCGGTCGAGGCGCGGCTCGCGCGCGTGCTCGACGAGAGCGCGCGCGACCTCGGCGTGGCCAGCGACGCGGCGCTGCTCCAGCCGCTGCGCGATGCGATGGCCGGCATGCGCCAGCGCCGCGAGAGTTCGCCCTGGACCAGCGCCCTGGTGCTGGAGGAGCTGCCGGCGGAACGGCGCCGCACGACCCGGATCCTGGAGAAGGGTTCGTTCCTCTCGCCCGGCGAGCCGGTGCGGCCGGACACGCCGGCGGCACTGCATCCGTTCCCCGAGGGCGCGCCGCGGGATCGCCTCGGACTGGCCTTGTGGCTGGCCAGCCCCGCGAATCCGCTCGCGCCGCGCGTCGCGGTGAACCGCGTCTGGGAGGCCCTCTTCGGCCGCGGTCTGGTCGAGACGGCCGAGGACTTCGGCGTGCAGGGCGAGCCACCCACCCACCCCGGGTTGCTCGACTGGCTGGCGAGCGAGTTCGTCGACGGCGGGTTCCGCCTCAAGCCGCTCCTGCGGACGATCGTGCTTTCCGCGACCTATCGCCAGAGCTCTGCGCTGCGCCCGGGATTGCGCGAGCACGATCCGGACAACCGCCTGCTGGCGCGCGGCCCGCGCGTGCGCCTCGACGCGGAGTTCGTGCGTGACAATGCCCTGGCGGCGTCCGGGCTCCTCGCGCGCAAGGTCGGCGGTCCGAGCGTGATGCCGCCGCAGCCCGACGGCGTGTGGCAGGTGGTCTACAGCGGCGACCAGTGGACCACGAGCCGGGGCGAAGACCGCCACCGGCGCGGGCTCTACACCTTCTGGCGGCGCAGCGCACCCTACCCGTCGATGGTGGCCTTCGACGCGCCGAGCCGCGAGTACTGCGTGGTGCGGCGGGTGCGCACCAACACGCCCCTCCAGGCGCTGGTGACCTTGAACGACCCGGTGTACGTGGAGGCGGCCCAGGCGTTGGCGCGCCGCCTCCTGCACGAGGCCCACGGCGACCGGGAACGGATCGCGCGCGGCTTCTGGCTCTGCCTGCAGCGGCCGCCGCACCCAGACGAGACGGCCGCGGCGCTGGCAGCACTGGCGCGCGAGCGCGCCGCCTGGGCCGCGGACGAAGCCGCGGCCCGAGCCTTCGCGGGGCTGGGCTGCGACGTGCAACCCGCCGGCCAGGAACCCGGCGAGGTCGCGGCGTTCACGGCCCTGGCCGGCGTGCTGCTCAACCTGGACGAGTTCCTCACCAAGGGCTGAGCGATGCACACGCCGTCCCAGCTCCGTGCCGGCCTGACGCGCCGCCACTTCCTGCGCCACAGCGCCCTGGGTCTGGGCGGCTTCGCCGCGGCGGAACTGCTCGGCATGCCCCCGGCCCGGCCGGCACGCGCGCGCAGCGTGATCTACATCCACCTCGCCGGGTCGCCCTCCACGCTCGATCTCTTCGACTGGAAGCCGCGCCTGCGCGACCTGCACATGCAGCCCTGCCCCGAGGACCTGCTGCGCAACGAGCGCTTCGCGTTCCTCAAAGGCCATCCGCGCATCCTGGGCTCGCCGTTCCGCTTCGCGCGCCACGGCGCGGCCGGCGGCTGGTTCAGCGAACTCGTGCCGCACACGGCCGCGGTCGCAGACCGGATCGCGATGGTGCATTCGCTGTGGACCGACCAGTTCAACCACGCGCCTGCCCAGCTCCTGATCCACACCGGCGCGCCGCGCTTCGGCCGCCCCGCGATGGGCGCGTGGCTGCACTACGGCCTGGGCAGCGAGAACCGCGACCTGCCCGGCTTCGTGGTGCTCACCTCGGGTGGCCACGCGCCGGACGCCGGCAAGAGCGTGTGGGGCAGCGGGTTCCTGCCCACGCTGCACCAGGGCGTGGAGTTCCGCAGCGCGGGCGAGCCGGTCCTCTACCTGGCCGACCCGCCCGGTGTCGGACGCGCCGCCCGCCGCCGTTCGCTGGACCTGCTCGCCGAACTGAACGCAGTGCAGCGCGAGCGCCACGGCGATCCCGAGACCGATACGCGCATCGCCCAGTACGAGCTCGCGTTCCGCATGCAGACGTCGGTGCCCGAGGCCTGCGACCTCCAGCGCGAACCGCGCGAGGTGCTGGAGCTCTACGGGGCAGACCCCGGGCAAGCGTCGTTCGCGAACCACTGCCTCCTGGCTCGCCGGCTGGTCGAGCGCGGGGTGCGCTTCGTCCAGCTCTACGACTGGGGCTGGGACAGCCACGGCACCGGCCCCCGCGACGATCTGCTCACCCAGCTGCCGCGCAAGTGTCGCGAGACCGACCGCGCCTGCGCCGCCCTGATCCTCGACCTGGAGCGTCGCGGCCTACTCGAGGAGACCCTCGTGGTATGGGGCGGCGAGTTCGGCCGCACCCCCATGAACGAGGAGCGCAACGGCTCGGTGTTCCTCGGCCGCGACCACCATCCGCACTGCTTCACGATGTGGCTGGCGGGTGGCGGAGTGAAGGCGGGCGTGACCCATGGCGAGACCGACGAGCTGGGCTACCGGATCACGAAGGACCCGGTGCACGTGCACGACCTGCAGGCCACGATCCTGCACCTGCTCGGCATCGACCACACGCGCCTCACGTATCGCTTCCAGGGGCGCGAGTTCCGGCTCACGGATGTGGCGGGGACGGTCGTGCACGGTCTGCTCGCCTGATCCGCAGGCACGCGGCGCCAGGCTCCGGGCCGTACGGGACGGAGCGCCGTTGCGGCGGCACGGCGTGCGCGAACCTCGTCCAACCCGGGAGCTCCACCGGCAACGGTGCAATAGCGCCGCGCCGACGTCGTTGGATCCCGGGGCCGCGCGGGCTACCTTGCCCGGTTCGCGCCGCGCCCGCCCTCGCGAGGACAAGTTGATGCCACGATCCCGCCGGACCGTCCTTGGTTCCGTTCCCCTGCTGGCGCTGCTCGCCTGCGAGGCCAAGCAGGAGGCCCCGCCGCCACCCCCACCGGAGGTGAACGTGGCAACGCCGCTCAGGCGCGACGTCCCGATCCACTTCTCGGTGATCGGCGAGACGCGGGGCAACACCGAGATCGAGATCCGCGCCCGGGTCGAGGGGTTCATCGAGACGATCGAGTTCGAGCAGGGCAGGCTGGTCAGGAAGGGCGACCTGCTCTACACGCTCGATCCGCGTCCATTCGAGGCCGCGCTGGCCCAGGCGCGCGCGAGCCTGGCCGAGGGCGAGGCGCAGTTGGCGCGCGCCCGGCAGGACGTCGCACGCTACGCCCCGCTGGTGGAGAAGAACGCGGTTTCGCGCCAGATCTACGAGACCTCGGTGGCCGTGGAGAAGGCCGCCGTCGCCGCGGTCGAGGCGGCGAAGGCCGTCGTGCAGAAGGCCGAGATCGACCTCTCGTACACCAAGATCCTCGCCCCGGAGGACGGGTTGATCGGCAAGACCGAGGTGTACACCGGAACCCTGGTCGGCCGGGGCCAGAGCACGCTGCTCACCCGCATCTCACGCATCGACCCGATCCACGCGCGCGTGAACGTGAACGAGAGGGACTACCTCGAGTTCGCCCGCACCCGCGGGACGGCCACGGAGACGCGCCAGGAGGAGCCGAACCTCGAGCTGATCCTGGCGGACGCCAGCGTCCATCCGGACCGCGGCAGGATGGTGTTCCTGGACCGCAACGTAGACCCGCGCACCGGCACGATCCTGCTCGAGGCCGCGTTCCCCAACCCCAAGGGCATCGTCCGCCCGGGCCAGTACGCGCGCGTGCGCGCCCTGGTGAGGACCGAACGCGACGCGCTGCTCGTGCCGCAGCGCGCGGTCCAGGAGCTGCAGGGCGTGTTCAGCGTCCTCGTGGTCACCGCCGACGGCACCGTGGCGCAGCGGCTGGTGCAGCCCGCCGAGCGCGTCGGTTCGCTGTGGCGGATCGCCTCCGGGCTGAAGGCCGACGAGCGGGTGATCGTCGAGGGGATCCAGAAGGTGCGGCCCGGGTCGAAGGCCAACGCCAGGGTGGTGACGCTCGACGCGGACGGCAGGTCGACGCCAGGCGCCGGCCAGGTGCCGGCCACCAGGCCCGGAGCAGGCAAGTAGCCCATGGCCCAGTTCTTCATCCGGCGGCCGATCGTCGCGATCGTCATCGCGATCCTCACCGTCCTCATGGGCCTGTTCTCGCTGCGCGGCCTCAGCGTCGAGCAATACCCGTTCCTGGCCCCGCCGATGATCCGCGTCACGGCCAACTACCCCGGCGCGTCGGCGGTGGCGGTCGAGCAGTCGGTGGCCACGCCGATCGAGCAGGAGGTGAACGGCGTCGACCGGATGATCTACATGAAGTCGTCGAACACCAGCGACGGCCGCATGCAGCTCGACGTCAACTTCGAGGTCGGCGTCGACCAGGACACCGCCAACGTCCTCACCCAGAACCGCGTGTCTGCGGCCCAGTCGCGCCTGCCCCAGGAGGTGGTGCAGCAGGGCGTGACGGTGAAGAAGCAGAGCCCGAGCATCCTGATGATCGTGTCCCTGCACTCGCCGGGCGGGACCTACGACGCCAACTTCCTGATCAACTACTGCGGCATCAACCTGCGCGACCAGCTGTTGCGCGTCCCCGGCATCGCGCAGGTGGACCTCTTCGGCGGAACCGACTACGGCATGCGCATCTGGCTGCGGCCCGACCGCATGGCCCAGTTCGGCCTCACCCCGGCCGACGTGGTGAACGCGATCCGCGAGCAGAACCTGCAGGCGCCGACCGGCAAGGTGGGCGGAGCCCCGGCGCCGGCCGACCAGCAGTTCACCTACACGGTGAGCGCGCCCGGGCGGCTGGTGAACGCCGTGGAGTTCGAGAACATCATCCTGCGCGAGTCCGAGACCGGCGCGCAGATCCGCGTGCGCGATATCGGCCGGGCCGAGCTGGGATCGCAGAACTACGACTCGTTCGGCCGCCTCGACGGCAAGCCATCGGGGGCCATGGCGGTGTACCTCCTGCCGGGCGCCAACCAGCTGCAGGCCTCGGAGGCGATCTACCAGACCATGGTCCGGGCCAAGGGGCTCTTCCCGCCCGACATGGACTACAAGATCGTCTACGACACCACGCCCGCCGTGGAGGCGTCGATCGAGTCCATCCTGCACACCTTCCTCGAGGCGGTGGTGCTGGTGACCCTGGTGGTGTTCGTCTTCCTGCAGAACCTGCGGGCCACGCTCATCCCCCTGCTCACGGTGCCGGTCTCCCTCATCGGCACGTTCATCTTCTTCCCGATCCTCGGGTTCTCGGTCAACACGCTCTCGATGTTCGGCCTGGTGCTGGCGATCGGCATCGTGGTGGACGACGCGATCGTGGTGGTCGAGGCGGTGATGCACCACATCGAGCACGGCAAGAGCCCGAGGGAGGCCACGGTCCAGGCGATGAAGGAGGTGTCCGGGCCGGTGATCGGGATCGCGATGATCCTGTCCGCCGTGTTCATCCCGGTGGCGTTCCTGGGCGGCCTGACCGGCCGGATGTACCAGCAGTTCGCGCTCACCATCGCGATCTCGGTGCTGCTCTCGGCGTTCAGCGCGCTGTCGCTGTCGCCGGCGCTCGCCGCGATGCTCCTGAAACCCGCCAAGCCGATGCGCGGGCCACTGGGCTGGTTCTTCAGGCTCTTCAACAAGGCCTTCGACAAGACGACCACCGGCTACGTCGGGGTGGCCCGGATCCTGGTGCGGCGCTCCATCCTCACCATCGTGCTGATCGGCGGCGTCGTGGCCGGCGTGGGCTGGCTGGGCTCGCGGCTGCCCGCGGGGTTCATCCCCGAGGAGGACCAGGGCATCTTCGGCATCAACCTGCAGCTGCCGCCCGCCTCGTCGCTGCAGCGCACGAGCGAGGTCCTGGCCAAGGCCGAGGGATTCCTGGCGAGGCTCGACGGCATCGACTCGTACTCGACGATCGGCGGCTTCGGCGTGGTCACCAGCACGTACCAGCCGAACTTCGGGACGATCTTCGTGCGCCTCAAGCCGTGGGCGGAGCGCAAGACCGACGCCCTGCACGTGCGCGGCATCATGGCCGCGGTGCAGGCGGAGCTGCGCAAGATCCCCGAAGCGATCGCGTTCCCGTTCAACCTGCCCACGATCTCCGGGTTCGGCGCCTCCGCGGGGTTCAACTTCCTGCTCCAGGACCGCAGCGGCGCTCTCTCGGTCGCGCAGCTGGGCGAGCGCACGCGCGAGTTCCTGACCGCGGCCCGGGCGCGGCCCGAGCTCGGCAACCTGTTCACCTCGTTCGACCCCACCTACCCGCAGGTCGCGGTCGACCTCGACCGCGAGAAGGCGCGCAAGCTCGGCGTGCCCATCAACGACGTGTTCCTGGCGATGTCGGCGGCGATGGGCGGGACCTACGTGAACGACTTCAACCGCTTCGGCCGCCTGTTCCGCGTGTACGTCCAGGCCGACGCCGAGTTCCGGCGCGATCCGGAGGACATCGGCAAGGTGCACGTGCGCAGCGCGAGCACGGGCGACATGGTGCCGCTCGGCACGCTGCTAAAGGTCCGTTCCGAGGCGGGCAGCGAGATCACCAACCGGTTCAACCTGTTCCGCTCGGTGGAGATCAACGGCGTGCCCGCCCCGGGCTACTCGTCGGGGCAGGCCCTGGCGGCCCTGGAGGACGTGTTCGCGAAGGCGATGCCGCCGGAGATGGGCTTCGCCTACTCCTCGATGTCCTACCAGGAGAAGGTCGCCCCGCCGGCGGCCCCCACGTTCATCCTGGCGATCGTGTTCGTGTTCCTGCTCCTGGCGGCCATGTACGAGAGCTGGCGCCTGCCCTGGGCGGTGCTGCTCGGATCGCCTCTGGTCGCGCTCGGCGCGTTCTTCGGCGTGTGGCTGACCGGCTACGACAACAACGTGTACGTGCAGATCGGCAACATCATGCTGATCGGACTCGCGGCCAAGAACGCGATCCTCATCGTCGAGTTCGCCAAGGCCAAGCACGAGGAGGGCAAGTCCGTGGACGAGGCGGCGCTGGAGTCGGCGCGCCTGCGCTTCCGCCCGATCCTGATGACCGCGTTCGCGTTCATCCTGGGCGTGGTGCCGCTGATGCTCGCCAAGGGCTCGGGCGCCGCGGCGCAGAACGTGATGGGCACGGCGGTGTTCTGGGGCATGTTGGTGGCCACGTTCCTCGGCGTGTTCCTCAGCCCGGGCAACTTCGCGTTCATCGAGAAGCTGGGCCGGCGGGGCGGAAGCAAGCCCGCGCCGGCGGCCGCGCCCGCGGACGCGCCCACGGCTCGGGAGGAGGGTCACTGACGTGAACCAGGCACTCCTCTTGGGCTCGACCCTGCTCCTCCTCCCCGCGGCCTGCATGGTGGGTCCCGACTACCAGCGGCCCACGGTGGTCCTGCCGGAAGGCTGGCGCGAACTGGACGGATCGCAGGGCGAGAGCCTCGCCAACCTGCCCTGGTGGCAGCTCTTCCAGGATCCGGTCCTGCACGAGCTGGTGCGCGCGGCCCTGCAGCAGAACAAGGACCTGCAGGTCGCCGTGGAGCGCATCGAGGAGGCCCGGGCGCGCTACGGCTTCACCCGCGCGGATCTCTTCCCCACCCTCGACGCCGCGGCCTTCGCCGGGCGCGAGCGGGTGAGCGGGGAGACGCCCGCGGGCGCCGCGCTCGGCTCCGACCTCGAGCGTTCGTACTACGGCCTCGGGGCCTCATTGACGTGGGAGCTGGATCTCTTCGGGCGGATCCGCCGTGCCAGCGAGGCCGAGCGCGCGCTGCTCTACGCCGCCGAGCAGACGCGGCGCGCCGTGGTCCTGGCGCTGGTCGCCGAGGTGGCGCGGGCCTACATCGAGCTCCGCGACCTCGACCGGCGCCTGGAGATCTCGCGGGCCACCCTGGTGTCCCGGCGCGAGTACCGGGAGCTGGTGCGCGTGCGCTTCGAAGGCGGCATCACCTCCGAACTGGACCTGCGCCAGGCCGAGGGCGAGGTGCACCGCACGGCCTCGCAGGTGCACGACCTCGAGCGCCAGGTGGGTCAGAAGGAGAACGAGTTGAACCTGCTCCTGGGCCGCAACCCGGGCCCGATCCCGCGCGGGCAGACCCCGGCGGCGATGGCGCTCCCGCCGCGCGTGCCCGCCGGCCTGCCGGCGCAGCTCCTCGAGCGGCGTCCCGACCTGCGCGCGGCCGAGGAACAACTCGTGTCCGCCAACGCGCGGATCGGCGAGGCGAAGGCGCTGCTCTACCCCACGATCTCGATCACCGGATTCCTCGGCTTCGAGAGCGAGGATCTCGGCGACCTGCTCGGCGCGCCCGCGCGGAGCTGGTCGATCGGCGGCAACCTCCTGCAACCGATCTTCAACGCGGGACGCAACACGAGCCGCGTCGAGGTGGCCGAGTCGCAGCAGCGCCAGGCACTGTTCCGCTACGAGCAGTCGATCCTGCAGGCCTTTCGCGAGGTCGAGGACGGCCTGATCGCCTACCGCAAGACCGGAGAGCGCCGCACCGAGGAGGGCGGGCGCGTGGCGGCCGAGCGGCAGGTCCTGGCGCTGGCCGAGCTGCGCTACCGCGGCGATGTCGCGCCCTACCTCGACGTGCTCGACGCCCAACGCCAGCTCTTCGACGCGGAGCTCAACGAGGCCGTGGCCGTGCGCGACCAGTGGCTCGCGCTGATCCTGCTCTACCGCTCCCTTGGCGGCGGCTGGCCCACGGCGCCGGAGCCCGCGGAGAAGGCTCCCGACCAGGGCTGATGGCGGAGGGGTCTGCGCCGCACCCGCGCGCACCGGAGCCGACACCGCCCGGCACGGGTGCGAGGGCCCCCCGTTCGAGGCGCAGGCAGCGCCGTGCGGCACGGCCGGGCGCGCATCACGGGTAGCCGAGGCGCAGGCGCACCGCGTTGGTGAGGTCGGCTCCGACCGGACTGTGGCTCGGGCCGAAGAACCCCTGGAGCGCGACCTCGAGCCCAGGCAGGCCAGGGCCGGCAGGAGGCAGATGCAGGCCCAGAGTCCAGCTGCCGCGGTTGGGGATCGTGGCGAGCACCTGCATCGTGCCTGGGTCGAGGTGCACCGCGCAGCCGGGCACGCCGAGCTCGACCGGCCGCACCGCCGGCAGTGCGAGCACGAGCACGCCGGGGAGCGCCGGCGCCTCGCGCCCTTCGATCGCCACGCGCGTGCCGAGGATCGGCCGTGCCGCGCCCAGCGTGGGTGGGTACGCGCCGCCGTAGCAGGGCACGCCCACGGGCGCCGACGCGGCCAGGATGCGCGAGGAGATCAGGCGCACCCTGCCCGCCAATGAGTTGAGGGCGCCATCCCTGGGGGACCCCACGACGAACTCGGCGAGGCCGTCGCCGTCGAGATCCTGGAGCGGGGCGAGAGACGCGCCCAACCACTCGAACCGGCTGGGTCCCTCCATGCGCAACAGGACGCGGGCATCCCGACCCGAGACCGCCAGGAGGAGCCCTGGCTCTTCTCTGGAGCTGATTCCGGTGTAGCTGCCTACCCCGAGTCCCAGGTCGCCGTAGCCATCCAGGTCCAGGTCGCCCATGGGCCGGATGGCGATGCGGTACTCCGGCCCGGAGCCACTCCCGTACCAATGGTCCACGCCGTGCACTTCGAGGATCGTGGCGAAGGTGCGCCCGGAGACGCACCGCACGCTGTCCACTGCCAGTGTGGGGTGGGCCTTGACCGAGAAGGCGACATCCGCATGACCGTCGCGGTCGACGTCCCCGATGCCGGCGACCGAGGAGCCAAGGAAGTTCTCGGCTCCGACGCCCCGCCACTGCCGCAGCACGCTCAGGTCGGACCCGGACAAGAGCTGGACCTCACCGGAGTTGCTCCACGCTTGTGGAGCACCCACGAGCAGGTCGTTCCGCCCATCGCGATCCACGTCGCCTGCATTGACGATGGAGGCTCTCGGATGGAGCAGGGTCCTGGATCGCAGCACCTGGCGCGTGGCGCCGGAGTAGGTCCGGATGGTGAGCTGATTGGTCTCGGTCACCGCGAAGTCGGCGACGCCGTCCTGGTCCAGGTCCCCCATCGCGGCGAAGGAGTCGGCGAAGACCTCGTTTGGCGCTGGGGTCGTCGGAACCGTGTAGATCGTCGTCCCGGGTCGCCCCGACTGGCATAGCACGACGCCGAGCGAGGTCCCCCACGTGCGCCTGGGCACCGCGATCCAGTAGTCGCCGCGCCCGTCGCGGTCCACGTCGCCGGCGTCGCCGAGGCCGATCGCCGCGTAGGTCGGGTCCTGCGATAGGCCCTCGTGGCTGCGGATCCATCCTCCGGTCCGTCCAGAGACCACCTGGACCGCCGCCACGCTCGAAGTCCAGGACCCGACCAGCAGGTCCCGCACTCCGTCCCCGTCCACGTCGCCGATCGACTCGAGGCGCTGCCCAAACCCCCGCCCGCGAAGGTCGCCGGCGGCGGACCAGAGCGTCCGCTGGGCATCCAGGGACAGGCCGAGCACGAGGACAGAGAGGGCGATTCGCACGCGCATGGTGACCTCCTGCGGCCACGATCCCCGCCATGCGGAGCCCGTCAATCCCCGGGACCCGTGCCCGCTCCGCCGGCTCGCCGGCCACCGTCCGGCGACGGTTGCGCTACCCTCTCGGCCACCCCTCGGAAGGCATGCGCAGGACGCCGGGTCGTGCGCCGCCGCGGGATCGACCGGAAGCCAAGACTGGAGCGGGTGAAGAGACTTGAACTCTCGACCCTCACGTTGGCAACGTGATGCTCTACCACTGAGCTACACCCGCCCGCTTGGGAGGCGGAACTAGTAGGAATCCGCCGCGTGGATGTCAAGGTGCAGGACCAGAAAGGACCGCCCCCGCAAGGGACCGTACCCGCGCCTCCCGCGGGCGCCCCGCGCACGCTTCCCGATCTCCTGGAGGCGATGGCCGCAGCGCATGGCCCGCGGGTGTTCCTCCCGCGCCGGAATCGGCATGGCGGCGAGCCGGTCTCGTTCGCCACGCTGGCCCGGGACGCGCGCGCCCTGGCCCGGGCGCTGCTGGACCTGGGCCTGCGCCGCGGCGACCGCGTCGGTCTCCTGGCCGACAACCGCTACGAGTGGCTGCTCGCCGATCTGGCCACGACCTACCTGGGCGCGGTGGACGTGCCGCGCGGTTCGGACACGCCGCCGGCCGAGGTGCACTTCATCCTGCGGCATGCCGGCTGTCGGATGGCGTTCGTCGACGGCGACGCGGCCGCCAAGGACCTGCTCGCGCACCGCCCGGAGCTGCCGGAGCTCGAGACGGTGCTCAGCCTCGCCGAGCACAGCGCGCTGCCGGGGGTGCGCACCCTGCCGGAGCTGCTCGCCCGCGGGGCCGAACTCCTGGCGAGCGACCCGGAACCTCTGGTGGCCGCGCGCGCCGCGGTGCGCCCGCAAGACCTGCTCACGCTGGTCTACACCAGCGGCACGACCGCGGATCCGAAGGGCGTGATGCTCACGCACGGCAACATCCTCAGCAACATCGAGATGGTCCACGACGTCCTGCACGTGGACGAGCACGACGTGTTCCTCTCGGTGCTCCCGGCGTGGCACACCTACGAGCGGATCATGGACTACGTAGCGCTCAGCGCCGGGGCGCACGTGGTCTACACGGACCGCCGCCGGATCAAGGAGGACCTGGTGGCGGTGCGGCCCACGGCGTTCGCGGCCGTGCCGCGGATCTGGGAGATGATCCACGACGGCATCCTGCACACCGTCGAGAAGATGCGTGGCGTGCGCGGGCGCCTGCTCCGCTACACGCTGCACTGCTGCCGGCGCGTCGGCGCGGGACGGCCACGGCTCCTCGACCGGCTGGCCCATCCGCTCCTGCGCGCCACGATCCTGCCGAAGGTGCTCGCGTCCACGGGCGGCCGGCTGCGGCTCGCCGTCTCGGGTGGCGGCTCCCTGCCGGCCCACGTGGACGAGACCCTGCTGGGCCTGGGGCTGCCGATCCTGAATGGCTACGGGCTCACCGAGACCAGCCCGGTCGCGAGCGTGCGCGTGCCCGAGGACAACCGGCCCGGAACCATCGGCCGCGCCCTGCCGCGCACCGAGATCCAGATCCGCGACGAAGCCGGGCGCGTGCTCGCGCCCGGCCAGATCGGGCTGATCTGGATCCGCGGCCCGCAGGTGATGGCGGGGTACTACCGCAACCCCGAGCGCACGGCCCAGGTGATGGATGCGGCCGGGTGGTTCAACAGCGGCGACCTGGGCTGCATCGAGCCCGATAGCCACCTGCGCATCACCGGCCGCGCCAAGGACACGATCGTCCTGGCCGGCGGCGAGAACGTGGAGCCGGAACCGATCGAGGTGGCGCTGAAGGCCTCCCCGCTCATCGATCAGGCGATCGTGGTCGGCCAGGACCAGAAGCACGTTGGCGCGCTCCTGGTGGTGAACCCCACCGTGCTCGAGCTGCGGGTGCCGCAGAGCCAGTGGCAGGTGCGTGACGGCCTGATCGGCGCACCGGCGGTCCTGGACCTCTACCGCCAGGAGATCCACCGGTTGGTGAGCCGCTCCGCAGGATTCCGGCCCGTGGACCGCATCGCCACGTTCCGCCTCCTGGCCGAGCCCATGAGCGTGGAGAATGGCGCGCTCACCCAGACCCTGAAGGTGAAGCGCCGCGTGGTGGCCGAGCGCTACGCCGGACTCCTGGGCGAGATGTTCGCGGGCTAGCCCCGGCCACCGGCGTCGAGCGCCACGTGCACCAGCGGCACCGGCAGGCCGTCGCCGGCGGGCACGGTGGCGCGCAGGCAGCGCTGCAGCCATCCGATCGCCACGGCGCACGCAGCGCGCACCTCGCGCCCGTGCGCGAGGCCGGCCGCGATGGCGCTGGCCAGCGCGCAACCGGTGCCGTGCACCGGCCCCACCCCCAGCCGGGGGTGCGCGAAACGGTGCGGCCCGCCGGCGCCATGCAGCACGTCCACCACCTCGTCACCGGCCCCGTGCCCCCCCTTCACCAGCACGGCCCGCGCGCCGGCCGCCAGAAGCTCGTGCGCGCCGGCCGGCGCCAGCGCCTCGAGCTCCGGCAGGTTGGGCGTGACCACGTGCGCGCGCGGCACGCACTCCGCCCGCAGGGCCGCGATCAGCTCGGCTCCGCCGGCGAGGCCGCCAGCCGTCGCCGAGAGGACGGGATCCACCACCCAGGGGGGCGCGTGCCCGAGTCCGGCCAACAGCTCGGCCGCGACCAGCCCGGGCTGGTCCGGCGACAGGAAGAGGCCGGTCTTCACCGCCAGCACGGGACCCTCGGCCAGCGCCGCGCGGAGCTGGGCCCGCAACAGGTCGGGCGCCACCGCGGTGCCGCCGCGGTAGCCGTGCCGGTTCTGCACCGTCAGCCCGGTGGCCACCGTGAGCGCATGCCCACCGTGCGCCTGCACCGCCCGTGCATCCGCGGTGATGCCCGCCCCGTTCGAGGGATCCAGGCCGCCGATCACCAGGACGCGCGGCGCCGCGGCCCCGCCCTGGCTCACCCGATCCCGCCGACCGAGAGGCCGTCCACGCCCAGGGCCTTCAGGATGTTGCGCTCCAGCCGGCGCTCGAGCCGCTTGAGGCCGCGCTCCGACGTGTCCTTCATCGGGATGCTGCCGCCGGCCACCGACCCGTGCCCGCCGAACGACCCCTCGCCACCCAGTGCGGAGCGGATCAGGGAGTAGGCGTCCCGACCGCCGGGTTCGGTGCGCACGGAGACGTAGTAGGTCTGGCCCACCAGTCCGCCGCAGAACACCGCGGCGCGGCCTTCGAGGCGCATGAGCAGGTCGGCCACCTCGGCCATCATCTCGGGGCCTTCGGTCCGCCCCACCGAACAGAGCACGACCCCGCCGAAGATCCGGATGTTGTTGAGCGCGGTGCGCAGCGCACGGAAGTAGTCGAGCGACACGTCCGGCGTGGTGATCGCGGCGAGCTTCTGGCGATCGACCCTCGGCAGCAGGAACTCGTAGGCCTTGGCGTCCAGGGGGCTGGTGTTGCGCGACAGGTCGGCGGTGTCCGTCTTGATCCCGTAGAAGAGTCCGGTGGCCACGTCGGCGTCCACCGGCACGCCCGACTCCATCAGGTAGCTCGTCACGATGCTGCTGGTGGCCCCCACCTCGGTGCGCAGGTCCAGGAACACGGCGGGGGCGTGGCCCGCGGGCGCCCGCTCCGGCGGCACGTGGTGGTCGACGACGATGTCGACCGAGCGCCCGGTGGGCAGCACCGTGTGCCCGAACCCCGGCTGGCTGTCCACCAGGGCGATCGCGTCGTGGGCCGCCAGGTCCACCTGGCTCATGGGGACCAGGTCCACGCCCAGGCAGCGGACCATCTCCTTGTTCTCGGCCCGCATGACCTGACCCGAGAGGCCGAAGGTGCTGGGAATGGCCAGCCGGGTCCTGGCCAGGTGCCGCAGCCCCATGGCGCTGGCGATCGAGTCCGGATCCGGGTTGGTGTGGGTGAGGACCAGGAGCCGTTTCCGCCCGGTCAGGACACGGAGCAGTTCGGCGGTGCGGCCTGGGACGATCGTGGTCTGCATCGGGGCGGAGCCGGCCGGCAGCCTGGGGGCGGGCCGATCCAGCGGGGCTATCTTCGGCTACGCGGCCGGCAACGTTACAGGCCGTACTTGTGCAGGAAAGCGCGCACGCCGGGCATTTCGCCCGGCACGACCGAGGGATCGAGTTCGAGGTCCAGGAGGGGAGGGGCCGCCGATCGGCTCGCATATGCCGACAGCAACGGGAAGTCGACGCTGCCAGATCCCGGCGGGGAATAGAGGATTCCGTCCGCCACGTCCCCCAGGGTGATCCCCACCATCCGGTCCCGGAACGCCTCCAGCCAGGCTCCCTGGTCCGTGTCCAGGAGCTGGCTGCGACAGGCCGCCACGGGCGCATCATGCCAGTAGCGGAGCTGCCGCCCACCGAGGTCCTCGAAGAGGAGCTCCAGGGCGCGCGGCTCGCCGAGCCCGAACACGTGGCGGCTGCCGGTGAGGCAGAACGTGACGTCGGGGAAGCGCCGCGTGGCGGCGAAGAAGAACCGGCAGGCGGCGTCGAGCCCGCGGTGCAGGAGGGCGTTGCGCCGGGCCAGCTGGGCCTTCGCCTGGTCCTGGGTCCAGCGTGCGCCCGGGTCGCCCAGGTCCACCTGGCCTGCTTCCCCCGGCACCCGGAGCGCACCCGGTTCCACCACCACGAGGGGCGTGCCCAGCTCGCGCGCGAGCACCACGGCCTGCTCCACCTTCTGGAGCGCAGCGCTCTGGTCGGCCTCGGTTCCCGAGGCGATGCCATGGTCGATTCGACGCTCGACGTCCAGCACGCTGGCGACCCGGACGGCCGCGACGCGGATCGGCAGCACGCGCGCCTGCTCCTGCACCCTGGCCCAGGCCACGGGTCGGGGGGCCGGCCCGGCGACGAACCCGGAGAACCCCTGCTGCAGCGCCCAGGTGCAGAGTTGGTGTGGATCGCCGGGACCGTGCACGGCGCTCCAGCACGCGCCGAGGAAGCGTTCTGCTGTCATTGTCGAACCGGAATCTTCACAGGACATGCGCGGCCGGCACATCGTCGCGGAGCCGGACGGACGCGTATGCTCCAGCGACGTCGCGCGCGAGGCCGACCAGGGATGCGGACCCCTGCGATGATCGCGGGTCCACACCCCGGCGCAAAGCGCGCGACCTCCCTTCCTGATGGCCAGACTCCGTCCGGACTCCCCACCCACATGGGTCGATCCCGCCCCAAGCTGCGTCCCGTCGCCAGGCCTGCACTGAGCGCGGTGCCCGCGCCGCACCCGCTGCGCTACGGCGTCGTGGACATGGGTTCGAACGCGATCCGCGTGCAGATCGTGGAGGTCGTGCCCAGCCCCACCGGCAGGGGCCCGGGGATCACGCGCGAACTCGAGAGCCACCGCGAGCCGGTGCGCCTGGGCCAGGGCGTGTTCCTCACCGGCCGGATCCCCGAGGCCGCCATGGTGGCCGCGGTCGAGGTGTTCCGGCGCTTCTCGCGCCTGTGCCAGGACTACAGCGTCGACCACATCCGCGCGATCGCCACGTCGGCGACCCGCGAGGCCAGCAACGGCGACGAGCTGCTGGAGCGCATCCGCGAGGCGTCGGGGGTCAGCGTCGAGGTGATCGACGGCAGCGAGGAGGCGTACCTGCTCAACGTCGCGGTGAAGACCAGGATCGACCTGACCAAGGGCAAGTCGGTGCTGGTCGACCTCGGCGGCGGCAGTGTGGAGGTGACCCTCGTCGAGGACGGCCAGGTGCTGGCCGCGGACTCGTACCAGCTGGGCGCGGTGCGCCTGCTGCATGCGCTCTCGGCGCACGGCGAGGACGACCAGGCCGGCCAGCGCCCCTTCCTCGAGCTCCTGGAGCAGTACGTGGGCTCGCTCGACACGCGCATCCGCGACCGCTTCGGCTCGGGGCGCGTGCACCGCTACGTCGCCACCGGCGGCAACATCGAGACCCTCGCCGACCTCGTGGCCATGGACGGACAGCTGCAGCGCGAGCAGGGCGTGGACGCCATCCCGCTCGACTCCCTGGCGGAGTGGGCCCGGCGCCTCGCGACCCTGGGCCATGCCGAACGGGTGAGCCGCTTCGGGCTCAAGCCGGACCGCGCCGACACGATCCTGCCGGCGGCGGTCGTGTACTACCGCATCGGCAGGGCCGCCAGGCTGGACAAGGTCCTCGTGCCGCGCGTCGGCCTGCGCGAGGGCCTGATGCACGAGGTCGCGGCCGGCCACCTGCGCGCGTTCCGCGCCATCGACCATCAGGAGACCGTGCTCTCCGCCTGCCGGGGACTGGGCCGCAAGTACCACTACGACGAGCCGCACGCGGAGCGGGTGCGCAGGCTGGCGATGCGGATCTTCGAGCAGACCGCCGAACTCCACGAGCTGGGCGGCGAGGAGCGCATCCTCCTGGAGGCGGCCGCACTGCTGCACGACATCGGCGCGTTCGTCTCCAACGCCCGGCACCACAAGCACAGCTACTACCTGATCGCCAGCAGCGACCTGGTCGGACTCGCTCCCGCGGAGCGCGCCCTGGTCGCGCACATCGCCCGGTACCACCGCGGACGGAACCCGGACCGGGACGGGCACGCCGAGTACGGCCGGCTCGGCCGCAAGCGCCGCGCGCGCGTGTTGCGGCTGGCGGCGATCCTGCGGCTCGCCGACGCGCTGGATCGCGAGCACCAGGGCAAGGTCGAAGACGTGAAGGTGCGCCTGGGGCGCAGCCGCATCGATCTGGAGCTGCAGCTCACCCCCCATTCCCAGGGCCAGAGCCTCGCGCTGGAGAGCTGGGCGGTGGAGCAGAAGGGCGGCCTCTTCACCGCGGTCTTCGGCCTCGAGGTCCGGGTGGCCCCATGAACCCGCCGGCCCTGGAGCGCGAGATCAAGCTGCTCGCCCTTCGCCCGCTCAGCGGCGAATCGGTGCGTGGCGTGGCGCGCGAGGCCGGGATCGAGCTCGCGCCGGTCCGCGCCTGGGTGCAGACCGACCTCTACCTGGACACGCACCGGCGCGACCTGGCACGGCGCGGCATCGGCCTGCGGGTGCGCCAGCACGCCGACCGGACGACGATCACGTACAAGGCCATGGGCGAGGTGCAGGGCGGCGTGCGGATCCGCCCCGAGCTGGAGCTGCCGTGGACGTCCAGCCAGCCGCCGCAGACCGCCGCCGAGCTGCCCGAGGCGCTGCGGCACCTGGTGGAACCCCTGGTCTACGGCCGCCTGCTCGTCGGGATCGCCCGGCTGCGCACGACGCGCGAGAGCCAGGAGGTGCACGCGCCCGAAGGGCGCGGCAACGCCCAGCTCGTGGTGGATCAGGTCGTCGTGGAGAGTGCCCACCACACGGCGGACGGCCAGAACGGCAACGGCACGCCGGGCTTCGCGGAGGTCGAGATCGAGCTGGTCGGCGACGCCGCGCCCGGCTTCGCCGGCTTCGTGGCGCAACTCGAGCGCCAGCTCGAGCTGACCCACAGCGACCTGGACAAGCTGCAGCGGGCACTGCAGCTCTCGGGCGAGCAGGTCGAGCCCCTGGCCAGTCCACAGCTCCGCCCCGAGACGTCCGTGGCCGCGGCGGCACGCATCGTGTTGAGCCGCTACTTCCGCAGGATGCAGGCCGAGGAGCCGGGCGCGCGCGACGGGCGGGATCCCGAGCGCCTGCACGACCTGCGGGTGGCCGTGCGCCGCTTCCGATCGGCGCTGCGTCTCCTCGCCGACACGTTGCCAGAGGACGAGTTCGAGTTCCTGGGCAATGCCATGGAGGAGGCCTCCCTGTTCATGGGGAGGGTGCGTGACCTGGACGTGTTCCTGCAGGGTCTGCCCGCCCTGCGCACCGGCCTGCCGGCTCTGCTGCAGGCGGACGTAGACGCCCTGGCCGGCACGGTGGCGGCACGCCGCGAGCAGGCGCAGGCCGAGCTCCTGGCGTGGTTCACGGCGCCGCGCCGCCTGGCCGACTGGCAGCGGATCGAGGAGACCCTCGAACGCTCCGGGGCGGACGGGACGCATCCGCAGATCGGCGCGGCCGCCGCGGAGTGGATCCTGCGGGCCGCCCGGAAGGTGTTCCGGCGCGGCCGCAGCATGGACGCCGATGCGCCCAGCGACGACCTGCACCGCCTGCGCATCCTGACCAAGCGCCTGCGCTACACCATCGAGGCCTTCGCCGAGCTCTACGGAACCGGCGTGCGCCGTTGCGCCCGCAAGGCTGCGGCGCTGCAGGACGTGCTCGGCGCGGTGAACGACGCGGAGACCGCCATGCGCTGGCTGCACCACTTCGCGGAGGAGCAGGGCCGCACCTTCGCCCCGCGCCTGCACATGGCGGTGGGCGCCCTGCTCACCTTGCACGAGGAGCGCCGCCGTGCGGCCCGCGGCGAGTTCGCGGCGGCGTGGCGCGCGTTCGACCGGGGCCGGATGCGCCGCCGCCTGCACGAGGCGCTGGGCTGAGCCCGCCCCACGGCGGCCAGCGCCGCCGGCCGCGCTAGCCGCGCACGCGGATCACGGCCGCGCCCCGGACGCCATCTCCGGCCAGGCGCACCAGCACGTCGGGCAGGTCCGCGAATCCGGCCTCCTCGACCTGGGTACGGACGGGCAGGGCCGCCGCCTCGGCCAGGAACGCACGCGCATCGGCACGCGTGTGATTCGCGACGCTGCGCACGACGCGTTCGTGGTAGAGGCCGGCATAGGGCAGGCTCGGGATCGGACTCATGTGGATCCCGCCCAGCACCAGCACGCCGCCGCGATCGAGGTGGCCCAGGGCGACCGGCACCAGCTCGCCGGCGGGCGCGAACACGATCCCTGCATCCATCGGCACCGGCGGAGTCGCGGTCGCGTCCCCGACCCACGCCGCGCCCAGTTCGCGCGCGAGGGGCTGGTGGCGCACGGCGTCGCGGGTGGCCACGTACACCTCGAGGCCGCGGCCGCGCGCCACCTGGAGCACCACGTGACCCGCGGCTCCGAACCCGTAGATGCAGAGGCGCGCGCCCGGCCGCCGCCCGACGCCGGTGTGTTCGAGGCAGCGGTGACCGATGATCCCCGCGCAGAGCAGCGGGGCCAGGTGCACGGCGTCGGCGGCCTCGGGCAACGGATGCACGAACGCCGCCTCGGCGCACAGGACCTCGGCGAAGCCGCCGTCGATGGTCCAGCCGGTGAACCGGGCCTCCGTGCACAGGTTCTCGCGGCCGCCCGCGCAGAAGCGGCACACGCCGCACGCCGCGCCCAGCCACGTCACGCCGACCCGCTGCCCGGGCCAAAGGCCGCGCACGCCCGCGCCCACGCGCTCCACCTCGCCCACCGCCTGGTGCCCCGGGACCACGCGGGCCCGGACCTGCGGCAGATCGCCTTCCACCACGTGCAGATCGGTGCGGCACACGCCGCACACCTGCACGCGCACCGCGACCTGTCCCGGGCCTGGTTCCGGCTCGGGCACCTCCACCAGCCGCAGCGCACGCTCCGCCACGCGCGCGGGCCGCTCGACCACCCAGGCCTTCACCGCACCCCCCGCCGCCGCAGCGCCCGGTGCGGCGGCCGCCCGAGGATCCGGTAGAGCGCGATCAGGACCTCCGCCACCTTCTCGTAGAAGTCGCGCTTGTGGCCGATCCGGTGGAAGCCCGGGTGCGCACCCCACACCTGCTGCAGGGCACGGTCGACGCGGCGCGCCTGCGCGGCGTTCTCGATCCGGATCCCGTTGGGCTTGGGGTACGCGGCCTCGTGGTAGGCGCTGGTCTCCAGGAAGAGCACGGCGTCGTAGCGGTGGTACTCGTCGTCCAGGGTGGTGCCCATCGCCGCCACGAAGCGCTCCGTCCCACCCGGCCAGAACGCGGCTCCGTCGAGCGATCCCCGGTCGCAGACGTGGATCTCGTTGGGGTGCATGAGCGCGTAGCAGTTCTCGAGCTGGCGCTGCACGGCGAAGATCGCCTGCTGCACGCAGCGCACCCCGGCCGGCCGGCGCGGGCGCGGAAATCCCGCCTTGAAGAGCAGCGACGCGGATTCGGGCAGGGCCTGGACCTCCCCGGCGAGATGGCGGCGGACCACCTCCAGGATCGCCGTCTTGCCGGCCGCGGGACCACCGGTGAGGACGATGCGGCGGCGCAGCCTCGGCAGCGCCGACCGGACCCGCAACGCACGCTTGGGACGAGCCATGCGCACATGGTCGCGCGGCGGCGGAGCCGGCGCGAGCGAGGTTCGCCTTGGGCGCCACTCCCGTTCACGTGCGCTGCAGGGCGCCGGATTGCCACGCAGCGTGAAAGGGCCACTTCCCCTGCGGCGTTTCCCCCGGTGCGAAGCCAGGGCCCGGGAGTGGGCTTCCACCCGGCTCGCATGGAGGCAGTGGTGATCAACTTTCCGACCATCTCCTTCGGCAAGCGCGCGCTGACGCCGCGCACCGAGAACCTCAGCTCGTGGCTCGACCGCGTGTTCACCGATCCGTTCGGGGACAACCTGACCGAGATCTTCCAGAAGGGCCTGGTCCCGCCGGTGAACCTGCTCGAGACCGAGAAGGCCTTCGTGGTGACCCTCGAGGTCCCCAGCCTGGAGGAGAAGGACATCAACGTCGAGGTCATGGGCAACCAGCTCGTGGTCCGCGGCGAGAAGAAGTTCGAGGAGGAGAAGAAGGGCAAGGAGTGGCTGCGTGTGGAGAGCCAGTACGGCGCCTTCACCCGCACCATCACGCTGCCCAACAACCTCAAGTACGAGGCCGTCGAGGCGAGCCTGAAGAAGGGCGTCCTCACGCTGACCTTCCCCAAGGTCGAGCCGACCCCGACCACCAAGGTGAAGATCAAGGCGGACTGAGCCGTGAGCACCGAGGTGCGAGGGCAGCATCGGTCGCCCGGGCAGCCTCGGCGGTTCGCCCGCGGCGGGCTCCAGGGTGCACTCCCTGGGGCCCGCCGTCGTGCTGGGGCCGGCGGCGCCGGGCGGCGCACCGGCCACGCTCCGCTGCCGCGCCATCCACGGTGGCGGCCCGGTAGAGTGGGGCAGGGTGCGGCTCGCGACCGTGCCGCACGAGCACTTCCAGATCCGCCCCGGAGAGCGTCATGCTGAACGTCGCCCGCATCCTGGTTCCGACGGACTTCTCGCCGAACAGCCTCAAGGCCCTGGCGTGCGCCAAGGAGATCGCGCGCAAGTTCGGCAGCGAGGTCGTGGTGGTCCACGTCGTGGAGCCGCCGGTCTATCCGGTCACGCTCGACGTCGGCGCCGTGGGCGCCCCTGACCTCAGCGCCGAGATCGACCGCTACGTCGAGGAGCAGCTCGCCCGACTGGTGCAGGAGCACGGCAGGGACGTGAAGCTGCGACCCGTGCGCCGCCGCGGCGCGCCGTTCGAGCAGATCCTGGCGGCCGCGACCGCCGAGAAGGCGGACCTGATCCTGATCGCCACCCACGGCTACACCGGACTGAAGCACGTCCTCCTGGGAAGCACCGCCGAGAAGGTGATCCGCAAGGCCGCGTGCCCGGTCCTGGTGGTCCGCGCAGAAGCCTGAGCGCACAGCAGCACTCCGGGAGCGCAGGCCGAGGGATGATCACGATCGTGCAGCGGGTCTCCCGCGCCGAGGTGCGCGTCGCGGGCAGCACCGTCGGGCGGATCGGCGCAGGCGCGCTCCTGCTCCTGGGCGTGGAGGAGGGTGACCTCGAGGCCGATGCCCTCACCACCGCGCAGAAGCTGGCGCGGCTGCGCTTCTTCCCCGGCCGCACGCCGATGGACCTGACGCTGGGGCAGGTGGGCGGCCAGGTCCTGCTGGTGAGCCAGTTCACCCTGGCTGCCGGTCTGGACCAGGGCAACCGGCCGTCCTTCACCCGTGCGGCACCGCCCGCGGCCGCGGAGGCGCTCTACGACCGGGTCGGCGCCGAGCTGCGCCGGCTCGGCCTGGAGGTGGCGACCGGCCGATTCGCCGCGCACATGGAGGTCGAGCTGGTCAACGACGGCCCGGTCACGTTCGTCCTGCGCGTGCGCGGCGGCCGGGTCGACTAGCCGCGCAGCGCCTCGCACAGGACCCGGGCCGCGCGCGCCACGGTGGCCATGGGCAGCAGGCCGAGGTGATAGATGCGGATCCCGGCGCAGCCGCGGGACCGCGCCAGCGCCGCGACCCGCCGCAGGTCGCCGTCGCTGCGGAAGTGCGGCGCCCGCGGCCAGATGGCCAGCCACGTCGGCACCGCATCCTGGGGTTCGCCCTGCCACGCCGCCGCGATGCGCTCGGGGCCGTCGCCATAGTGCGTGACCACACGCGCGGCGACCCGGCCGCGCAGAGCCGCCGTCGCGATCCCGAGCGACGATCCCGTGCTGCAAGGATCGCCGGCGTGGTGCAGCAGGACGCGCGCCGGCCCGCCCGCCGCGCGGGCCAGGCCGTCCAGGGTGGCGCACAGGCCTTCGGCACGCAGCGCGATCATGCGCTGCACGCGTTCCCGGCCGAGGACCACGTCGAGCCGGTCCCAGGCCAGCGACGCGTCGGCCATGGCGTCGGCGTCGACGAAGCGCTCCTCCAGGATGCCGCGCACCGCCGCGGCCAGGGCCTCGGGGTCCATGCCGGCCGCGGCGAGGCGGCCGCGGCACGTGTCGCAGAAGCAGTACGAGAGCAGGAAGTCGGCCGGGGCCTCGGGCGTGAAGCTGCTCTTGTCGTGGTGGCTGGAGTGCTTGTGGCCGAACGCCCCCGCCGCCTCGAGTTCGAGCACGGCCAGCCCAGGGCGCCCGGCCAGCTCGGCGCACAGCGCCTCGCCATAGGCACGCACCGCAGGGCGCATGGGGCAGAGGCCGTACGTGTAGGCATCGCCGAACGCGTTGCGCACCGTCTCGCCGGGGTGCGCGCGCCCCAGCCGCGAGTTGTGGAAGAGCACCGTCCACGCGGCGGGCGTGATGCCGGCTGCGCCGGCCTGCGCCAGGAACTCCGCCAGTGGATCGGGACCGCTGGCGGGGACCAGCGCGCTGGGCCGTGGAGCCAGCGCGCCGTAGGCCCCCCGCGTCCGGAAGTGCACCGTCCCGTCCTCCAGGAAGCGCACCATCCCCCCGCCCCGCCGCGGGACCAGCCAGCGCCCGGCGTGGTACGCGACCGCGAGGCTCAGGTCGGTGTAGCCGAGTTCGCGCAGGAACCCCATCCCACCGGCGCTTGCCAGTCCTGGCAGGTCGAAGGGGTGCAGGTAGAGGCCGAGGCGCACCATGGACACGGGAGCGTAGCGCGGGCCGCGGTCCCGGACCCGGCCCGGGATTCGCGCCCCCGGTCCGATCGCAACGGAACTTCCGTGAGGATCGGTTCCAGTCGGGCCAGCCGGCCTGTCGAGAAAGGAGACGTGTCCACGTCGTGGATCCTCTACCTGCTCCTGAACGGGATCGCCGCAGCGCTCTGCCTATGGGCGGTGGTCACGGCGGCGGCACGGATCGAGGAGCATGGCGGGTCGCATCGCGCGTGGACGCTGGTCGCAGGGTTGCTCCTGCCGCCTGCCCTCGTGGTGTCGGTCCTGCGCGGCCTGGGCGAGGTCTCGTGGCTCGCGCCGGCGACCGCACTGCTGCCGATCCTCGCGCTGGCCGCGACCTGGTCCAACGTGGTCACGCTGGCGCACCAGTCGCTGGCACTGCGCCTGCTCGCGCTGCCCGTGCTCCTCTACGACGCCGGACTGGCGGGCGTGTACACGGTGCGTGTGCTCCAGGACCTCGCCGGGCTGGACCTGTCCACGTTCGGCGCCGCGGTCACCGCGGGGCACGCCCTGGTCCAGACCCGCGTCGGCTGCCTGGACGCCGAGGTCAATCCGGTCTACCTGCACCTGCCCTTCCTGCTGCCGCTCTGGCTCGCCTACCGGCCCGGGCACACGTTCGCGCTGCTCCTGGCCAGCCTGCTGGCCGCGGGCATGACCTGGCTGATGGCCATCGCCATGCCGGCCGCCTACGTGCGGGCCCACAGCTACCGCGAGCCGACCACGGCGACGACGACGCCATGGACCCTGAGCGGGGCCACCGAGGTCGGGGTGTTCCTGCCGATCGCCGACCGGCTCCTGGACGACGGCACGCGCAAGGCGTGGCGGGCGCGCCTGGTGACCCTCGGCGTGCGGCGCGTGAGCGTGGAGGCCGGCCCGGAGCTCTTCGAGGACGAGCCGCTGCTGGCGCAGGTGCGGGAGGAGTTCGACTACTGCCGCCAGCTCGGCGCCCGCATCAGCGTCGTGATCGCCCCGGGACGCGCGCTGGCCCGGCGGCCGGCACGCACGCTGGACGAGCTCTCAAGCGAGTTCGCCAAGACCCAGTGGCTGGCCGCCGAGCGGCTGGCGCCCGACCTCCTGGTGCTGTTCCGTTCGCCGTTCCGGGGCCTCGGCCCGCTGGTGATGCGGCCGCCGACCCTGGACGAGTGGATGAAGGTCATCGAGCGCTGTGCCAAGGACGCGCGCCAGGCGAACGCCAAGGTGAAGCTCGCGGTGGCCCTGGAACCCCGCCTCCTCGACTCGGCCGAGCTCTTCCGCCGCCTCAAGGCGGACGACTCGCCCGTCGACGTGGTCGGGCTGGACCTCAACGCCGGTCCGGGCACCCTGCGCGAGGCCGAGAACGGCATCGAGATGGTGCAGCGCTGGAGCCGGCGCACGCCGGGCTCGCGCCCGGTCGAGATCGTGGCCGCCGGAGCCGGGCCGCACGTCTGCGGCGGCGAGCTCGGCCAGTGGACCTACCTGGCGAACGTCCTGGAGATGGCCGTGAGCACCACCTCGATCACCGGCGTGACGATCGACGACCTGGTGGACGGGCGCCGCAGCCAGGGCCTGCTGACGCGCGAGGGCCGGCCGCGGATGGCGTACGAGGAGCTGCGCCAGCGCATGCATCCTCCGACCCGCCCCGGCCGCTGATCAGGTGGCCACCGGCCGCACGTCCACGCCGAGTTCGAGCATCACGCGTTCCATGCAGTCCAGCACCGAGCGCACGTACTCGCGCTTCTCCTTGTACGGCCCGGGGAAGAACGAGCGCTTGAAGCCGTACACGAGCAGGTTCTTCAGATCCCGCGGCCCCAGGCCGAACGTGGTCACGGCCTTCTCGACCTCGTCGGTCATCGTCGTGCGCGACACGAGCCGGTTGTCGGTGCAGAGCGACACCGAGAGCCGCTCGCGCCACATGCGGCGGAACGGGTGGCGGCTCAGGTCGGCGCGCAGCTCGGGGAGCGTCTGCTGGTTGCTGGTCAGGCAGACCTCCAGCGTGATCCGCCGGTCCGCGACGTACTGCACCAGCTTGTCGATGTAGCGGCGCCGATCCCCGATCGAACGGTCGCGGATCCGTCCGGCCGAGAAGAGCCAGGTCCCGTGCCCGATGCGGTCCGCGTGGCAGTCGGTGATCGCCTGGAAGATCGACTCCGGCCCGTAGTCCTCGCCGGCGTGCACAGTCTTGCCCAGGAAGTGGTCGTGGGCGAACTGATACGCGGCCACGTGGTCGCGCGCGGGGAAGCCGCGCTCCTGCCCGGCGAGGTCGATCCCCACCACTGGCACGCCGTCCTCCTCCGCCGACTGCACCGACGCACGCGCCAGCTCCATGGACGCCAGGGAGTAGATCTGCTGGCGCGGCGCGGTGGGCAGCGCGGCGAAGTAGTTGCGGTAGTGTTCGGAGAACACCGGCAGGAAGTAGCGCATCGCGCAGACGATGATCCCGGCGTGGAAGCGCGGCAGACGGCCGGCGGCGATCTCGGGATCGCCGTTGATCTCGCGCTCGGCGCGCTGCAGCCCGGTGCCCACCGCACGCAGGACCGCGCGGATGTCGAGTTCGCCGTGCACGTGCAGCTGGGGCGCGAACCGCACCTCGACGTAGAACACGTTCTCCCGGCGGCAGTCGATGCACAGCTCGTAGGCCGACCGTTCCAGGGCCTCCTGGTCCTGCAGCGTGGCCACCGTGAACTCGAAGCCCTTGAGATACTCGGGCAGGTTGCGGTAGGCGCGCTTGAACACCAGCTCCAGCAGCCCTTCGGGGGTCTGGCTCGGCAGCGCGACCTTGCGGGCTCGGGCCAGCTCGATCAGGGTCTGCAGGCGGAGGCTGCCGTCGAGGTGGACGTGGAGGTCGGACTTCGGCACGCGCTCGAGCAGCGCCCGGGACAGGTTCGGGCGCGCGGGACGAGTGGGCATGGCGGGATCTTCCGCGGCCCCACGCGTGAGGCAAGGGCGCGGGAGACCGGCGCGACGCCACGCTAGAGTCCGGCCCCGTGTCCGACACCTGGAACCTGCTCGACGCCTCGGTCGCGGAGCGGGCGCGCTTCGCCACCGCCGCCGCCGTGCTGGCCCTGCCGGCGGCACCCGCGGCCCCGCGCAACGCCGCGCGCGAGGTCGTGCGGCTGGTGACCCCCGAGGGCGAGTACTTCCTGAAGCGCTACCGGCACACGCCGCTGAAGCACCGCGTGCGCAACGCCCTCACGCGGCCGCGCGCCCGCCACGACGCGGCGCGCGAGTCCGCGGTGGCGCAGGCCATCGTCGCGCGGGGCTTCGCCACCGCGCGGGTCGTGGCGGTCGGCACGCGCGGCGCCGAGTCGTTCTTCCTCTGCGCGGCGATCCAGGGGCGGGCCCTGGCGCAGGTGCTCGAGCGGCGCCGCGGCGACGGGCGCCTCCTCCGGGACGCGGCGCGCCACCTCGGACGGCTCGCCGCCTCCGGCGTCCACCTGCCCGATCTCTCGGCCGACCACGTGTTCCTCCTCGACGGTGGTCCGCCTTGGTGCTTCGCGGTCCTGGACCTGACCAACGGCGTGCTGCGCGCGCGCGCCCGGCCTGCGGACGCCGTGCGGATCCTCCGCCGCCTGGCGCTCTCGCTCGCCGACCTCGCCGTGCCGCCACGCCTGCAGCTCGGCGCGGCACTCGCGTACCTGCGGGCCGCGGGACTGCGGGAACGGGCCGGACGGATCCTCGCGCGCCTCCCGCCCGGCGCGACCCATGCCCGCTACCAGAGACCCGGCAGGAGCGACGCCTACGCCCGCCGCGCGCCGCGCCGCCACGCCGCCGAACTGCGCCTGCTGCAGCGTGTGCTCCCCGACCTGGGCGGCCGTCTGGTCCTCGACTCGCCGTGCGGCGCCGGGCGGATCGGCCGCTTCCTGGCCACGCACGAGGGTGCGCGGGTGCTGGGCGCGGACCGCGCGCCGGCGATGCTCGCCGGTGCACGCGCCTCGGGCTGGACCGGCCCGCTCCTGATCGCCGACGCGGCACGCCTGCCGGTGCGCGACGCCTCGGTCGACACCGTGGTGCTGTTCCGCTTCCTGCACCACCTCCACCCGCGCCGCGCCAAGGTCGTGGTGGCCGAGGCCGCGCGCGCCGCGGGACGGGCGGTGGTGATCAGCTTCTTCCATCCGGTGTCGGCGCACGGCCTGGCGCGGACCCTGCGCACGAGGCTCACCGGACGGGCGACCACGCGGCACGCGGTCACGGTGCGCCGCCTGCGCGGCTGGTTCGCCCGGCACGGCTTCGAGCTCGCCCAGCTGGCCGCCCAGGCGCCGTTCCTGCGCGACCTGTGGGTCGCGCGCTTCGAGCGTGGCAGGCCGCGCTAGCGGCGCCGGCCGAGGTCGAGCTTGTCGAGGTCGAGCTTGCCCTCGCCGCCATCGTCGCCCCCGAGGCTGCCCAGGACCTTGTCGAGCGCGTTGTTCAGCTGGGCGTCGTCGTCGTTGGCATCCAGCGCCGCGAACGCCTCCTCCATCGAGTCGTCGCTCTGCAGCATGCCGGAGTCGGGCAGGCTCTCGTCGCCGCCGGGCGGGATCACCACGCCGTCGCGCGCGAGGCGCACGAGCATCGCGTAGACGTCCTGCAACGGCAGCCCCATGAGGGAGACCAGCTGGCGTGGCGAGTTCTCGCCGTTCAAGAACGCCAGCAGCTTGATCTCCATGACGCCCAGGTCGAGCTCGGCCAGGCGCGTGAACATGTCCTGACCCTGCTGCACCGCCTGATCGGGGTCTGGGAACGCGCGGCACAGGTTGCGCCAGTCGTCCAGGCGCTTGTTGCCTTCCAGCAGGATCGGCGTGACCCCCAGGCGCAGGTGGTGCTCGCGCACGAAGTCCGGCACCTCGTCGAGGCGGCGGTAGAAGAAGGTGGCCTCGTTCTGTTCGCGCAGGAAGTCGTAGAGCACCTCGGTGCCCATCAGGCGCATCGCGTCGCGCAGCTCCGCCGGCTTGAGGAAGCCGAGGTCGCGCAGCGAGAGGAAGATCGGGGTGCCCTTCTGCGTGCGGCGCTGCTCGGCGTCGGCCAGCATCTTGGCCGGGATCTCGCGGATCGCCATCTTGCTGCGCCCGGGCAGCATGCGGCGCACGAGGTGGTGCGGGTCGAGGAACGCCACGATCCCGCGGTCGAAGTAGATGTCGAGGCGGTTGTCCGGCTTCTCCAGGCTCAGGCAGCCGACGTGCTTGCCCGCGCCCAGCAGCTGCATGATCTCCTCGAGGCTGATGAAGTCGGCTCGGCCGGCGAAGCTGTACTCGCGCAGCGAGCCGGCATCGAGGATCGCGCGGTCGATGACCGCCGCGAAGTCGGACAGCGCCGAGCCGGCCACCAGCGCACCGATCGCCCACTCCGCGGCCTTCAGCTCGGCCTTGGCGTCGTCCGTGCGCAGGAACTCGCGGAACCCGCGGCGCAGGCGCGAGAACAGGATCTCGCCGAGCAGGTCGCGCGTGTCGGCCTTGGTGCCCTGCATCGCCAGCTTGCGCCGGCACAGCTCCCACGCCTTCACCAGGAAGACTTCCAGCTCCTCCTTGGCACCCTTCTCCTCGCCCTTGACGACGCGATCGACCATCGCGCTGATCCGGGCACGGAGATCGCCCGACAGTCGATCGTCGGGATCCTGCGCGGGCTCCACGGGCGTGGTCATGGGCTGCGTCGTTCCTTTCGACACACGCCGGGGCCCAACTTGACGGGGAAGCGGCCCCTCGGAGCGCCGCCCGGGTGCCACCCCGGACGCCTTGCGAGCGCGCGATCCCGGCTTCGCGGACCGGGAGCCCGCGGCTATCCTGGCGCACGATGGTCCTCGCCCGCCTGCTCCTCGGCGCAACGCCCCTCCTAGGTCTCGTCGCGATCCAGCCCATGCTGCCGGCCCCGGAGGGGGCGCCGGCCGCGGCCACCGCCACCCCGCTCGCCCAGGACCAGGAGAAGGACCCCGACGCGGCCGCGACCTGCGCGATGTGCCACAAGGCGTTCTACGACGAGTGGAAGGACCGCGCCCACAACCGGGCCTGGCTCAGCCCGGTCTACCAGGCCGCGATCAAGGAGAAGAGCAAGCCCGAGCTCTGCCACGCCTGCCACATCCCCGACCGCGTGCTGGATCGCCTCGGCAAGCGCCCCGAGGTGCGCAAGGCGAACCACGACGAGGGGATCACCTGCGTCTCCTGCCACAAGGGCAGCGACGACGCCATCCACGGGCCCTTCGGCAGCAAGACCGACGCGCACCCGGTGGCCAAGGACCCGGCCTTCAGCGGCGAGGCCTCGGTGGCGATGTGCAACGGCTGCCACAGCACCAAGATCGGTCCGGTCCTGCCGCTGGGACGCGATTTCGAGGAGGCAGGCTTCGTGAAGGAGGGCAAGACCTGCAACCAGTGCCACATGCCGGTGATCGAACGCCACCTCGCGACCAGCCCGGTGACCGGCAAGCCGGTGGGCGAGAAGCGCAAGACCCGCAACCACAGGATCCTCGGCCCCAACGACCCCGAGTTCTGCGCCAAGGCGTTCGAGTTCGAGGCCAAGGCCACCGAGAAGGAGATCGTCGTGACCATCACCAACACGGCCAGCCACCGCGTGCCAGGCTTGACCCTGCGCAAGTTCCCCGTCGCGCTCGTGGTCAAGGACCGCGACGGCAAGGAGCACGGCAAGGAGGTGGTCGAGTTCTCCTCGGAGAACGAGCTGCGGGCGCGCGAGGTCCGGGAGGTGAAGTTCCCGCGCGCCGCCGGCGCGGATCGGGTGGAGGTCGTGGTCGACCACGTGTTCCAGGACCAGAGGGTCGCCACCATCACGAAACAGACCCTGCCCCTGGAGTGACGGCGTTGACACCGGAGACCGCAGAGCCCTCGGCAGAACACGTGGCGGCGGCGCGCGCCGTGCTCGACGAGCTCGGGCTGACCGAATCCCCCGCACCGCGCATGCGTCCGGTGTCGGGACACAGCTCCTCGGTGCTGATCCCGTGCGACGGCGTCGACGGGCGGCCCTTCCTCCTGAAGTACTTCATCCCGCCCACCGACGGCCGCTTCTACCCGCCCGAGATCCGGCTCGCGGACTACGCGCGCCGCGAGGGCGCGTTCTACCGCTTCCTGGACTCCGCCGACCCGGGACGCACGCTCCTCCCGGCACCCAAGACCATCCTGATCGACTCCAAGGACCCGCCGCGCTGGATCCTCCTGCAGCGCATCGCGTGGGCGGTGGGCCCGCGCGAGGAGGTCCTGGCGATGGACCACGTGTTCGAGCTGCTCGAACGGCTGCGCGGTATCCCGCTCGAGATGCTGCTGGGCCGGCGGCACTTCCCGCTGAACCACTGGGACGCCGTGAGCTACATCGAGCGCGCCCGCCTGATGTACGACCCGGTGCTCTACGTGATCGGCGAGAGCCGATGGAATCGCGTGCAGGAGTTCTTCCAGGAGGCCCTGCGCTGGCTCGAGAGCCGCAAGCCGGTCGTGGTGCACGGCGACTTCACCGAGCAGAACATCCTGGTGGACGAGGAGGGCCGCCCCTACCTCGTGGACTTCGAGCGGGTCGGAATCGGCAACGCCGACCACGACTTCGCATGGTTCTGGATCCACACCTCGCGGCCCCAGGTGTGGAAGCGGCGGCTGGTGGAGCGCTACTTCGAGGACCGGGTCGGTTCGGAGCGCATCCGTTCCGAGTGGGGCATCCGCGCCGCGCTGGTGTATCTGGGCCTGCGCCGCCTGCGCTTCGGCTACCTCACCCAGGGTGAGGAGGACGCCCAACGTGGTCCGAACCTGGCCCTTCTCGACGCGGCGCTGCGCGGCGGCTCGGACCTCTTTCCGGCCTGAGGGATCCTGGCCACCAAGATTGTGTGTGGTGTCCACAGTGGAGTCTGGACAGGGGGAGTGTGCACCCTCCCTCCTGCAGCAGGATCCTGAACCCACCCGTCACCATCGCTGCATCCTGGGCACTGGGTCCATGGGGTGAACTCCAGGTTCACCCCATGAACCCATGCTCAACCTGCTCCAGATCGAGGAAGAGGCCTTCGT
>JADLFX010000046.1 GCA_020849665.1 Planctomycetota bacterium | reverse complement strand
GTCGAGAGGAAGAACCTCGGCGACCTGGTGGCATGCTGCACCTGCTGGCGTCCGCGCTTCGAGAAGGAGCTGGAGCGCATGGCCACCACCACCAAGATCCCCGTGATGCTGGTCGAGGCCGACCTGGGGGACGTACTGCACCACCGGTACCGCAGCGCCACGGCCCCCGCGTCGATCATCGGGAGCTTGAGCGCGTGGACCTTGGACTACGGCGTGAGGACCTGGTGGGCAGGTTCGCCGATGGGTGGGGCCACGATGCTGGTCCGGTTCTTCGCGGCGATCGCCCGGCGGGTCGAGCGCGGCGAGCTGGCGGCGGGGTAGTTGCTCACGGACAAGTAACGAGGTAGGATCCGAACCATGACGACCGTTTCCGATCGCGTGCGCCGGCTACTGGTGAAGAGCCGCGCCACGCACTACGTCCTAGCCAAGCGTTCGGGCGTGAGTGCTGGCCAACTGTCCCGGTTCGCCAGCGGCAAGCGGGACCTGTATCTGCCGGCACTCGCGGCCCTGGCCGCGGCGCTGGGCTACGAGATCGTGCTACGTCCGAAGGGGAGCAAGAGGAGGACCAAGCGGTGAGCAAGCAACGAGGCAAGGGGTGCGGGAGCCTGTTCCGCCGCGGCGACGGCGGGCCGTGGATCGCGTCTTGGTTCGACCACGCGGGCCGGCGCCGCGAGAGGAGCACCAAGACCACCGACAAGCGCACGGCCGAGACCATCCTGCGGGAGTGGACCCGCGCCGCCGCGCTGCGGGTCGCCGGTGTCGTCACCGCGGACGCCGACCTGCTGGCCGATGCGGAGCGCCGGCCGCTCTCGGAGCACGTGGCCGCATACTTGGAGCACTGCCGCCTGGACGGGCTGGCCGCGACCCACCTAGCGCAGAAGCGGTCGCACCTGCACTGCCTGCTGGCCGAGGCGGGTATCGGGCGCCTGTCGGAGCTGACGGCCGACGTGCTGCGCCGGCACTTGGCCAAGGTCACTGGACCGATCCGCCGCGAGGACGGCACGGTCCGGCCGGCGTTGTCCGCGAGGTCCTACAACTTCATCCGGGGGACGCTCGTGGCGTTCATGTCCTGGGCCGTGAAGGAGGGACGCACCCCCGCGCACTCCCTGGAGCGGGTGGCCCGGCGCGACGTGGACGCGGACCGCCGCCGCATCCGGCGCGCGTTGTCGGTCGATGAGGCCGAGCGCCTGCTGGCCGTTGCGCGGGAGCACGGCCGCGAGGCGTGGTATGCCTGCGCCCTCCTCGCCGGCCTTCGCAAGGGCGACATGGTGCGCCTCTCCTGGCGTGACGTGGACTTCAAGCGCTCCATCCTCACCGTGGTAGGAGGGAAGCACGGCGGAGCTGATCCCGTGCCGATGCACCCGAAGCTGGTAGAGATCCTGCTACGGCACCGCGGGGAGACCCGGCCGATGCCGGCGTCCCGGGTGTTCCCCGTGCCCGTGCACGACGAGCGGCGCGTGGCGGACTTCACCGCGGCCGGCATCGCCATCGTGGACGAGCTGGGCCACGTGGCCGACCTGCACTCCCTGCGCGCGACCTGCTGCACGTGGCTGGCGAGGGCAGGCGTCCCCGTCCAGATCGCCAAGCTGGTGATGCGCCACCGGCAGGCCGAGACCACGGAGAAGCACTACACCAAGCTGGGACTGCTGGACGCGACGGGCGCCGTGGCCATGCTCCCGGTCCTGGGTTCTGGCAGCGCGGAGCAGGCCGCGACGGGCACTGCGGGGGCAACTGCGGGCACTACTGCGGGTGTTGCCGACCGGGCCAGAGACCCGATCGGCCGCAACCCCTTGTCAACACTGGCACGCCCGGCAGGACTTGAACCTACAACCCTCAGATCCGTAGTCTGATGCTCTATCCAATTGAGCTACGGGCGCTCGAAGGGCCGCGGACTATAGGTCGCGCCCCACCCCGCGCAAGAGGGCCCAGGAAAACGCCCGCCGGCCCGCAGGATCAGCCCAGCTGCGCCGCCTCGAACGCCCGCAGGTGCGCCCGGAGCACGGTCTCCACGGCATCCAGCGCCAGCGCCCGCGGCACCAGGTTGTCGCAGGGCTCGTCGAGGAGTCGGGCGGCGAACGCGCCCCGCACGTACTCGAAGCACTCGCGCCCCAGGGCCAGCGCCGCCCCCGGCTCCGGCCCGGCGCCGGTGAGCTGAGGCAGCCAGCTCCGCCCCACCTGCCGCAGGGTCGCCTCGTCCAACCCGCCCGCCAGCACGGCGCGCAGCCACTCGGTGGCCACGCGGCGCCGCCGGTTGAGGACGCTCACGTTCACGGGACCGAAGAGCGGGCGCAGGCGCGCGTTCCGCGTCGGCGCCGCGAGCGTGTGGTCCACGAGCGCGCGCACGAGCTGCGGCACGTCGTCCTCGCACAAGGTCCGTGCGTTGCAAAGCCCACGCTCCTGCGAGGGAGTGAGGGAGGGCGCGACAGGAATCGCATCCAGGCGGAGGAAGGGTCGACGCTCGAGGAGCGCCTCCCCCATCTGCGAGCGCTCCGTGGTCCCCAGGTTTGCCGACTTCGTCATGCGCATACCATCGGCCGCAGCGGGCGGTCATCCACAGGGAATCATGCCGCGGCTCGCGCCCGGGCCGCGGCCGGCGGACGACACGCTCTGCGCCACTGTCGGCCCCCGCGACAGGATTCCCAGCCCCTGCGGCAATCCACGACACTCACGCCCCACCGCCGCCTCCGGCGCCACGCGCGGCGGCCGCCAGGGCGCGCTCCCACATCGCCACGAGCTCCGCGACGAGGTCGTCCTCGGGCCGTGGACCGCCGGGCACGAGCGCCGGCCGCGGGCCATGTACGGCGTTGGTCACCACGACCGTGTCGCTCTCGAGCACCTGCTCCAGCGGGAACTTGCCCTCGTACGCCGCGCGCCCCCGCTCGCTCAGCGCTTGCAGGAGCACGCTGCGCGCGATCCCCGGCACCAGCGCGCCGTCGGCGCGCGGCGTGCACCAGACGCCCTCGCGGAACAGGAACACGTTGCCCGTGCTCGTCTCGGCCAGGTCCCCCTCGGCGTCGAGGAGCAGCGCGTCGTCGGCGCCGGCCGCGCGGGCGGCGCGCCGCGCGAGGACGTGGAACGCGTAGCTCGTGGTCTTGAGCGCCGCGGTCGGATCGCTCGCGGAGCGACGCAGCGCCGACACCGCGAGCTGCACCGGCACGCGGCCGGGCTCGCGCGCGCGCGCGCTGAGACACCAGGTCGGCGCGTCTGCCACGCCTGCGGTGAGCGTGATCCGCAGCACGCCGTCCGGGAGTCCGTTGCGCGCCAGCACCTCCGCGGCTCGCGCGCGCAGCTCCGGGATCGGCGCGAAGCGGATCGCCAGACGCTGCGCCGCACCGGCGAGGCGGCGCAGGTGCAGATCGAAGAGCGGCACGTCCCCGGCCCGCGCGCCCAGGGTCTCGAACGCGCCGACGCCCTGCAGGAACCCGAGGTCCTCGGGGGCGATGCCCTCGGACCCGTCCAGGAAGCGCCCATTCACCCAGGCAGTCGCCATGCGCGCATCTCACGCGGGTTTGCGGTGCGGCGCCAGCACCGGCAGCCCCGCGCCGCTTCCCGCTGCTTTCCCAAGGGAAACCCCGCCCGGGCCCGCGCGGCGGCGCGTAGGGCCGGACGAGTCGCGCGGCGCGGGTGCCGCGCCCCTTCGGCTCCTCACCTCGGCACACCTCCATGACGGAAGCCTCGTCCCGGGCCTCCGCGCCGCCCCGACCCCGGTCCCATGGCGCGCGCGTCCCAGCCCTCCTCGCGCTCACGCTGCTCGCCTCCATTCCCGCCTGCGGCGGTGGTGGCGGCGGCGGCAGCGGCCTCACCACGAATCCTGCGTCGCTGGCACCCCTCGGCCGCGCTCCGACCAGGGCCGAGATCCAGCACTTCCTGCGCCGGACGACCTTCGGCGCCCATCCCGATGAGATCGCTCGCGTGGCGGCGATCGGCCTCGACGCCTGGCTCGAACAGCACCTCGCCATCCAGGTCGACACGCCGGTCGAACGCGCCGCCGACGCCCAGATCCAGGACCCGCGCGAGCCGCGCATGGACGAGCTGGCGCGCTGGTGGATCTACCTGATGGCCCGCAACCCCAACGGCCTGCAGGAGGTGCTGGCGTTCTTCTGGCACGACCACTTCGCCACCTCGCAGACGGTGATGAGCGATCGCGCCAAGCCGTACTTCGTCCAGCACGTGAACCTGCTGCGGCGCATGGGCACCGGCAACCTGCGCGAGCTCGCCTACCAGCTCGCCATCGATCCATCGATGCTGGTGTGGCTCGACGGCGTCACGAGCACGCGCCAGGCGCCGAACGAGAACTTCGCGCGCGAGTTCTGGGAGGTGTTCACCCTCGGCCGCAACCGCGGCTACACGGAGGCCGACATCAAGGAGGCGGCGCGCGCGTTCACCGGCTGGCGCCGCATCCAGGACTCCCGCACCGGCGACCACTTCTTCGTGTTCGACCCGCAGCTGCACGACGCGGGCACCAAGACCGTGTTCGGCAGGAGCGGGGAGTACGGCTACCGCGAGCTGGTCGACCTGACGTTCCGCGAGCGGCAGGCCGCCGAGTATCTCGTCGCGCGGATCTTCGCGTACTTCGCCTACCCGGACCCCGAGCCGCGCCTGATCGCCGACATGGCGCGCTTCCTGCGCGAGCACGACTACGAGCTGAGGCCGTTCCTGCGCATGCTGCTGCAGTCGCAGGCGTTCTTCTCCGAGCGGGCGCGCGCGGGGCGCATCAAGATGCCGGTGGAGTACGTGCTCGGCTTCGTGCGCACCACGCGCATGGAGATGCCGATGGCGAAGCTCTACGAGGCGTTGATCGACCTCAATCAGGTCCCCACCGCCCCGCCCTCGGTGTTCGGCTGGCCGGAGGGCAACGCGTGGCTGGGCGCGACCTCGGTGCTGCAGCGCGGCGACGTGCTCAACGACGTGATCGCCTCCCGGGATCACCACGTGGCCCAGGGCGTGAACGTCAGCCAGCTCCTGCCGCCCGCCGACCAGCGCAGTGCGGCGCAGGTGGTCGACGCGCTCGCCGACCTCATGCAGGTGCAGCTCACGCCCGACGAGACGGTGCGCCTGCGCACCTACCTGGACTCCTCGGTGCGCGAGTCCGGCGGACAGCTGGTCGTGGAGCCCTCGCGCTTCGACGGCACCAACACGCGCCACCTCGACGAACGCGTCCACGGACTGCTCTTCATCCTCTCCCAGCACCCCAACTACCACCTCCGCTGAAGCCATGACCAACTCCAACGACAGCGGGCTCACGGGCGCGACCACGCGCCGTGGCTTCCTCGGCGCCGCGCTCGGCGCCGCGCTGGCCCCGCGGGCGCTGGCCTCGTTCCCCGGCGCCCCGGCCGCGGGCGAGAAGTTCCTCGTGATCGTGAACCTGCGCGGCGGCTGCGACGGCCTCAACCTCGCCATCCCGATGCGCCGGGTGAACTACTACCGGCGGCGGCCCTCGCTGGGCATCCTCCCCGGGCAGGCGATCTCGCTGAACACCGGGCCCGCGCCCAACGACGAATACGGGCTGCACCCGAGCTTCCTGCGCCTGGGACAGCTCTACGCCGACGGCCAGCTCGCGCTCGCCAACCTGGTCGGCTATCCGCAGCCCGACCTGAGCCACGCCGAGAGCACCGAGATCTGGGCGCGCGGTCTGCGCACGCTGCCGGCCAACGCGCGCGAGAGCGGCTGGATCGCGCGCTACAAGGACCGCTACGCCCGCGAGGAGCTGAGCGTGGTCGGCCTCGGCACGGGCCGCACCCTCGACTTCCAGGGCGGCGAGAGCAGCCCGCTGGTGCTGGGCCAGCTCGGTTCGCTCGGCTTCGCCCAGGATCCGCGCTACGGCACCAACAGCAGGTTCCGCAACCAGGTGATCCGCGACGTGATCGCCAACTACCAGCCCGCGGGGGCCACCGTCGACGTGAAGGCCGCCCTGGAGCAGGCCTACGGCCAGATCGAACGCGTGAACCAGGTGGTGCAGAACTACCGCAGCACCGTGACCTACCCGCAGACCGGGCTGGCGCAGCGGCTGCGCGAGGTGGCGATGCTGACCCAGGCGGACGTGGGCGTGCGCGTCTACTACGCGGCCACGGGCGGCTACGACACCCACGCCAACCAGGGCGGCGTGCAGGGGCAGCAGGCCGGCCTCTTCGTCACCCTGGACCGCGCGCTGGGCGCGCTGGCCGACGACCTCAAGGCGGTGGGTGCGTGGAACCGCTGCGTGGTCGCGGTGATCTCCGAGTTCGGGCGCCGCAACGACGAGAACGGCTCGCTCGGCACCGACCACGGCAGCTCCAACGTGGTGCTCGTGCTGGGCGGACTCGTGCGCGGCGGCGTGTACGGCCGTCCCCACACCGAGGACGACCTGGACCTGGCACACACGCCGTACGAGATCGACTTCCGTTCGATCTACAAGGAGATCCTGGGCAAGCACCTCGGCGTCGACCCGGACCCGCTCTTCCCCGAGGCGTACCCCAGGAACGCCACGCTGGGCCTGCTCCCCTGACCAGCTACCGAAGGGACTCCGAGCCGGGTTCCCGGTCGCGCCACGCGACCCGAACCGGGCCGGAGTCACCTGCCGGGGTCACGCTCCCCGACAGGAGGAGGTGGCCGCAACCGGGCCGTGCAGTGCTCCTGTCCGGGCCACGCGCGACGCGGGGTCCCGCGCGGCCCGTGCTTCTCCAGGGCGGCGCAAGCCGCGTGACGCTCCACGCCGCGCCGAGGGATAGTACGCGGGCATGTCCGCCGCGCCGCCCCCGAGTCCCGCACCCCGCGCGTCACGCCGCCGCCTGCTCCTCGTGACGATCGGCTGCGGGCTCGGCCTGCTGGCCGGCGAGGTCGCCGCGCGGGCGCTCGCGTTCCTGGGCGAGCGGCGCAAGCGCGCCGACTGGGAGCGGATGTGCCGCGGCGAAGCCGCACCGCCGCGCGACCGTGAGGCGAAGTTCGGCGAGTTCGTCGGGCCCAGCGCGCACCCGGACGTGATCTACGAGATGGTCCCGAACGCCAGGGTCCGCTTCCTCGGGGTGGAGTGCACGCTGAACGAGGCCGGCTTCCGCGGCCCGCCGCTGCCGCCGCGCGAGCGCGCGCCCGGGAGCCTGCGGATCGTCGGCCTCGGCGACTCGGTGATGTTCGGCTGGCGGGTCGCGGAGTCCGACGGGTTCCTGCGCCGCCTCGAGCGCACGCTGCGCGCGCGCCTCCCGGGGCGCGTCGTCGAGGTCATCAACACCGCCGTCCCGGGCTACAACACGGCGATGGAGGTCGCCGCGTTCGAACACAAGGCGCTGGCGCTGCGCCCCGACATCGTGCTCGTCGACTGGGTGGGCAACGACGCCGACCTGCCGAACCTGATCGCCAACGAGCGGCACGTCTTCGACCCGCGGCGCTCGTTCCTGTACGACCTCGCCCGCCGGCTGCTGGGCTGGCGCACGGAGTGGGAGACGGGACCGCTGCGCGAGGCGCCCCTCGCCGGCGAGAGCTACGAGCGCGACCCCGACCGTGTGCCCAGGGCCTACCGCGACCTGGTCGGCGAGGCCGGGGTCGTGCGCGCGCTGCGCCGGCTCGCGGCGCTGGCGCAGCACCACGGGTTCCGGGTCGCCGTGTGCAGCCACTACGGCGTGCCGGGGTTCCTGCGCGCCGAGTGCGCGGCGCAGGGCTGGCCGCTGCTCGACAACTCCCACGCCGTGCACGCGGCGCTGCGCGAACGCGGGCTCGCGCCCACGGAGTACCGCGCGAGCGACCTGGTGATCGCGCCGGACGATCCGCACCCGAGCGCGGCCGGCCACGCGCTCTACTCCGACCAGCTCGCCGACTTCCTGGAACGGACCGGGTGGCTCGCGCCGGGGGCGATCCAGGTGCGGTGAGGCGCGGGGCTACCCGCGCGGCGGGCCCTGGCGGGCCGCCAGCAGCCGCAGCAGGAAGTGCCGATCCGGCTCCTGCGTGCGGTAGCCGGTGCCGGCGACCACTCCGGCACTGAGCGCCAGCGGGCCGACGGCGGGCACCACCACCAGCTCCACCACCAGCTCCTGGCGCCTGCCGCGGTAGCCCGCGATCGTGCAGGGATGCGCCTTGCTGCCGGCGGGCAGCCCCGCGATCGGCTGGGGGACCGTCCGCATGAAGGACGTGGTCCAGTAGAGGTTCAACGTGCTGCCGAGGTTGGCCAGGATCTCGCCGAACCCAGGCATGGCGTCGATCCGCCCGCAGGCCGCCACCACCGCGTCGTTGGCGTAGAGATCGTGGGAGATCTTCAGGCCCACCGCCGTGCCCCAGTGCCCGGCACGCAGCCCGGGAGGCGGTCGGAGCCGGCCACACTTCAGGAAGCCCTCGTCGCTGCGCCACCAGCGCCCCGACTGGGGCAGATGCGCCCACGCAAAGAGGCCCGCCTCGTGCAGCAGGCGCCACACTTCGGTGTCGTCCGCCGCCAGCTCGCTCAGCTCCTCGTCGAACGCGCGCGCCCGCACGGACTGGCGCGGACTCCGGATCCGCGTGCGTTCGGTGCGCGCGTCGCGCCGGCTCCCGGTGACGACCTCCAGCTCGACCTCCTCGGCGGCGCCGTCGGGCCGGCCCAGGGCCTCGAGCAGCACGTAGGTGCGCTGCACGCGCCCGGCGCGCCACGACTCGATGCCGAAGAGCAGCGCGTCGCCGGCGCGGAAGCTGTCCTCCGCGAACGCCGCCGGGAAGCCGTCGAGCAGCGTGCGGCCGCGGCGCGCGAACTCCGCATCCACGTCGCGGTGCCGCGCGGCGGCCCGGATCTGCTGGGCCTGCTCGTCGGTGAGCACGTTGCTGCCGCGGCTCGCGCAGGCGGCGAGCACCGACAGCAGGAGCAGGGAACTCGCGCGGGGGAGGACCACGGCCGGTGCCGCGGATCATCCCCCATCTAGCGCAGGGCGTGGAAGACCGCCGCCAGGAGATCCGCCCCGGCCCGCGCCCCCACCAGCTCCGCCGCGCCGCGGCCATCGAGGTTGCCGAGCCACACGACCACCACGCGCGCCCGGTCGACGCCTGCGCACCACGCGTCCTTGCGCCCGGAGGAGGTGCCGCTCTTCCACGCCACCTCGGGCAGGCCGGGCAGCGGCGCCAGCTCGCGCAGCGCGGCGAGCACGGGGCCGCGGCTGCGCTCGGACAGGGACGCCGGCGGCACGGGCCCGGCGAACGCCGCGTACATCCGCGCCAGGGTGAGCGGCCTGAGGGCCAGCGTGCCGAGCGCGGCATCGAGGTTCAGCTCCGCGCCGTCGAGGCCGGCGCCGAGCTCGTCGAGCAGTCCGGCGAACGACCGCGGGCCCACCGCGCGCAGCAGGCGCACCGCCGGAACGTTGCGCGACTCCACCAGGGCGCGCAGCGCGGGCACGCGCCCCGCGAAGGTCTCGTCGAAGTTCGCCGGCCGGTACTGGCCGAATTCCAGGGGCGTGTCGTCCAGCAGGGTGTCGGGTCCGATCACGCCCTGCTCCAGCGCCAGGGCGTAGAGGAAGGGCTTGAGCGTGCTGCCCACGCAGCGCGGCCGCAGCGCGGCGTTGAGCGGCAGGGTGCGGGCGTCGCGCGCGCCGGTCATGGCCAGGAGCGCGGCGTCGCTCCGGCGCAGGACCACGACGGCGCACCCGTCCACGCCCGTGGCGTGCCCGGCGACCACGCGCTCCACGGCGAGCTGGACGTCGAGATCGAGCGACGACTCGACCACGCGCGCGCCGCTCCCGCGCAGCGCGGCGTCGGCGGCGTGCGGCGCCAGGAACGGGAACGGGCGGCGTCGCGCCTGCACGGGACGCGCCTGCGCCCGCCCGAGGGCCTCGGGCGTCAGCCAGCCGCAGGCCGCCATCCGCTCCAGCACGCGGTCGCGTGCCGCGTGGAGCTCGGCACGGCCGCGCTGCGCGGCGCGCCGCGACGGCGCCGGCAGCAGCGCGACCAGCGTGGCCGCCTCGTCCACCGCGAGCGCGCGCGCCGGCTTGCCGTAGTGCACCCGCGCGGCCGCCTCGATCCCGCGCACGTTGGCGCCGAACGGCGCGAGGTCCAGGTACGCGCGCAGGATCTCCTCCTTGCCCATGGCGCGCTCCCACTGGCGCGCCCGCAGCATCTCCCGCGCCTTGCCCAGGAGCGTGCGCGGCCGCGGCTCCACGATGCGCGCCAGCTGCATGGTCAGGGTCGAGCCGCCGCTCACGACCCGGCCGCGGGCCAGGTTCTGCACCGCGGCGCGCGCCAGCGCGGCGAAGTCCACGCCGCCGTGGGCGAAGAAGCGCCGGTCCTCGCTGGCCAGCAGCGCGTGCACCACCTGCGGCGGCAGCCGGTCCATGTCGACCGGCAGGATGCGCTCTCCGCCCGGCGCCGTGGCCACGCGGAGCACGGTGCCGTCCGCCGCGAGCACCTCGCGTGCCACGGCGAACCCGGCCAGCGCCGCGCGCGGCACGGGCCAGAGCCGGTCGAGCAGCCGCTCCGCCAGCGGCACGCCGGGCCAGACGGCCGCCACCAGCAGCAGCGCGCGCCATCGCCTGCGCAGCCACTTCACCGGCGCACACCCAGGGGCTGTGCGTCGAGCAGCACCGCGTGCAGGTCGGGGTCGTAGAGCCCCTCGAGGGTGCACGGCGGCGGCTGGTAGGTGCCCGGGAACACCGCGCGCACGTAGTAGCGGGCCGTGAACGGGCCCGCACCCAGGGCCGCGGTGCGGAACAGGAACACGCGGTCGTCGCGCACCTCGACCCGGTCGGGCGCGAGGACGGCTCCGGCCACGCCGAGCGCCCGCGTGGGCCAGAACCGCTGCGGCTCCGGTTCCAACCCGGAGGGCACGTGGTCCACGACCAGCAGGTTGGCGCGCGCCTCCGGCAGCGTGCCGGTGATCCGGACCTCGTAGCGGCGGCCGCGCTGCACTTCGCGCACCTCCGCGCCGCTCTCCGGATCGTGCACCGTGCGCCGCGCCAGCAGTCCGGGACGGCCACGCGCCTCCGGATCAGTGCGTTCGCCGCGCACTTCCACCGTCGCGAACACCATCCCGTCGCCCCGCACTCCCACGCGGCGCACCGCGCGGCCGTGGAGCAGCAGCGAGCCGTCGGCCGCGACGGCGTGCTCCACGCCGTCCACCAGGACGGAGATGCGCGTGGCCGGCCGACTCCCGCCGCGGGCGCCATGGAACGCGGCCAGCGCGAGCAGCGCCTGGGCCTGCTCCTGGGTGGTGCAGTGCCGCGGCCGCACCACGGCCTCGCCGATCTGGTGCACGAGCAGCGCCACCCGCGGCGCGGTCGGCGTGGCCATCAGCCGGGCCCGCAGCTCGAGGGCCGCGCTGCGCAGCGGCGAACGCAGCATCCCGCCGTGCTCGCGTGCGGGCGCCGTCGCCGCGGCGGCGCGCTCCAGCACTTCGGCGGCGCCGCTCCGGTCGTGCAGGCGCGCCATGGCGATGGCCAGGCGCGCGCAGTCCTCGGGCTCGCGCGCCTCGCCGGCCAGCGTCGCCAGCCAGCTGCCGATCGGCCGGCCCGCCCGCAGGAGCACCTCGGCGGCGTAGCAGCGGAACCCCACGTCGGTCGACCGCCCCAGCAGGACCAGGGCCCGATCGGCGAGGGCCTGCAGCGCCGGCTCCGGAACCGCAACGCCCTGTTCGCGCGCGGCCAGGAGGAAGTCGAGCCCGTAGAGGGTGCCGAACGGGTACTCGTCGCGCCCGTCCTCCCAGAGCGAGAGGCCGCCCGACGGCAGCTGCATGGCGAGGATCCGATCCACGGCGACCCTGGCCATGGACTCGGTGTCGGCCGCTGCGGCCTCGGACGCGACGCGGGGCAGCAGCGCGCGGGCCGCCAGCACCGCGAAGCCGCGCGATGCGGTCTGTTCCAGGCAGCCGTGGGGGTACTCCAGCAGCGCGAGGAGCACGGGCAGGAGCTGGGCCGCGGGCTCGCTGCTGGTGCGCACCTGCACGCGCAGGCCGTCGGCCAGCCACGCGCCCGGCACGGCGACCTCCGCGCCGCCGTCGCCGGCGATTCCCGCGCGCCACACGTCGTGGACGGCCAGCGGCCGCAGCGTGGCCTCCTCCGCCACCGTGCGGCGGTGCGTGCCCGCGCTGGCCACGGCCACGAGGCGCGCCACGCCGCGCCGGTCCAGCGCCCGCACGCGCACCGGCACGCTGCGGATCTCGCCCGCGTCGAGCGGGAGCGGCGCGAGCGCGGCGGGCTCGAGCACCTCGAGGCCCTCGCCCTGCAGGCGCAACTCCACGTCCGCGCGCGCGCCGGTGGAGTTGCGCAGCACGGCCACGGTCTCGCACACGTCGCCCGGTGCGAGGGTGCGCGGCAGGGCCAGCCGCACGCCGAGCGGGGCGCGCACGACGAGTGCGTGGCTGGCCGCGCCGACCACTCCCGGGCCCGCGACCACCACCATCGCGCGCAGGCGGCCCTCGTAGGGTGGCAGCCGGAACACGGCTTCCCCGCGCCCGTCCTCGCCCAGGGCGAGGACGCCCGAGCTCAGGGCGAGCGTGCGGATCGTCTCCACGGTGCCGTGGCCCAGCCGCGCCGCGGCCATGCCCGCGCGCTCGTCGCCATCGCCGCCGATCAGCGTGCCGGGATCGAAGGTGGCCGAGCGCACGAGCTCCGCGCCCGAGTCTGCGCCCGAGGAATCGAGGCGGCGCCGGGCCAGGAAGAAGCCGAGCGGGTCGGGGTCCGCGTGCCCGGTGAGCTGCAGGACGCCCTCGTCCACGAGGGCCACCAACGCCCGGCTGGCGCCGGCCGCCGCGATCGCGATGCGCACCTCGGTCTCGGGCAGGACCTCGCCGGGCGCGGCCACATGCGTAGCCGCGTGCCGCTGCGGGTGCGCCAGGAGCAGGGGCGCCGAGCCCGCGATCCAGCAGGGCTGATCGGCTCCAGCGGCGGCCTGGGCCGCGGTGAGGGTGACGACCAGGTGCACGTTGGGCAGGACCAGGTGCGCCGGCAGGTGCACCAGGACCTCGTTGCGGCCCTGGCGCAGCGGCAGCGACCACGCGGCATGCAGGTCGGCGCCCTCCAGAGTGCACAGGCCCGTGCCGGCGAACGGCGCCTCCACCACCGCCGTGGCGACTGCGCCGGGCGCGAGCGGCGCCGCGGGTGCGGTCACCCGCAGCCGGTCGGGGCGGCGCAGGGCGGAGCCGAGCACCGCCTCGACCCGCCGCCCCTCGTACTCCGCGAGCACCACGAGCCAGCTGCCGCCGGACGCGGCGACCGGCGCCAATTCGACCCGCGCCCGCCCGCCGGCGAGGCGCACGGTGCGCTCCCGCACCACCTGGCCGACCGGGGTGCAGTGCCAGCGCCAGCCGTTGCCACGATCCTCGCGTTGCCACTCCCAGCGCCGCTGCAGCAGCTGGACCCGCACCTGCGGCTCGCCGGGGGCGGGCCGGCCGTCCTCCCCGATCCACACCAGCTCGGCCGCGCCCTCCGCCGCGCGCACGCCCAGGAGGCCGCCCCGTGGCGCCACCGGCGCCGTCGCGGCGCAGCGCACGACCCGCCCCGAGGGATCCACCACCTCGCCGTGCAGCCGCGCCTCGAGCGCCTGCCACCCGCCTTCCGGCACACCGATGGCGACGGGCACGGTGGCGCGGCCCGCCTCGTCGAGCAGCACTTCCTGCGGGGCCAGCGCGCCGGGCACCGGCGCGTCGTCGCCCGGAACGAACGAGTACGACTCGAAGCCCTCGGGCGCAGGGGTGCGCGGCACCAGGCTGACGGAGGCCTGCGCCCGCAGCCCGGCGCACGCCCCGCCCTCCAACCACTCGGCCGCCAGCGCGACCGCACCAGGTTCGCCGATGCGCAGCGTGCCGGCGGCGAAGCGGGCCGCGAGCCGATCCGGCACGAACGCCTCGACCAGCACTTCGGCGTGGCCGATCCGCCGCCCCCCGTCGTCGTCCACCACCTCGACCTGCCAGCGTCCCGTGGAATCTTCCTTGCCGGTCGGCAGCGCGATTTCGACCAGCCCGCTGCCCAGGTCCCGGAGCGGCTGCTCGGCGCGCCGCCGCCCGCGGGCGTCGGACCAGCGCGCCTTCAGGCGCAGGCCCGCGGGGGAGCGCCCCTGTGCGTCGCGGACCAGCACCCCCGCGCGCAAGGTCTCGCCGGGGCGGAACACGCCGCGTTCCGGCCACACCCAGGCCTCGGCCCCGCGCACGACGTACGGCGGCCCGCCGGCCTCTTCGCGCGCCAGCTCGACGCGGTGCTCGTCGAAGCACACGTAGCCGCGCTCCTCGCCGTGCACGGCCTCGACCAGGTACGGCGCGCGACCGCGGCCCTCGCTGGCGAAACGCAACACAGCGATGCCGTTCGGGTCGGTGCTGCCGCTGGCCAGCTCCTGGTTGGTGGCGGTCCACAGGCGCAGTGCGGCGCCCGCCGCCGGGCGGTCCGTGGCCAGGGAACGCACCCGCACCGCGACGGCGCCGGGCGCGGCGCGCGCGGTGATGCCGAGGTCGCTCACCTGCAGCAGGACCTCGTCGTGCTGCCGGAACCCCCATTGCCCCCCGGCGAGGACCGAGATGACGTGCAGACCCTGGGTGCGGCCGCCGAGCAGGCGGCGCAGGTCGAGCACCTGCTCGAAGTGCTGGTTGGGCCGCGCGTCGGTCGCGAAGTCCTCCTGCACCTCGGGCGCCGAGTACCCGTGGCCGGCACCGTTCCGGAACGCGTACACGAGGTTGTTGGGGTAGATCGTCCGGGCCTGCACGCGCAGCTTCGCGACGTTGACGCCCTTGACCCGCAGCTCCGGTCGGGCACGGGTCGAGAGGATGGTGCCGCCCGCGGCGATGTCCAGGTCCGCCTCGAGGTCGGGCACGCGCACGTTGTGGCGCTGCGCTGCGGCGAGCCGCGCGCGGCCCGTGCCCGGGTAGCCCTTGGCGAGCGAGATCCCGTAGGAGGTGCCCGGCCGGAACTCTCCGGTCAGCACGAGGGCCGAGCCGCGCGCGCCGAGCCGCGGCACGAAGTCCAACGCGGGCTCGATCACGATCTGATCGGCGGCGGGCAGAGGCAGGGAACGGTCGAACTCGATCTCGATCTGGCCGGGTGCCGCCTCCACGCCCGTCACCCGCGCCTCCGCCACGAACGCGATGGGCTGGGTGATCCTGCGCGCGGTGCCCAGGGGTCCGTGCCGGCCGCGCAGCCCCTCGGCCACCTCCATCACGACGGCGCGCGGCAGCGCTGCCCCGTGCTCCACCTCCACCTCGAACTCGGACCCGTCACGAGCGTCGCGCCCGGCGGCGCGCACGCGATGGGCCAGCGCCGCCCCGCCCGGCTCGCGCACGACCAGCGCCGCCCGGAGCGCCTCGACGTCGATCGGCTGCGAGAAGAAGAGGCCCAGGCGCGAGCGACCCTCGGCGTCCTCCAGGACCACGGTGCGGTCGAGGTCCGGCCGCGCGGTCTCCCACGGGAGCGGCGCGATCTTCCCCTGGCGCCGGCCGTCGACGGTGCGCAACCCGTCGGCGACGTGCACCACGTAGCGCGTGGCCAGGGCCAGCTCCTCGGTGCCCTCGAGCAGGAGGCGCCGGGGCTCGGACCAGCGCGCGCGCACCGGGAACTCGGGCTCGAGCCGCACCGTCCCGGCGGCCGCGAGCTCGCCGACTCGGTCGGAGGTCACCATCTCCACGGGGAACTCGATCGACAGGCGCGCCCGTTTCCCGGTGTCGACCGGCACGAGCGCGGGCGCGGCCAATGCGGGACCGCGCGAACCTGCGAACACCACGCCGGCCTGGCAGAGGACCAGGCCCGCCAAGATCGCCGCGAGCGCGGCGTGCACCCACCACCAGCCGGACCGCCAGAACGGAGCCGCCATGGGAACCCCCTCGATCGGCCCGCTCTCCGGGCCGGGAAACCGCCGCCGCCTGCTGACCCACAGGCGGACGCGGGCCCAACTATCGCGCTGCGCAACGCGAAGCAATGGGTGCGCAGAACATTCCGCGCGTGCCGCCAGCCTTGGTGGGACCGCGCCCCGGACGGGGCCAGGGAATGGTGCGTTCGAAGTCGGCGGCGCGCGGAGCCAGCGCCCGCGCCGCCCGGCATCACGAGCCCGACGCGGCCCGGGGATCGGCCGCCGCCGAGGCCCGGGCCAGCGCGCGGGCCCCAAGCCCGCGTGCCGCGCCAAGATTGCCGGGGCGGACTGCAGGGAACGGTTGACGACGTTCCGCAGGCAGCGGGCGCCGCGCGACGCCGCTCGCCCCTAGCCGCCCAGCTCCAGGCCCAGGGCGCGCGCGATGCCCCTGGCCTTGTGCAGGCTCTCCCGCCACTCGGCCTCCGGATCGCTGCGTGCGGTCACGCCGCCGCCGGCGTGGAACCGCGCCGTGCGGCCGCGGAGCACCAGCGTGCGGATCGCGACGTTGAGGTGCAGGGCCGGGCCCGGTCCGATCCAACCCAGCGCCCCGGTGTAGACGCCGCGCCGCACGCGCTCGAGTTCCTCCAGCACCTGCATCGCGCGCAGCTTGGGGGCGCCAGTGATGCTGCCGCCGGGGAAGACGGCGCGCAGCAGCTCGACGTGCGGCGTGTCCGGCGGCAGCTCCGCGCGCACCGTGGCGAGCAGGTGGTGCACCTGCGCGAAGCTCGCCGCCTCGGGAAAGGGCCCGACGCGCACGCTGCCTGGTCTGGCCAGCTTGCCCAGGTCGTTGCGCAGGAGGTCCACGATCATGGCCAGTTCGGCGCGGTCCTTCGTGCTGGCGCGCAGATCGGCCAGCGCCGCGGCATCCCGGTCCGGGTCGGGGTCCCGCGCGGAGGTGCCCTTGATCGGGCGCGTGCGCACCGTCCCCCCCGCGCGGTGCAGGAACTCCTCCGGCGACACGCTCAGCACGCGCAGGTCGCCGTCCTCCAGGTACGCCGCGAACGGCGCCGGGCTGACGTGGCAGAGCCGCCAGAAGAGCGCGCGCGGATCGCCGTCCCAGGCGGCGGTGAAGGGCTGGGTCAGGTTGGCCTGGAAGAGGTCCCCGTCGCAGATGCGCTCGACGATGTCGGCCACCGCGGCGCGGTACTCCGCGGCGGTGAACGCGAGGCGCAGGTCGCTCGCACCTGGCACGGCCGGCGCCTCCGGCACCGCGGCCGGCGCGTACTCCGCGGCGCCGGCGAACGCGGCGAACCAGAGCACGGGCAGGTCCAGGTCCGGTCCGATCCGCGGCGGGATCGCCTCCACCGCGTCGCGCAGGTCGTAGCCGAGGTAGCCCACGCAACGCCGGTCGCGGTGCCGCTCCAGGAATCCGGACAACGTCGCCAGCCCGCCGGCGCGCGCCGCCCACGGCACGCGCAGCACCTCGACCGGGTCATGGAGGAGCCAGGACGGCCCCGCGCCGCACGAGGCCAGGGCCGCCACGGGCCCTCCGCGCGCGGCGGCGAGGAGATCTGCAAAGATCTCTGCGCCCGGACGCATTGCGTGGCTCCTGCTCGTCATCGGCCTAATCTTCCAAGGATATGGACATCCTCACACGGCGAGGACCGATCACCATCCCGGTCCTGCCCATCATCTCGGTGCTCCTGATCGCCGTCCTCGCGCTCGTCACCATGCGCATCGGCCGCGTGCAGGGCGACCAGATCGGCGTCCTCGTCAACAACCTCACCGGCAACGTCGAGGTCCGCATGCAGTCCGGGTCGTTCTTCTACAACGGCCTGGTCACCGACTTCTACACGCTCGACAACACCCGGCAGATCCTGCGCATGGCCGGGGACAACGACAGCGACGACGTGGACATCAAGACCCGGGACGGTTCCGACGTCAGCCTGGAGGTCGAGATCGCCTACCGCCTGCAGCAGGACGAGGCCACGATCCGGACCAGGCTGCTGCCCGAGGTCGGGCTGGCCCAGGAGCCGGCCCTGGTGCAGCGCGGGCCGTCGCGCCGTGACACCGTGGTCGAGGAGGTCGACGCCTACAAGGCCCGCTGGGTGCGCGACTACGCCCGCGCGGTGATCCGCTACGTGTTCGGCGAGCTGCGCACCGACGAGTTCTACGAGGCCACGGCGCGCGACGGCAAGGCCAAGGAGGCCGAGCAGGAGCTCAACCGGCTGCTCCAGCCGCACGGGATCCAGGTGCTCTCCGTCGTGCCCGACAAGTTCCGCTTCTACGAGGAGTACGAGAAGAAGATCTCCGAGAAGAACGCGGCCCTGCAGGAGGTGCAGAGCCAGAAGGACCTGGCACGCGCCGCGACGCAGATGCAGAAGCGCCGCGAGACCGAGACCAACGCCACGGTGACCGCCGAGATCGCCAAGGTCGAGGGCGAGCTGCGCAAGGAGATGCTGGAGGCCGAAGGCGATGCGGCGCGCGACAAGATCACCGCCGACGCCTACGCCATCAGCCAGAAGAACGCCGCCGAGGCCGCGTTCTACAAGGCCCAGAACGACGCCAAGGCGCTGCTGGCCAAGGCCCAGGCCGAGGCCGAGGGCATGCGCCAGCTCGCCGCCTCTCTGGTAGGCGAGGGCGGCCTGCAGCTGGTGAAGCTGGAGTACGCCAAGGCGCTCGCGCGCTCGACCATCACCGGCGTGCCGTATGCCACCGACCCGCGCATCCAGAAGGTCGAGGTGAGCGGCAGCGCGGATCCGCGGGACGCCAAGGCCGCGGCCGGGGCCGCCGCCGGCAAGGAGGCACGCCAGTGAAGCTCCTCAACCGGATCGCCCTCGCGGTCATCGTGCTCACCGTGCTCGCGCTCTTCCTGCGTGGCCTCACCATCAAGATCGAGCCCGGGCAGACCGGCGTGCTCACCAAGGAGTGGACCGGCGGCCTCGAGGAGCGCGACTTCGGCCCGGGCTACCGCTGGGACGTCGGCCCGCTGCACACGTGGCACGTGTTCGACACCACCGTGCAGACCATGCACATGAACCGCAGCAAGGAGCGGGCGCGCGTGAGCCCGGCCGGCACGCAGGTGTTCGAACCGCTCCTGGTCAAGAGCAGCGACGGCGCCACGGTCACGGTCGACCTCTCGATCAAGTACCAGATCGAGCCCGGCCGGGCGTGGCGCGTGTACCAGGAGAACGGCCCCGGCGACAGTTACAAGGAGAAGGTGCGCAACGAGGCGATCAATGTCCTGCGCATCTCCCTGGGCCGGCTTGCCACCGAGCAGTTCTACGACCCCGAGATCCGCCGCGAGACCGCCGGGAAGATGGAGGAGTCCCTCGGCAGGAGCCTCGCCAACATGCACGTGCGGCTGGTGGTGATCCTGATCCGCGACGTGCAGTTCGAGGAGGCGTTCGAGCAGCGCATCAAGGAGAAGACCCTGGCCCAGCAGGATGTCGAGCTGCAGACCGCGCAGACCACGGCGGCCGACTTCCGCGGGCGCACGCGCAAGATCGAGGCCGAGACCGAGGCCAAGGTCGTCGTCATCCAGCAGGAGAAGGAGAAGACCATCACCCAGATGCGCGCCGAGAACCACAAGAAGGTCGAGCAGCTCCGCTCGGAGACCGCGCGGGCTGTGGCCCAGGTGCGCTCCGACGCCGACCTGTTCACATCGATCAAGGAGGCAGAGGGCGTGAAGCTGATGCGCGAAGCCGAGGCCCGTGGTCAGGCCCTGCGCCGCGAGGCGGTGTCTGGCGAGGGCGCGAAGGTCCTGGTCGCGCTGGAGATGGCGCGCGGACTCAACCTGGGCGCAATGACCGTCTCGACCCAGGCCCTCGACCCGCTCGACCTCGAAGGACTGTTGCGCCGCTTCGGGTTGCGATGAGGAGATGCCGGGGGCGCCGGTGGAACGGCGCCCCCGGCCGCGCTACGGCGGCGGGCACGACCAGCCTCGCCGCCGGGACCTCCCCGCCCGGTCCAGGCGACCCCGACCCCGGGGAATCCTGACTGGGCCGGGATGCCGGTACCGCGCGGGGGTTGACCCCCGCCCGCAACGGTTGGGATGCTGCCCCGCGAGGTTCGGGTGCCTCGCACACCCGGGCCCAGTGTCTCTGCGCCCAGGAGGAACCATGCGGGGTTGCGCGATCGAGGTCGGGACGAAGGGAAGCGTGCGTTCTCGTTTCGCTCTCTCTCTCTCTCTCTCTCTCTCTCTCTCTCTCTGCCGCTCGCGCTCGCGGCGCTGAGTGATGCCGCGCGCGCGCAGGTGGGCGGCCATCGCCACATCGCGGAGGAGATCTCCGGCGCGGGTGCGCTGCCCGCAAGCAAGCTCACGCCGCTCCTGAACAAGCCCGATGGCCTGTGGAATCTCGGCGAGGGGTTCCCCGCGGACACGGGCGGCGTGCTGAGCCGCTCGGATCCCGGCCAGCTCAACCTCGGGCAGCCTCCCGACTACCAGGTGGTCAGCGGCGGATGGATCGCGATCAGCGGCACGGCGACCCACCGCCTGGTCGGCAGGTTGCGTCCGGCTTCTGCGCCGCCACCCGGCCCGTCGGAGTACGAGGCGGTGTTCGAGATCCGGGTGCCGAGCGCGTGGGTGACCGATCCCCAGGCCGACCGCAAGAAGGCGCTGATCGTGCTCTGTGCGCACGAGACCTTCGCTTCTGCGGTGGAGGCCAACCGCGTCTACGACCCGCACATCTATCCGGGGGACCCCAACAACTACGGACTCGGGCCGCGGCCCGGCATCCCCGACCCCAAGAAGCTGATCGACCACGTCGAGAACAGCAATCCCAAGCCCGAGTACCGGGTCGCCTACGCCTACGTCACGCCGCGCACCAGCTTCCAGCCCCTGGTGTTCCAGGTGCAGCGGCTCCGCGAGCTGCGGCGCGTCGTGCGCCACATCCTCACCCAGCCGCCGGTCTCGATCCCCGACAGCGAGCCCAACTTCGCGTACCTCATCAACGGCTACTCGATGGGCGGCTTCGTGACCCAGTGCCT
>JADLFX010000045.1 GCA_020849665.1 Planctomycetota bacterium | reverse complement strand
TAGTGCCGCTGTTGGATGCAACGGGTGATCCAGTCAACAAGGGATGGAACCTAGAGGTGTGGAGGGCTGAGTACGCGGATCGCGTCAAGAGTGTCACCACAATTAAGGCATGGGCTCCGGCGTTTGTGTCCCGCGCGGAGTTCGAGGTCGTGAATATGCTCTGCGCCGGCTACGCAGTGCGGATTGATGATCCTGGCTTCAAGCGCATGGTGGCCGAGCGAGGTGAGACGAGTGACGGGTTGTGCGCCAGTCTCCGCGAGAAGCGAATCGCTGCCGTTGAGGCCGGCGAGTTTCACCTCCTGACGATCGAATGCGGTTGTGTGATTCTGCCGGACGGCCGGTTTGTCGTCGGTGAGAACGTCAGCGGTCGGCTCCATCGCTGGCTTGCGCAGGAAGTGGCGAAGGATAAGGGCGGCGCCTGACGTCGGCGTCGCGCCGTGAGGGCGAGCAGCGTATGCTTGCGTCATGGCCTCGGCGCGGCGTCCCTCCAGCTTCGGTTCCCTCAAGGACTACAATCCGCGGTCGCCGACGTGTTGCTCGCTGCAGTGGTTGCGCGACACGTATTCGTTCAACGACCGAGTGTTGGCGGAGCAGTTCCTCTGTGCTGCGAACGACATCGTGGCGCACCGGCGTTGCGGCAACGATGCGAGGCAGTGCGACTCGCTATTCGCGCCAGTGGCGTATCTCTTCCGGCACGCGCTCGAACTACAGCTCAAGCACTTGATCCGCGCCGCGATCCGAGTGGACCTGCTGGTGCCGAGCAAGGGCATGGAGGAAGCGCTCGCGAAGCATGCGCTCCATCGGCTGTGGCACGACGCTCGTCGAGCTTTGGAGGCCGGGTGGCCGAACGAGCCGTGCGACGAGCTGGCTCGGATGGAGGCCGTCATTCTCGACTTCCACGCGCTGGACAACTCCGGACAGAGCCTGCGCTACGCGACCGATTCGACCGGGAAGTCCACGCGGTCGACGCTGCCCGAGATCGCCGACCTGGAGCGGCTACGTGACGCTGTACAAGGCGTGTGCGATCTCCTGAGCGGCTGCGCGTGTGCGTTCGCGGATCAGTGGCAGGCGAACGCTGAGGCGATGCGCGATGAGGCTCGCAACTCGGAGTAGCTCGACATCGAGGTCAAGAACGTGACCGATCTCGACGCGGCGTGATGTTCGTGAACTCGACCAAGCCCGAGAGCGTGCGAATTGACGGAGAGGGCCCACCCAAGGGTGAGCAGAGACCCCTTTCGAACCCCCCGGCGGCGGGAAGGGTGGGGAGGCTGGGTCGCCGAACTTCGCGCCGACGGGAACGGGGTGGGCGAAGGAGGCGGGATTGGCGGGGATGCTGGCTCGCGGCCCGGGAGGGGGTGGGTCCGGGGGGATGGCGAGGGATGCGGCGAGGACGCGGAGCGTGGGGCGGCGGGAAGGGCGGGGAGGCTGGGTCGCCGAACTTCGCGCCGACGGGAACGGGGTGGGCGAAGGAGGCGGGATTGGCGGGGATGCTGGCTCGCGGCCCGGGAGGGGGTGGGTCCGAGGGGAATGGCGAGGGATGCGGCGAGGACGCGGTGCGTGTGGGGCGTGGGGCGGCGGGAAGGGTGGGGAGGCTGGGTCGCCGAACTTCGCGCCGAGGGGAACGGGGTGGGCTAGGGAGGCGGGACCGACGGGGATGCTGGCTCGCGGCCTGGAGGGCAGGTCGTGGACTGCGCGATGGGGCCCGCGAGGGTGCAGGCGAGGGCTGGCTAGGGGCACCGCGCCGGTTCCCAGGCAGGGAACCGGCGGATGTGCGTCACTCGAGGCGCAGGGTCAGCGGGCGGGAGGTGGCGTCGAGGGTGTCGATCAGGACGTAGGCGAAGGTGAGGCTGCGGCCCTTGAGGGGCAGGGCGAGACCGGGGGGGAGGTTGAAGGTGGCGCGGGCCAGGCCTTGGGAGTCGAGGGTGCCGTAGAACGAGGTGAACACGGCGCCGTTGATGGTCTGCAGGGCGAGGTCGGTGAGGGCGTCGAAGTTGAGGGGGATCAGGAGGCTGCCGAGCTGGGTTCCGGGGGAGCTTCCGCTGGCGCCCGCGAGCACGACGTAGGGACGGCTCGCGGCCGCGGTGCCGTGGTCGAGGTGCAGGGTCGACGCGCCGCCGAGGGTGGTGTCGAGGGCTTCGGGCTCGAGGGCGAAGTGCGGCGCCGCGTAGACGCGGGACGAGGGGGCGGTGTCGAGGATCCAGTCCTCGGGATCGATGGCCACGGCCGTCGCGGGGGCGTCGATCGGGATCGCGAACTGGTCGCGCAGCTCGTCGTCCCACACCACGTAGGTCTTCACGCCGCTGGCGGTGGTGACGCGCACGTCGATCGGCATCACGAAGAGGGGGTAGGCCGTCTGCGCCTGGTCGATCTGCAGGTAGAGGTGGTCCTTGCCGCCGAGGTTCACGCTCTTCCACGCGCTGCGGTAGCTGGGCGCGCCGTTGCGCATGACCCACTGGTCGAAGAACCACTGCAGGTCGCGCCCGCTGCTGGTGCGCACCACGCCGGCGAACTCGGCCGTGGTGGCGCTGCGGCCGGCGAAGGCGGCGCGGTAGTCGGCGAGGGCCTTGAAGAACGCCGCGTCACCGAGGACGTGGCGCAGCTGGTGCATCACCCACGCGCCGCGGCGGTAGACGTTGTTGGTGCTGAAGATGTTGTTCTCGTTGCCGATGTCGTAGACGTACGCCGAGCCGGTCACCGAGGTGGGTTTGTTGGCGGCCATGCGCGACAGGTAGGCGCTGCGCCCGCCGCCGCTCTTGTTCTCGGCCCACACCGCCTCGCTGAACGTGGCGAAGCCTTCGTTCAGCCAGATGTCGTGCCAGGTGGCGCAGGTGACCAGGTCGCCCCACCACTGGTGCGCGAGCTCGTGCGCGGAGAGGTACTCGCTCACGCTGCTCTGGCTGGTGATGGTCTGGTGCTCCATCCCGCCGCCCCAGGTGAACTGCGCGATGCCGTACTTCTCGGTGACGAACGGGTACTGGCCGTACACGTTCGAGAACGCGGTGAGCATCGGCACGATCAGGTTCATGCCGGATTGCCAGGAGGTCCAGCTCTCCGGGAACACGAAGAACTCCACCGGCATGCTGGCGCCGAGGTGGGTGTAGGTGTCGGTCCGACGCTGGTAGTTGGTGACCGCGACCGAGATCAGGTAGGGGATGATGGGTGCGGTGGTGCCCCAGCGCGTGCGCAGGCGGTTGCCGCTGAGCGTGTCGGTGCCCTGCAGCACGCCGTTGCTGGCGCAGAGCATCGTGTCGGGGTGAGTGACCCAGATCTCGGCCGTGGACTTGTCGGTGAGGGTCTCCTTCACCGGCCACCAGGTGCGTGAGTACCACGGCTCGCTCAGGCTCCAGGCCATGGGCGAGGCTGCGCTGCCGTGCGTGGTGAACACGAACCCGCCGAAGCCGCCGCCCGCGGGTGTCCCGGCATAGCTGACCTCCACGCTGAACGACTCGTTGCGCTGGTAGGCGCGGTCGAGGGTGATCCGCACCTTGTCGGTGGGGCGCGTGAACGTCACCGGCGCGGCATTCATGGTCACTCCGGAGACCACGAGCTGGGTGACGAGGTCGAGGTCGATCGTGCTCAGGTTGTCGACCTTGCTCACGAAGGTCGCGGTGGTCTTCGCCTGGATGGTCCTGGTGGCGAAGAGCAGCTCGAGCTCGATGCGGTAGTGCTGGGCGTCGGTGGGATCCTGGGCGGCGAGCGGCAGCGCCAGGAGCAGCGCCAGCGGCAAGGAGCACAGGGACGGGGAGAGTGCGCGGGTCACGGATTCCTCCTGGGCAGTGGCTGAGGAAACCACGTGCCGCGGACAATCTTGCAGGTTGCGCAGGACGCTGCGCGGCAACCCTCACCCGAACGCGAGGAGTCGCCCTTGGTCCGCGCTTCGCGGAGGATCCGGTCCGGCAGCATCGAGCGGCCGACCCGGTACCGAGGCGAAGTCCCGAGGCCATCGGCGCTTGCCTCCGGATCGGCCCGATCCGATCCGGCGGCTACGCTCCGCGCACCGAACCCATGGACCGCCTCCGCTACCTCCTCGGACTCCTCGTGCTCGGGCTCGCGGCCGTGGGCGGCTTCGCGCTCTTCCGCCACCTGCGCAGCGAGGATCCGGCGGGGCTGGTGCCGATCGTGGTGGAGTTCAAGGACGTGCGCGGGCTGAAGCCCGGCGCCGACGTGCGCAGCCGCGGGGTGACCGTGGGCTCGGTGCGCGAGGTGCGGCTCTCCGAGGACGGGAGGCGGGGCGTCGTGCGCGTGGTGTTCGAGCCGCGCACTGCGCACCTGCTCCGGTCCAACACCCGCTTCTGGATCGTGAGCCCGCGCTTCGGCGGGCTGGCACGCGGCGCCAGCGGCCTCGACACGCTGATCAAGGACAGCTACGTCGCATTCGTCACCGGCGAGGCCGCCGGCGCCCCGCTGCCGCCCGGCAGCACGGTCCTGGGGCTGGAACGCCCGCCCGCCGAGGAGGCCGAGGCGCAGCTCGCCCCGCTGCAGCGCGGCGACCTCGTGATGTCCCTCCTGGTGCCGGAGAACCACGGCCTGGAGGCCGGGGCGCGGGTGGTCTTCCGGGGCGTGCCGGTGGGCGACGTGCGCGGCGTGCAGCTCGCTGGCGGCGGGACGTTCGTGGAGGTGCAGTTGCGCGTCGACCGCACGCACCGCGCCACGGTGACCGACCGCACGCGGTTCTGGATCGCCCGGCCCAGGCTCTCCGGCGCGTTGTTCTCGGGCATCGACGTGCAGGACGTGGGCGCGCTGCTCGGGCCGTACGTCGCCTACCACACCGAGCCGGGCGAGGGAGTGCCGGTGGCCGACGGGCACCGCGCCGCGGCCGCGGTGGAGCGGCCGGAGTTCCGCCTCCCCGAGGTGCCTGGCGCGGCCCTGCGCCGGCCGGAGGGCAGCGCGCCGCAGGACAAGGCCGGCCTGCGGCTGGTGCGCGTGGTCTACGGGGCGCGCCAGCGGCACTGGTGGCGCAGCGACGTGGACGTGCGCCGCGAGGGCACCGGCGTGCTCTACGAGGACCGTGCGGGGCGCACGGTCGCGCTGGTGCCCCGCAGCCTCTGCGACGGGTTCTGGTTCGTGCGCGGCACCTTCGGCACGCGCGCCGACCTCGCCGACGAGACCCTGCGCGTGCAGCTGGACGACGGCACGGTGCTGCGCGCGGGACGGACCTGGGTGGACCCGGACGGCGGCGACCTCGCGCTCCTGGTGGTCGAGGATCCGCCACCGGGGACCGGCACCACCCCTGCCGCCCTGCTCGCGTTCGCCGCGGCGGTGCCGGCGCTGCCCCTGCGCGCCCTGGCGCTGGATGGCGAGGGCAAGACCAGGGGACCCGAGGCGATCGAGAAGGCGGAGGCCTTGCCGGCGCTGGACGCGTGGCGCGGCGCGGCGGTGCTGCGGGACGGCGTGGTGGTGGCGATCGTGGCGCAGCAGGGCCAGACCGACACGCCGGCCCTCGTGCCGCTGGCCGCCCTGCCCGAGGAAGTGCGGCCGCGCCCGTGAGCGACGTGCGCGAGACGGTGTTGGAGCTGCGCGCGTTCACTCTGGCGCTGCGCGGCCCGGAGCACGGCCGCACGATCCTGGAGCGCGTGGATCTCGTGGTGCCCGCCGGCGGTCTCTACCTGCTGGTGGGACCCAGCGGAGCCGGCAAGAGCACCCTGCTGCGCCTGCTGCTCGGGCTCTTCGAGGTGCGCGAGCCGGCGCCGCAGGTGTCCGGCGTGTGCCTCCTGCTCGGCGAAGATCTCACGCGCGGCTATCCACAGGCGCTGCGCGGCCGGGTCGGCGCCGTGCTCCAGGACGAGGGCCTGCTCGACGAGCTCTCGCCGCGCGCGAACGTGGAGTTCGCGCTGCAGGCGCGCGGCCGCTCGGAGAAGCTGGCGCTCGGCCTCCTGGCGCAGGCCGGGATCGCCGAGCCACCGGAGCGGGTCACCGAACTCTCCGGCGGCATGCGCAAGCGCGTGGCGATCGCCCGGGCCCTGGCCAGCGAGCCGGAGCTGTTCCTCTTCGACGAGCCCACGGCGGGCCTGGACCCGCCGGCCGCGCGGGAGATGGCCACGCTGCTGCGCGACACCCTGGCGCGGCCCGGCGGCCGCGGGCGCGCCACCGCGGTCGTGGTGACCCACGACCTCGAGGCGTTCGCGGAGCTCGCCGACGGAATCCTGCACCTGGATCCAGCCACGCGCGGGCTCGGGCTGCACACGCCCGCGGCGGGCTGGCGGCGGCGGGCCGAGGCCGGACCGCACGCGGGGCGCGGCGCGGGCGACGCCCTGCACGGCGCACGCCGGTTCCTCCTGGAGCTCGCGGCGCTCGCCGAGACCCTGGCCGAGGCGGTGCTGCGGCTGCCGCCGGTGTTCCTGCGCCAGACCGTGGCGCAGAGCCTGCGCTTCCTGGTCGAGCCCGCGCTCTTCGTGCTCACCGCGTGCGCGACCGTGGGCGGCCTGGCCACCTACTTCGCGGTGCGCAACAACCCCCTGCAGGGCGCCTTCGTCCCCGAGCTGCTCACCGGCGCGGGCAAGGTGCTGGTGGCGGCCCTCGTGCCGCTGGTCGCGGCGATCTTCTTCACCGCGCGGATGGCGGCGGGCGCGGCGGCGCGGATCGGCACGATGCGACGCACCAATCAGGTGGCGGCGCTGCAGCTCCTGGGCGTGCGGCCCGCGGACTACCTGCTCACGCCGCTGACCTGGGCCATGGCGATCAGCCTGCCGGTGCTCACCCTGGGCGGGGTGGTGGGCGCCGCCTATGCGTCGTTCGTGGCGGCGTGGCTGGTCCACGGGATCGGCTTCGCCGCCTGGGTGCAGGCCTTCGGCGCCGCCCTGGGCCCGGAGGACCTGCGCTACGGCCTGGCCAAGGCGCTGGTCTCGGGCCTCCTGGTGGCGTGGCTCACCTGGCATCTGGCCATGGCGCCGAAGCCCTCCGGCCACGCTGTGGGGGAAGCCGTCAACCGGAGTATCGTCCTGGGACTCTTCGCGGTGCTCCTGGTGCACGCGCTCTGGACCCTGGCCCAGTTCGGGTGAGGGGGTCAAGGCACGGCCGCGCCGGGCCGATAGAACCTGCCGTGAAGGGCCTCGAGAAGCTCACTTCGATCCGCCTGGCCGAGATCCTTTCCGAGAAGGGTCTGGTCACCGGCGACGCGATCACCGACGCCCTCTACCAGCAGGACGCCTCGGGCGACTCGGTCACCGAGATCCTGGTGGCATCGGGCAAGATCACCGAGTGGGACCTGGCCAAGGTGGTGGCGGAGACCTTCCAGCTGCCCTTCCTCATGGCCAGCAACTACGACATCGCGCCACCGGCCAAGAAGGCGCTGCCCGAGGACGAGCTGTTCGGCAACCTGCTGGTGCCGCTCGACATGTTCGACAACATCCTGACGGTGGCGATGCCGATCCTGACGTTCGCCGAGACGGTGGACCGGCTCCAGCGCAAGCACAACGTCGAGTTCTTCCCCTATGTCGGCCTGCCGTCCGAGAACAAGAAGATCCTGACCGAGCTCTTCCCGCACTATCCAGAGTGGGTCAAGAAGCAGGAGGCCGAGCGCGAGCGTCGCAAGCGCGCCGGAGTCTCGGGCAAGGGCGGCGCGGGCAAGGGGGCCATGGACTCGGGCTGGATGAACATCTTCGACAGCGCCGACGCCAAGGTGCGCGAGGCGACCCCGAAGAAGAAGTGAGGCGGCGGGAGCCGACGCTCAGCCCGGCCTGCTCTCCGGTTGGCCGGGATATGCCTCCGGCTCGGGCTCGGGCGGCACCGTGAACGGGCCCTCCCTGGGCGGCGGCACGGGCCGCGCGTCCGGACCCGGCGCGGCCAGGGTCTCGTCGGTGAGCTGGTCGAAGAGCCGCGCCGGATCGGCCAGGACCCGCGGGGCGTCGACGGCCTGCCGCACCTCGCTGAGGGCGCCGCGCACCTCGCGCAGGTCCTCGTTGCGGTCCAGGTCGGCCTTGAACGAATTCAGCCCGCGCCGGAACTCGGTGACCGCCTTGCCCACCTGCCGGCCCACTTCGGGCAGCTTGCGCCCGAAGAGGATGAGGCCGATCACCAGGATCACGATCATCTCCTGGTAGCCCGGCACGCCGAACATCGCGAGGCTCGCGGTCACGCTGGCGATGATGGGTAGCCCCAGGAGGGGTGTCAACGGGAGCCGGGATTCGCTACCCTGCCCGCCCTTTTCGCCTACCCGCCCTCCCCTTCGATGAGCAAGCCCGTGTTCGCGCTGGAGCGCCTCACCAAGGTCCACGGCCGCAAGACCGTCCTCAAGGACGTGAGCCTCGTGTTCCTGGAGGGCGCGAGGATCGGCGTCATCGGCGCCAACGGCGCCGGCAAGTCGACGCTCCTGCGGATCATGGCCGGCGTGGACAGGGAGTTCGAAGGCGTGGCGCGCGGCGTCGACGGCCTCACCATCGGCTACGTGCCCCAGGAGCCGAAGCTGGCCGAGGGCAGGACGGTGCGCGAGAACGTCGAGCTGGCCGTGCAGCCGATCCGCGCGCTCCTGCGGCGCTTCGAGGAGCTGAACGAGAAGCTGGCCGGGGACCTGAAGCCGGCGGAGTTGGAGAAGGTCTCGGCCGAGCTGGACCGTGTGCAGACCGAGATCGACGCCAAGGACGCCTGGAGCATCGACCACACCGTCGAGGTGGCGATGACCAGGCTGCACCTGCCGCCACCCGAGGCCAACGTGAGCGAATGCTCGGGCGGCGAGCGCCGCCGCGTGGCCCTGTGCCGCACCCTGCTGGAGCACCCCGACCTGCTGCTCCTGGACGAGCCCACCAATCACCTCGACGTCGAGACCGTGTCGTGGCTGGAGGAGACCCTGGCCGCGTACCGGGGCACGGTCATCGTGGTGACCCACGACCGCTTCTTCCTGGACCGCGTCGTGACCTGGATGCTCGAGATCTTCCACGGCCGCTGCTATCCGTACGAAGGCAACTACTCGAACTACCTCGTGGCGCGCGCGGCGCGCGTGGATCAGCAGGAGAAGGCGGAGCGCTCGCGTGGCAAGCTGCTGGAGCGCGAGCTGGAGTGGATCCGGATGAACCCCAAGGCCCGGTCCACCAAGAACAAGGCGCGTATCAGCAACTACGAGAAGATGCTGGCCCAGGAGGTCGAGGCCAAGGACGACGAGATCGAGCTGCACATCCCGCCCGGCCCGCGCCTGGGCGACCTGGTGCTGCGCTTCGAGAAGGTGTCGTTCGCCTACCCCGGGCAGGGCGAGCCGGTCCTCAGGGACATCACCTTCGAGATGGCGCCCGGCGACATCCTCGGGATCGTCGGCCCGAACGGCACCGGCAAGACCACGCTGCTCAAGCTGATCACCGGCAAGCTCAAGCCGACGGCCGGGCGCGTGGTGGTGGGGCCGACCGTGCAGCTCTGCTACGTCGACCAGGAGCGCGAGACCCTCGACCCCACGAAGAACGTCTGGCAGGAGATCAGCGAGAGCCAGGACATCCTTCGCGTCGGCAAGAAGGAGATCAACAGCCGCTCGTACGTGGCCAAGTTCAACTTCAGCGGCCAGGACCAGCAGCAGCTCGTGGGCACGCTCTCAGGCGGCCAGCGCAATCGCGTCCAGCTCGCCAAGATGCTCCGCCGCGGCGGCAACCTGGTGCTCCTCGACGAGCCCACCAACGACCTCGATCTCGACACCCTGCGCGTCCTCGAGGAGGCCATCGGCAACTTCCCCGGCTGCATGGTCGTGGTCTCCCACGACCGCTACTTCCTCGACCGCATCTGCTCCCGGATCATCGACCTCGGCCACTACGAACCCGGGAAGTACCTGGACCTGATCTGACTCTGAGCAATCTCGACGGTCGTGTCACGCTGGCGTAACGCACCACGTCCCGCCGCTCACCGTCCCGGGCTCGCCGCCCGGCTCTGCTCCTGCAGCCGGCGCATCTCCTCCTCGCGCTGGCCCACGTAGTTGAGGGTGCCCAGGATCGTCTCGTCCTGTTCCAGGTTGTACGCGCTCTTCAGGGCCGTGCGCGCTTGGTCGAAGCGGCCCGCGAAGAGGTGCGCGACGCCGAGGTTGTGCAGGGCCTTCCAGCGGCGGTCGGCGAGGTTGCCGGTGGCGCGCTGCTCGGCGGCCTGATAGCTGCGTGCCGCCTCGTCCCAGTCGCCGGTGCGAGCGAAGCCGTTGCCGGCCTGCAGCTCGGGCAGGTCGCCGTCGGTCTGCAAGGTCACCGCCACGGTCTCCTCGTGCGGCAGGAGGCGATCCAGGTAGGTGCTGGTCACGCGCGCGCGTGCCCGGGCGAGGAGCTGGGCGTGGTCGAGGGGCTTCGGCTCTGCGTCGAGTGCGGTGGTCCGGGCGTTCTCGCTGCCCGTCAGGGTGACGCGGTCGATCACCTGCTCGCCCGCGCCGGTAACGATCTCCAGCTGCACGCGCACGCGCGCCTGGCCGGAACGGACGAAGAGCTGGCGGATGGCGCCGGTCTTGGGGTCGAGGGTCTCTTGCATGGTCACCTCCTCGACCACGCGGTGTTCCTGCACGCCCCCGCGGATCAGGACATCGGCCTCCTTCCAACGCTGCAGCAGCGCCATGGACTCCTGGTCGAACGCAGTGCCACGGCGGCGGCGCAGGTCCTCCAGCATGCGGTCCACGTCGCCGCGGTCGAGGACCTCGAAGTCGGCCTGCCCGGTGAGGGGATTGCGCGCGGCGCGCAGCGCGGCGCCGAGCTCCCGGCCCAGCTCGAGGCACCCGTCGCCCTCGAAGCGGTCCACGGCGACCAGGTCGTGACGCCCGAGATCGACCGGCGCCGGCTTGAGCACTCGCATCGTGAGCGTCTGCTGGCTGGCGCAGCCGGCGAGGAACATCAGGAACGGGACGAGAGCGGAGGAAACGACCGGGCGAGACATGGCAGAGGCTCCTCTTGGCACCAGGAAATCGGCCCAGAGTGCATCGGCACTTGCAGCCCGCGGAATCCAGTGCCCCGGCGAGCATGGCGCCGGATGCGGGGATCCACCCGGGTCCGGACGCCCGACGCCCGAACCTGCGGCGAACCGCCGGCGCCCGAACCTTCGGCCACGGGCGGCGCAGATCCGTCGTTCCGGTCAGCACTTCGTAAGCGCGGCGCGCCGCGCGGCGGCCGCAGAGGGCACCCGCCGAGGGTCCGCTCCCGCTTCCGCGACCGCTCCGTGTCCGCACCTTGGGCATTGGCGTGCATCGAGTTGGCCTGACGCAGCCCTCCGGCCCGCCAGGTGATTTCTGCGGCTCGCGAACCTCTGCCCACGGACTGCGTATGCCCTGCCGCACCACACGCCCCCGCACGCGGCGGAAGGAATCTCCGCCCTCGCGCGTCCTCAGGGGCACTGCACACGGAGGCGTCATGCCGACCTCGCCCGTTGGTCGCGCGACCGTTCGCGCCTGGAGTCTCGCACTGGTCCTCGCCTCGCTGGCCACCGCCGGCGACGAACCTCGTTGGCGTACCGATCTCGCCGCGGCGCGCCAGCAGGCGGCGAACGAGCACCGCATGCTCGTGGTCGCGATCCACGAGGCCGGCGAACCCGGCAACGAAGCCATGGTCGCGGACGTCTACCGACAGCAGCGCTTCGCCGACGCCGCACGGGGCGCGATCTGCGTGCTCGTGTGCCGCTGCGGAGATCAGGACCACGCCCGCGTCGCGTCGCTCTTCCCGGGTGTCCGTGCCGCGGACATCGAGGCAGCACACCGTGCGGCGATCCGCTCGTTCGTGGCCCCGGGGCGCGAGGTGCCTACGCCGCAGCTCCTGGTCCTGCACCCCGATGGCGGCGTGCTCTGGCATCGCGTGCGCTACACCGCGCTCAAGGAATGCGTCGACGGCTTCGCGGGAGCCCGGCGCCAGATCGCGGCGAAGGCCGCCGAGCTCCAGGCGGGCGTCGTGACGCGCGCCAAGGAGCTCGCCCGCAGCGCCACCCGCTCGCTCGAGGACCGGAGCCGTCTGGTCACCCTGCTGGCGCACGCTCCGGCCGAGACGTTCGCGGCGGCAGTGGCGGCGATCGGCACCGCGCGCGGGCCGCTCGAGGAGATGGCGGCGGACGCCCTGGCGATCCTGCCGGTGGCCGAGGCGCAGGCGCGGGTGAGGCTCCTGCGCGACGCGCGCAACGTGCCCATCGCCGCCGCGCTGCGCGAGGCCGTCGCGGCCCGGGCCGCGGCGGAACGCGCCCACGCGGCCGCGCCACCCTTCGTGCCGCGGCCCTGGCGCGGCACGCTGCCAGACCTGTCGACCGCGCGCTTCGACGACGGCGTGCCGCGCACGCTGGACGAAGGCAAGGGCGCGCCCACCCTGCTGATCTTCCTGCTGCCCGACGATCCCACGCTGCCGAGGCAGCTCGCGGCGTGGCGCGCCGCGATCCCGCGCCTGACGGAGCGGGGTGTCCGCTGCCTCGCCCTGGCGCCCACGCTCGACCCGGAGTCCGCGCTGGCCAAGGTCAGCGCCCTCGACCTGCCCTGCCCGCGCGGCGTGTACCGCAACACCACGGGCGCGGAGTTCTTCGGCCTGAAGGAGTTCCCGGCCGTCGTGATCCTGGGCCGGGACCTCGCCGTCCGGCACTGCGACGGCGAGGATCCGGACGCCTTCCGCCACGGCTATGCCCGCTTCGTCGACTACGTGCTGGGACTCTGAGGTCCCCACGCCGTCCGGCCGCCCGCGCGGTCGTCAGTAGTCCGCGCCAGACTGGAACGCCAGGCGATCGCTGCCCACGTAGCGGTCGCCACGCGGGCGCACCAGCCCGCCCAGCGTGGGCTCGAAGTTCACGGTGAACGACGTCTCGTCATTGATCCGGTCGTAGCTCAGCTCGAAGCGGATCCGCCAATCGTGGTCCTCGCGGATCAGGCTGGCCGCGTAGTTCAGCGCCTCGCTGCGCTCGATGTCGTACTGGCTGCCGCCGCCGAGCACCCAGCGGCCGAGGACCTTGGCCGAGGCGCCGTAGCCGATCACACCCTTGGAGACCTGGTCCCAGCGGTACTCTGCGTTCCAGTCGATGCCGGCCACCGGTCCGAACGCGAGGCCGGTGTTGAAGGTGCGCTGCTCGCCGGCGTTCCAGTCGATCTCGCCCTCGGCCAGGAGGCGCGGGTTGGGCAACGGCACCCAGGGGATCTCCGGCCGCACGATCAGCTCGTACTCGAAGAGCCCGAGTTCGTCGCCGGCGTTGTCGCGGTCGGCACGCGGGAAGAGGTTCTGCGCCAGGTCCAGCCACAGGAAGTCGCGGACCTCGGTGCGATCGCGCCCGCCGCGCCGGTCGCGCACCTTGCGCATGCTCTGGAAGCGCTGCAGGAGCTCCACGCGCACCTCGGAGCGCTCGTCCAGGGTGTCGACCGCGTCGTAGTGCTGCAGCTGCCCCGGATCCTCGCTCACCTCGAACCGGTTGGCGAAGAGCACGCTGGGCGACACGACGTGGCGGATCGCCTTGCGGCCGCCGTCCTGCGCGAGCCACTCGAAGACGCGCGACAGGTTGGTGCCGGCGCGCACGCCCGCGGCGAAGGCCCAGCGGCCCAGCGACTCGCCCTGCAGGTCGTCCTGGTACCAGGTGTAGCGGCCGCTCACGAACGGCCGCACGCCGATCGGCCCGAGCGAGAAGGGCGTGGCCAGCTCGAGCTCCTGGTCGAAGCGCGTGCTCGCGTCGCGGGCGGGATCGCTGACGATGTCGTCGTCGTTCCGCCGCCAGCTGCCGGCGCTGGTCGACGAGGTCAGCAGGATCGGCGCGTCGTCGGTGATCCGGCCGAGCTGCAGCGAGAACACGTCGAAGGTGGCCACCGGGCGTTCCTCGACGAAGTACGGCGCGAGGCTCAGGTCGTCGGCGTACGAGTAGCCATCCAGATTGGCGCGCCCGGTCAGGGTGAAGATGCGGTTGTCGACCGCGCTGCGCAGGTGCAGGCTGGTCTCCGGAGTCTCGGTGCTGCGCCATTCGGCGCCGAGGAACTCCGAGTACACGGCAGGATCGCTCGACGAGAAGAGCGTCAGGTCGAGGGTCGTGTTGGGCAGGATGGCGAAGCGGTTCTCGGTGCGCGTCAGCGCGCGCGAGTCGGTGTCGATCAGGCGCCCGTCGCGATAGGTGCGGATCTCACGGAAGTTGTCGCCGCTGTCGTCGAGGTAGTAGCCGCGCAGATAGCCGCGGTAGAGGTCCGCGGCGCGGTAGTCGAGGCGCCCCTGCACGGGGTAGCCGCGCTTCTCGATCCAGCCCGGCTCCAGCAGCCATTCGCCGCGGAACTCGGCGGCCGGCCGGCCGGTGAGCCACTCGTGCAGCGAGCCCCCCAGGCCGTTCCAGCGCCCGCCGAACTCCACCGCGCCGCTCAGGCCGTCGCGGCTGGAGTAGCCGGCGCTGGCGCCGCGGATCGGCACCGGGCTCTGATCGCCGGTGAACCAGTTGAGATCCGGCAGAGGGACCAGCGATGTTCCCGCCACCACGATCCGGTTGTCGCGCCCGCGGATCTCGAACTCCTCGCCGCGCTCGATCACCTCCACCTCGCCGCTCACGAACTCGAAGTGCGGCTCGCCGGCCGTGCAGGTGGTCACCGACACGTCACGGCCGACCATGCGCTTGCCCTGGCGTACCAGGCGCGGTGCGCGCACCACGGTGACCAGCTCGGGGCGATCCGGGTCGGCACGCGTCGGCAGGCGCAGCACCACGTCCTCGAACACCGCGCGGTCGTCGAGCGTGGACAGGTGCACGCGCTCGGCGCGCACGAGGTCCAGACCGTCGCGGCGCACGACCACGCCGCCTTCCAGATAGAGGTGGCGCGCGACCTCCAGCAGCTCGCCGCCGCCGAGCTCGGCCATGCGCGACGGGCGCGACGCCGGCCGTGGGCGCGTGCGCAGGAACGACTCCAGCCGCGCGCGCAACGCGGTCTCGTCCACGGTGCGGCGCGGGTCCGGGGGCCGCGGCGCACGGCGCGGCACGGTGCCGTCGCGCTCCTGGCCGCGGCGCAGCAGCTCCACGTAGCGGTCGCGGTCGAAGAGCACGACCGCGCGCTCCGCGCGGATCTCATCGCCGCCGCGCGATAGGCGCACGCCGTCGGTGAGCAGCATCTCCATGAAGTCGCCCTGCGCGCGGGTGTCCTCGTGGCCGCGTTCGAAGATCCAGGCCGGCGCCGGTCGCGTGTCCGGCCCCTGGGCCCGGGGCGCGGCCGCCAGCAGCGCCCCGAGCGCCGGCCACGCCATCACCCCCACCCTCCGCCCCGCCCCGCTCATCGCCGCCGTTCCGCCTCCGGCCGCGCGTGCGGCCCGTCCGGGCCACGATCCGTCGGTTCGCGCGGCTCGGGCGCACGGATCTCGCTCGACCAGGAGCGCGACTCGAAGGTGAGGTAGTTCACGGCCGCCTGGCGGCCTTCATAGCGCAAGCCCGAAGGCAGGATCACCATCGCCTTGCCGGCCACGTCCTTGGCCTCGATCCAGCCCGTGTTGGGGTCGAGCGTGAGCTCCTCGGCGAAGCCCATCACGCCCGCCCAGCGCAGGCGCACCGCGCCGCGCGCCACGAGCCTGCGGATCGCGCCGGTGTCCGGGTCGCGGTCCACCACGAGCCGGTCGGTGCCCAGCCGCAGGCCGTCGGGATCGAAGCGGCCTGCCGGATCCAGTGCGTACACCTCCACTCGCGAGGCCAGGGTGATCCGCGCCGGCAGGACCTCGATCGGCGTCTCGCAGAGCAGCTCCAGGGTCCCGCGACCCGCCGGCACGCCGCCCGGGCCGGCGCCCAGGTTGGCGATGCGCAGGCGCGGCGCGTGCTCCGGGCCGGGTTCGAGGACCAGCTCCCGGCCGGCCGGGCGCTCGGCGAAGCGCAGGGCCGCGGCGGAGCCGAAGCCCTTGCGGCCCTCGGCGTCGGCGTAGTCGATCGTGGCCGGCCGGCCGCGCATGCGGCCGGTGCGGCTGTCGAGGTCGAACACCAGCACCGCGCCGCGCACGACGCCCTGCACGTCGGCGGCGCCGGCCTGCCGGAGCCGCACGTCGCCCGTGGCCACCAGCTTCGGCGCGCGCAGCGACGGAAAGAGGCTGCCGCGCACGCCGGCCGGCAGGGGCGCGTGCAGGAGTTCGAGCAGCCCGCCGGGCACGGTCCAGGGCAGGACTTCGATCGTGTCGGCGTCCAGGTCGAGTGCGAGGCCGTCGCGTCCCGCGGCGGCGGTCGTGCGCAGGCGCGCCCCGCCGCGGGCGTGCAGGAGCCGCGCGCCGCGTCCGAAGCGCGCCACCTCGATCCGCGGGGCGTGCAGCGCGCCCTCACGCGCGCGCTCCACGACGGCCGGCGTGCCGGTCACGACGAGGCGGTCGGGGCTCGGCCCGGTGAGGCGGTCGCCGGTGCCGGTGACGCGGTTGCCCGCCTCGTCCTGGCTGGTGAAGCGGCACGGGGTGCCTTCGGCCAGGAACGTGCGCAGCTCCTCGCCGGCGAAGCTCGCCTGCAGCACGCCGGCCGCCTCAAGCGTGGTGCCGGGCACCTCCAGCGTCACGTCGTGCTCCGGCGAGCGGATCGCGAGTCCGCCCTCGCCCTCGGCGTCGCGCGTCACGGCGCACGTGCCGCTGCCGCGCACGCGCACGTCGCCGCGGGTCACGGTGAAGCGGTGCTCGCGCCGCGGCTCCGCCGGACCCAGGCGCACGCGCTCGCCTGCCCCGGATCGGACCAGGAGGATGCCGTCGCTGCCCTGCACCTGCAGATCGCCCTGCCGGGCCTCGACCGCGCCCCTGCCTGCGAGCAGCACGGCCTCGGGCTGGTCCGCGTGGCGGAACAGGCGCATGCCATCGGCGGCGCGCACCGCGAGTTCGGGCTGCTCCACGTCGGTCCGCCCCGCGAATTCGACGATCTCGGTGAATCCCGGGGTGAACGCGCGCTCGGGGAAGCCGAGCGGACTAAGCAGCGGCGCCAGCAGGGCCGCGGGCCGCACCAGCTCGATCCGCTCGTGGGCACGGAACCTGGTGGCGGGCGCCCCCGGGCGCGCGTCCACCAGTGCAGGCGAGCCGTGGGCCCGGAACAGCCATGGCTCCCGGCCGGGGCCGGGCAGCAGGTCGAGGCGGCCGCAGTGCAGCTCGGTGCCCTGCGCGATCAGGGTGGCGGGCGCACCGTCCAGACGGATCGCATTCCAGCCGGCGTCCGCGCCGCCGGCGCCGCCGGCCGCGCCCAGGCGCGTGCCACCGGCGCGGCTCAGGCTCGCCACCAGGTCCCGGCCGCGCGCGGTGATCGCGCCCCGCCCCGGCCCCTCGTCCTCCAGGGTCACGCCGCCGCCCATGGTCACGTGGCCCCGGCCGTCGCGGCTCTCGCGGTACTCGAGGGGTCCCGTGCCGCGGGCGCGGATGGTGCCCTGCGGCCCGCCGAGGAAGAGCGTCGGCTCGGCGCGCACGGTCACGCGCACCTCGGAGCCCTGCGCTCCGTGCTGGGCCGGGAGGAACGCGTCCACGCCGCGTCCGGTCACCCGCAGCGGCCGTGCCCCGGCCTGCACCAGCTCGAAGGTCTCGGCGTCGTCGGGCGTGCGCAGCCAGGTCCCGGCCGCGTCCACGCGCACCAGGGCGCGCGAGGCGCGAAGCGTGAGCTCGCGGAAGCGCGACGCCTCCGTGGTGGTGAGCACGACGTCACGCAGGTCCATCTCCTTCTCGGCGTCGAGCGCCGGGCGGCCCTTCGCGTCCTTGCCCAGCGTGACGAACATCGTGACCGCGCGCAGCGTGGCGACGTGCACGGCGCGTGGGTCGGCCGGCGCCCCGCCGCGCTCGAAGAACGACACGGTGACGTCGTTCAGGCGCATGCGGTCCGCGCTCACCGGCTCGCTGTCGGTGGCTTCCACGCGCACCGTCTCCAGCACCGCCGTGCTGCCCTGCGGCAGGGGGACCTCCTCGCTGCGGCCCATGCGGAACGCGCCGCGGATGCTGATCCGCACGCCCTCCTTGTCCTCCCCGCCGGTGCCGGGCACGGTCACCCCTCCGCGCGCCGGGTCCTGCCGCGTCTCGGTGGCCGGCGCCTGCTGGGTGCCCGCGGCGCGGAACGCCGATTCGCCGAGCGCCAGGCGCAGGATCGCGAAGCCGAGCCCGAGCAGCACGACGAACGCGAGCAGCTTGCGGATCACGGCACTCCGCCCCGCCGCACCAGCTCCTCCCAGGTGCCGCGTGCCCGCAGCAGCATCTCCACCACCTCGCGCACGGCGCCGCGTCCGCCGGCCGCGCGGGTGACGTGATGGACCTCCTGGTGCACCTCGACGCGTCCGTTGGGTACCGAGACCGCGAAGCCGACCAGGCGGAGGACCGGGAGGTCGAGGATGTCGTCGCCGACGTAGGCCACCTCGCGCGGCTCGAGCCCGCGCCGCTCCAGGACCCCGGCGAACGCGCTGCGCTTGTCGAGCTGGCCGAGCACCACTTCGTGGACGCCGAGTTCCTGCGCGCGCTGCTCCACGACCCTGCCGCCGCGCCCGGACAGGAAGCCGGTGAGCCCGCCGGCGCGGTGCCAGTAGGCGATGCCAGCGCCGTCGTGCACGTGGAAGCTCTTGAACTCGAGCCCGTTGCCGTCGAAGTGGATCCGCCCGTCGGTGAGCACGCCGTCCACGTCGAGGAGCAGCATGCGGATCGCCGCCAGGGTCTCGCGCGGCGGGACCGTCATCCGATCCTCAGGTCGAGGAGGTCCTGCACGTCGAGCAGGCCGACCAGCCGATGCTGGGCGTCGACCACCGGCATCTGGTCGACGCGCAGCTCGTGCAGCCGGGCCAGCGCCTCCATGGCGAAGGTGTCCGGCGGCAGGGTCTTGGGATTGCGCGTCATCACCTCGTCGACCCGCACGGTCTTCACCGAGGCCTGCCCGCGCTCGAGCATCCGGCGCAGGTCGCCGTCGGTGAAGAAGCCGACCAGCCGCCCGTCCGGCAGCACCACGCTGGTGGCGCCCGGCCGCCCCGGGGTGCGCGTCATCACCTCGATGGCCTCGAACACGGTCACGCCCGAGACCACCTTCGGGTTGCGGTCGCCGGTGCGCATGAGCTCCTCGACCCGCATCAGGCGCCGGCCAAGGTCGCCACCCGGATGGTAGCGCGCGAACTCCTCGGGTCCGAAGCGGCGGCCCTCCTGCACCACGAGGGCGAGGGCGTCGCCCAGGGCCAGCATCGCGGTGGTGGAGGCGCTCGGCGCCAGCCGGTAGGGGCCGGCCTCCTCGATCGGCCCCAGCTCCAGCACCACATCGGCGTGGCGGCCCAGCGTGGACTTGCGCGACTCGGTGATCGCCACGACCGGCACGCCCACCCCCTTGACCGGGGCGATCAGGCGCAGCACCTCCTCGGTCTCGCCGGACTTGGAGAGGGCCATCAGCAGGTCGTCGCGGCCGACCCGGCCCAGGTCGCCGTGGATGGCCTCGGCCGGATGCAGGTAGATCGACGAAGTGCCGGTGGAGGCGAAGGTCGCGGAGATCTTCTGGGCGATGATCCCGGCCTTGCCCATCCCGGCGGTGACCACGCGCCCGCCGAGGTGGAGGATGCGCTCCACTACCTGGTGGAACGCATCGTCGAGCCGCTCGGCAACGGCGCGCACGGCGTCGGCCTCCTGTGCGAGGATGCGGCGCGCGCGTTCGAGTCGCGAGTCCATGTGGGGCGCGAGCATAGCGCGGCGCCCTGGCGGTAGAGGGCCCGGCGGCCGCTTCCCGCGGCGGCGAGGAGCGTGCGCGGCCGGCGGCGGGAATCGTCGCGCGGCGCGGCCCTCGCCCGCGGGCGGAGCCGTGGCGCGATGGCCCTGTGGCGGCTGCGCCGCAACCGGCGCTAGACTGCCGCCCCGGGATGTCCTACCGCGTCGAGCTGCCGGTGTTCTCGGGTCCGATGGACCTCCTGCTGCACCTCGTGAAGGAGCAGGAGGTGGACGTGCACGAGGTCTCGATCGCGCGCATCCTCGACGGCTATCTGCAGCATCTCGCGGTCCTGCAGCAGCTCGACCTCGGCGACCTCGGCGACTTCGTGGTGATGGCCAGCACGCTGATGGAGATCAAGTCGCGCGAGCTGCTGCCGCGCGAGGAGGTGCGCGTCGAGGAGGAACTCGATCCGCGCGACGACCTCATCGCCCGCCTGCTCGAGTACAAGCGCTACCGCGACCTCGCCCGGCGCCTCGATCGGCTGGCCCAGCGCCGCGCGCGGATGGCGGAGACCGCGCTGCCCATGCCCAAGGAGCTGCTGGAGGAGCGCGAGGAGGACCTGCTGGACCTGGAGGAGGTGGACGTGTGGACGCTGACCAAGGCGTTCGCGCGGCTGCTCGCCGAGACCGGCCAGTCCAGCACCATGCACGTGGGCGTGGATTCGCGCACCGTGGCGTTCTGGACCGAGCAGATCCTCGCCAAGGTGCGGGGCCGCAGCGAGGTGCGCTTCGAGGAACTCTTCGCGCCCGGCGAGGGTCGCTATGCGCTGATCGGCACGTTCACCGCGATGCTCGAGATGATGAAGCAGGGCTTCCTGCGCGCATGGCAGGAGCAGTGCCACGATCCGATCCTGGTCGCCTTCACCGGCCCGGCGGACCTGACCGCCGCCGAGATCATGCTGCGCGCGGAGGCCGCGGAGGCGGCGCGCGAGTCGGCGGCCGTCGGCGGCGAGGCGCTTGCCGAGCCGGAGCCTGGGCCGCAGGACCGGGGCTGACCCGGCCGGCGCGGCCCCGTGGGTGAGGGGGGTTCGGCCCGGCGCCACCGGCGCCGCGGGCAAGGGCCGGAGGGTCGGGCGTTTCGCGCGCACCGCATGAGCCGGCCGGCCGCGGGGGTTGGCGGGCGCAGCGCGGGCGTGGTCAGATCATCGGTCCGCCCCGGAGACCCATGCGCCCCGCCCCGTCCACCCTGCTCCTCGTCACCGTCCTCGCCGCGCTGCCGCGCGCCCAGGACGAAGTCCTGATCTACAAGTTCGACGACGGGGGCGGACCGAAGGTGATCAACTTCGCGCCGCCGGCGTCGCCGGCGCCGCGCGAGGCCACCGTGCGGAGCACCGAGATCCCGGGCTTCGCCCCGGGGCGCTTCGGCTTCACCGCGATGAAGGGCTCGGGCGGCGGCACCGGAGGGCACACGGTGCTCGACACGGGCTGGAACGGCGCGTTCCGCGGGTCGTTCAGCGTGGCGTTCTGGATGCGGCAGCGCACCCAGCATCGCAGCACCCTGCCCAATTACTTCTTCTACGGCTCGGAGACGGGCAACGCGACGTTCCGGGGGTTCACCGGCGGCATCGCGGGCAACGGCCTCAAGGTGCGGGGCGCGAGCCCGGCCAACTTCGACCTCACGCTCACCTACGACGTGCAGTCCGCCGCCGCGGCGCGCTGGGTGCATCTGGCCCTGGTCGTGGACGGCACGACGCGCCTCGCGACGTTCTACGTCGACGGCACGCCGCAGCCGGCCATCGGCCTGCCCGACGTCCCGGACGTGTCCGCGGGCACGGGCTCGTTCCTGGTGGGTGGCAACCCCCTGCTCGACTTCAGCAGCGGCTACGACCTCGACGACTTCCGCTTCGTGCTGCGCGCCGTCTCGCTCCTGCAGGTGCGCACCTGGGCGTTGCGCTCGGAGGCGCGCGATGCGGCGTTCGGCACCGGCTGCGGCGCGACCCTGACCAGCAGCGGCGGCGCACCCAACCTCGGCTCCACCACGTACACCCTGAACATCACCGGGGCGCCGAGCGCCAACGCGGTGCTCTCGTTCGGCCTGAGCCGGCTGGCACTGCCGCCGGTGCTGCTGCCGTTCGACCTCGGCGCGATCGACCCGCGGCTCGCGGGATGCCTGTGGCACAGCAGCGCAGACGCGGTGCTGCCCGCCCGACTGCCGGCGAGCGGCACGCTCAACCTGCTGACGCGCCTCCCCGACGACGTCAATCTCCTGGACGTGTCGGTGTACGTGCAGGCGATGCTGCTCGGCGGGACCACGCTGCAGGTCACCAACCCGTTCGCGATCTCGCTGGGCCGCTGATTGCCCGTGCAGCGCGCGGGCGCCGGGCCCGCATCCACGCACGGGCCTTCCTCATCGCGCCAGACATGCCGCGCGCAGCGCGGCCTCCAGGTCCCCGGCCGTGGCAGCCGCGAACACGCGCTCGTCGGTGTAGCACCAGCGGCCGGCCAGCTCGCTGGCTCCCAGGGCATGCGGGAAGTGCGGCGCGGGGATCTCCACGGGAGTGCGTGGGAACCACCAGCTCGTGCCCGCGGCGCTCACCACGTTGGCCGCGGGGGTGCCGCGCAGCTCCAGGAGTCGGGCGAGGGCCGCGGCGCGCGCGGGGGCCGGGCCACGCACGCCCAGCCCGAGCACCGGGAAGGGCGGCGCCAGCTCCAGCACGTCCACGCCCGGCAGCGCGGGCAGCCACGCGGCGCGGCACGGCTCGCCGCGGAACGCGGCCAGGAACGGCAGCACCTCGCCGATCAGGTGCACGTGGGCGCGGGGCAGCGAGGCCGCGGCGCCCACGGTGTTGAGCTGCACGGTGCCGCCGGTGCGCTCCTCGAGCAGCAGCGCGGCAAGCAGCAGGTTCTCGCCTGCCTCGCGCTGCGGGGCCTCGTCCCAGAGCAGCACCTGGCGCGCGGCGAAGGGGTAGCGGTTCGGCGTGAGCACCACGCCGCCGCCGCGCCACAGCGCTTCCTTGGCCAGGATCTCCTCGGCCAGGGGCGGCCGCAGCGGCGGCCGATCGGCGCGCGGAATGCCCAGGCGCTGCGCGCGGAGCGGCAGCCACGCCAGCTCGACGGTGCCGCCGCAGAGCGCGAGCGTGCGCCGCGCCGCCACCTGCGGCGCGGGCAGCGGCGCGAGCGCGAACGGATCGGCGGGGAGGTCGGCTTGCATGCGGCAAGTCTGCGGAGAAAGGGCGCGGCGTGCGTTTGAAGGCCCGCCGTGCCGCCGTTACGGTTCTACCCTCCGTCCCCACTTCCCCGCCCAATTTGAAGATCGTCTTCTTCGGAAGCAGCGACTTCGCTCTGCCCTCGTTGCGAGCACTCGCTGCCGCGGGGATGGCTCCCGCCCTGGTGGTCACCAAGCCCGACGCGCCCCGCGGCCGCGGCCGGAAGATCTACCCCTCGGAGGTGCGCCTGGGGGCCGAGGAGCTGGGGCTCGCCGTGGCGCAGCCTGCGGACGTGCACGCCCCCGAGAGCCTGGAGCGCCTGCACGAGCTGCAGCCCGACGTGGGGGTCGTGGTGAGCTACGGCGTGATCCTGAGGCCCGAGCTGATCGCCCTCCCGCGCCACGGGATGCTGAACGCCCATGCCTCGCTCCTGCCGCTCTACCGCGGCGCGGCTCCCATCCAGCGCGCCATCCTCACGGGCGAGCGGGAGACCGGGGTCACCATCATGCGCATCGTCCCGGAACTCGACGCCGGCGACGTCCTGCTGGTGGAGCGCACCCCGATCGGGCCGCGCGAGAACGCCGGAGAGTTGCGCGAGCGGTTGGCCGAGCTCTCCGGCCGGGCGCTGGTGAAGGCCCTGCAGATCCTGGCCGCAGGCAAGGCGAAGTTCGTGCCCCAGGACCACAAGCTGGCGACGCTGGCACCCAAGGTCGAGAAGCACCACGGGGTGATCCCCTGGCGCCTCCCGGCGCTCGAGATCGACCGGCTGGTGCGTGCGATGACGCCCAAGCCGGGCGCGCAGACCCGGCTCGGCGCGCGGCGCTTCATCGTGATGGCCGGCGAGGTCGAGCCCGACAACTACGGCATGGGGATGCCCGGCGCGATCCAGTCGGCGGGCGAGGAGGGCATCCGCGTGTGCACGGGCAAGGACCTGTTCCGCATCACCCGCATCAAGCCCGAGAACGGCCGGAACATGACCGCGGGTGAGTTCGTGCGCGGTCATCCCCTGCCCCCCGACGCGCGCTTCGGATGAGGCGTGGAGCACCTCGCCGCCCGCGCGGGGCCAGGGCGATCGCCCTGGCCGCGCTGGAGGCGCTCGAATCCGGGCGGATCCAGCGCCTGAAGGATCCGCTCGACGCGGCGCGGCTGCCGCCGCGCGACCACGCCCTGGCCCAAGAACTGGCCTACGGTGCCGAGCGCCAGCGCCTCTTCCTCGACGCCGTGCTCGCGCCGCTCACCGCGCGTGGCCTGCCGGACGCGCCTCGCGCGCGCTGCGCGCTGCGCCTGGGCGCCTACCAGCTGCTCTTCCTGGCGCGCATCCCGGCGCATGCCGCGCTGCACGAGACGGTCGACCTCCTTGGCCACGAGCGGGGGTTCGCCAACGCGGTGCTGCGCCGCCTCGCAGGCATGGTGCACCTGCGCGCCGCGGACCCTGCCCTGCCCCGGCTCGAGGTGGCACTGCCTCCTGGGGAGGGCGGGGCAACGCGCTGCGTGCGTCTGGATCCGCCGGGCCTGCCCGATCCCGCCGCGGATCCGGCGGCGTACCTCGCGGCGCGGTACGCGCTGCCCCAGGTGCTCGTGGCGCGCTGGTTCCAGGTGCACGGCGCCGCGACCGAGCGGATCGCCGCGGCCTCGGCCGCGGTGCCCGAGGTGATCCTGCGCGCCAGGCCGGCCCAGCGCGACGCCCTGCGGGCCGAACTGGCCGAGGTGGGGGTCGAGACCGTGGCGGGGGACCACCCGCTCTGCCTGCGCTGGACCGGCGGCGGCTCGCCGTTCGGGACCGAGGCGTTCCGCGAGGGGCGCTTCGTGGTGCAGGACCCGACCGCGGTCCGTGCCGCGGAGGCCGTCGAGGCACAGCCCGGGGAGACCATCCTGGACCTGTGTGCAGCCCCCGGCACCAAGACCACGCTCCTGGCCGAGCAGGTGGGCCCCAAGGGACATGTGTTCGCCTGGGACCCCGAGCCGCGCCGGCGGGCGCGGATCTCGGCCAACGCCGCGCGGGCGGGCCTCGGCGGGGTGATCGCCGTGGTCGAGGACCTCGCCCGGGTGCCCGCCTGTGCCAGGGCGCTGGTGGACGTGCCCTGCTCCAACTCGGGCGTCCTGGCGCGGCGGGTCGAGGCGCGCCGGCGCCTGGAGCGTCCGGACCCGTTCGCGGCCCTGCTGCCCCTCCAGCGCCGGCTCTTGCGCGATGCCCTCGCCCGGGTGAAGTCGGAAGGCCGGGTCGTCTACTCGACCTGCAGCCTCGAACCCGAGGAGAACGGCGAGGCGGTACGGGCCGTCCTGGCCGACCTTCCCCCTGGGACGGTCGAGGTGCTGCAGGAGTGCCTCATCCTGCCGGACACCCCGGAGCACGACGGGGGCTACCACGCGGTCCTGCGCGTGGGCAAAGTGCCGCCTCCTCTCCCATGACCCCGACCCCTCCCTCCTCGGCGCGCACCTCGCAGCGCGGCCGTCCCGCCCCGAAGCAGTCCTCGTCGGCCGCGCCCATGCTGATCGGCGTCGTGGCGCTGGCGCTGGGCGGGGTGCTCTTCCTCTTCCTCAAGGGAGGCGGCAAGGCCGCACCGGCCGAGACTCCAGGCGCACCGAGCAACGCAGCCCAGCCAGCGGTGCAGCGGGCCAGCAACGCGCCGGCAGCGGCGCCCAGCGGAGACTCGTTCGAGTCCATGAGCGGTACGGCGCGCGCCGGCAAGCAACCCAAGACGCCGGCCCCCCCGATCCAGGAGGCCGACCTGCGCACCGCGGATGGCCACTACCAGCAGGCCAAGGCGCTCTGGGCCTCGGCCCAGGAGAAGCGCACCGCCGGCAAGAACGCCGAGTTCCAGGAGTACGTGCACAAGGCCTTCGCCGAGATGGAGAAGATCAACGTCGCCCTCGGCAGGTACACGGACTGGATGGAGGAGGCCGACCTCGGCGGATGGGCGATCACCGCCGAGTACGACGCCCTGCAGCGCCGTCTGTCCCGCTACGACGCCCTGCGCAACACGGTCCGCAAGGTGAAGTCGGCCGAGAAACGCTGAACGACCCTGTCCTGGCAGGTCCCTCCCGCCCTTCCACGTCCTCCCGCCGTGCGGCTCGGCTTCCACACCAGCGGCCTGCAGAACCACCGGCTCGCCGAGGCCCTGGAGTTGATCGCGACGCACGGCTACCAGGTCGCGGCGCTCACGCTCGACGTGATGCACCTCGACCCCTACCGCAGCACGCCGGCCGAGGTGCGGGAGATCCGCGCACGCCTCGACGCTCTCGGCCTCGGGGTCACGATCGAGACCGGAGCCCGCTTCCTGCTGGACCCAGGCACCAAGCACGAGCCCACCCTGATGAGCCGCGACCGGGCGGCCCGGGCTCGCAGGCTGGACTTCTATTCCCGTGCCGCCCGCGTGGGTGCCGCGCTCGGCGCCGAGGTGGTGTCGTTCTGGGCCGGGATCGACCCTGCGCCCGGTCCGGACTCGTTCGGATGGCTCTGCGAGGGGGTGGGTCTGGCCTGTGCCGCCATCCGTGCCGAGGGCCTCGCCCCGGCGTTCGAGCCGGAGCCCGGAATGGCGGTCGCGACCCCGGCCGGATACCTCGCGTTGGCGCGTGCCCTGGGGGACGCCGGACCCGACCTATGTCTAGACATCGGGCATCTTTACGTCACGGAGCCCGACGAGCCCCTCGCCTCCATCCCCACCCTCGGTCCGCGGCTGCGGCAGGTGCACCTGGAGGACATGCGGAGGGGCCGGCACGAGCACCTGCTCCCGGGGGAGGGAGACGTCGACTTCCGCGCGGTCCACAGCAGCCTGGCCGCCGCTGGCTACCCGGGCCCGGTCTGCTTCGAACTCTCGCGCCACAGCCACATGGCCCCGCAGGCCCTGGCCCGGTGCCGGGACGCCTGGGCGCGGGCGCGCGATTGACCCCCCGGCGCGCAGGTGACTATCGTTTCCCCCCATGAACCCAGGGGTCCCCGAGCGGGATGTGTTGCTCACTGGCCCGGGAGGGGCCGGGAGCGGGAACGGGACCCCGCCCCGTCCGGGCATGAACGGGTCGTCCAAGGCCTGCACCGGGCCCGAAGAGACCCTGCGCCAGTGCCCCACGCCGGTCGCGGGCGAGGGACGGTTGCTGATCGCCCACCAGATCGAGGTGCCGCTCTGCTTCCAGCGGCAGCGGGAGTTCTATCACCGGTGCCACCGCTGCCTCTTCCGCGGCAAGGGCGCCGATTTCCTCGCCGAGCCCACCCTCGAGATCCAGCATCCCGTGCGCAAGGTCGTCCCCGCCGAACCCAGGCGCCAGGGCGCCATGCTCACCCCGGCCCGCGCGCGCGGGCACGCGAACGGGACCGAGGAGCCTCGCCCGCTCGATGTGACTCGCGACTAGGGGCGCCTGCCCCCGGCTGGAACGGACCGAAGTCCGGCGGCTCGAGGCTGCCCACAGGGTCCTCGGTGCGGCCTCGCCGCTCCGGTCCAGGGACAGGAAGGACCCCGCAGCCTCCGGGCCCCGGCCTGGGCGGCGTTCCGCGGCCTGCCGCGGCGGCCTAGACCTTGGCGAAGCGCGCCAGGATCTTCCGCAGCTCCGCAACCGACGCCTGGAAGGGCGCCTCCAGGTCGTGCACCAGCCGGGTCACCCTGGCGCAGTCGGGAGGAGTGGCCCGCGCGGCGTTCTGCAGGTCCTCGCACAGGTGCTGGACCAGCTCCGCGCCCAGGTTGCCGGACGAGCCCTTCAGGGAGTGCGCCGCCTTCTCCACCATGTGCCAGTCCTGCCGCTCGAGCCCGGTGCGCATCGAGGCCACCTTGGTCGGCGCGTCCTCCAGGAACATGCGGATCAGGTCGACCAGGAGGTCGGGGTCGCCGTCGGCTGCGAAGGACACCAGCTCGTCGACGACGGACATGTTGATCACCTGCGCCATAGGTCTCCCGACGAAAGGTCAGACCAGGCCACTATCGGCAGGTTGTCGGCGACCCTTGATCCCCGCTGCCCCATGCGCCGCTGCCATCGGCGCGGCGCGGGCGCACCCGAGCGGCCGGCCCTCTCCGCCCGCGCGGGGTGCTCAGGGCGTCGCCAGCGCGATCCGCCGGACCTGTTCGTCGGTGAGCATCTTCTTGCTGGCCTTGCCGGCCTCCAGCACGGCCTTCACCCGCGCCTCGCCGGCCTCGATTCCCAGGCGCTCGAGCACCCAGATGACGTTCGAGCGGCCGCTCATGGGCCCCACGCAGATGCGCTGCTCGAGCCCGACCATGTTGGCGGGGACTCCGGAGTAGACCGTGTCGGCCAGGGCCTGATCGCCCTTGCGGAATGCCTTGATCACCGCGGCCGCGTGCACGCCGGTGCCGGTCTCGAACGCGTCCGCGCCCAGCACGGGGTAGTTGTGGGGGATGTCGACCTGCAGGGCCTTGGCGGCCTTGCGCACGTACTCGGGCAGGGCACGCAGATCGTTGTCGATCCAACCCAGGAGGCGGCAGTTCACCAGGAGCAGGTCCATGGGGGCGTTGCCGGCCCGCTCGCCCACGCCCAGCGCCGCGCCGTGGATCCGTGTGGCGCCCGCCTCGACGGCGGCCAGGCAGTTGGCGATGGCGAGGTCGCGGTCGCGGTGGCCGTGCCAGTCGATGCCGACGCTGGGGTCGTGCTGGCGCGCCAGTTCGCGCACGAAGGTCACGACGTTGCGCGCGCCTTCCGGCGTGGCGTGGCCCACGGTGTCGCACACGGCCAGGCGCCGCGCGCCCAGCTCCAGGGCGAGCGAGTAGAGGGCGCGCAGGGTCTCGGGGTGGGCGCGGGTGGTGTCCTCGGTCACGTACATGACCGGGAGCTGGTGGTCGCGCGCGAACGTGAGCGCCTGCCGGGTGTGCTCCAGCATCTGCGCGAGCGACCAGTTCTCCGTGTACTGGCGGATGCTGCTGCTGCCGATGAACGCGCACACCTCGATCGGCATGCCCGCGCGCTGGCTCATCTCGACCACCGGTTCGATGTCGCTCACCACCGTGCGGCAGGCCACGTTGGCGCCGATCCTCAGGCGGTTCTTCGCGATCTCCTGCGCCATGCGCAGGATCTCCTCGCGCGGCCGGCCGCCGGCCCCGGGCAGGCCGAGGTTGGCGGTGTGGATGCCCAGACGGTCCATCACGTGCAGCAGGTCGAGCTTCTCGTCGACGCTGGGGTCGGCCACCGAGGGGGACTGGAGACCGTCGCGCAGGGTCTCGTCGTCGAACTGGACGGGTTGGCCGGGGCGGAACTCGCCGCCCAGCCGGTTCCAGTCGTGGATCAGGTCGGTGCGCGTCTGCATGCCGGGATCATACGGGCGGCGCGGACCATGGCCCGGAGGGCGGCTCGCCAAGGCCGCCTCCTCCGGCCAGAATCCCCGCCCCCATGATCGTGATGAAGTTCGGAGGCACCTCGGTCGGGACCGCGGCCTCGATCCAGAACGTGTTGGAGATCGTCCGCCGTCGGCTCGCCCGCCGGCCGGTGGTGGTGGTGTCGGCACATTCCGGCGTCACCGACATGCTCGTCGACCTCAGCCAGCGCGCGCCGCGTGGCAATGTCGACACGGCGCGGCTCGAGGAGCGCCATCGCGCCATCCTGGCCGAGCTCGGCCTGCCGGACACCCTGCACGAGTCCCTGCTCCAGGAGCTGCGCGAGCTGGCGCGCGGAATGAAGCTGGTCGGGGAGGCCAGCCCGCGCGCCATCGACCTGATGCTCTCGTTCGGCGAGCGGCTCTCGGCCCGCACCGTGGCGGCGTACTTCACGCTGCACGGGCTGGAGGCGCGGGCGATCGACGCGTTCGACGCCGGCCTGCGCACCGATTCCACCTTCGGCCGCGCCCGGCCCCTGCCCGACGATGGCCGGGTGAAGCGGTTCATCGCGGGCGTGCGCGAAGTGCCCGTGGTGACCGGCTACATCGCCGCCGACGAGCACGGGAACGTGACCACGCTGGGGCGCAACGGCTCGGACTACTCGGCCTCGCTCTTCGGCAACGCACTCGACGCCGAGGAGATCCAGATCTGGACCGACGTGGACGGCGTGATGACCGCCGATCCCAAGCTGGTCGCCGAGGCCCGGCCGATCGCGACCATGAGCTTCGACGAGGCCAGCGAGCTGGCCTACTACGGCGGCAAGGTCCTGCACCCCGCGACCATCCTGCCGGCGATGGAGAAGGCCATCCCGGTGCGGGTCCTCAACACCCGCCGCCCCGAATACGCCGGCACGGTGGTGCTGCCCGACTACGAGGAGGCCGGCAGCGTCGTGCGCGCGGTGGCGCACAAGCGCGGCGTGCACCTGGTCAACATCGTGACGCCGCGGATGCTGCAGACCCACGGCTTCCTCGCCAAGGTGTTCGACGCCGCGGCACGGCACGAGGTGGTGATCGACCTCGTGGCCACCTCGGAGATCTCGATCACGATGACCACCGACAGCGCCCGGCACCTCGACCGCCTCGCCGCCGACCTCGGCCAGCTCGGCAGGGTCACGGTCGAGCCGGGCCATGCCATGGTCTGTCTGGTCGGTCACGGGATGGCCAAGGACCGCATGGTCCTGGCGCGGGCGCTGACGGCGGTGGCCGAAGCCGGCGTGCGGCCGCGCGTGCTCAGCCAGGGCGCGATCCGCGTGAACCTGGCGCTCGTCGTGACCGAGGCCGAGATGGAGCGCGCGGTGAAGGCACTGCATGCGTGCTTCTTCCCGTGACCGGCCGGCGGCGCTCAGCGATCCATGTCGCGGAAGAACCGGTCGGAGTCGTCGAGCTGCTTCAGGTAGAGGTGCCAGTCGAGCCGCTCGTCGGGATGGATCGCGCGGTTCTGCGAGGGCAGGCCGAAGAGGTCGTTCACCACCCAGTCGTTCAGGTGGACCTCCGCGGTGAGTTCGCGGCCCTCGAGGAACGGCTCCAGCTCCAGGATGTGGCTGGTCACGAGGCGGCTCTTGGGGTGCACCAGGAGCCGGTTGCGGATCAGGTCTTCCTCGCTGCGGCTGATCAGCCGGATCAGGGCCGCCGCATCGGCATGGGCGATCCCCTCGTAGAGCTCCTGGAAGAGCAGGTGGATGACCACGATCAGCTCCTCCTGCTCCAGCTGCCACGTGCGCAGGAAGCGCACCACCGGGAACTCCTTGGCCTCCGGGCTCGCGGCGAGCCGGCGCTGGACCCGCTCCCAGTAGGATGTGATGCGGCGGCTCAGCGATCGCCCCGGGTCGAAGGTGCGTGTGTGCACGCGGTCCCAGCGGTCGAGCAGGAAGAGCCGCTCGCTGCGCACCCGGTAGAGGTTGTGGAGGATGCGCAGGTCGATCAGGAATTCGCGGTTGCTCGCGTAGCTGCTGCCCGGGGCACGCCGCAGGTCCTCCGGCACGAGCGTCGACGCCTCCTCGCGGAACGCTGCCAGCGCCTCCTCGGCGATCTTGAATCGTGCCTCCAGGACATCGCCCTGCGGATCCTCGTCCTCGTCGAGGACCACCAGACCGCTGGCGCGCAGCGGGCCGCCCTCCCGCAACAGCTCGGCGCCGGCGAGGACGTCGTAGGAGTTGTCGAACACCGTGCCGAGGAGCAGCCGCCCCTCCACGGCCGGGTCCTCGTGGTGGAGGTGCCGGTGCAGGAGGGTCGCGAGCACCTGGAAGTGCGCCGGTTGGAAGCGGAACTCGCGCAGGACTTGCCCCAAGGGCCCGCGAAAGCGATAGGTGCCGAGCGTGCGCGCCAGCCGCTCGGACTTGCGCTGCGACTGGCGGCGCAGCCGTTGCAGCGAGTCGCGACCCAACGAGGGATCGGTGATCCGCTGCCGGATACGCTGCAAGTCGTCGCAGAGGTCGAGCAGCCTGCGCAGGCCGCCGTCTCGCTTGGACCTATCCATAAGTCCTTTGCTTACAAACCCTAAAAACTGAACCCTGGAGTGGTCACGGCATATCGGGCCCGTTCCGGCGCGACAAGACGCCCCATCCTCCTGTGCCCGGGAGAGGATTCCGGTCACTCCTCGGAACCCGTGTTCCTGCAAGCCATGAGGAGATGGATGCGCCTGGCCGTAGATGGGCCGACCAGGGAAAGAAACCCAGCTGAGGGTCCCCTCCTCCCCTCGCAATGACCTCCCGAACCGCCAAGGTCCTGGGTCTCGTGGCCCGGGTGCTCCCGCTCGCCGTGGTGGGCCTCACGGTGTTCCACCTCATCCGGTCGCACCTGCTGGAGCGCTACCTGGTGCCGAGCGGGAGCATGGAACCGACGCTCTTCGGCGACCCCGAGACCGGCGACCTCGTCCTCGTGGACAAGACCGCCTGGTGGCGTTGCGAGCCGCAAGCCCTCGACCTCGTCGTGGTGCGCAACCCGGCCGAAGGGCGCCAGGGCCACCTGGTCAAGCGGATGGTCTGGAAGAACCACGGCTACGTGGCCATCCGCGACGGCGATCTCTACACGGGCAGCGCGGCCCACGCCCTGCGCCGCCTCCAGAAGGACCCGGTGGCGGATCGCAGCCTGCGCGTGAGCTGGTTCCGCTGGCCCGCCCCTGGCCACGAGGCGCTCGAGCGCGTGTTCCGCGTCGGCGAGAGCGGCGCCACGATCGAGGGTGGCGCGCTCGTGCTCCCGCCTGGCGCGGCCTCCCTCGAGGCGCTGACGCGCGAGATGGAGCCCATGCGGCGGCGCGCACGGCTGCGCCAGGTGCCGCCCGATCCGTATCTGCCCGGCCATCTCGCCACGCGCGGCGCCGTGGACACCTCGTTCCTCGACCAGGAAGGGCGCCGGCGGTTCGTGGCCCGCGCGTTCGACCGCGACATCGGCCTCGCGTTCGAATGCGTGCCGCAAGCCGGCTGTGCGGGGTTGAGCCTCGTGCTGGAGCACCAGGGGATCGCCTACGGATTCGCCTATGACGCCTCCGGGACGGTGCTGCGACTCGAGGCGGGCGCCACGCTCGGCGCGGCGATGCGCCTGCCGCCGCTCCGTCCCGGAGCGGCGGTGCGGATCGCGTTCGGCCATCTCGACGGCCGGCTCTTCGTCACCGTCGGCGACCGGCACGACGCCAAGATCCTGGTCGACTCCGAAGTGCCGCCGCGTCACGAGGGCGAGGGGCCGAGGCCGCCCTTCGAGAACCTCCTCCACGTCGGGGCCGCCGGCGGCGCCGTGACCTTGCGCTCGATCGAGGTGTTCCACGACCTCTACTACAAGTCCGACGCGGGCCCATACGGCCGCGGCACGGCGCCCTACGAGGTCGGCGATGGCGAGATGTTCCTGCTGGGCGACAACACCTTCGACAGCACCGACTCACGCATGCGCGCGCACGGACAGTTCCCATTGCGCGATCTGGTGGGCCGGCCGCTGGCCGTGATCGCGCCGCTGCGGCGCGCACGCTGGCTCGTGCGATGAACGAGCCGCCGCGGGAGGACGACGCGCCGGGCGGCTCCCTCACGGCCGCGGCGATCGTCTGCTATGCGGTGCTCCTCGCGGCCGGGGCCTTCTGGCTCTGGTGGCGCGACCGGCTCGGACTCGTCCCGGAGTTCGCGGGTGGACGGCACGGAGTCTGGATGTCCGCGGCTGCGGGGGCCGGCGTGGGACTGTCCCTCGCCGGGGCATGTGCCCTCGGCGCGCGAGCCGTGCCGGCGCTGCGCGACCTCGAACGCCGCCTCGCCGGGCTGATCGGCCCGCTGACTCCCCGGCAGGCCGGCATCGTGGCGTTGGCCTCGGGGCTCGGTGAGGAGTTCCTGTTCCGATGCGCGATGCAGGACGCGCTGGGCTGGGTGTGGGCCAGCCTCTGCTTCGCGCTCGCGCACGCGGGCCCGGCCCGGCTCTGGTTGTGGCCGTTGCTGGCCGGGTCGGTGGGACTACTCTTCGCCGCGATGGTGGAGTGGGGCCTCGGCCTCTGCTCGGTGACCGTCGCACACGCCCTGCTCAACTATCTCCAGCTGCGTCGGATCGCCCCGGCATGAACCCGCTCGCACCGTTGCTCGTCCTGGCACTGTCCGTCCCGCTCTGCCCGCAGGAGGCGCAGGCGACCCGGCCCGCGGGAGGGGAGCCCGCCAAGGCATTCGCGCCCATGCCCGTGCCGCGCTCGCTCGTGGGCCAGCGCGGTGCCACGCGGATCACGGTCGATGGCGGGCTCGCCGACTGGCCGAGCGCCCCACCGCTCACGATGGACGACGCGCGGCAGCTCTCCGGCACGGCGTTCGGGGCGTGGCGCGGCCCGGCCGATCTCGCCGCCAAGGCGTTCCTGCTCTGGGACGAGGAGGACCTCTATCTCGGCTGCGTCGTGCGCGACGACTGGCACCGGCCCTTGGACGAGGCGGCGGCGAAGCTCCTCGCCACGAGCATGCTCGAGATCCCGCCCGCCGACAGCGTCGTGCTCTCGTTCGATCCCGATCGCAACACGCGTGCGGCGGGCAATGACCCCGGCCGCGTCGAGGATCGCGAGTTCTGGCTGGCCGAGATCCAGGGCGGCAAGGGGCAGGTGGTGCTGTGGGACCGCTATCGCGGCAGTGCCCGCCTGGTCGGCGCGGGAAGCCTCGCGGTGGGGCGGGACCAGGAGCGGGGCCTGACCACCTACGAAGTCCGCCTGCCGTGGAAGGAGATCCTGCCGCCCGCCCGCGCGCCCAGGCGCGGCGACACCTTGGGCGTGCGCATCGTCGTGAACGACTACGACGAGCCCACCGATCCCCTGCCGCAGACGCGTGCCGGCTGGACCTTTGGTTGCGGGCCGACCGTGGATCCGGCCCTGTACGGCGTGGTCCTGCTCCATGGCACGCTCGATCCCCCGCCCGAACGCATGCCCGAGTTCCCGCCTCCGCCGCCGGCGCAGGGCGATCCGGTGCCAAGCCAGGCCTATTGGGTGGCGCAGCGCCAGCGCCTCGCGCAGACCCGGCCCGTGCGGGTGAGCGGCAGCAGCGGCGACGCGCGCAGCGTGCTCGGCGGCGAGCGGCTGGCGTGGCTGGAGAACTTCGAGCATCACCTCGCGACCTTCCCGCGCCTCGACTTCGTGGAGCTGCAGGCCCGCGTGCACAGGCGCATGAATCGCGAGGTCGCGGGCTACAACGCGACCGGCCTGCCCTGGGCCTGGCAGGATACGCTCGCCGATCTCGTCCGGCGCGAGAAGGCCACGCCGCCGCCGGAGCAGGGATTGCGACTCGCGCGTCTGCCGCAGGGCGGCTGGCTGGTCCGCTCCCGCGGCGCGAGCTTCCTGATCGACCCCGCCGGAGCGGGCATCGAGCACGAACTCCCCGGGCTGGCCGATTTCGTGGTGCTCACGCAGCCCCAGGATCCGACCCGGCGCAATGACTACCTGCTGATCCGGATGGTCGCCGCGCGCAAGCCCGTGTTCGCGCACATCGGCATCCACCTGCCCGCGGTCCCGGTCGCGGAGCTGCCCGTGGCCAGACCCGGCGAAGCCACCCTCGTGCGCGGCGTGCGCGTCCTGCCGGTCGGTGCCAGGGACGCGGCCGGGCGCGTGCCGCCCTCGTTCGGCTACTTGTTCACGCTGGCCGACGGCAGCACCCTCCTGGCCAGCGGTGAGGACCTCCAGGAGGAGGACCTGCCCCGCGATCTGCGCGTGGGCACCCTGCTCCTTTCGGCACGGCACGTGGCCCCCCGCGTCCTGGGCCAGAGATTGCAGCCGGGTCTCACGGTCCTGACCGACGTCCTGCAATGCGCGGCGCTGCCAGGGGCCGAAGGCCGGGTCCCGCTGGCCGCGGCGCTGCAGCTCCAAGACGGCCTCCGTCCCTATCCATCGGTGCTCTTGGCCCCCGGAGAAAGCCTGACGCTGCCCTGGCAAGATTGACCGTGCAATCGCGGGCGGGATTGGCCACAATCCGGCCTGTGCTCCCGTATGGCTTCAGCCGGGGGGCAATCTCATCCTCTCTACCACAAGTATCGAAACATGGCAGAAAGCAAAACCTCTCCCGCTATGGAACTCGTGCGGGGAATGCTCGAGAAGAACCGCAAGGCCAGCTACGCGGAGATCTCCGAGGCCGCCAAGAAGAAGGGCATCAAGATCTATCCCATCGTCTACGGGCGCGCCCAGGCGCTTCTGGGGATCGTCAAGTCGGCGCCGCGCGGGCAGGGCAAGGCGAAGCAGGCCGCCGCCGCCAGCGCTGCCAGGCCCAAGGCGGCGCCCAAGGTCGCGAAGCGCGGTCCCGGCCGTCCCCGCAAGGTCGCCAGTGGCGCCGTGGGTTCTCTGGAGGGGATCATCTCCGCCATGAAGGAGAACGAGAGCAGCCGCGAGCGCTACCGCCGCGCCCTCGAGAAGATCTCCACGATCCTTCAGGAAGTCATGTGAGGGAACGGGCGGGCCGCGAGGCCTGCCCCTGCCGACCCGATCCGGGCGGCGCCTCGCTCAGAGGCAGAGTGCGCGCCACTGCGGGACATAGACGTCCGCGTGGCGCTGCGCCGAGAAGCGCTCGAAGCGCTCCGCCAATCGGGTCGTGACCGGCCCCGGCCTGCCGTCCCCGATCGGTGCGCCGTCGACGCGCGTCACCGGCACGAGGTCGCGCAGGCTGGCGCTGACGAACACCTCCTCGGCGCTCGTCACGTCGTGCGGGGTGAGATTCTCCTCCACGGCGGCCGTGCCTTCGCCGCGGCACATCTCGAGGAGCAGCTTGCGGGTGATCCCCGCCAGGATGCCGGCGTCCAGCGGCGGCGTGCGCAGGACGCCGTCCCGGAGCACCCACAGATTCGAGGTGCTGCACTCGGTGACGTGGCCCTCGGTGTTGAGGAAGAGGGCATCCGTGCCCCCGGAGGCCTTGGCCTCGATCAGGCCGAGGACGTTGTTCAGGTAGTTGCCGGTCTTGTAGGCCGGGTCGAGGGCGCGGCGGTCGTTGCGCAGCCTGCCGACGATCTGCAGGTGGGCCTCGAGCATGCTGAACCGCGGCAGGTCGCGCACCAGGATGATCACGGTGCACGGACCGGGCGCGTACGCCACGTCGATGTTCGGGGCCGTGCCGGTGCCGCGGGTCACGATGATCCGCACGTAGTTCTCGGCGTTGCGGGCCGCGGCCAGGGTCTCCTGGATACGGCGCGCCAGCGCGCGGTCGTCGAGGTCGAAGCGCAGCCGCAGGCCATCGGCGGAGGAGCGCAGGCGCTCGAAGTGATCCGGGAAGGCGAAGGGCACGCCATCGCGGGTGCGCATCACCTCGTAGATGGAGTCGCCGAACAGGAAGCCGCGGTCCAGGACCGGGACCACGGCCTGGGCTTCGGGGGTGACGACGCCGTTCACGTTCACGAGGTTGGTCACGGCTGGATCCTGGGTCGGAAGGAGATGGAGTGGCAACTCGGGACCGGGCGCGGAACTTCTGCGGGCGCCCCGAACCCGTGGCCGGCGGCGATCGTATGCACGCCCCCGCGCCCGGCCAGGGGCAGATCGGCTGCGGCCTTCGCGCTGCCCGGCCAGCGGCTATGCTGGCCGCCACGATGTGTGGCTTCATCTCGATCTTCGGGCCCGACGGCACCGATGTCGTGCAGGACGTACTGAACGGTCTGCTCGCGATCCAGCACCGCGGGCAGGACGCCGCCGGCGTGGTGACCTTCGGCGAGAAGTTCGAGGCCAAGAAGGGCCTCGGCCTCGTGCGTGAGGTGTTCGAGGAGAAGCACCTGCATCGCCTGCGCGGCCCCCTCGCCGTGGGCCACGTCCGGTATCCGACCGTGGGCGTGGGCAGCGACACCGACGTGCAGCCGTTCTGGCTGGACTTCCCGGTGGGCGTGGCCATGGCGCACAACGGCAACGTCACCAACTTCCTGGAGCTGAAGCGCCGCTACTTCCCGCAGCGCGGGATCTACCTGAACAGCAACTGCGACCTCGAGGCGGTGCTCTACGTGTTCGCCGCCGAGCTGATGAAGCGGCCGCGCCAGGGCATCGGGCCCGAGGACGTGCGCGAGGCGGTGGCCGAGGTGTTCCGGATGGTGAAGGGCTCGTACTCGGTGGTGGGCATCGTGTCCGGGCAGGGCATGTTCGCGTTCCGCGACCCGTTCGGGATCAAGCCGATCATCGTCGGCCAGAAGCAGACCCCGGAGGGCACCTGGTTCGCGGTGGCCAGCGAGTCCGTGGTGCTCGACGTGGCCGGCTACGAGATCCTGCGCGACCTGCGCGCCGGCGAAATGCTGTGGATCGGCAAGGACCGCAAGCTGCACACCGTGCAGGTCGGCGGCGAGCCGCACCGTCCCTGCATCTTCGAGTACGTGTACTTCGCCCGGCCCGACTCGACCCTGGACGGCGTCTCGGTCTACCAGGCACGCCTGCGCCTGGGCGAGCGGATGGGCCGCTCCTGGCAGGCCACCGGCCTGGACGTGGACGTGGTGATCCCCGTGCCGGAGTCGGCCCGCACCGCCGCCCAGGCGATGGCCGAGACGATGGGGGTCCCCTACCGCGAGGGGTTCGTCAAGAACCGCTACGTGGGGCGCACCTTCATCATGCCCAGCGACAAGAAGCGCAGGGACTCGGTGCGCCAGAAGCTCAACCCGATCCGCATCGAGTTCGAGGGCAAGCGCGTGCTGATCCTCGACGACTCGATCGTGCGCGGGCACACCAGCCGGCAGATCGTGAAGATCGCCCGCCAGATGGGCGCCAAGAAGGTGTACCTGGCCTCGTACTCGCCGCCCCTGCTCTACCCGTGTCCGTACGGCATCGACATGTCGACCCAGCGCGAGTTCATCGCGCGCGGCCGCACCGTGGAGGAGGTGGGGAAGGAGATCGGCGCCGACCATCTGCTCTTCCAGGACATCGACGACATGGTCGAGGCGGTGCGCGGCTCCGAGCGCCGCGACCTCGTGTTCTGCAAGGCCTGCTTCGAGGGCAGCTACCCGACCGGCGACGTGACCGAGGAGATGCTGCGCGACATCGAGCAGGAGCGCCTGGCCGCAGCCAAGACCGAGTGAGTCGGGGCGGCCGCCCCCGGCCGCGCCACTTCAGCCGCGCACGCGCCAGCGCAGCCTCGGCACCAGGAAGAGCGCCTCGCGCGCGATCTTCGGGCTCATCTTGCTCTGGCCGATGCGCCGGTCGGTGAAGTGGATCGGCACCTCGCGCACCCGGCCGCCGGCCCGCACCACGCGGTACGCCATCTCGATCTGGAACGCGTAGCCCTGCGCGGCCACCTGCGCGAGATCCATGCGCCGCAGCAGGGCCACGTCGAAGCAGCGGAACCCGCCGGTCATGTCCCGGATGCCGGTGCCCAGCAGCGTCCGCGCGTAGAAGTTGGCGCCGCGCGAGAGGAGCCGGCGTTTCAGGTCCCAGCCCACGGTGCTGCCGCCCGGGACGTAGCGGCTGCCGATCACCAGCTCGGCGTCCAGCGCGGCGGCGGCGAGGCGGGGCAGGTCCCAGGGCGGATGGCTGAAGTCCGCGTCCATCTCGAACACCCGCTGGTAGCCGTCGCGAGCCGCCACCGCGAAGCCCTCGAGGTAGGCGGTGCCGAGGCCGAGCTTGCCCTTGCGGTGCAGCACGCGCACGCGCGGATCGGCGGCGGCGAGGCGGTCGGCCAGCGCGCCGGTGCCGTCCGGCGACCCGTCGTCGACCACCAGGACGTCGGTGCGCAGGTAGGCGAGCACGTCGCGCACGATCGCCGCGAGGTTGTCCTTCTCGTTGTAGGTCGGCACGACCACGAGGCAGCGCACGCCCAGGTCGTGCGGGCGGGTGGGCAGGGGGCCGCGCCCCGCGGCGATGCCGGCGGCGGCGGCCTGCCGGGCCGCGGCCTCCGCCTGGCCGTGCAGCACCACGACGCGCGCGCTGTCCACCCCGGAGCGGACCAGGGCTTCGGCGGCCGGGAAGTCCTGCGCGATCACGAGGTCGCCGGCGGCCGGCGCCGCAGCGCGCTGCACGGGGGATTGGCTCATCCGGACTCCGCGCCGCGACACTACGCGGCCGGCGCGGGCTCGGCAATCTTGACGCCGACCCACATGCCGTCGCCGAGCGGCACGATCACGCTCTGGACCTCCCGGGTCGCGGCCATGATCTCGTTGAACCGCCGCACCGCCGGGGTCTCGCGGTCCCTGGGCTGATCGGCGAAGAGCTCGCCGAACGCGAACGCGTTGTCGACCAGGATCAGGCCGCCCAGGCGCACGATGCGCAGGCATTCGCGCAGGTACGCGGGGTAGCCGCCCTTGTCGGCATCCAGGAAGGCCGCGTCGGCGGAGGCCGCGGGCAGCCGCGGCAGGAGCTTGTGCGCATCCCCCTGGTGCACCAGCACCCGGGCGCGCACGTCGGAGCGCGAGGCCCACTCGGCGGCGAACGCCGCGTGCCCCGGGTCCAGCTCGAACGTGTCCACGCGCCCCTCGGGCGGCAGGGCGCGCGCCATCACGATCGCCGAGTACCCGGCCAGGGTGCCCACCTCGACCACCCGCCGCGCGCCGCTGGCGCGCAGCAGGATCTGCAGCAGGTTGGCCTGCTCCGGCGCGATCCAGATCGGCGGGATGCCGGCGGCACGGGCCGCGGCCTTCAGCTCCAGGAGGAACCCGTCCTCGGGGCGCGTGTGCATCCGCACGTACTCGAAGTGCCGGGCGGTCACGACCGTGGAGTCGCTGGACATGGCGAGCCAGCATAATGCCCGCCCATGTCGCCATCCTTCGACCGCCAGGCCGCCAGGGCCCGGCTCCTGGAACTGGTCCGCACCCGTGCCTACCGCGAGGGGGTGGACGTCGTGCTGGCATCCGGCAAGCGCTCGGACTTCTACATCAACGGCAAGCGGGTGAGCCTGCATCCCGAAGGGCTCTACCTGCTGGCCCGGCTGATGCTCGTGGAGCTGGAGCGCTTCCCGGACGTGACGGCGGTGGGCGGGCTCACGCTGGGCGCCGACCCGATCGCGTCGGCGATCTGCGCGCTCAGCCACACCACGGGGCGGCCGCTCAAGGCGTTCCTGGTGCGCAAGGAGGCCAAGGGGCACGGCACCGGCTCGCGCATCGAGGGCGAGATCGATCCGGGCGAGAAGGTGGCGATCGTCGAGGACACCATGACCACGGGCGGTTCGGCGCGGAAGGCGATCGACGCGGTGCGCGAGGCCGGCGCCGAGCCGGTGGTGGTGCTCACCGTCTGCGACCGCGAGGATCCCGACGCCGAGCCGTTCAAGCGCGAGTTCCGGGTGCAGAGCCTGCTGAGCCTGCGCGAGATCCGCGGACGCTGAGGCCGGCCATGCAGGTCCATCGCGGTTCCTCGTGTGCGGTGCTCCTCGCCGCCGGCGCCGGCCGGCGCATGGGTCGGGACAAGGCCCTGCTCGAGCTGGGCGGCCGGCCGCTCGTGGCGCGCGCGGTCCTCGACCTCCTGACCGGCGGGGTCGAGCACGTCATCGTGGTGCGCGCGCGCGGCGCGGCCCCGCTGCCCCTGCCCGCGGACCGGCGTGTGTGCGTGACCGAGATCGAGCCCGGCATCGAGATGATCGACAGCCTGCGCGCCGGCCTGGCCGAGCGCCCCGCGGGCGCGGCGGCGTTCCTGGTGCTGCCGGTCGACCACGCCCTGGCGGGAGCGGAGGTCGTGGCGCTCCTGCTCGCGCACCTGCCGCGCGAACGCCCGGCCATCGCCCTGCCGCTCTGCGAGCGCCGGCCCGGGCATCCGATCGCGTTCTCGGCCCCGGTCCTGGCCGAGATCCTCGACCCCGCCACCACCTCGCTGCGCGACGTCATCCGCCGCGATCCGGACCGGAACCTGACCGTGCCCGTGACCAACCCCTGGGTGGTGCGCGACCTCGACACGGTCGAGGACCTGGCGGCGGCCCAGGCCTGGCTGCGTGCGCGCCCGCTGCCGGCGCCGCTCCTGATGCGCGAGCACCGCAGCCGCCGCGCGTACCGCCCGGATCCGATCCCCGAGGAACAGCTCGCGTGGCTGGTCGATTGCGCGCGGCACGCCTCCACCTCCAGCCTGATCCAGGCCTATGCGATGGTGGCGGTGCGCGATCCGGAGCGCCGGCGCGAGGTGGCGCGGCTCTGTGCCGATCAGGAGCACATCCGGCAGGCGCCGGTGTTCCTGGCGATCTGCGCCGACCTGCACAAGCTGGAGCGCGCGTGCGCGCGCCACGGGCGCGGCCTCGACGCATCGCCCATGGAGCTCTTCTTGCAGGCGACCATCGACGCCGCCCTGGTGGGCCAGAACCTCCAGCTCGCCGCCGAGGCCGAGGGCCTGGGCGCGTGCATGATCGGTGCCGCGCGCAACCATCCGGTCGAGCTGGCCCGGCTGCTCGGCCTGCCACCCCGCGTGTTCGTGGTCTACGGAATGACCATGGGCCGACCGACCGACGACCCCGTGCCGCGCGGGCGGATGCCCCTGGGCGGGGTGCTGCACTTCGAGCACTACGACCCCGCGCAGGTCGACGCCGCCCTCGCGGGCGCGGACGACGTGGTGCGTGCCTGGGCCCGCCGGGTGAACGCCGAGCAGGGCGGGTTCCAGGGCAAGCCGGTCCACGAGGGACGCGGCTGGACCGACCGCATCGCCCACCTCTTCGGGGGCGGGGACCACGCCAAGACCCGACGCCATCTGGTCCCCGAGCTGCGCCAGCTCGGGTTCGGTCTGGAGTAGGCGGCGTGCGGGCGCCACGATGCGCCGCCGTTGCAGGTGCGCGGCCGCTCCTGCCGATGAGGAATGCCATGACCGGAAGCCCCGTTCGCATCGCGATCTTCGCGCTCCTCCTCCTGTCCGTCCCGGCCTGCGGCGGCCTCGGCGGCACGGCGTCCGCCGGCTACACGCAGATGAGCCTCTCGGGCGACATCGCACTCGCGCCGACCTCGGGCGGCGTCTCGCTGGGCACGATCCGGCAGGACGTGGAGAGCGCGCTCGGCCTCGACGACGCCTCCGGGTCGCCCTACGTGCGCGGCGACGTGAACGCCGCGATCGTCACGTTCACGGCCTCGGCGTTCCAATACGACCAGTCGGGCACCGGCACCCTGACCGCGAACTTCGGGAACATCAGCGCCGGCACGCAGGTGCGCAGCGACGTGGAGCTCTGGAACCTGCAGGGCGCCGCGCTCTTCGAGCTGCTGAACATCGGGCCCGTGCGGCTCGCGCCAGGCATCGGCGTGAACTACTTCACCGGCGACATCGACGTGTCGTCGCTCACCGGACCCTCGATCACGGAGAACGTGAGCGTCGACGCGCCGATCCCGCTGCTCTTCGGCGAGGGCGAGGTCAAGCTCGGCAACCTGCGCGGGATCGTGGACGTGGGCTGGATCTCGGGCGAGTACGGCGACGTGGATGGCACCTACCTCGATCTCGCCGGCACCGTGCGCATGGAGATCGCCGCACATCTCGAGGTGTTTGCCGGCTACCGCTGGCTCGAGGCCGACCTCAAGGGCACCGTCGACGGTCAGGCCTTCCAGGGCGACCTGGTCCTGCAGGGCTGGTTCCTGGGCGGTTCGCTGCGGTTCTGAGCCGAAGCGTCCCGCGCGCGAGGCTCACCGCCGCCATGCCGGCGCGCGGCGCAGCAGCGCCTGTTCGACCACGCGCGTGTCGGATCCGGGCTGCGGGCCATGCACGAGGCGCAGCGTGAACCCGTACGGGTACTCGCCACGCTGGTAGGTCGCGAGGTGCGGGATCACGCCGTCGATCGCCAGCGGACGCAGCTCGGCGTGCGCCTCCAGGGCGTCGAGCGCGACCACCGCGAGGTCGCCCGGCGTGCGCAGGTCCGCGAGGCAGGCGCGGTCGTCGGGCAGGAGTACGGCGGCGTTGGTCAGGCGATCGCCGAGCAGGAACGGCAGCGAGTGCTGCGTGGGAGGCAGCGCGCCGCGCGACACCAGGATGCGCACGCGGGCGTCCCCGCCGCCCAGCGAAGTCCAGGTGTCCAGGCTGCCGGTCAGCAGCTCGCGCACCTGGCGCGCGGTGAGGGTGCGCACGGAGAGGCGCGGATGCGGGACCAGCACCAGCACACGCTCGGCGATGGTGCGTTCGCGGAGGCCGTTCTGGACCTCGAAGGGCGTGAGCTCCGCCACGACCAGCGCGGTGTCCGCCCGGCCCAGGATCACGCGCTCGATGGCGGCGCGGTCGGAGTCGATCTCCACCGCGAGACGCAGCTCGGGGAGCTCGGGCTCGAGCACGGTGGCCAACGTGTCGGGCAGCATCGCCGCCGCGCGCGGCGAGAGGGCGACGCGCAGGTGCGGTGCGAGTGCGGCGGCCGCCGCGCGCGCGGCGGCCGGGTGGCCGGGCACCGCCCCGCCCGGGGCCGCGGGCACCACATCGGGCCAGGGATCGGGCACGGGCAGGCGCGTCACTTCCTGGGAGAGGAGCGGCTCGGCCGGTGCATGCAGGTCCACGGGCAGCAGCTCCTCGCCCGGCGCGCCCTCGCTCAGCAGCAGCGCCGCCACGCCCAGCGTGCAGAGTGTTGCGACCGTCCACACCACGGCATGCATCCCCGTTCCTCCCCCGATGAGCTGCGCGCAGCAGTGCCGGGGAACCCGACACTGCACCCCGCAGACCGTGGGAAGATCGGACGCTTTCGCGGCGATGTTGAGGAATGCAACAGGCCGCCGATGCCAGGGGAGGCTGGCGGCGCGGTGCCGGCCGGGACGGCGCGCGAACCGCGCGGGCCGCACCCGCCCGAGCGCGGTCCGGCGCGGGCTACCAGCTCAGCTGGAACACCGGTCCGCGGCCCGGCTGGATCAGCCCGAAGGTTCCGTTCGCCAGGCCGCCCGTGCCGCTCACCACGCTCATGCGCGGCGTGCCGCCGGTGCCGATCGTGAAGCGGACGCCATCCGACGTCGCGTACGGGAACGCGGGGTTCACCCGGCTGTCCGCGGCCACCCACTGGCCGTAGAGCGTCTGCCCGGCGAGCGCCGGATTGTCCGGCAGGAGGATGCGGAACTCGGCCGTCCCGAACGGCGTGGTCGTGCGCGGCACCACGACGGTGAGGTCGGTGTAGATCCTGCACCCGGCGAGCCCGAGCGCGCCGAGGTCGTACGGCAGCGGCAGCCCGCCCCAGGTGGTGGTCGACACCCCCAGGCACGCGAAGGCGCCCTTGCCCGGCTCCGCGCCAAAGAGGTTGAAGAGCAGGTCGCCGTTGCCCGGAGAGCCCACGGCGCCGGCCGCGCGGTTCTCGCCCGCCGGGCAGCCCAGGGTGTTCGGCGCGATCAGGTCGGCCGTGCCGCCCGCGCCGCCGGGGCCGACCGCGTCGATCACGTAGGTGTACGCCGCGTTGGTGGCTTCGTAGGCGTAGTGCTCCACCGCGATGTGGCCGGTGGCCGGGAACACCCACGGCACGTCGAAGAGGAACGTGATCGCGAACGCGGGGGGCACGCCGCCACCGGGCAGGGTCAGCGAGGGGAAGCTGGTGGCCTTCTGGCTGTAGACGATCGTGAAGTTGGGATCGCTCACCGCCGGGTAGTTGCCCGTGGGCGCGAACACGTCCCCGGTGTAGCGGCCCATGCGCACCTGCCAGATCGGGGTGTAGGGGTTGCCCGAACGCGTGCGGACCATCGTCGCCGGCGTCGTGAGCTGCGCGTCGCGCCGGTACGAGACGTCCTTGATCAGCGCGTTCGCCGGGATGCTCCCGAAGAGCGCGCGATCCACGTAGTGCACGTAGCGCGACTGGTCGCTGCCGAACGGCTGGATGTCGAGTGCGTTGCCGTCGACGGTGGCGTTGGCCGGGGGCAGGACCTGGCTGCCCTGGGCCGCGAGGGGCAGGGCGAGTGCGGCCATGGCGATGGCTGCGGCGGAGGCGGGGTGGTTCATCGGGATCCTCGGGGGGAGCCGGCGCTCGGCATGGGCTCCCAGGAGCGGGGAAGCTAGCGCGCCGGCTGCGGGCTGGGGCGGCACTGCTGCACCAAGCCTGCAACGGTTCCGGCCGGGACCGGCGGGCGGGCGGGGTGCGTCCCGTGGACCGGGCCTCCATGGGGCGCTGGCATGGGGAGCCTGGAGGGGGCCGGCTGCCGATCAATTTGTTCCGATTGCACTGGAACAAAGCGGCCCTACAAGCATTGCCTCTCCGATGCACGCCGAGCTACCGATCCTGGACAAGCGCGGAGGCCTGCCGCTCGCCGAGCAGATCGCCGCCCACTTCGCGGCCGCGATCCGCGAGGGGCAGCTCCGGGTCGGCGATCGGCTGCCCACCATCCGCGCCATCGCCAAGGCGGTCGGGGTCACTCCGGCCACGGTGCAGGACGCATACCGGCGGCTCGCCCAGCGCGGGCTGGTGCGCGCCACGGTGGGACGCGGCACCGAGGTGTGCGAGACCCATGGCGGCGAGGCCGCGCCGCAGCAGCTCTTCGCGCCGCAGGCGCTCGCGGTCCTGCACCACCTCGAGCGCGAGAACGCCTCCCCGCCGCTGCCCGAGGGCGTGGCCCTGGTGGCCGACATGGCTGGGCTGCTGCCCGACCATGCGCTCTTCCCGGTCGAGGAGTTCCTGGCCGCGTTCCAACGGGTGCTGCGCAGCAGCGGTGCCTCGCTCCTGGGCTACGGCGAGCCGATGGGGCATCCGCGGCTGCTGCAGCTGCTCACCGAGCGCTGCGCCCGCGAGGACGACGGCGGGTCCGACGACGCGATCCTGATCACCAGCGGCGCGCAGCAGGGCATCGACCTCGTGCTGCGCTCCTTCACCCGTCCCGGCGACGCGGTGGCGGTGGCGGTGCCGACCTACCATCACGTGTTCGGCCTGCTCGCGGCCAACGGCCTGCAGGCCCTGCCGGTGCCCTGCGGCGACGCGGGCCTCGAGTCCGAGGCCCTGCGCGCGGCGCTGGGGCGGGCGCGCCTGCTCTACGTGATGCCGACGTTCGGCAACCCCACGGGCCGCACGCTCGACCGCGCCGCGCGCGCGCAGCTGATCGAGGCGGTGCGCGGTACGCAGGTACCGATCCTCGAGGACGAGTTCCAGCGCGACCTGCGCTTCCGCGGTGCGCCGCAGCCGACGCTGCGCTCCCTGGACCCACGGCGGCTCACGCTCACGCTACGCACGTTCAGCAAGGGGCTCTTCCCGGGCGTGCGCGTGGGTTGGCTGCAGGCTCCCTCGCCGCTGCTCGCGCCGCTCGCGGCGCTGAAGCGCTACAGCGACCTGGAGACCAGTCCCCTGCTGCAGGCGGCCCTGGCCGAGTTCGTGGCCGACGGCGGCCTGGACCGGCACCTGGACGCCGTGCGCCGGCACCTGCAGCGCGCCCACCGCACCGCGGCGGCGACGCTGCGCGCGCACGCGCCGGCCGGCACCACGTGGACCGAGCCGGACGGGGGCTTCTGCCTGTGGCTGGAGTTCCCCGCGGCGCTGGATGCCGACGCCCTGGCCGGCGCGGCGGCGGCGCGCGGCGTCGCGGTCACCGTCGGCCGCGTGTTCGATCCCTTCGACCGGGTGCGCGCGCGCAGCGCGGTGCGCCTGTCCCTGTCGCGCAGCACACCGGCGCAGATCGAGGCCGGCTTGCAGGTGCTGTGCGAGACCGCCGGCGAGCTGCTGGCAGGGCGCGCACGGCGCGCGGCCCGACCCATCTTCCTCTAGTCCTGGAACGTCCTTCTGCGAGGCAATCAGTGAGCACTGTCCACACCAAGCACGCCCACGAGGCCAACGGTTCTCTCGCGATCCCCGGGTTCACCCCCGAGGCGGTCCGCGCCAAGATCGGATTCTGTGAACAACTCAAGGGCGGCGTCATCATGGACGTCGTCAATGCCGAGCAGGCGCGCATCGCCGAGGAGTCGGGCGCGGTGGCGGTGATGGCGCTGGAGCGCGTGCCGGCCGACATCCGGCGCATGGGCGGCGTGGCGCGTGCCTGCGACCCGCGCATCATCGAGGAGATCCAGGCGGCCGTGTCCATCCCGGTGATGGCCAAGGTGCGGATCGGCCACTTCGCCGAGGCGCAGATCCTCGAAGCCCTGGAGGTGGACGCCATCGACGAGAGCGAGGTGCTCACGCCGGCCGACGAGGAGTTCCACGTGTGGAAGCACGACTTCAAGTCGCCGTTCGTGTGCGGGTGCCGCGACCTGGGCGAGGCGCTGCGCCGCATCCACGAGGGCGCGGCGATGATCCGCACCAAGGGCGAGGCCGGCACCGGCAACGTGGTGGAGGCGGTGCGTCACATGCGCGCGGTGATGGGCGGCATCCGTGCCCTGCGCGGCCTGGAGCAGCGCGAGCTGGAGAAGCGCGCGGTGGAGTATCGCGTGCCGGTGGAGCTGGTGGCCTGGGTGGCGCGGCAGCAGAAGCTGCCGGTGCCGAACTTCTCGGCCGGGGGCATCGCCACGCCTGCGGACGCCGCGCTGATGATGCAGCTCGGGGCCGAGACGGTGTTCGTGGGCAGCGGGATCTTCAAGTCGCAGGATCCCATGCGGCGTGCCAAGGCGATCGTGCGCGCCGCGACCCACTTCCGGGATCCCAAGGTCCTGGCCGAAGTGTCGCGCGACCTGGGCGAGGCCATGCCGGGACTCGAGGTCGCGAACCTGCCCGCGGAGGAGCGCCTTGCCCAGCGCGGCTGGTGAACCCAGGGTCGGCGTGCTCGCCCTGCAGGGCGACTTCGCCGAGCACGAGGCGGCGTTGGCGCGCTTCGGCGTGGCCACCGTGCAGGTGCGCCGCCCCGAGCAGATGCGCGGCCTCGCGGCCCTGGTGCTGCCGGGTGGCGAGAGCACGACGATGCTCCGCCTGCTGCGCAGCGAGGGCCTGTGGGAGCCCGTGGCCGCGTGGCTGGGCTCCGGCCGGCCCGTGCTCGCCACGTGCGCCGGCCTCATCCTCCTCGCGCGCGAGGTGAACCGCCCGCGCCAGGAGAGCCTCGGCGTCCTCGACGTCAGCGTCGACCGCAACGGCTATGGCCGGCAGGTCGCCTCGGGCACGTTCACGCTGCGCAGCGCGGCGCTGCCCGGTCCCGCCGAGGGCGTGTTCATCCGCGCGCCGCGCATCACGAGGGTCGGACCCTCGGTCGAGGTCCTCGCCTGGCGCGAGTCCGATCCGGTCCTGGTCCGCGAGGGACCGGTGCTCGCGGCGTGCTTCCATCCCGAACTCCAGCCGGACCACCCGGTCACCGCGCTCTTCGTGGAGCTGGTGCGTGCCCGTGTGCCGGCGTCCTCCATGTCCCCACGCAACCCATGAATCCCATCCGTGTCGTCCAGTACGGCCTCGGGCCCATCGGCCAGGCCGCGTGCAAGCTGGCCCTCACCCGCAAGAACCTCCAGGTCGTCGGCGCCGTCGACATCGATCCCGCCAAGCAGGGCAAGGACCTGGGCGAGCTCCTCGGGCTCGGGCGCAAGACGGGCGTGGTCGTGAGCGGGGATGCCGCGGCGGTGTTCGCCGCCACCCGGCCCGACGTCGCGATCCACTGCACGTCCTCGTTCCTGCCCAACATCACCGACCAGCTCGTGCAGATCCTGGGTGCGGGCGTCGACGTGGTGTCGTCTTCGGAGGAGTTGCTGCTCCCCGACCTGCAGCATGCCGACCTCGCGAAGCGTGTCGCGCAGGCCGCCGAGAACGGCGGTGCCACCGCCGTGGGCACCGGCGTGAACCCGGGCTTCGTGATGGATTTCGTTCCGATCGTCGCGTCGGCGGTGTGCTTCGACGTGCGCTCGGTGCGCTGCGTGCGCGTGGTCGACGCCGGCACCCGCCGCCTGCCGCTGCAGAAGAAGGTCGGCGCCGGACTCACCGTGGCCCAGTTCGAGGCCGAGCTGGCCACCGGGCGCTTCGGCCACATCGGCATCCGCGAGTCCGTGGCGATGATCGGCCGCGCCCTGGCCCTGGATCTCGACGGCATCTCGCACACCGTCGAGCCCGTGCTGGCGAGGGAGGAGCGCAAGACCCGGTTCCTGACCGTCGCCAAGGGGCAGGTGGCCGGCATCCGCAACATCGGCCTGGGCAAGCGCCGCGGCGAGACCGTGGTGGAGCTCGACCTCAGCATGTACGTCGGCGCCCCCGATCCGCGCGACGAGGTGCACCTCGCGGGCGAGCCCAGCCTGAAGCTGGTCTTCGAGGGCGGCGTGCCGGGCGATCAGGCCACGGCCGCCATCCTGGTGAACACCATTCCCCAGGTCGTCGCGGCGCCGCCCGGCCTCAAGACCATCCTCGACATCGCTCCGCCCCGCCTGCTGCGGTAACCCCGAAACGACTCTGAGCAATCTCGACGGTCGTGTTACCCATCCGTAACGCGACCGTCGAGATTGCTCAGAGTCGTTTCGGGCTTCCGGTTCAGCCGCCCATGGCCTGTTTGGCGGCCGCCATCATCTGCTCGGGCGTCAGGTCCTTCTTGTGGGTGGCGAACGACCACTCGTGGCCGAAGGGATCCTGCACCTTCCCGTAGCGGTCGCCCCAGAACATGTCCTGCGGCGGCATGGTGACGGTGCCGCCTGCCTTGCGGGCGCGCTCGATCGCCGCGTCGCAGTCCTGCACGTAGCAGTGCAGGACCACCGGCGAACCGCCGAGCGCCTTGGGCGTGCGCGCCTTGCCGCCGGTCCACTCGGGGAAGTCGTCCGCGAGCATCACCGCGGAGTTGCCGATGCGCAGCTCGGCGTGCATCAGGCGGCCGTCCGGGGCGGGCATGCGGAACAGCTCCTCGGCGCCGAGCGCCTTCTTGTAGTACTCGATCGCCTTGGCGGCGCCGTCGACGACGAGGTGGACGGTGATCGAGTTGTAGCCATCGGGAATCGGCTTGGTCACGGCGAGTCTCCTTGCGAGGTTGGGTTGGGAGGGGTCACGAACGTGCGCCGGCCGGCGCCGCGGGTGCGGTGCCGTAGCGCTGGGTGGCAAAGCCGACGATCGCGCCGACGATGCTGCCCGGGAGGATGATCTCCAGGTAGTACTTCTTGCCCTCCTGCACGTCCTGGAGGTACGCGACCAGGAAGGCCAGCGCGAACGCCACCGCGAAGCCGAACAGGATGCCGATGGCGAGGGACCGGCACTTGCGGGCGAAGAACCCCGTGGCGACGCCGGCCAGCACGCCCTTGAAGGTCGATCCCATCACGATGGTGCCGATCTGCTCCCGCAGCGAGGGGTCGGCACCGGCGTGCAGGAGCGCGCTGAGGCCATCGAGTGCGCCGAGCGCGGCGCCGAGGACGAGTCCGATCATGGGCTTGTTCACGAGGTTATCTCCGGGGGAAGGCGCGATTCCTTTGAGCGGCCCGACCCGGAATCCTCGCACGGGGACGGTTCTGTGGACCATCGGGTCCGCGACCTGTCGGACCGAACCGCCCCCGGGCAGCGAATCTCAGCGGCCCGTGGTCAGCAGCACCGCGCCCCGCATGGCCAGATAGGCGGCGACCAGCCACACGGCCACCCGGTGGCGGCGGTAGAGCCGGGCCAGGCGATCCAGGGGCGTCTCGGGCAGGGCGCTCACGGGCCGGCCCGACAGGAACGCCTCCAGATCGGAGCGCAGCGCTGCGGCGCTGGGGTAGCGGGCGGCCGGATCGTCGGCGCTGGCCTTGGCGGCGATCGCGCGCAGCGGCCGGTTCGCGGGCGGCTCGGCGCCGGCGAGCATCCCGGCCAGGATGCGGCCCAGCGCGTGCACGTCGCTGCGCGCGTCGATCCGCTCGACCTCCCCGCGCGCCTGCTCGGGGGCCATGTAGCGTTGGGTACCCACCACGGTGCCGGCCCGCTCGAGTGGCTCGCCGGCCGCGTGCGCGACGCCGAAGTCGAGGACCAGCACCTCGCCGAATCGACCCAGCATCACGTTCTCCGGCTTGAGGTCGCGATGCACCACGCCACGGTCGTGCGCGAACGCCACCGACTCGCACAGCTTCAGGAACACGCGCAGGCGCGCCTCCAGGCCGCGTTCACCGGCGAGGTGCTGGTCGAGACGCGCGCCCTGCACGTGCTGCATGACGTACGCGACGCGGCCGTCGGGCAGGTGCAGCAGGTCGTGGATCGGCACGATGCCAGGGTGCTCGAGGCGGGCCAGGAGGCGCGCCTCGCGCTGCAGGCGCGCCAGCAGCGCCGAGCCGGGCGCCGGATCGTGCAGCACCTTGATCGCGACATCGCGGCCCAGCCCGGTGTCGTGCGCGAGATAGACGCTGCCCATCCCGCCCCGGCCCAGCAGGGCGCGCACTTCGTAGCGGCTCGAGCCCAGCTCCGGCAGCTCGGCGGCGAGGCGCAGCCGGGCGATGGCGGCGTCCGAGAGCCATGCACCGCTCACGGCCGCGGCTCCTCGAACGTGATCCCGAGGAGGGCACGAGCCTCCTCGCGGAACTCGGCTTCGCTGCCCGTCAGCTCGCGCAGCCGGTCGAGGACCAGACGCCGGAACTCGCGCCGGGCCCAGGCCAGGTGGTTGGTCACCTGGGTGACCGGCAGGCCCGCGGCCGCGGCGAGCGCGGCGTAGCTGGGCGGGGCACCGGGGTCGGGTTCCAGGTCGTAGCGGCGGAAGAGCTCGAAGTGCCCCTGCTTGCCCTGCGCCGCGCACAGGTCCCGCAGCGCGTCCACGGCGAGCGCGAACACCTGCCGCACCCACTCGCGCTGGAAGCAGGCGTCGAGGTCCTCGCGGTCGCGGGGCTCGAGGTGCGCCAGCTCCGCCTCCGCGCCCGCGAAGTCGAGGGACAGCACCGCGGCCCCGCCGCCGCGCTTCCCGGCCCGCTGCGCGTCGCGCTGGTCGCGCACGTGGTCGTCGAGGCAGTGGCGCAGGAACGTGCGGAAGCTGCCCTTGCCTGCGTCGTAGCGTGCGAACGTGGCGCGGCCCAGCGCACCGGCGAAGAAGCCCTGCACCAGGTCCTTGGCCTGCTCGTTGTCGGCCTTCCAGCGCAGGCGCACGTACTTGTAGGCGGGCTTCCAGTACGCGGCGATCAGGGTGCCGATGGCCCGCTGGCGGCAGGCCTCGTCGCCGCTGGCCGCCTCGCGCACCGCCGACATGCGCGTGCTGGGAAAGCGGTCATCGCGGCCGCCGATCTCGGTGTCGCCACCGGCCATGGTGGCGCGCAAGGATAGCCTGCCGGGCGGGCCGGCTACGGACCCGCGCCGTGCCGTCGATGGCGGACGGGATGTGCCTGGGCGGCCGGCGCAGGACGGCCCGCGCGCAGCGCTGCCGCCCGTGGCACTCGGTCGGAGCCGCGCGATCGGCTCTCGGTTCGCCGGCGCGGCCTGCGCGGTGGGCCTTCCTGCGGCGCGGGCCCTGGCTGCGGCCGGCACAGGGCCGCCGTCGGACGCCCCGGTCAGACCGCGGCGCGGCGCATGCCCGCCGTCATGTAGCGGGCGAGACGGCCGTAGCGCCACATCAGACGCAGGTGCCCGATGCCGGTGCGCAGCACCTTCATCTTGCTCTCGCCGACGAGGCGGCGGTGCAGGACGGCCGGAGCCTCGGCGATCTGGTACCGGCTCACGATCGCCTGCAAGAGCACCTCGGCGATGCCGTGGAACCCGCCCTCGATCGGCACGCACCGCTCCAGCACCTCGCGCCGGTAGACGCGCACCATGCTGGTGAACGTGTGCACGGGGCAGCCCGTGGTGCGCCGGTAGAAGCGCGAGGCGAAGCGCGAGAGCATCAGCCGCCAGCGGGCCACGCCCTCCACGCCGCCCTCGGGGTGGTAGCACGAGGAGAGCGCGACGTCCGCCCCGGCGTCGATGAGCAGCGCCAGGCGACGCAGCACGTCGGGCTCGTAGGTCAGGTCGCTGTCGAGCCAGCCGACCATGCTGCCGCGCGCCGCCCGCGAGCCCGTGAGCAGGGCCTCGGTCAGCCCGCGATTGCGCTCGTGGGCGACGATCCGCGCCGGCAGGTCGGCGAAGTGCTGGTGCAGGAGGGCGAGCGTGCGGTCGGTGGAGCCGTCGTCGACGAGGACGAAGTCGACGTCGCGCTGCACCGACTCCGTGCGGAGGAACTCCCGGAGCCCCGTGGACAGACCGGGGACCGCTGCCTCCTCCTGGTAGAGGGGGACGACCACGGTCAGGGATCCGCGACGTTGGACCAAGTCTTCCTTCTGTCGACCTGGAAGGCCGTGCGCCTTGCGAGGGGTGTGAGGGCGGATACGTTTAGCGCCCATGCAGCGGCCCTCCCACTGGATCCTGCTCTTCCTCGTGATCGTGGGAGGTCCCGTGTTCCTCGCCTGGCGCGCGGGCTGGGTCGACACCCCGCCCCCGCACGAGTTCGTCACGCGCACCGCCGTCCTGCAGCGCACCCATGGCGAACGCGTCGCGGCGCCCCTGCCGCCGGGCGAGCGGGTCGCCGAGGGGTACCTGCGCGACGCGAGGGGAGAGGTGGTGGCCGGGGCCGAGGTCCTGGTGCCGGGCGCGGCCCAGCTCGTGCGCAGCGATGCGGTGGGCCGCTACCGCGTGGTGGTCCCGGCCGGGAAGTACCGGGTGGTCGCGTTCGACGACCGGGGCCGGGTCGGGGTGCTGGAGGAGCAGCAGGGTCCGGCCGAGCCGGGTCTGGTACCGCTCCCCGACCTGATCCTGCACGACGGCGCGCGGCTGCGCGGCGCCCTGCGCCTGGGCGACGGGGGGCCGGCCGCGAACGTCGACCTGGCGCTCGACGGTCCGAGCGGGCCGCGACGGGCGCGCACCGACCCGAGCGGCGCGTTCCACTTCGAGGCGTTGCTCTTCGGCGAGCACACCATGGAGTGGACCCGCGCGGGCGGCCCGCTGCAGCGGGCGCGGCTGGAGATCGAGGTCGCCGAGCAGGAAGTCGAACTCACGTCGCTGTGACGCGCGGCCCGTGCGCCGCGCGCCGCCTCAGGCGTGGACGAAGGGCGCCGGCGCGCGCGGCCCGTGCGCGAGGAAGTTCTCGACGCCGATGCGCATGTCCTTCGTGGCGCACACCTCGCCGAACGCACGGGTCTCGATCTCGATGCCCTCGGCGAGCGTGGTGCGCGCCCCGTCCAGCAGCGCCCGGCACAGGATCTCGTCGACCTTGCGGCTCAGGTGGCCGAGCTCCACCGGAGGGAGCTGCGGCGGCACGCCGGCCAGCGGGCCCTTCGGCATCTGCGGGCGCGGGCGCTTGCCGCTGGCCAGCTCCCTGGCGATCTGCACGGCGCGCGTCACGAGGTCGCCGTCGACCTCCTCGCTGATGAGGCCGTACTCGAGCGCCTGGGCCGACGAGATCGGCCGCGCGGTGCGCAGGATCCCGGCGGCGCGCTCCAGCCCGATCAGGCGCGGCAGGCGCTGCGTGCCGCCGGCGCCGGGGATGATTCCGAGGTTGGGCTCGGGCTGGCCGACGAACACCTTCTGGCCCTTGCGCGCGATGCGCAGCGTGCAGGCCATGGCCAGCTCGTTGCCGCCGCCGAACGCGAGGCCGTTCATCGCGCACACCACCGGCTTGCGCAGCGCCTCGATCGCGCTGACCACGCGCTGCGAGGCGCGAGAGGTGGCCTCGCCCTGCTCGCGCGAGCGGATGCCGGCCAGGAAGTTCACGTCGGCTCCGGACACGAACGCCTTGGTGCCGAACCCCGTGAGCACGATCGCCTGCACCGCGGGATCCGCCTCCGCGGCCTTGCAGCGGGCCAGGATCTCGTCGAACACGCCCTGGTTGAGCGCGTTCAGCACCTTGGGACGGCGGATGGTGAGCACCGCCACGCCGTCGGCGTCGCGGCGCAGCACCACCGGGATCTCGAAGGGGCGGTTGGCGCGGCCGTGCTCCTGGATGCAACGCGCCACGGGGAATCCGGGGTGCTTCGCCGCGTACGCCTGCACCAGGCGCAGCGCCTCGGCGGTGCCCAGCTCGTTCATGAAGCGGAACGCCGGCTTCATGTCGAGGGCCAGCTCCAAGGCCATGTCGAAATCCGCGATCGACACCAGTCCCGCGTCGATCACTTCGCCGCAGAGGCCGAAGTACGCGCCGCGCAGCTCGTCGGTGATGCGTTGCGCCAGCTCGGCCGGCACGTCGACCGCTTCTCCGCGCTGCGGCGTCTCCCAGGCCTTCTTCCCGGCCACCGCCGCCTTCAGGCTGGCCGGCGTGCGGAACCACGGGCCGATCTTGCTGGTGTAGTGGTCGAGCCCCACGGCGGTGATCGGATTGCCGCCGGTGAGGTTCATGGCCGTGAACGAGCCCACGGTCATGCCGAGCGCCTTGGTCTGCACCGCGTCGATCTGCTTGGGCGTGGCGACACCCTGGTCGGCGAGCAGGAGCGCGGCCTGGAACACACCCTCGAAGATCGGGTCGAGGGCGTAGCCGTAGCGCGAGCGCACCTGGATCGGCACCTTGCCGATGGCCTCGTAGAACGAGAGCAGCCACGCCGTGACCGTCGGGTCGGTGTCCTTGCCGGGCACGACCTCGACGATCGGGTTGCGCTCGGCCGGGAAGAAGTAGTGGATCACCGTCGTGCGCCGCCGGTCCTTGACGCCGGCGAAGATCGCCTCGGGCTCCAGGTGCGAGGAGTTGCTGGCCAGGATCGCGTCCCCGCCCACCAGCCCCTCCACCTGCGCGAAGATCCTGCCCTTGAGATCCTGGTTCTCGGTGGCGGCCTCCACCACCAGTTCCGCGCCGCGGATCTGCGGGTACTCCGTGGTCCATGCCACGGCGCCCAGCATCTGCGTCTGCTGCTCCTGCGTGAACGCCTTGGACTCCACGCCCTTGGCCAGCTTCTTCTCCAGCTTGGCCTTGCCCTTGGCCAGCGCCTCCGCGGCCACGTCGACCACCACGATCTGCACCCCGTACGGGGCCAGGACCTTGGCGAAGTAGAGCGCGATGTCGGGGCCGATCTGGCCCGAGCCGATCACCGCGATCCTGGAGAGCGAACGACCCTTGTGCAGGTAGACCATGGCGGAGCGGGAGTGGGAGCCTGGCGGGGACGCGCGGGTCGGGGACCCGCGCGGAAAAAGGGGCGGCGAGTATAGCCCGGGCCGCCGCGCCTCACGTCCAGGACATGAAGCGCGGCTCCTGGCGCTGCGCGGCGAGCAGGACCACCGCGCGCTTGCCGTCGGTGTAATACGGATCGCCGGTCAGGTTGTGGCGCGGCGCGCTGCGCGCACACTCGCCCACGCCACCGACGTAGCCCGCGGCCTCGATCCGGCGGGCGTGCAGCAGGTCCTCGATCACGTAGTCGCGGGATTCGTCCACGTCCGGATCGATCCGGTGGGTGGTGAGGTTCCAGGTCCTGGTGGTGAACCGCACGCCGATGTCGCGGCTCACCTGCCCGGCCCACACCGGCAGAGCGCGGAAGCGCAGCGGCGTCAGCCACAGGCGCAGGTGCAGGCGCTCGTGGATCGAGTGCCGGATGCGCTGCAGCGCCAGGTCCTGGCTGCGGCCGAAGAGATGCAGGGGGCTGACGGGGGAGTAGCGGTACTGCGAGCCGAGCAGGAACGCGCGCAGCGTCTTCCAGCAGGTGGCCAGGGTGATGGTCTCGGTCTCGTCCCAGCGGCCCGCGAACGCCCCCAGCACCCGGTCGAAGTCGCCGATCACCACGAGGTTGGTCGGGTCGCCGCTGCCGCGCCCGTCGCGGTCGGTGGTGGCGGGGGGCAGGGCGCGGATCTCGGCCAGCAGGGTGGCGAGATCGCACGCGCGCCCGGGTTCGCCGCCTGCTCGTCCGGCCAGATCGTGGCCGAGGTGGTCGGAGGCGATGCCGGCCACCCGGATCGAGAACACGAACTCGCTGGCCTGGTCCGGTTCCGGAGCGGCGCCGTCCGCGGCCTTGGCCGCGGCATCCGGCAGCGTGTCGCCGCTGCCGAGCAGGCGCACGTGCACTTCCTTGGTGCCGAACTCGAGCGTCGTGAACACGAAGCCGTCCTGCACGCCGCCGGGCGGGATCGGCCGCAGCCGGAACGCGGCGGCGCGGAAGCACTCGTCCATGCGCCGGTTGGCCAGCGCCCCGCTCACCAGCTTGGCGGGCGCGAATCCGAGCAGCGGCAGGAAGAGCCAGCCCAGGGCACCGAAGGCCGTGAGCCTGCGCGCGAACGAGAAGTGGCTCAGCGCCGCCGCCTCGACCGCCGTGAAGTAGTTCGGGTCGAGCGAGATCGCGTGCAGTCGGAGCGGCACCTGCGTGCGGTTCTCGATGCGCAGGTGCACGGGCTGCACGCCATGGTTGGCCAGCGGCACGCCGAAGCGGCGCGCGCTCTCGGCGGCGTCGAGGACGGTGACCGACACCCGGGCCACCTGGCTCTCCTGGGTCTCGGCCCGGGCGAGGAAGTCGCAGAAGCCCGGCTCGGGTGCGTAGGGAGTGATGAGGAGACGCTGCAGCAGGGACGTCACGAGGCGGGTACGCGGCGCGGGGCCGGCGCGAGTGTCGCCGCCCGCGGGGGAAGACGACAGCCCGAATGGAACGGGCGCGGGTGCCCCTGGCTCAGCGCACCGATTCCGCCCACGCGGCCGCGACCTTGCGCAGCCGTTCCTCGTCCATCGTCTCCACGTCCCGCTCCTCGATGCCTCCGTCGTCGCCGGTGAGGCGCACCAGGGCGCGATACACCAGGAGCCGCACCTTGGGCGATGGATCGGGGAGGAGCGCGAAGAGGGCGTCGAGTGCGCGCAGGTCGCAGTGGTCGGCGATCACGCCGGCGATCGCCACGCGCTGCGGATCCAGAGGGTTCTTGTGCATCGTGCGGAGCAGGGCGGCCAGGCGCGGCATCGCCCCCGATCCGAGCTGGCGCAGGGCGTGGAGCGCCTTGCCGTCGACCGGTGGCAGGAGCGCCGCCAGATAGAGCCGCTCCAGCAGGACCGCGAGCTCCTTCTCGCGGCCGGCGACCGCCAGCAGCTCGGCCTGCCACGCCACCGACATCTCGGGCAGGGCCTGCGTGTAGGGCCGGTCGAACGCGCCGGCGGTCACTTCGATGCCCTGGTGCTCGTCCAGCTCGAGCTCGCGGCCGTCCGCGCCGCGCAGGCGCAGCTGGCCACGCAGCACCAGGACGCGCGTTGCCTCTCCCGCGCGGGTGAACGCGGCCGCGCCGCGCAGCACGGTGGCCTCGACGCCGCCCGTGCGCACGCGCAGCGGGACGGCGGAGGCGAGCGCGATGGCCCGGCCGCGCACGAACTCGATCGCCTCGGGCGCGGTCGTCACCTCGCTGGCGGAGTCGAGGCGCAGCAGGCGCCCCTGGCCCAGTTCGAGTTCGCCCTGGGCCCGTTCCTGCGCGAACACGGTGTCGCCGATGCGGAACCCCGCGCCGGGGAGGAGCGTGTCCCCGCCTTTCCGTGCGGCCGAGAACGCCTCGATCGGGCCGGTGCAGGCCAGGAGTCGCGGACCCTCTTCGGGGCCGGGCGCCGGCGGCGCGGGCTCCGGCCGGTGCAGGAGCCAGCCGGCCAGCAGACCCGCGGCCGCGGCGACCAGCACGGGCCACCACCGCGTGCGGACCGGCGGGGGTGCGGCGTGCGGCGCAGGCAGGTTGCGGATCGCCGCCAGGACCCGGGCCGCATCCCGTTCGGGATCGCCGCGCAGGGGCGCGAGGGCCTCGCGGATGCGGTCGTCCAGGGTCATGGCTCGACCTCCCCCAGGGCCTCGCGCAGCGCGGCCTTGGCGCGGTGCAGGCGCTGGTTCACGGCGGCCTCGGTGATGCCCAGACCGCCGGCGATCTCGGCGTAGCTGCGCTGCTCGAAGTAGAAGAGCAGCACCGCCTCGCGCAGGGCCTCGGGCAGCCGGCCGATATGCCGCCGCAGGAGCGCCAGACGGTCCGGATCGGGGCCGGGGTCGTGCGGGGCCGGCGGGTCGAACTCGACCACGTCCAGGGTCTGGCCGGCCCGGCCGGCGCGACGCAGCCGGTCGACGCAGAGGTTCTGCGCGATCCGCGCCAGGTACGCGGCGAAGCGACCGGGTTCACGCAGGCGGTCGAGGCCCTGATAGGCGTGCACGAAGGTCTCCTGCACCAGATCGTCGAGGTCCTGGTGGAACCCCAGCCGTGCCAGGCAGAGCGCGCGGACGGTACGCGCGTGCCCGGCCACGAGCCTGCCGAAGGCGTCGTGGTCGCCCGCGAGGGTCTGGCGGACCAGCGCCTCGTCGCCGGGGTTGGTGGCGGTGCCTTGCACGGAGGGTCCCGGGTCGGGACCGAGGGTAAGGACGCAGGGGGTGGGGAAACCATGACAGAGGCAAGGCGGATCCGTGGAGTACCCGGGCCGGCGCGCGGGGCACGCCCGACGACGCCGAACGAGCGGGATCCTGGCCACCAGGATCCGGGACCCCGTTGCCCGAGCGGGGCACCCGGTGGCGTGTTCCGCGCAGGGTGGTGGGTCCCGGACGTGGGCGGCCGGGCTCCGCGCGCGAACCCCACCGCGGTACCTCCCCGGGTCGCACGCCCGGACCACGCGCGGCCCGGCACGGGCACGGTGTCATGGTTGCGCGGCCCCCGGCGTCTGGACCGCGGCTCCTGCCACGGAAACCCCATGAAACCGATCCTCGCCACGTTCGCTCTCGCCGCTCTCGGCTCGCTCCCCTTCCTCCCCACCTCGGCGGTCGCTCCCGCCGCCGTCGCGGCTCCCGGGCCCGGCGGGGTGATCGAGGCCGTGAAGGCCTTCCTCGCCGCCGTCGACAAGGGCGACGAGACCGCGCTGCAGGAGCTGGTCGCTCCCGGCCCCGACGACCGGATCTCGCTCTACGACCTGGACCTGCAGGCCACGCCGGCGCGGGCGCGAGGCCGCACGGCGTTCCTGGCGCACGCCGCTGCGCTGCGCGGCAAGGGCGTGTCCGTGCGCCACGAGATCGCCGACATCCAGGCCGACTGCCCGGCGGCCGAGGTCAGCTATGCGACGGTCGACTTCGACCGCGTGGTGTCGCGCGGCGACGACGTGAAGCGCGTGCCGATGCGCGCCACCGTCCTGGTCCGCTACCGCACCAAGGTGCCGGAGGGCTCGAAGATCCACTTCCAGCTCTTCCACTGGCACGCCTCGCCGGCGTCGCGGTGAACGGAACCTCCCCGCCACGCGCCGTCCGCCGCGCCCGGTGACCGGGTCCCGCCGGGGAAGGTCCTGGCCCCGGCGCCCCGGGCGCCGGCGTGGCGGCGCGGGTCGGGTGGGACCTGCGCCGCCGGTCGCCGCGCGGCGGCGGCGGGCCGCTCAGTTGCCGGCGTTGCCCTGCAACTCCTCGACGATCCAGTCGGCCTCGAAGATCACTTTGAGCGTGGTCACGATCGCGTCCACGTGCACCGACACCGCGCGCGGCACGTCGTCGCGGTACAGGTAGTTGTTGGCCAGCATCTCGATGTTGCCGTCGAAGATCAGGCCGACGATCTCCCGGTCCTTGTTGATCACCGGGCTGCCGGAGTTGCCGCCGATGATGTCGTTGGTGCTGACGAAGTTGACCGACTTCGTCATGTCGACCTTGTCCTTCTTGTCGAGCCACGGCTGCGGCAGGTCGAACGGGTACTTGTTCTCGAACTCCACGTTGCGCCCGTACAGCCCGTAGAAGCTGGTCCGCCACGGCGCGATCGTGCCGTTGTACGGGAAGCCCTGCACCACGCCGTCGCTCAGGCGCAGCGTGAACGTTGCGTCCGGCGAGACCTTGGTGCCGTAGGCGGCGAAGAGGGCCTGGCCGATCCGCGTCGCCTGCACGCTCTCGGCGGTGCGCGCCGCGGCGTCGGCCTTCTGGTTCTTCTCGACGATCGGGGCGAGGATCCGCGCCGCGGCGATCACCGGGTCGTCGCTGGCCTTGACGGCCTCGGCGCCGCCGTCCAGGAGTGCCTCGACCGCGGCGCGCTCGTCCAGCTTGCTGTCGGCGCGCAGGGCCTTGGCGGCCTCGGCGGGCGCCTTGCCGCGCAGCAACGCGTTCAGGTACGGGTCGTTCTTCGGCAGCCACTTCTGCGCGCGCGCCAGGAAGTCGACGAAGAGCGCCTCCTGGATCGGATTGCTCGGGCGCAGGTCGGCCAGCGCATCCTTGCGGGCCTGCTCGGCGGCCTCCTTCGCCGTGTTCGGGTCGACGGCGCGCACCACGTTCAGGGCGCGTGCGATCAGGTTGTTGCCGCCCGGCGTGTGGAACGCCAGCGACGGGGTCATGGCCATCCGGTCCTTCTGCACCGCGGCCAGCTTGTCCCACGCGTCGCCGAACTTCTTCTTGAGGTCGGGCTGCGCGTCGATCCGGCTGCGGAACGCCTCCTCGGCCACCTTCTTGGCCGCCATCAGCTTCGCGTCCAGGAGGCCGTTGTGGTAGCCGCGGATCGCCTTCTGCGAGTTCTCCATGCCGAGGATCTGCGTGCGCAGCTGGCGCTCGATCTGGGGGCTCTGCGCCGCGGCGCGCTTCAGGATCACGAGGGTGCTGTCGATCTGCCCGAGGCGGATCGGCAGCTGCTGGTCACGCAGGTACTCGAGCTGCGCGTAGGTGAGCAGGCGGCCGGTGTTGCCCGGGTTGCCGGTGACGAACACCAGCTCGCCCTCCTTCGCCCCGGTCGCGCTCCAGCGGAAGTAGTGCTTGCTGGAATCGGCGGGCTTGTCGTCCTCGTACGCGCGCAGGAACGAGAAGTCGATGCCGTAGCGCGGGTAGGTGAAGTTGTCGGGGTCGCCGCCGAAGTGCGCGCTCTGCAGGTGCGGCGCGGCCACCAGCCGGACGTCGCGGTAGACCTTGTAGGCGTAGAGCTGCGCCTGGGCGCCCTGGAAGAGCCTGACGACCTGGTACTCGAAGTCGGGGTTCTTGGCCTTGGCCGCGTCGAGGATCTTCTTCTCGTTCTCGGCGCGCATCTTGGCGACGGTGGCGTCGTCGGCGCCGGCCGGGATGCCCTCGTCGACGCGCGCGGTCACGTCCTCCATCGAGGCGAGCTGGCGCGCGTCCATGCCGGGGATCTTCACTTCCTCGGCGGGGCTCTTCGCCGCGAAGCCGTTCTTCACCCAGTCCTGGTCGCGCGGCGACACGCGTGCCACCGCGTCGCGCACGCAGTGATGGTTGGTCATGATCAGGCCCTTGGGCGACACGAACGACGCCGAGCAGCCGGGGATGCGCAGCGAGGACAGGCGGACCTGGTCGAACCAGCCCTCCGGCGGCTTGAAGCCATGCGCCTTCTCGAGGTGCTCCAGGGGAGCGTTCTCGAAGGTCCACATCTTGCCGAGCTCCAGTTTCTCCTGGGCCGGAAGCGCGAGGGCGAAGAGCAGCGCTGCGGGCAGCGCGACGAGCCGGGTGCGGTTCATGGCGTTCCGAAGGGTAGGGGGGAAAGCGGGGAAGAGTAACCGACATGCCCCCGCCGATCGCGAGCGCGGATCGGACGGGGACGGCCCGGAGGGTCGCGCTACCTTGGGCCGACCATGTCGACCCTCGATCGACGCACGTTCCTGCAGGGCGTGGTGGCGGCCGCGTTGGGGGACCGCATCGTGGCCGGTCCGTTCCTGCGTCCGTCGTGGCAGGAACGGGCCATCGCCCCCGACCATTTCGTCCCGGTCGACAAGAAGCTGCGGCTGGAGTGGCTCGCGCGGCTGGCCGAACGCGGCCAGCCGCGGGTGTACCGGGGTGCGGAGCGCCTCGCCATCGGCATGCCCGTGGGCGGGATCGGCGCCGGGCAGATCTATCTGGGGGGCGACGGCACGCTGCGGCTCTGGCAGATCGACAACCAGTTCGTGAACACCGGCTACGGCGCGCGCAGCTACGAGACGGTCGCGCCCGCGCGGGTCGTGGACCACGGCTTCGCGCTGCGCGTGGCGCGCGACGGTGCACCGGTGCTGCGCCGGCTGCGCGACGAGGAAGTCGAGGGCATCGAGTTCCTCGGCGAGTACCCGATCGGGCGCGTGCGCTATCCGCTCGCCGACCTGGGTCTCGAGGTGATGCTCGAGGCGTTCGCGCCGTTCGTGCCCTGCGACGCCGACGCCGCCACCCTGCCGGTCACGTTCCTGTCGGTGCGGATCCACAACGCCGGCGCGGGCCGCGCGCAGGGCCAGCTGCTCACCTGGCTGGAGAACGCGGCCGCGCGCGGGTCGCGCCGCGATTTCGGCGCCGCCCCGTTCACCGCCCTCCGCGAACTCGGCGCGGCCCGCCTGCTGCACCACAGCGCGCGCGCGCCGGAGCGCGGCGAGGCCGCCGCGCCCGACGTGTTCGCGGACTTCGAGGGCGAGGGGTACGGCGCGTGGACCGTGGCGGGCGACGCGTTCGGAGCCGGTCCCGCACGGGGCGCGTTCCCGAGCCAGCAGCCGGTGCGCGGCTTCCAGGGCCAGGGCCTGGCGAACAGCTACGCCAATGACGACGACCGCACCGGCCGCCTGCTCTCGCCCGAGTTCGAGATCCGCCGGCCCTGGATCAACTTCCTGATCGGCGGCGGCGAGCATCGCGGCCAGACCTGCGTGAACCTCCTGGTGGACGACAAGGCGGTCCGCACCGCGACCGGCGCCAACCAGGAGGAGCTGCGCTGGCACGCCTTCGACGTGGCCGCGCTGCGCGGCAGGCGCGCGCGATTCGAGATCGTGGACGCGCGCAAGGGGGCGTGGGGCCATGTGAACGTGGACCAGATCGAGTTCGCCGACGTCCCCAGGCGCGGGCGCGGCGGCGCGTTCGCGACCCAGCCCGACGCCGGCGAGATGGGCCTGCTGGCGCGCGACGCCGGCGCCCGCCTGCGCGCCGAGGGCGAGCGCCGCGTGTCGGAGCGCGCCGGCGAGCTGCTGGAGTGGGACTTCGACCTTCCCCCGGGTGGCGAGGCCCGGTTCCGCACGGTGCTGCTCTGGCACTTCCCCAACCACGCCCACGGCCGAGGCTATGCGGCGCGCTTCGCCGACCTCGACGCGCTGGCGCGCCACGTGGTCGAGCACGCGGACGAACTCGAGCGGCGCACGCGGCTCTTCGCCGCCACCTGGTACGACGCCAGCACCCTGCCGCGCTGGCTCCTGGCGCGCATCGCGGCGCCGCTCTCGACGCTGGCCACCAACACGGTCGAGGTGTGGCGCGACGGCCGCTGCTACGCCTTCGAGGGCGTGGGGTGCTGCGAGGGCACCTGCACGCACGTGTGGAACTACGAGCAGGGACTCGCGCGGCTCTTCCCGGCGCTGGCGCGCAGCACCCGCGAGTTGCAGGACCTCGGGCCCGCGCTGGGCGAGGATGGCGTGGTGGGGTTCCGCGGCAACCGCGCCTATGCCGCCGACGGCCAGGCCGGCACGGTGCTGAAGGTGTATCGCGAGCATCTGTGCAGCGCCGACGACGCGTTCCTGCGGCGCGTGTGGCCGCGCGCCCGGCAGGCGCTCGAGTTCCTGATCCGCCACGACGCCGACGACGACGGGCTGATCGAGGACCGCCAGCACAACACCTACGACATCGACTTCCACGGCGCGAACACCTTCGTGGGCGCGCTCTACCTCGCGGCGCTGCGGGCCGGCGCGGCGATGGCGCGGCACGCGGGCGATGCCGGGTTCGCGGCGCGCTGCACCGCGCTGGCCGAGCGCGGGGCGGAGCGCACCATGGCCCGGCTCTTCAACGGCGAGTACTTCGTCCAGCAGGTCGACGCCCGGGCGCACCCGCGCGACCAGTACGGCGACGGCTGCCTGAGCGACCAGCTCTTCGGCCAGAACTGGGCGCATCAGCTCGGCCTCGGCTACCTGTACCCGCGCGACGCCGTGCACAAGGCCGTCGATGCGATCTGGCGCTACAACTGGGCGCCGGACGTCGGCCCGCAGAAGGCGCACCATCTGCCCGAGCGCTACTTCGCGCGCGCCGGCGAGGCCGGGCTCTTCGTCTGCACCTGGCCGCGCTCGCGCCATCCCGGCGGGGCATCGGTGCGCTATCGCGACGAGGTGTGGACCGGGATCGAGTGGCAGTACGCGAGCCATGCCATCTGGGAGGGCCGCGTGCAGGAGGGCCTCGCCGTCGTGCGCGGCATCGACGAGCGCTACGACGGCCGGAAGCACAACCCCTGGAACGAGGTCGAGTGCGGCGAGCACTACGCGCGCGCGCTGGCCAGCCACGGCGTGCTCCTCGCGCTCTGCGGCTTCGCGTACGACGGCCCCGCGGGCGTGCTCGGGTTCGCGCCGCGCTGGCCGCAGCCGGAGTTCGCGGCGTTCTTCGCGGGGGCCGAGGGCTTCGGCCTCTACGCACGGATGCCGGCCGGGAAGGGCTGGCGCCACCGGGTGGAGGTGCGCGACGGCCGGCTCGCGCTGCGGGAGCTCCGACTCGGTGCGATGCAGCTGCCCGGCTCCGTGCACGTGAGCGTACGGATCGGCGAGGCCGCTCCGGGGTGCACGGTCGAGCGCACGAGCGATGGCGTGACCGTCCGCCTCCTGGAGCCGCAGCTCCTGCGCGCGGGACAGACGCTGTCGCTAGACTGCGAGGTGTGAACGTCGGCTCGCTGCTCCGCCCGCTCGCCGCAGGCCTCGGCCTCGCGTGCACCCTGGCTGCCCAGGGTCCCGTGGTGCCGTCCCGCTACGCCACGCTCGAAGGCGGCGCGCGCACCAACTTCCCGCTCGGCCTGGGCGGGCCATGCCGGGCGCAGCACGTCTACGGGCGCACGCTCTTCATGGCGCCGTTCACCACGGTGAACGTGCTCGCCCTGCGCGGCGACGGGGGCCAGAACGTGCCCGCCAAGGGACCGGTGCAGCTGAGCGTGGCCATGAGCACGAGCGTGGCCGATCCCCGCGCCCTCTCGATCCAGTTTGCGAACAACCGCGGCACCGATCACCGGGTCGTGTTCGGACCCACCAGCCTTTCCCTGCCCGCGTTGACCGCGGGCACGCAGCCGCCGGAGCCCTTCGCGGTGTTCCTGCCGCTCGCACAGCCCTTCGCGTATGCGCGCGCGCTCGGCCACCTCCTGGTGGAGTTCGAGGTCGCCGCCCAGCCCAACGCCGCGTATCCCCTCGACGCGACGATCGCGGTGCCGCCCCTCCATGGCAGCACCGGCACGCCGTGCCAGGGCCTCACCCAGACGGTGCACAACGGCTCCGCCTCGCCGCCCAACCAGGGCATCGGCTGGTCGATCGCCGGGGCCATCCCCGGCGGTTCGGCCGGACACCTGCTCGGCATCCAGGCGTTCACGCCCCCGCTGCCCCTGCCGTTCGGCGGCTGCCCGCTGCACCAGGACGTCGTCCTGGCCACCGTCGTGTCGGTGAGCGCGGCCGGCACCGCGCGCCTCGACTACCCCCTGGTCCCGGTCCTGCAGGGCAACTTCGTGCGTTCGCAGTGGATCGCGATCGACGCCGCGCTCACGCGCATGACGTCCTCCGAGTCGATCCGCACCGTGTTCGGCGGCAACGAGGACGTCGGCCGGGTCTACAACCTGCAGAGCCTGAGCGATCCGCTGGGCACGGTGCAGGCGGGAGTGGTGCCGGTGGTGCGGTTGGATTGAGGAGGGCGTCCGCTCCAGGGAGCGGCTCGAACGGAATCGCGCGGTCCCCGCACCGCATCCGGGCCGAGGCTCGCGCGCCGGCCGCGATCGGGCCGCGTGCGCCGCCGGCTGCGCCGACTCTCGAGCACGCGTTCGCGGAGCAGGAACTCCGCCAGCGCCTCGCCGGCGATGCGATGGGCCTCGGCGTTCGGGTGGGCATCGAACGGCCGTACCCAGAAGTGGCGCCCTTCCGGGTGGCGCGCGGCGAGCGCGGGGAGCACGTCGAGGACCGGCACCCCATGACGCGCGAAGGCATGCCGGATCTTGTCGTGCACCTCCTGGTGCGCATACCTGCCGGGTGCGAGCGGTCCGGCCAGCCAGGGGTAGATCAGTGCGACCAAGGGGATCGAGCGCCGCCGGGCCTGCTGCACGATGTCGTCGATGGCGGCCGCCGTCGCGCGCCATCCAGGGTGGTCGTCGCGATACCAGTCCGCGAGGCCGGATCCCGGCGTGCGGGACGCGAGCAGGGCCTGCCAGCGGTCCTCGAGGAAGGAGTAGAGGCTGCTCTTGCGGCGCAGGCCGTCACCGAGGATCGGGACGAGGGGCGGGCTCCCTGCGGTGCCGAAGCCGGTGTCATTCAAGGTGAACTGGAGCACCACGACGTCGGGCTGCAGTCCCCATCCGACGTCGCGCAGGAACTTCGCCTCGTCCTCGGTGGTGGTGCCTCCCCGGCCGGCGTTGACGCACTGCACCTGGTGTCCGCGCGCCACGAGCACGGACTCGGTGACGTGCGGCCAGGTCTCGGTGGTGCGATCCAGCCAGTCCCCCGCGGTGAACGAGTCGCCGAGGGCCAGGATGCGCAGGGCGTTGCCGGGCTTGTCGGTGCCGATGTGGGGGGAGCGGAGCCCGAGGGTGTTGCTGGCCGTGACCGCTCGCATGTCGGTGCGGTTCCACTGCCGGCCCCGGGCCTCCAGGCTGCCGCCGATCGCCGCCTCGATCGGCGGGAGCCGCAGCGCGAGCTCGCCGAGCGCGAAGAGGGCCGCCAGGCTGCCCGCGATCAGGAGGCCGCGCCCCACGGCGCGCCGCATCGTCGCGCCCGTGCGGCTGAACCCCCAGGCCGCGAGCAGCAGGACCTGCAGGAGCATGCATACCAGCGCGACGCTGCTCGGCTCGAAGATCGCGAGCAGGAGGAGCAGCGTGGGAACGAGCGCGACGAGGCAGACCGACCCGACCCGCGAGCGTGCGAACTCCACGCAGCGATCGCCATGCGGGTCCGTCCGCCTGGCCCGCAGGATGCAGAGCACTCCGGCGAGGAAGAGGAGCAGCCACAGGGCGAGCCGGTTCACGGTCCAGGCGTACAGCTCGTCGCCAGGAGTGAGCGAGGCATGCACCCACCCCGCGGACGCCCCGCGGAAGTTCGAATGCGCCAGGATCACGAAGGGCACGAGGGCGGTCGTGCCCCACTGCACGGAGATCAGCCGGTGGATCGTCTTCGCTCCGTGCATGGTGGCGCGTGCTATACGCGTGCGGCCGGGAGGCACCAAGTGGCCCCGGCCCGCCACGCGCGGAGGCGCGGCGCGAGCGGCCTTGCGCAGGTCCGTAGCAGGCCAGAGCACACGGCCCGGAGCGAAACGGGGTTCGCCACGACGCGGCGCCTCGGGCCGCGGTGCGCGCGCAGGCCGGTGCAGAGCCTGGCAGCGGCGCAACCGGGTGCGCCGGTCCCACGGCAAGGGCGGTTCCCGCGCGGTTCCCCGTGACGCGCTAGCTCGTCGTCCTGGCGCAGAGCGGCACCGAACCATGCAGCTCGGGCACGCCGCTGGCCGCGACGATCGCGCGCCAGTTGTGCGGGCGCACGCCGCCGCCGGCCATCACCACGATCCGGCCGGCAGCCGCTTCGACCAGCGTGCGGAGCGCCGCGCGCCCGAGGTAGGCGTCGGCGGCGCCGCCCGAGGTCAACACGCGCTCGACGCCGAGGCCGATCAGGGTCTCCAGCGCGGCGCTCCGGTCGGGCACCCGGTCGAAGGCGCGATGGAAGGTCACCACGCACGGCCGCGCGGCGCGCACGAGGCGCGCGGTGGCGGCGACGTCGACGGCGGAGCGGTCGTCGAGGATGCCGAACACGAGTCCGCGCGCGCCCGCGGCGCGTTGCTCGGCGCAGTGGCGTTCCAGCAGCGAGAGTCCGGCCTCGTCCACGAAGAACGGGCCTGGCCGCGCGCGCACCATCGTGTGCACGGGGAGCCGCACCGCCGCGACCACGGCGCGGGTCAGCTCCGGGGGCGGCGTGAGCCCGTCCTCGGCGAGAGCCACGCAGAGCTCCAGGCGGTCCACGCCAGCGGCCTCGGCGACCCGGGCCTCCGCCACGCTCTGGACCACGGCTTCGAAGAGCGGCATGCGGGCGCTACGGTAGCCTGCGTGCACGCTTCCCGGGTACCGCCCCGCCGCAGGGTCGTCTGCGCCCTGCTCCTGGGTCTGGCGGCGCTCGCCGGCTGCGCCACGAAGACGCTGCTCTTCGAGGGCTGGCACACGCGCACGACCGTCTGGCGCACCGGCACGACGCACCCGGGCGCGTCCCTGCGCGCGGCCGGGTCCATCGTGGGCAGCGGCACCGATGCGCTGCCGTATTCCTGGGTCGGCATCGAGGCCCCGGAATCCCTGGTCCCGGAACTGGGTGCCGCTGGCACGCGGGAACCGGCCGCGGGGCCGAGCTGGCTCGTCCTGCACGGGGACCGCAGGTTGAGCGCCGTGCACGCGCTCCTGCGGGGGGGCCTCGGCCCTGCGCGCCCGCGCGTGGCGGTCGTGGTCGAGAAGCAGCAGCGCGGGCCCCCCTACTCCGCCGGCCTCTACCTGGAGGGCAGCCTGCCGCGCACGGCCATCGGCGTCGCCGCGGACGCCGCGGACGTGGCCGCGCGCCTGCCGGGGCTGCCCGACCACCAGGGTGCCTGGCTCGGCACGGCCGGGTACTGCGTGGCCGCGGATCTCTTTCGCACGGGCCACTGGGTGCACTGGATCTCCGCGCGCCCCACGGGCGACGTGAGCCATTCCCTCCTCGCCGCGGTCGATGCCCACGGCAAGGTCGTGGCTCCCGAGGAAGTGGACGCGATCCTGGCCTCGGCCGCGCAGCCGGGCGGCTTGGAGCGGCTGGACAACGTGACGCTGGTGGGCGTGGTGCGCGACTCCGCGGGCGCCGCGCCCGATCGCGTGCTGGTGCGCGGGTCGGCGCTGCTCCTGGCGCGTGCGCGGGTGCGCGAGGACGAAGACCTCCTGCACTGGAGCCTCTCCGCGAGCGCGCGGGTACGACTCACCACGCGCCTGTACGCTCCGCTCGACGATCCCGCCACCGTGCTCGAGGTGCCGGACCTGCAGGTGCACGTGGTCGAGACCCACCGGCGTACCCAGGTGACGAGCGACATCCCGATCTGGCTGCGCATCGTGGGCCTGCCGATCGTGATCGCCGTCGACGTCATCGCGGAGTACTTCGGCTTCTACGCCGCCGACGACGAGCCGGAGTGGTGGCAGGAGCCGCGGCGCGACCGCTGACCGGCGCCTACTCGGTCCGGATCACGTTCGCGGCGAAGAGCGCCTCGCGCGTGGCGAGCCCGCGCCAGCGTTCGCGCAGCACCACGTGGCCGACGGGGGCGCGCAGCGAGGTGCCCGGCGGTGCGCAGAGCAGCACGTCGGGCTGGAACTCGCGCAGCGCGATGCGCACGCAGGCGGTGAAGTCGAAGGTGGTCACGACCTGCTCGCCCGCGGTGTAGCGCAGCAGCTCCGCGGGGTCGGCCGACCAGGGACTGTGCACGAGGCCGCGGCCGTCGATGAGGTACGCGTCCGGCCGCCGCGCGGCGAACGCGGTGAGCACGGGCAGCGCCGCCTCGGCCACGCCCGCGCAGAGCGGGGTGTGGAACGGACCGTGCCCGGCGAGCCGGAACGGGAACTCGCGCTCGCCCACCTTGCGCCTGCGCAGCGTGGCCAGCAGCGCCTGCACGCCGGCCTCGGTGCCGGCCAGGACCTCGTGTCCGCCCAGACGGATCGAGCGGGCCACGAAGTGGTCCGCGCCGCGCGCGTTCACCTGGTCGAGCGCGCGCGCCACCTCGGCCGCGGCTTCGGCGTCGTGCCGCCACTCGCCGTCGACGCACGAGGTCAGGATCTGGCCGCCGGCCACGGTTGCCTGCAGGCGCGCCATCGTGTCGATCAGGCGCCACCCGTCGAGCGGGTCGAGCACGCCGGCCGCGGGCAGCGCGGTGTACCAGCCCAGCGAGTTGCCGGCGATCGCCACGATGCGGTAGCGCGTGCGCAGGGTCTCCAGCGCCGCCAGCGTGGTGAACCAGATCAGCTCCGCGGCGTTGCGGCCCTGGAGGTGCAGCCCGGGCTTGAACGCGGGGGCGGCGTCCAGCTCGCGCACCGTGGGTTCTCCTGCGGCCACGCGCTCGGCGCCGGCGTGCGCGAGGGCGCGGGCCACCGCGCCGTCGGGCCGGAGCCAGCGCTGGAGCGAGCCCAGTTCCTCGCGCCCGTAGCTGCCGCGGCCCGGGCAGAAGAGCACCGCGGTGGGCAGCGCGCTCATCGCACCGTCTCGCGCGCCAGGGCGCGCGCCGCCGCCACGATGTCCTCGGTCTGCACCATCACCAGGTTGGCCGCGGGTCCCAGCGGGATGTAGGTGTCGTGGCTGGCGATGCGACGCAGCGCCACGCCCGCCAGCTCCGGGTCCTCGGCGCACGCGGCGAGCAGGAGCGCCGCCGGGCCGCCGGCGGTGGCGCGGCACTCGTCGACCACCAGCAGGCGGCCGGTGGCGCGGCCGTGGGCCTTCACCGCGGCCACGGGCAGGGGCGCGAGCCAGCGCAGGTCGAGGACCCGTGCCTGGATGCCGTGGGCGAGGAGCTGCCGCTGCGCCTGCAGGCTCATGTAGAGGCCGTTGGCGTAGCTGACGATCGTCAACGTGTCGCCGTCCGAGGCGCCGTGGATGCGCGGTTCGCCCAGCGGCACGGCCTCGTGCGGCGGTGGATAGGGGAAGCTCCACAGGCCGTCGCCCTTCTCGTGCAGGTCCTTGGTCATGTAGAGCGCGATGGGCTCCAGCAGGATGCACACCTTGCCGGCCTGCAGCGCCGCCGCGGCGAGGGTGCGCAGCATGCCCACCGCGTCGTCGGCGCGTGCCGGGGCGGCGATCACGAGGCCGGGGATGTCCAGCAGTGCGCCGACGCTGTTGTCGTTGTGGAAGTGGCCGCCGAAGCCCTTCTGGTAGCCGAAGCCCGCGATGCGCACGAGCATCGGGTTCTGGTAGCGGCCGGCGCTGAAGTACTGCAGCGAGGCCGCCTCGCCGCGGATCTGGTCGAGGGCGTTGTGCACGTAGGCGAGGTACTGGATCTCGGGGAGCGGCAGCGCGCCGAGCGAGCCGAACGCCTGCGCGAGGCCGAGGATGCTCGTCTCGTCGAGGATCGTGTCGAACACGCGTGCCCGGCCGAACGCCGCCTGCAGGCCGTCGGTGACGTTGTAGACCCCGCCGCGCCGGCCGACGTCCTCGCCGAACACGAACGCGTGCGGCACGGCGGCGAGCAGGTCCTTGAGTCCCTGGGCGAGGCGGAACGCGAGGTGGCGCGGGCGGGGGTCCAGCTCGGGCAGCTGGCCGCCGAACACCCGCGCGCGGAGCGCGGGGTCGGCCACCGGCGGACGCAGCGCGGCGGGATCCGGCAGGCGCAGCGGGGCGACCACCGCGGCGGCGGTGGCGAGCTTGGGCCGGCCGAGGGCTTCCTCCGCGCAGCGGCGGATCCGTTCCTCGGTGTCGGCGTGCAGCGCCAGCATCTCGTCGCGGGTGAGCGCGCCGCTGCGGAGCAGCAGGTCGGCGAAGGCGAGCATCGGGTCGCGCGCCTCGTTGGCGTCGATCTCCGCGTCGGTGCGGTAGACGTTCTCCATGTCGGTGCCCGCGTGGCCGAGCAGGCGGACCGTGGCCATGTGGAAGAACACCGGTCGGCGGTGGCCGCGCACGTACTCGATCGCCGCGCAGGCCTGGTCGTGGGCCTGGGCCAGATCGCGGCCGTCGGCGGCGACGTAGTGCAGCCCCGCGCGCTGTGCGAAGCTGCGCGCGACGAAGCCATGCGGCGTGGGAGTGGAGATGCCGATGCCGTTGTCCTCGCAGGCGAAGAGCACCGGGCAGGGCAGGTTGTGCAGGGTTGCCGCCGCGGCGAGGTTGAACCCTGCCTGCGCGGTGGCGTGGTTGCACGAGGCGTCGCCGAACGAGCAGTACACGATGCTGTCCGCGGGGATCGGCAGGGGCAGGTGCAGGCGCGCCATGCGTTCGAGGGCGAACGCCATGCCGGCGGCCTTGGGCAGGTGGCTGGCGATCGTGCTGGTCTGCGGCGGCACCCAGAGCGTGCTCGAGCCCAGCACCTTGTGCCGGCCGCCGCTCACCGGATCCTCGGCCGAGGCCACGAACGAGAGCATGGCGTCGAAGAGCGGCGTTTCGCCGCGGCCCTGGCGCTGGCGCGCCGCGAGCAGCGCGCCGGAGCGGTAGTGCAGGAGCGCGGGGTCGGTCGTGCGGAGGAGCGCGCCGAACACCGCGTTGGCCTCGTGGCCGCTGCTGCCGATCGTGTAGAAGCCGACGCCCCGGTCCTTCAACCGGCGGGCCTCGAGGTCCTGCAGGCGTGACTGCAGCGCGGCCTCGAAGAGCCCCACGGCCGCCCGCCGGGTCAGCCGCGAGCCCGGGACGATCGCCTCGTCCATGCCGCCGGCCAGCGCCGGATCCGCCCCGGGATGCGCGCGGACCGTTGCCACAAGACGTGCGGCGACCAGAGGTTCACGACGGACGGACATGACTCAGAGCAACATCGACGGTCGCGTCACGCCACCGTAACACGACGCGCGACGCCGCCGCGCGCTTTTCCCGCGCCGCCAAGCGCGCTCCGGGCGGAACGACCCCGCGTCGCCTCGCCCCCGCGTGTGCGGCGGTGGCTACGATCCTGCCCGTCATCGCCCCCGCCAGTCCGGAGGTCTCGCCATGAAGGACGGCTCGTTCCTGTTGGTTCTCCTCGCGGCCTGCGCCGCACTCCCTGCCCAGAATTCCGTCGTGGTGCCTGCCAATCACGCGACGCGCGAAGGATCGAACTGGGCGGACCAGCCCTTCGGCCTCGGCACGCAGGGGCGCGTGCAGCACCTCTACGGCGCAGGCATCGTGGGCACGCCGCCGACCGCGATCCTGCGCGGACTCGCGTGGCGTGGCGACGGGCGCGCCGACAACGGCGCCAAGGCCAACGTCGACCTCGAGCTGCTCGTGTCGACCTCTCCGCGCGATCCACTCGCCCCCGCCACGCACTTCCCCGCCAATCACGGCGCGCAGGTCGTGACGGTGTTCCAGCGCAAGCTGGTGCAGCTGCCCGGTCTGCCGCCCGCGGGCTCGTGGCCACGGCCGTTCGCGATCCCGTTCCCGTTCGATGTGCCCTATCTGTACATGAGTGCCGCCGGGACCCTGGTGGTGGAGGGGCGCATCCACAACCAGCCGGGAGGCGCATACGCGATCGATGCGGTCGGATGGGAACCCGCGCGCGAGGAGTACCGCGGGTTCGACTGCGGCCAGATCTTCGTGAGGATCACCGGCGGGACGGTGCCGCCGAACGGCTCCGATCTCGCATGGGAAGTGGAATCGGCCCCGCCCGGCGGGATCGCGCTCCTGCTCCTCGGCACCACCGTGTTGCCGGCGCCGCTGCGCCTCCCCGTGGGTTCCTGCTTCCTGTACCAGGACGCGCCGGTGATCCTGGCCGGTGCGGTGGGCGCGGGCGGGGCGGCCCGGTTCTCGCTGCCTGTCGCGCGGGGGATGTTCCTCGCGGTCTTGCACAGCCAGGTGGTCGCCGCCGACCCGGCGCTGACGCGCATGCCCGCGACCGCCACACGCATCACCACGATCGGCGGGGCCTACCCCGTCTCGACCGTGTTCAACATCGGCAGCGTGACCCTGCCCTTCGGCAGCGCCTGGACCACCGTCGCCCCGGTCGTTGAACTGCGACTCTGAGTCGTTTCGGGGAACCTCTCCGACCAGCAGGCGCGTCGGAGGCAAGTCCGCGGGGATCTTGCGCCGCGCCGCCATGCAGCGATCGGATTCCCTGCGGGACGGACCCACCAGCCGAAGCAAGGCCTCCCCCATGCGCTACCACAACCTCCTCGCCCTTCCCTTCCTCTTCGCCGGCCTCCAGGCCCAGCAGACCACGGTCGTGCCGAGCCGCTACGCGACGACCGAGGCGAACTCATACACGGCCTACCCGTTCGGACTCGGCACGCAGCACAAGGTCCAGTACCTCTACGACAAGCGCCTCGTGGGCGTGGCCGGGCTCGCGGTCCAGAAGATCGCGCTCCGGGGGCAAGGCGGCCTTGCGGCAGCGGCGAAGACCGGCGTCGACCTCGAGATCGCGATGAGCAGCACGTCGACGAGCCCATGGTCGGCGAGCGGCACGTTCGCGAGCAATGTCGGCGCAGACTACAAGATCGTGTTCACCCGGAAGCTGGTGAACCTGCCCGCACAACCGAGCACGCCGACGCCCGCGCCGTTCGTGACGCAGTTCCCACTGGACCAGCCATTCCCGTACGCCACTGCCCTGGGGAACCTCCTGATCGAGTACACGACGTACGCGATTCCAGCCGGGAGCTACTCGCACGACACGAGCTTCACGCAGGCGGCGGTGAACGTAGTCACGGGCACCGCGTGCGGCCTCGCGATGGCGACCACCGGTGGCGCGGCAACCACCGCCACGTCCACGCTCAACTACAACCTGACGACCGGCCCTGCTTCGGGCACGGGAGTGCTCCTGCTCGGCACCCAGCTGCTGCCCGCGCCCATTCCGCTGCCGTTCAGCCAGGGGTGCCTCGTCCACCAGGATGTACTGCTGCTCATGCAGAAGCCGCTGAGCGCGACCGGGACGGCCACGTTCAACATCCCTCTGCACTACGAGAACTTCGGCCTCACGCTGCAGGCACAGGCCGTCGCCGCGGATGCGAGCCTCACGGCCCTCGTGGCCAGCCCCTCGATCCGCACCACGATCGGTGGCTACGACCCCCACACGCGCATCTACAACCTCACGAACGCCACCTCTCCCACCGGCTCCGTCCAGATCGGCGTCGGCATCGTCACCGAACTGACGTACTGAGCCTGACGCGACTCTGAGCAATCTCGACGGTCGTGTTACGGAGGCGTAACACGACCGTCGAGATTGCTCAGAGTCGTTTCGGGCGTACCTTGCCGGGATCGATCCCACGGTCCTGGAACTGGCACTGCTGACGGGGCTCTGCGTTGCTGTCGCGGTTGCCTTTCATGCCCTGCGTCTGCCCCCGATGGGTGGGTTCCTGGCGGTGGGCGTCCTGGTCGGGCCGCACGGGCTCGGGGTGGTGGCGAACCAGGCGCTGGTCGACCGGCTCGCCGAGATCGGGGTGGTCGTGCTGCTCTTCTCGGTCGGGCTCGAACTCTCGTTCGCCCAGGTCGTGCGGCTGCGGCGCTACGTGCTCCTCGGCGGCGGGCTGCAGGTCGGCCTCACCCTGGCGGCCGGCGCGGTCGCGGGCCTGCTGGGCGGCCTGAGCCTCGCGCAGTCGCTCTTCCTCGGCTTCCTGGTCACGCACTCGAGCACCACCTCGATCCTGCGCCTGCTCTCGGACCGCGGCGAGATCGACTCCCCAGCGGGCCGGCCGTCGATCGCGATCTCGCTGGCGCAGGACCTGGTGGTGGTGCCGATGATCCTGCTGGTGCCCCTCCTCGCCGGCGCCGGGGAGGAAGGGCTGCTCCCACGCATCGGCCTCTCGTTCCTCGGGCTCGCAGCCCTGGTGACCGGCGCCTGGTTCGTGATCCCCAGGGTCCTGAGCCTCGTGGTCCGCACCCGCAGCCGCGAGATCCTCGTGCTCACGGTGATCACGCTCTGCTTCGGCACGGCCCTGGCCACCGGCGCCATGGGCCTGTCGATGGCGCTCGGCGCGTTCCTTGCCGGACTGGTCCTGGGCGAGTCGCCGTACCGCCACCTCGTGCAGGGCGAGGTCGAACCGCTGCGCGACGCCCTCACCAGCATGTTCTTCGTGAGCATCGGCATGCTCTTCGACCCGGCCGTGGTGGCGGAACGGCCGCTCCAGGCGCTCGGCCTGCTCGCCGCCCTGCTCGCGGCGAAGGCCCTCATCGTGTTCCCGATCACGCGCTTCCTCGGCCTGCCCGGATGGGTGCAGCTGCGCACCGCGTTGTGGCTCGCGCAGGTGGGCGAGTTCGCGTTCGTGCTGATGCAGGTGCCGAGCGGCGGAACGCTGCTCCCGGCCGACGTGAAGTCCCTCTTCGTGGTCGTGGCCGTGGTGTCGATCGCGCTCACGCCCGTGCTCTTCCTGATCGGCGACGCGCTCACCCACCGGCGCCCCGACACGCGTCCGATCGGCCCAGGGCCCGCAGATCGCGGCGTGGGCGACGAAGTGCGCGACCACGCGATCCTGGTCGGCCTCGGCACCACCGGGCAGGCGGTGCGGCGCGCCCTCGAGCGCGTGGGCGTCCCGCACGTCGGGATCGAGCTGAACGCGGCCACCGTCCACCTGATCCAGACCGCAGGCGGCAGGGCGTTCGTCGGCGATGCCACGCGGCCCGTGGTGCTGCGCTCCGCGGGCATCGAGCGCGCGCGGCTACTGGTCATCGCCACCAACGACGCGGAGGCCACGCGTCGCACCGTCGCACTCGCCCGCCGCCTCAACCCGCACGTGCGCCTCATCGTGCGCGCCACCTACCTCGGCGAGGTCGCGCCGCTCCTGCGCGAAGGCGTGCGCGACGTGGTGCCCCTGGAGTTGGAGACCACGGTCGAGATCCTCGTGCGCGCCCTGCGGCACTTCCTGGTCCCCGACGACGAGATCGGCCGCCAGGTGCGCGAGGTGCGCGAAGGCGCGTTCGCGATCGAGAAGGCCGCGCGCCCGACCGGCCCCGACCCAGCCCGCTTCGCCGACTACATCCCCGAGCTGAGCGTGGAGTCGTTCCGCGTCGAGGCCGGGTCGGTGCTCGCCGGCAAGTCCGTCCAGGAGGTCGCGCTGCGCACGCTCACGGGCTGCACGCTGGTGGCCGTGCGGCGCGGCACGGAAGTCCTCACCCACATCGGGCCCGAGACCCGCATGGAGCCGGGCGACGTGGCGGTGCTGCTGGGCCCCGCGCAGCGGATGGGCGACGCGGCGCTGCGCTTCCGCGCGCCGTGAACCCGGCACGGCTCCGAGCGGGTTTTCTGGCCGCCGCGCACGACCAGGAAACTTGCTTCCAGGGGTTTCCGGGTAGCTTGTCCGGCGGATGCAACCGAATCCGCCTCCGCCGGGGACGCCTCCGGGAAAGAAGCCGCCTCCGCCCGCCTGGCGCGTGCCGCTGCTGTACATGACGACGCTCCTGCTCGTGCTCTGGCTCTGGCAGGAGCTGGCCGCCGGGCTGGGCACCCGCACGATCCCATACAGCGAGTTCAAGCAGCGCCTCGCCCAGGGCGAGGTCGTGGAAGTCACCGTCAGCACGGACGAGATCGTCGGCAAGGTCCAGCCCAAGGCCGAAACGCTCGCGACCCAGCCGGATGCCAAGCCACCGACCGCCGCCGACCTGGAGCCGTACCTGTTCCGCACCACGGTGGTGGACGACCCCAAGCTCACCGAGGAGCTCGAGAAGCGCGGCGTGAAGTTCGTGGGCGTGCGGCCCTCGCCGTTCGCGCAGTTCTTCTGGGGCTGGCTGCTGCCGCTCGGCGTGCTCACGTTGCTCTTCCTGATGATGCTGCGGCGCGCCCCCGGCCAGGGGATGCTCAGCTTCGGACGTTCCAAGGCCAAGCTGGTCGCCGACAAGGAGACCGGCGTGACCTTCGCCGACGTGGCCGGCTGCGACGAGGCCAAGACCGAGCTGCGCGAGGTGGTCGAGTTCCTCAAGACCCCCGAACGCTTCCGCGCCCTCGGCGCCAAGATCCCCAAGGGCGTGCTCCTGGTCGGCCCGCCCGGCACGGGCAAGACCCTGCTGGCGCGAGCCGTCGCCGGCGAGGCGGGCGTGCCGTTCTTCCAGCTCTCGGGCAGCGACTTCGTGGAGATGTTCGTCGGCGTGGGCGCGGCACGGGTGCGCGACCTCTTCGTGCAGGCCAAGGCCAAGGCGCCGTGCATCATCTTCATCGACGAGCTCGACGCGATCGGCCGCGCGCGCGGGGTGCACGTGGGGGCGGTGAACGACGAGCGCGAACAGACCCTCAACCAGCTCCTGGTGGAGATGGACGGCTTCGAGGCCAACGCCGGCGTGATCCTGCTGGCCGCCACCAACCGCCCCGACGTCCTGGACCGCGCGCTGCTGCGCCCCGGCCGCTTCGACCGCCAGGTGGTGATCGACGCGCCCGACATCGACGGGCGCGAGGCGATCCTGCGCGTGCACGTGCAGGGCAAGCCGCTCGAGCCGGGCATCGACCTGCGGCGCATCGCCAAGGGCACGCCCGGCTTCTCCGGCGCGGACCTCGCCAACACCGTGAACGAGGCGGCCCTGCTGGCCGCGCGGCGCGGCGCCACGAAGATCGCGCAGAAGGACCTCGAGGAGGCCATCGAGAAGGTGGTGGCTGGTCCCGAGCGCCGCAGCCGCCGACTGGATCCGCAGGAGAAGGAGCGTGTGGCGTACCACGAGGTCGGCCACGCGCTGGTCGCGGCGTTCTCCAAGTACGCCGATCCCGTGGTCAAGATCAGCATCGTGCCGCGCGGCCGCGCCGCACTCGGCTACACGCTGCAGGTGCCCGAGGACAACCAGTTCCTCATGACCCGTTCCGAGCTGCTCGACCGGATCAAGGGCCTCCTGGGCGGGCGCGCCGCCGAGGACGTGGTGTTCAGCGAGGTCAGCACCGGCGCCGCCAACGACCTGGAGCGCGCCACCGACATGGCCCGCCAGATGGTGTGCATGTACGGCATGAGCGACGCCGTGGGCCTCACCCACTGCGGCCGCCAGCAGGGCCCGGTGTTCCTCGGCGACGGCGGTTTCCAGCTCGACGTGAGTGCCGAGACCGCCCAGCAGGTGGACGCGGAGGTGCGCAAGATCCTCGACCAGTGCTACGCCGAGGCGCGCGGGATCCTCAGCGAGCGGCGCACGCTGCTGGAGACCATCACCCGGGAACTCCTGAGTCGCGAGACGCTCGACGCGGCGGCGTTCCAGGCCCTGGTCAAGGGCGCCCCGGTGGTGGCGACCGAGCACACCGACGACGTGCGCGACGTGGGCGGCGTGATCTGAGCGCGGCGGGGGTCTGCGGTCGGGCGCCGTCGTCCGGATCCCACGAGCCGCCCCGGGTGCCGCGCGCGTCACGCGGCACCCGGGCGCGCTCACTGATAGACCGTCGAGCCGACGTCGGTCACGCGCAGGGGCAGGACCGGGTTGGCCGGGTCGAGCACGATCGCCTGGAAGTGCAGGGTCGCGCCCGCGAACGCGGTCGTGGTCCCGAAGGGCCCGATGCGCGCCACCCCGGTGCCCGCGTCATGCGGCAGCCCCACCGGCAGCAGCGTGAGGCTGGTGAACCCCGCGCCGATGCCGAGGGTGACCACTCCCGGCAGGATCGAGAGCGTCTGGCTTGGACTGAGGGTCAGATAGGCGAGGGTGCCGGCGCCCATGGTGCCGCGGTGGGTGAACACGGTCTGCGGCTCTCCGCCCTTGAGGAGCGGCACGGTGCGCAGGATCGGCAGGCCGGGCGCCACCAGCCGCACGGACAGCGGGTTGCTCGTGCAGAGCAGGCCGCGCACGAGGATGTCATGCGCGCCGGCGGGCAGACCCTGCGGCGGGTGCACTTCGATCTGCGTGGGGCCGAGCACGCGGAAGTAGCCCTTGTCCCACTGGTTGCTGGTGTTGCTGCGCGGGATGCGCACCGGGCCGAAGCGCACCTCCTGCACGTTGGCGTCGACCAGGTTGGTGCCATCCAGGAGGAACGAGCCGAGCGTGATCTGTTCCAGCGTGTTGGAACCGGACACGCGCGTCAGGCCTGGACAGGGGTAGTACTCGAACCCCGACTGGCCGGGCGAGCTCAGGTTGCCGGCGCGATCCTGCACCTGGACGTACACGGAGCCGCGGCCAGGGCGCCCGCCGAAGCTGGCGGCGCTCAGGTCGACCGTGCGCACCGTGCCCTGATAGGGGAGCCAGGGAGTCCAGGTCGTGCCATCCAGCGAGTAGCGCATCTCGCTCAGGCCACTGTGCGCGTCGCCGCTGGTGGCCGTGACCTGGAAGACGAGGCTGGTGTAGCTGCTGCCAGCGAGGTTCACCGTCGGGGTCGCCGGCGCGGTCCGGTCGATCCGGATCGGGCCGATCCCGATCCGGCCGCTCGCATTGCCGGCCCGGTCGAAGGTCTGCACGTTGAAGAAGTAGCCGGACGCCGTGCTGGCGAGGTCGGGGAAGGACGTGCCGGCCGCAGTGCCGGGCAGGTCGAGGTTCGGAGTGCCGAACAGGCCCTCCTGGAGCGCGTAGCGCAGCCGGTCGACGCCTGCGCAGCCGTTGTCGGTGGCGGGGGTCCAGGCGAATCCGAGGTTGCCCTGGTTCGACCACACGTCGGGCGTGTGCGTCGTGCACTGCAGGTTGGTGACCCAGTTGGGCGGGCTGCCGTCGACGCAGATCGACGTCTGCACGGGCGCGAGCGTGCTGGACCGGTGCGTGGCGTTGGTCTGCAGCGAGTAGACGCCACCAGCGGCGGGCGCGAGCAGGCTGTAGGTGAGCGTGCGCTGGGTGCCCCAGCCGACGGTCATGCCCTCGGCGAACGAGGGGTAGGGGCTGCTGGGCCAGGTCGTGCCGGCGAGGTAGCGGTGCAGCACGCTGTCCTCGGTGAACCGCTCCATGCCGGTCACGGTGAACGGCGCGTAGTTGCTCAGCCAGAGGCGGCCGACCTCGAAGTCGCGGACGTTGCTCTGCACGGCCATGGTCTGCTTGATCTGCAGGGCCGCGCCGGGCAGGACGATCGTGTTGCTGGGCGTCACGGTGACGGCCGGCTCGCCGAACGGGGTCACCTGGTAGGTGTTCACCGTCGCCGCCCACTTGGCCGGGAAGCCCGTGACGCTCTGTCCATAGACCTTGAAGCGCACGGTCTGGCCGCGGGCCTGGTAGGCGAACGCGCCGGAACCGTTGCGCATGTGGCTGTAGTGATGCAGCGAGGTGTCGTTGGCGCTGGACATGCTGAACTCGCCGACATTGCCGCCCGCGGCGTAGGGGGGCAGATCCATGTACATGCGCAGGTCATAGAGCCGCGCCGCGGCGGCGCCGGCCGAGGCCTCGGGCTCGCAGTAGGTGAGGACGATGCGCACGGTGTCGGAGTCGGCCGGGATGGCGATGTCGAAGTACTGCCAGCCGCCGGTGCCCGAGATCTCGCCCCAGTACGTGCTGCCGCCCGCCTTGGGCGTGCCGAGGATGCGCTGCGAGTTGACGATGCCGCAGCCCTGGTCGGTGGTGCGGATCGGCAGGTTGTCGACCTCGCCGCTGGCCATCACGCGCGACTTCTGCGCCGCGGGTGCGTAGCTGAGCTGCGGCCACACCTGCACCATGCTCGCGATCACGCCGGTCACGTGCGGGGCGGACATGCTGGTGCCGCTCTTGTTCGAGTAGGCGTTGATCGTGTCGAACGCGCACGAGGTCTCGATGTCGCCCGGCGCCGCGATGTCCGGCTTGATGCGTGAGTCGGTGGTGCCCCGCAGCGAGAACGCCGCCGTCGTGCCCGGGAAGAGTGTCCCACTGCGATAGTCGCGCACCGCGCCCACGGTGAGGACGTTCTTGGCCGCGCCCGGCGTGGCGGCCCACATCGCGGTCTCGCCCGGCGGCAGGTTGCCGGCCGAGAACACGTAGCACTGGTTGTTGTAGTAGACCGTGTTGTCGGCGTTGCGCGAGTTGACGTCGGTGCCCGAGAAGCCGAGGTTCGAGTAGCCGCCCCAGGAGTTGTTGACGGCCACTGGGCGAGGGTTGACGAGGCCGAACACCAGGGCATCCGCCTTCAGCGCGTTGTAGAGGTCGGTGACGTTGCCCACGCCGAAGCCGTTGTTGTTGAGGAAGCGACCCACGAAGACCCGGAAGCCGTCGACGTCGCCCACCGCAGGGGCTGCGCCCTTGTAGCGACCGTCGGCGATGCCCTTGCCGAAGATGGTCCCGGCGACGTGCGTGCCGTGGCCGTTGCCGTCCGCGTACACGCCCTGACCGGTGGTGTCCCAGCCGATGAAGCCCTTGGTGCCGAAGTCCTGGTGCCAGGGTGTGCTGTCGATGCCTGTGTCGATGAAACCGATCGGGATGCGCGTGCCTGGGAAGTCGCGGCGCGTGCGGTCCTGGCCGATCATCGGCATGGACTGGTCGTCGTGGGTGCGAAGCTCGGGCACGTGCTCCACGTAGAGCACGAAGTCGAGCTCCAGGACGCGTTCGAGCTGTGCCCGGGTGAGACGACCACGGAACGTGTGCGTCGCCTCGAGGTACGAGTCGTAGACGAAGCCCTCGGCGGCGAGCGCGGCCTGGAACGGGCCATTGGGCGTCACGCGGCTGAGGGGCAGGACCTGTGCGTCCACGGGTCCGGGCGCAGGGCCGTCGGCGGGTGGGATCGTGTCGCGCCGCGAGTTGACGTTCAGGTCGGTGGCGAATGCGTTGACGTACACCTCGACGGGCTCGGCGCCCGCGGCAGCGAGCTGCCGGGCAAGCACCGGATCGACCTTCTGGGCGGGCGTCGCGAATCCCACCCAGTGCACGAAGTCCAGGCGCATGAGGTCGGCGAGCGCGGCGTGCGGGATCCGCGCCTTCACCGACTGCCAGGTGTGCGTGCCGAGGACCTGCAGGCCCAGGTTGCGCAGCGCGGCGAACTTCGCCTCGCTCATGCGGCCGCGCAGCATCACGAAGCCGTGGCTCGTGCCCAGCGGGTCGGCGCCGGCGCGCCCCAGGAGGCGCGGATCGATGCCGCGGGCCGGGGCTTGCTGGCCGCCGAGGAAGGCGAGCACGTACGGGTTGCCCTTCGCGCGCGTGGCCACCACGTTGCCGTCGGCGTCACGCACGTCCTCGCTCGGCGCGAAGTCGGGCAGGTCGTCCCGGACGTCGTCTTGGAGACGCATGCGCAGCTCCTGCACGACCGCGGTCACGGGTGCGAGCGCCGCCGCTGGGCGGGCGGTTTGCGCAGGCGCGGTCTGCGATTCGGGGAGGGGAACGCGCTGGGCCGCAAGGACTCCGGCCAACATGGCGGAGGCGAAGAGCGGTCCGGGGACGGACGAGGCGAAGGCGGGGTGCATGGTGTGCTCCAGGGCCGGCGTCGATGCCGGACACTCCTGGCAGCGGCACGCGACCGGGATCCACACGGGGCCCGCCAGGATTGGCTGGCCGCCGCCGCCTGGCATCCCACGGATCCGGGCAGGCGGCGCAGCGGCGCGGGGTTCGGCTCCCCGCGCCGCTGCCGTGGCGGCCATGGCAGTGCCCGGGTGCACCCCCGGAACCTGGACAGCTCGCGCCGCACTCCGGCCGCCCCGGCGGCTGCCGGCATCGGGCGCACCCCCTTGGCCGTCCCCATGGCCGTGGATTCAATCGCGGCGTGGACGCGCGCAAGCCCTCGGAGACCATGGAGCTGCTGCAGCGCTGGCACAGCGGCGACCGCGACGCGTTGGGCAAGCTCCTGGAGCGCGACCTGCCGTGGATCCGCGAGCAGGTGGGCCGGCGCCTGGGAGCGGCGCTCCGGGCGCGCGCCGAGACCGGCGACTTCGTGCAGGACGCGGTGCTGCAGATCCTGCGCTACGGGCCGCGCTTCCTGCTCTCCGACCGGGACCAGTTCCGCGCCCTGATCGCGCGCATCGTCGAGAACCAGGTGCGCATGCGCCACCGCTACCTGCACCAGGAGAAGCGCGACGTCGGGCGCGAGCAGCCGATCCCCGGCTCCGACACGGTGCTCAACCTCGACTCCTCGCAGACCGCGCCCAGCCAGGCGGCGATGCGCAACGAGGCCTCGTCGTGGCTGCAGCTCGGGATCGAGCTCCTGCCCGCCGAGGACCGCGAGATCGTGCACCTGCGCCAGTGGCAGGGTCTGGCCTTCGAGGACATCGGCCGGCAGCTCGGGATCCGCGAAGACGCGGCGCGCATGCGCTTCCAGCGCGCGTTGGGGCGGCTGGCGCGTCTGGTGCAGCGGATCCGCAACGGCGAACTGGCCACGATCCTGAACGAAACCTGAGGGGATCGGCACGCGCGCAGCGGCACAATCGAGGTCGAATGCCTGTCAACCCCGCCAACCCGCCGTCCTCGCTCGACCGGCTCGAGCGGGCGCTCTCGGTGTACTGCGAGTGGCAGGAGGCGGGACAGCCGGGCACGGCCCAGGAGTTCCTCGGGCGCCACCCGGAGCTGCGCGAGGTGCTCGAGCCGATGGTGCTCGGCGAGGATGCGGCGGACGCCGCGCCGGCCCCGGCATCCGGAGAGCGGCTGCTGGGCGAGTACCGGCTCGTGCGCGAGGTCGGCCGCGGCGGCATGGGCGTGGTCTGGGAGGCCGAGCAGGTGGCGCTGGACCGGCGCGTGGCGGTGAAGGTGCTGCGCGCGCAGGTGACCGCGGAGCCGCGGCGCATCGCACGGTTCAAGCGCGAGGCGGCGATGGCCGCGCGCCTGCGGCATCCCGGCATCGTGGAGGTGTACGGGGTCGGCGAACAGGACGAGGTGTTCTGGTACGCGATGGAGCTCGTCGACGGCGAGCCGCTCGGAGCAGTGGACGGCACGACCGGCAAGCTGCGGCCGCTGGCGCAGCGCGTCGAGCTGGTCGCCGAGGTGGCCGAGGCGCTCGGCCACGCCCACACGCAGGGCGTGGTGCACCGCGACGTGAAGCCGGGCAACATCCTGGTGCGGCGCGACGGCCGCGCGGTGCTCACCGACTTCGGCCTCGCCCACGACGAGGCGCTGCCCACGATCACGATCGAGGGTTCGTTCCAGGGCACGCCGCACTACGTGTCGCCGGAGCAGGCCAACGGCCTGCGGGTGGACGCGCGCAGCGACGTGTTCTCGCTCGGCGTGACCCTCTACGAGCTGCTGACCCGGGTGCGGCCCTTCGACGCGCCCACCACCGCCGAGGTGCTGGAGCGGGTGCGCCACGAGGATCCGCTCGATCCCGCGCGCGTGGATCCGCACGTGCCCGCGGACCTCGCCGCGGTCGTGCTCAAGGCACTGGAGAAGGATCCCGCGGCACGCTACCCGGACGGCGGCGCCATGGCCGCAGACCTGCGCGCCTTCCTGGCCGGCCAGCCGGTGAGCGCGCGGCGGCGTGGCCGCGTGGCGCTCTTCCTGCGCCGGGTCCGGCGCGAGCCGGTGAAGGCCGCCTTGGTGGGCGTGCTCACGCTGAGCGTGCCGACCATCGCCGCACTGCTCGGCTACCAGGTGGCCAACGCGCCCCTCGTGCAGGCCGGGCGCGACCGGCTGCGCGCGGAGCGGATCGAGGCCCTCAAGACCGAGGCGTTCCTGGCGTTCGGCGACGAGGACCTGGACCGGGCCGTGGCCGCCTTCGAGGAGGTGCTGGGGCTCGATCCCGACGACCTGGAAGCCGCGACCGGACTCTGCGTGGTGCTGGCGGAGTCCGGTCGCGCCGCGCAGGCGCTGCCGCGCGTGGAGGCCGCGCTGGTCCGGTGGCCGGCCGCCGAGGCGGCGCAGCGGGCGCGCGCGCACGTGCTGGAGCGGCTGGGCCGCCGCGACGAGGCCCGCACGCTGATCGCCGGCGCGGGCACCCCCAAGGGCGCCTCGGCGGCGTTCCTCGCCGGACTGCGCGAATGGGTGCGCGGCAAGGAGGTGGACGACCGGCAGGCCTACGCGCGCGCCGCGCGGCACTTCGCGCAGGCCGTGCAGTGGAGCGCCACGGCGCGCGCCGTCTACCACTTCTACTGGGCACGAGCCGCCAGCGAGACCCAGGACAAGACCGCGACCGCCGACGCCGTGGCGGCGATCGAGGAGCTGTGGCTGGGGCAGGCGGGCGCGCGCTACTCGCTGGCCTACGCGATCCTCGAACAGGACCCGCGCCGTGCCATCCAGCTCTACGAGGAGGCGTTGCGCAGCGGGGTGCGCGTGGCGGCGAGCTGGCAGGGGATCGGCCTGGCGCGCGAGCGGCTCGGCGATCCGGACGGCGCGATGGCCGCCTACGGCGAGGCGCTGCGGGCCAGCCCGGGGATGGCCGCGGCCCACGTGAACCGCTCGCGGATCCTGCTGCAGCGCCAGGACCTCGATGGCGCGATCGCCGCGGCCCGCGCGGCGCTGGACGCCGACCCGCGCCGCTTCCGCGCCTGGAACAACCTCGGCATCGCGCTGCGCCGCAAGAAGGACCTGAGCGGCGCCGAGGAGGCGTACCGCAAGGCGCTGGAGATCCGGCCCGACTACGCCATCGCCTGGTTCAACCTCGGCAACGTGCAGAAGGAGGCGCAGCGCCGCGCGGCCGCGGTGGAGTCGTTCCAGCGCGCGGTGGCGGAGGACCCCGCCTACGGCCGGGCCTGGAACAACCTGGGCGACACGCTCAGCGAGCTGGGGCGCTGGCAGGAGGCGAACGAGGTGTTCGGCAGGGCCCACGCGCTGATGCCCAAGGACGTCATCCCGCTCGCCAACCTCGGCCGTTGCCTGGAGGAGCTGCGCGACTACCCGGGCGCCGAGGCGCGCTATCGCGCCGCCCTCGAGCTGCAGCCCAAGCTCGCGTTCGCCTGGCAGGGCCTCGTGCGCGTGCTCAAGGCCCAGGGCCGGAACGACGAAGCGGAGCGCAGCGAACGGACCGCGCGCGAGGCGGCGGCAGGCGCCGCCACCCGGCCGCAGACGCGCGGCGCGGAGCCCCGCCGATGAGCGACACGGATCCGGACACCCTGCAACTGATCGACCGCTGGAGCCGCGGCGACCCGGATGCCCTGCCCCTCATCCTGGAGCGCGAGCTGCCCTGGATCCGCGACTACGTGGTCCGCCGCCTCGGCCCGGCCCTGCGGGCGCATGCCGAGGCCGCCGACTACGTCCAGGACGCGGTGCTGGACTTCCTGCGTTCGGCGCCGCGCTTCCAGGTGGCGACCCTCGAGCAGTTCCGCGCCCTGATGGCGCGCGTGGTGGAGAACAACCTGCGCGACAAGGACGCCTGGTACCGCGCCCGGCGCCGCGCCCGCGACCGGGAGCAGCCCTTGCCCAGCGACAGCGTGGTGCTCATCGGCCAGCGGCCGCCCTCGATGACCACGCCGAGCGCCGCCGCCGACCGCCAGGACTGGAAGGTATGGGTGCGCCTCGCCCTCGAGCTGATGGACCCGGAGGACCGGCGCGTGCTGCTGCGCCGCGAATGGGACGGCGCCTCGTTCGTCGAGATCGGCGCCGAGCTGGGCATGACCGCCAACGCCGTGCGGATGCGCTGGGTGCGCGCCGTGGCCCGCCTCGCCGACAAGGTGCGCGACCTCAAGGCCGGCAAGGTGGAGTAGCCCGGAACCGGCGCCGAGCAGGGTTGCCGGCGGCACCGCAGCGCCAGAAGCCTTGCTCGGAGTCGCTTCTCACCCATGATCCCGGCATGGGCAGATCGAGCGAGGGCAGGCATCGGCCGGCGGCGGCGCAGCGGCCGCGATGGTGGCGGCGGCGGCGCCGGCCGGCGCCGGGCTCGTCCCCGGGCACGGTGGTACCGGATCCGGCGGCGAAGCGACCGCTGCTGCGGGTGATGGCCTACGGCCCGGACACGCTGGCCGAGGCGACCCTGGCCGACGTGGACGAGGTGGACGCCTACCTCGGGCGCCACCCGGTCACCTGGCTGAACGTCGACGGGCTGGGCGACCAGGACGTGATCGCGCGGCTGGCGTCGCGCTTCGGTCTGCACCGGCTGGCCGTGGAGGACGTCACGCACACCGGCCAGCGCGCCAAGGTGGAGGAGTACCCGGAGAACGCCTTCCTGGTCCTGGCGATGGTCAACCCGGGCCCCGCGCTGGAGCTCGAGCAGCTGAGCCTGTTCCTGGGCGACGGCTTCGTGGTCACGTTCCAGGAGTCGCGTGGCGACTGTTTCGACCCGGTGCGCAAGCGCCTGCGCGAGGGCAAGGGCCGGATCCGCGTATCCGGTCCCGACTACCTGGCCTACGCGCTGATCGACCTCGTGATCGACTCGTACTTCCCCGAGATCGAGCGGCAGGGGGAGCGCCTCGATCACCTGGAGAACCGCATCCTCGACGGGCGGCCCGACCGGCGCGTGGTGGCCGACATCCACGAGGTGAAGCGCGACCTGCTGGCGCTGCGGCGCATCGCCTGGCCCGCGCGCGACATGCTCTCGGCCCTGCTGCGCGGCGAGAGCCCGCGCGTGGCTGCCGACACCAAGATCTACCTGCGCGACGTGCACGACCACGCGGTGCAGGTGATCGACCTCCTCGAGACCTACCGCGAGCTGGGCGCGAGCCTGATGGAGAGCTACTTGTCGAGCGTGAGCAACCGGATGAACGAGGTGGTGAAGGTGCTCACGATCATCTCGACGATCTTCATGCCGCTCACCTTCATCGCCGGGGTGTACGGGATGAACTTCGACCCGGACGCCTCGCCCTGGAACATGCCCGAGCTGCGCTGGTGGCTGGGCTACCCGCTCGTCCTGGCGCTGATGGCGGTGGTGGCCGGATGCATGGTGCTCTGGTTCTGGCGGCGCGGCTGGCTGCGCCGGTGAGCAGGTGGCCGTCGGGGCGCAGCCTGCCGCGGCGCGCGCCGGCCGTCGCGTGCCGGACGTTTCCTGCTCTCGAGGGCAGGTTGCGCTTCTGCCACGGGGGGGCCGGCGGCTAAAGAGGCCGCTCCCCGACGCCATCCCCGCGGAGCCACTCCTTGCTCGACTTCCTTCTCTTCGGTCTCACCCTGCTCGGCGTGGCGGCGCTGCACCGCCACGCACTCTGGATCGCACTGGGCGGCCTCGCCGCCGTCAGCCTGCTCAAGGCCGTGCAGGGCTTCGATTTCGGCACCCACCTCGGGCACGAGTGGCGCCTGATCGCCAACCTCGCCGGGCTCCTGGTCGGGTTCGCGATCCTGGCGAACCACTTCGAGCGATCGCATCTGCCGCAGTGGATGACGGCGGTCCTGCCCACCGGAAAGCTCGGCGCGCTCCTGCTCCTCGGGCTGGTGTTCGTGCTCTCCGGAGTGCTCGACAACATCGCCGCGGCACTGGTCGGCGCGACCGCGGCGCGGATCCTCTTCGCCGGCCGGGTCCACATCGGCTACCTCGCGGCGATCGTCGCCGCCGCCAACGCGGGGGGCGCGGGTTCGGTGATCGGCGACACCACGACGACCATGATCTGGCTGGCGGGGGGCTCGCCCCTGCAGGTGCTGCCCGCCTATGTCGGCGCGGCGGCCGCGCTCGCGTTCTTCGGCTGGTCGGCCAGCAGCCAGCAGACCGCGCTGCAGCCGATGGTGCGTGCCGATGCCGGCGCGACGCACCTGGATCTCGCACAGCTCGTGCCCGTGGTCCTGATGCTGATCGGCGCGATCGCGGCCAACGTGCTGCTGGATTTCCCCGCGCTCGGCGTGTGGGGCGGACTCCTGCTCGGCGCGCTGGTCCGCACTCCTGACTGGTCGGTGGTGCCCGGCGCGGCCAAGGGCGCCCTCTTCCTGCTCAGCCTGGTGCTGACCGCGTCGATGATGCCGGTGGACCAGCTGCCCGCGGCGAGCTGGCCGACCGCCCTCGGCTTGGGAGTGACCTCGTCGTTCTTCGACAACATCCCCCTCACCAAGCTGGCCATCGCGCAGAACGGCTACGACTGGGGCTTCCTGGCCTATGCCGTGGGCTACGGCGGCTCGATGCTCTGGTTCGGGTCGTCCGCGGGCGTGGCGGTGGGCGGCGTGTTCCCCGAGGCCAAGAACGCCCTGGCCTGGCTGCGTCACGGCTGGCACGTGCTGGTCGGCTACTTCGTGGGCTACTTCGTGATGCTCATCGTGCTCGGCTGGCACCCGGTCCAGCTGCCGAGCGCCAGCGGCCACTGACCGCGCCTTCCCCGGCGCCGTTCCAGGGCCGCATGCGGCGAGGAACGCAGGCCGGGGAGGCCCGTCCGGTCCTCAGAGGATCGTGAACTCGAGGCCCGGCGACGCCGCGTAGGTCGTGGACGACTCCAGGTGCACGGTCTGCGCGTAGAGCGCGAGGCCGGTCAGCGACGGGTCGCTCGGGATCGGCAGCGGCAGGGTCACCCTGCCGTTCAGGGGCGAGAGGATCGGAGCGGCCACGATCGAGGCCGGGTCGACGTGGAGCTGGATCCCGAGCACCGGCGGCATGCTGCTGCCGGCCCTGGCCGTCCCGAGGATCATCAGCGCGGGTGGCGCGCCGGTGCCGCCGCCATCGACCGCGATCTTGAACCCCTGGTTGCCGAGGAGGGGCAGGCCGCCACCGTCGGGGCCGAGGACCCACGAGTACGTGTTCTGCCCGGGCGTGCCGGCACCGTAGGCCTCGGGGTTGGGGTTGACCGCGATGCCCGAGATCGTGGCGCGATTGGGCGAGGCCAGCGTGGACTCCTGGCCGGAACGCGTCATGCGGATCAGCGAGCGCGGCGGCACGCCGGCGTTGGCGGTGGCGATCACGTACTCACCCGTGACCGTCTCCACCGTGATGGCGTTCAGCGGCCCGGTCGACGTGGTTACCGTCGTGACCTGGAAACTGACCGGATCGACGCGGAACAGGTTGGGCGGGCCGTTCAGCGTCGTCACCAGGATGCTGCCGTCGACGTCCACGGCCACGTTCGAGCTGCCGGCCGGGAACTGGGCGATGCGCACCGCGGTGCCGCCCTGCGGGAGCGGCACGGCCCAGAGGTCGCCGCTCGTCGTGGAGATGTAGTTGCCGATGTAGGCGGTCTTGCCGTCGGGCGAGGCTGTGAGGCTGTTGATGACCCCGGGGAACTGGTTGAGGTTGGCGATCGGCACCACGCTCAGGAGCCCGCTCTTGGTGTCGAGGATCCCCACGCCCTCGTAGTTGTAGGCCTGCGTCAGGAACTGGGCGAGCGGCCCGGCCGTGAGGTCGGTCGCGGCCAGCAGGACGCGACCGTCGGGGAGCAGCGCGCACTGCGGGATCTCGCCGGCACCCGCGCTGGTGCCGACGCTGAACAGCGCCGCGCGCACCACCTCGGTTCCGCGCAGCGTGAGCACGTGCAGGTCCACGCTGCTGCCCTGGGGCGCGCGTTCGCCGACGAGCAGTGCGCCGTCGCTCGGGCGGCGGATCACGGTGGCAGCGCCCTGCTTCCCGGCGGGGTCGTACGCGAGGTCCGCGGAGAGCCCGGTCACCGTCAGGAACGCCTGCAGCGGATCGCGCGGATGGGAGAAGAACACGCCGCACTGGCCGGCGACGCCCTGGAACGAGCACCACACGTACCAGCCGTCGGGTACCTGAGCGGAGAGACCCGCGGAGAGCAGCAGCGCGGCGGAGAGAAGGGAGATCGGGCGCATGAGGACGCTCTTGTGTGAGGAGAGTGGACGCGAACGGCGCGAGCCCTGGGGGCCGGGGCTCGCGCGGCCACGTCGATGCGGCGTGGCCGCGCGTGAGCACTCAAAGTGCGTACCCGCGCCGGATGGACCGCTCAGGAACGCAGCCGGGCGGGAGTTGTTGCGCGCGCGAAACGAGAGCCCGCAACGGGTTGCGAGCACCCGCACGTGCACGGTGGACATCGCGTGGTCCGTGCGTAGCGACAAGCCGCGATCTGACCCTCACGCGCGCGGGCACGTTGCGGCGCGCGGCCGGCAGGCGCGGCGAGGCTGCGCCTCACTTCTCCACCAGCCACCGCGCATCGAGCGTGTACAGGTCGTGGTCCAGTGCCGGCGCGGCCATGCCCGCGGGGAGGATCGCGATCCGGCGCGGCGCGTAGAGCGGCACGATCGTGGCCTCGGCGTCGAAGAAGGCCTGGATCTCGGCGTGGATCGCCTCGCGCGCGGGCTCGTCGGGAGTGGCGCTCAGCTTCTCGACCAGCGCGACGAGGCGCGGGTCGGTGCTGGTGAAGCGCGGCGACTCGGCGTTGCGCGGATTGCGGGGCGGAGTGAAGCGGCTCACCAGCGTCGTGTAGGGGTCGTAGGGCACGCCGTGGGTCACCTCGATGCGCAGGTCGCAGGGCGCGGCCTGCGACTCGTCCGCGACCTCCGCGGGGATCCCGGATGCGCGCAGCTGGGCGGCCACCACGTCGGCGAGGTTGGGGCCACGCACTCCGGCGCGCGGCGGCGCGATCCGCAGGGGCTGGTCCAGGCGCGGCGGCGCGCCCGCGCGGCGCGGCGGCGTGCCCTGGGGCCAGGAGCGGACCGAAGGCGCGGCCCAGCCGGTGCTCGGGTCGGCGAAGCCGTGCTCGACCTGCTGCACCAGCGCGGCGCGGTCGATCGCCGCGGCCACGGCACGCCGCAGGGCGCGATCGGCCGTGGGGCCCTGGTCGTGGCGGAAGCTCAGCCAGGTCATCGACGAGCCCGGCGCGCTCAGCACCTGCCAGCGCGGATCGGCGCGCAGCGCGGCGGCCCGCTCCGGGTCGACGCGCACCAGCCAGCTGCCCAGCACCAGGTCCACCTCGCCGCGCAGCAGGGCGTCGAGCGGGTCGTCGGCCGCGGACTTGTCGAGACGGACCAGATCCACGGGCATCGGGTCCGGCCCCGCGCCGTGGCGCAGGTAGCGGAGCACGCGGCCGTTCTCGCGCACCTCGCCGAACGCGAACGGCCCGCTGCCGACCGGCTTCACGTGCCTGCCCTCGCGGTCGAGCGCCCCCGGCCCGCGGATCGCGGTGGGGTTGATCGCGCACAGGTCCGGGAGCAGGGCATGGGGCCGATCCATCGTGATCCGCAGCTCGCGCGCACCCAGCGCCTCCACCCGCACGATCCGCTCGTTGCTGCGCAGCCAGGCATGCTCGGGCAGCCCGACCCAGCGCCGGAAGTGCACGGCCACGTCCTGCGCGGTCACCGGCATGCCGTCGTGGAAGGTGGCGCCCTCGCGCAGCGTGAAGGTGACCACGCGGCCGCCCTCTTCCATCCGCCACGCGCTCGCCAGGCCCGGCACGATCCGGCCGTCGGAGCCGATCCGCACCAGGGTCTCGTACACGAGGGTCTTGGTCTCGAATCCGCCCTGATAGTTGAGCGGCGAGAGCTCGCGCACGGCCTCCTCGGAGCCCTTCACCGCGATCCGCCAGGGTCGCGCCCGGGTGCCGCGCGCCGCGGCGGGCGCCGCGCCCGGCTTCGGGGCGGAGACGTCGACGGCGGCGCCGCGCAGGCCGTACCCCGCCGGGCGGCTCAGCAGCACGGCGCGCCCGCCGAAGCCGGTGGCCACCAGTTCGTCCGTGCCGTTGCGGCCGTCGAGCTCGCCCGCGGCGAGCCAGTGGCCCTGGTCCTCCCCGGTGAACGCGGTCTCCACCTGCCAGGGCCCGGCGCCGGCGCGCGACACGATCTGCACCGCCTTGCCGTAGCCGTACACGGCGACCGCCTCGCGTGCCGGGTCGTCGTGGAAGCGCCCCGCGGCGACTCCGCGCAGGCCCTGCATGCCGGCGAAGATCGCCTCGCGGCGCCAGCCGTCGGCCGCCGCTTCGAGGCGCAGCAGCACGCCGTCGTCGCGCGTGACGTAGAGCACCTCGGGGCGGGTGTCGTCGGCGCCGCGCGGCCGCCGCGCGATCCGGCCCAGGCCCATGGCCTCCTGCAGGACCGGCGCGTGCTCGAGGCCGCCGGGCCGGACGCGGAAGCGCAGGACGTGGCCGGAGCGGCTCGCCCCGTAGACCTCGGGCGGCGCGCCGTCCTTGCCGGGGAGCACGACGGCGTCGCGCACCCGTCCCTCCACGTGGGCCAGCCTCTTGAACTCGAACGCGCGGGGATCGCCGTGGCCGTTGCCGTCGCCCGCCGCGGGCAGGAGCCCGTACACCGCGCCGGTGATGCCGAACACCAGGAGCTCGTCGCCCGGCCGCTCGCGCACGAGATCGGCGGCCAGCACGGTGTGGAACTCCTCGCCCGCGGCGTGCGCGATCTCCACGCTCTCCAGCGCGAACTTGCCGAACGGTTCCGGGCGCAGCGTGACGCGGTGCACGTTGCCGCCCTTGCCGCCCACGTAGACCTCGCGGCCGGGAACGCGTGGATCCACGTCGGCGGGGCGCGAGAGCGCGAGCCACTGGCCGTCGGGATTCACCGAGTGCGCGGTCCATTTGCCGCTGTACACGCTCAGCACGGTGCAGCGGCCCTTGTCGTCGCAGAGCAGGATCTCGTTGGCGCCATATGCGGGCACCGCCTTGTCGACGTGCGCGTACCAGATGCCGCCGTCGCTCTGGTGCACCAGGAAGGCGTTCCACCCGGCGGCCGCGGGCAGCACGACCTCGCCTTCGGTGGGGGCCTGGGCCGGGAGGAAGGTGGCAGACGAAGCGCCGAGAGCGATGCCGAGGGAGAGGAGTCGGTTCATGGCGGGAGCGGTGGGATGCCGCGCGACCAGGGAGATCGCCGCAGTTCCGGAACCAGCGTGGTCCGCGCGCTGCAAGCCATGTGCCGTCCGGCGCCGCGCGAAATCCTGGCTGGGGGTCGGAGTTCTGTCACGACCGCGAAACCACGCGGCGACTCACGTCCTTCCGCGCACGGCAGGATCCAGCCTGCTGCGCGAGAAGGCGCGGCGCATGCCGGCTCTGTAGGCGCCGCCCGCTTCTGGCCGATCCTGGGATCCGCCAGGGCGGATTCCTAGCATTCCGCCCCGACCTCCCCAGGAACTCCACACCGGAGTCCGCTCCGGCGCCGACCTTGACCGCCTACATCCTCTTCGGTCTCTTCGCCCTGACCCTGCTGGGCATCGCGACCCTGCACAAGTACGCGCTGCCCATCGCGCTCGGTGGCCTCGCCGCGGTCCTGGTGGCCCGGCTCGCGATCACGGACTTCCATCTCATTGCCCATCTGCACCACGAATGGCAGGGCCTGCTCAATCTGGGCGGCCTCCTGCTCGGGTTCGCGGTGCTCGCCAACCACTTCGAGCGTTCGCACCTGCCCGACAAGCTCACGCAGGTCCTGCCGGGCAACCTGCTGGGGGTCTTCCTCCTCCTGGCCCTGGTGTGGGTGCTCTCCGCGGTGCTCGACAACATCGCCGCCGCCCTGATCGGCGGCACCGCCGCGCGGGCGCTCTTCAAGGGCAACGTCCACATCGGCTACCTCGCCGCGATCGTGGCGGCCAGCAACGCCGGGGGCGCCGGCTCGGTGGTGGGGGACACGACGACCACGATGATCTGGTTGGACGGCGTGTCACCCTTCGACGTGATGGAGGCCGCGCTCGGCGCCTTCGTCGCGCTGGCCTTCTTCGGCGGGTTCGCCGCGCGCCAGCAGTACACCCTGCAGCCCATCGTCAAGCAGCAGGGGACGGCCGTGCACGTCGACTCGATGCAGCTCCTGATCGTGGGCCTGATCCTGGTGGGGGCGATCGGCGCCAACCTGCTCTTCGGCTTCCCGGCGGCGGGCGTGTGGGGCGCGATCGTCCTCGGCGCGCTCCTGCGCCGGCCGGACTGGAGCGTGCTGCCGGGCGCGGCCAAGGGCATGGTGTTCCTGCTCAGCCTCGTGCTCTCGGCCTCGATGATGCCGGTGGAGGAGCTGCCCGCGGCCTCGCCGGCGACGGCGTTCGGCCTCGGCATCGTCTCCTCGTTCTTCGACAACATCCCGCTCACCAAGCTGGCGCTGGCCCAAGGCGGGTACGACTGGGGCTATCTCGCCTACTGCGTCGGTTTTGGTGGCTCGATGCTCTGGTTCGGCTCGTCCGCGGGCGTCGCGCTCTCGGGCATGTACCCGCAGGCCAAGTCGGCCGGTGCCTGGCTCAAGGGCGGCTGGCACGTCGCGGTCGGCTACGTCCTGGGCTTCGTGGCGATGATCCTGATCCTGGGCTGGCATCCCCACGCCCCGCACAAGGCCGGCGCCGACACGCGCCCTGCGGCGGAGCGGACCAACCACTGAGCGCGGCCGGTACCGCCCGGCACGTTCCGTTCCCGCTCAGCCCGTGCGCCGCACCCACTCCTCCGCGATCCGGCGGAGGTCCGGCAGGGCGCCGTCGCTGCGGGCGAAGTAGTGCGACTCGATGGCCTGGATCGTGACCTCCAGGTCGCGCCGTGCCTTTTCGTCCAGACCGTCGCGCTCGCCGATGGTGCGGAGCAGGCCCAGGACGCTGAACGCGTCGATCCGCTCGGGCAGTCGCAGCCCCGTCCCGGCGGCGCTCGGGCGGCGGGTCCGCCGCCACGCGATCAGGCCCACGCTCCCCAGCAGGAGCAGGGCCGCGCCCCCGATCACCCAGGTCCACGGGAAGCCGCGCTGGCCGTAGCGCTCCTCCAGCAGCACCTCGGGCTGCGCCGTCACCAGATCGGCATCCGAGTAGCGCTGATACAGGACCTTGGCGCCCTCGACCTTGGCGGTCGCGAACCGGAAGCGCGTGGGGGGCGTCGTCAGCCCGGGGCGCGCCTCGAGGGTGAGCGTCCAGAGGCGCTCCGAGACGATCCGTTCCTGGTCGTCGTCGAAGCGCGACACCGACACGCCGAGGTCCTTGGTGTCCTTCACCACGAAGTCGGCGGGCTCCAGGTCCAGGAGCTGCTCCAGCCCCGGCACGAGGCCCTTCGCCGTGGCCTTGATCTCCAGGACCAGCTTGCCCTGCTCGGCCTTGCGCTCGTCGAGGATCTGCGCGACCTCCAATTCGGCGAACGGTCGTGCCTCGCCCGGCTCGCGTGACGCATCCAGCGGCACGGCGGGCGAGCCGATCGGCAGGACCGCGTAGCCCGAGGTGTCGAGGAAGTCGAGGTCGAAGGTGAGCGGTGGGATCTTGTCGACCTGCGGCCCGCGCGCCTTCAGCAGCAGGTACGCGTACGGCGTCACGCGCCAGCCGTAGTCGTCGGCGGCCTTGGAGCGCACGTCCTCGGCGTTGAAGGTCACCGAGAGGATCTCGAAGTGCTCCTGCAGCGCCGCGGTGGCGGCGTCCTGGAACTTGTCGCGGTAGTTCTCCAGCGGCCGGCCGTAGTTCCACGCGTACGGCTGGTTGTTCTGGTTCTGCAGGTACTTGGCGAAGCCGCCGCTCTCGCGCTCGATCTCGCGCGTGTGGCGCAGGTTCACGCGCAGGCCGAAGGGCTGCCTGCTGCCCACCACGTCGCCGCCGTCGAGCACGGCCTCGAGCCGGATCTCGGTGACCAGGTCGCGGTAGTACTCGAACACCTTGCGCGCCTCGTACGCCGCGGGATGGTCGCCGACGATCTCGAAGCCGGCCTTGAGGTAGCGGTACTTGGCCGCCGGGTTCACCGAGCTGAGCCGCGTGAACAGCGCGCTCGCGAACTTCGCCATGTGCCGCTCGCGCACGCCCTCCGGCAGGCGCGCCAGCGCCGCGCGCACGCGTGCCGGCTCGCCCTCGATCGGCTGCGTGCGGTGGTCGACCGCGCGCAGGTCGCTGGCGCCGAGCCCGGCGTGGAACCAGTACTCGAAGGCCTCGGTGGACTCGTCCTCCAGGTTGAGCGTGTCGACGGTGCCTAGGTACTGCTCGGCCGCCGCCGCGAACACGTCGAGCGTGGCGCGCCGGCGTGCCGCGAACTCGGAGCTCTTGGCCACCTCCTGGCGGAAGTTGTTCTCGTCGTGCGCGATCGCGGCCAGCGCGGTGGCCAGCGCCCAGTGACCCCGATGCTGCTCGATCGCCCCGCTCACCATGGTGCGGGCCACCTCATAGCCGCGCAGCACCTCGCGCTCGATGTCCTTCTGGTTGCGGTTGGTCTTCTTCTGCTCCTGGGTGGCGGGCCGGCGCCACACGTCCAGGAGGTTGCCGCGCATCTTGTGCGCCATGCTGGCGAGGGTCTTGGGCTTGAGCTTGTCGAGGGCGCCGAACACCTTCTCGATCGACTCCAGCCTGTAGACCTCCGCGGTGCTGTGGCTCTGGGTGAACGCGTTCACCAGCAGCGTCTCGTCGAGGTCGCCGATCGGCAGCGCGCGCAGCTTCGCCACCCACACCGCGAGTTCGGCGAGGTTGCGCTCCTGCTTGGAGCGGGTGAGCGGGATGCCGCTGGCGCGCTCCTCGAATCCGTACATGAACATGTACTGGCTCGTGCGGCGCCGTTCGGCGTTGGGGTCGTGGTTCTGGGTCCACACCCGCAGGAACTCCTCGGCCAGCTGCTTCGCCTCCCGCGGGTTGCTCTGCGCGAGGGTCTCGATGTACGGGAACGCCTTCTCCTCCTCGTTCACCTTCAGGTAGAGCTGCGCGACCACGCGCGCGAAGTGCGGCTGCTGGCCCGGATCGAGGCTCGCCACCCACGCGCCCGCGGGCTGCACCGGCACGAGCTCGCCCGGGGCGATGGCGCGCACGAACTGGTTCCCCGGATCCCACGACTCGTAGTAGAGGTTGCCGTACGGGTCGCGGCGCCACACCTGGCCCATCGAACTCGCGCCCGAGGCGCGGTAGGCGTGCGCCGCCTCGCGCATCCAGTTGCCGGCCAGCATCGCCAGCGTGGCGCGCCACGCGGCGGCCTTGTCCGGCGCAGCGCGCAGCAGCGCGTCGACGGCAGTCTTCTGCAGCTCGAGCATCTTGCGCCGGAATGCCGGATCCTGGCCGCGGCGCAGGAAGCCCTGCGCGGCGTCCGCGCCGATCGTGGCGAGGATCTCCATGCCGCGCTCGGGCCGCGACGTGAAGCTCTCCGTCAGCCACGTCTCGCCCAGCTCGGCGCGCACCTTGGGCGCCAGCTCGACGGCGCGCTGCAGCGCCTCTTCCTTGTCCTTGTCCTCGATCTTGCCCGCGGCCAGGGCCGCCTGGGTCACGGTCCACGCGGTCTCGAGGTGCTGGGTCTGCTTCGACTTCGCGTGCTGGGCCAGGGCGAGGCGCGCCAGGAGGTTGAGCGCCTCGCGGTCGTTGTCGGCCACCGCCTTCGCCGGCTCGGGCAGGAAGGGCCCCAGCTCGACGTCCTGGCCGATGCGGCTGAGCAGCAGCGCGGCGAGCCGCGGCGACAGCGCGCGTCCGGCCTCGGGCTTGTCCCCCTCGGCGCGCAGCAGCGCGAGCAGATTCTCCAGGACGTGGCCCTGCGCCAGCGCCCGGCTCACGATCGGCGCCAGCAGCTCGACCTGGGTCTTCTGCAGCCCGCCCGGCGCGGCGCCCGCGAGGCCCACCGCGTCCGCGAACGAGAACTCGTTCTGGATCTGCAGGTGGGGCGGCACCTGCTGATCCTGCGGCTGCTGCGGTTGCGGCTGCGCCATCAGGGCGCGCAGGCAGTGCTCGTAGGCGGGGGCGCGGTCCTTCTCCGGCAGGCCGGCGAAGAATGCGCGCACCCGGTCCCAGCGTCCCAGGGTCATGTCGCGCTGGAAGCAGGCCAGCTCGAACGCGATCCGCTTCTGCTCGAAGGCCTGCTGCCTGGCCGCCGTCGCGGGGTCGGCGGCCTGCGTGCTCGTGGGCTGGGTGGCGGCGGCGGTGGCCGGCTGCGTCCCGGCGGCCGGCTCCGTGGCGGCGGGCGCCGACTCCGGGCGCGACTCCGGGCGCGACTCCGGCTGGCTCGCGGTGGCGGGCGCCGGCTCCGGCTCGGGCGGGGTCGGCTCCGGCGCCGCCCAGGCCTTGAGCACGGTTGCCGGACGCCGGTCCAGGAACGGGATCGCGCGCAGCGCCTGGAGGCGCGGGTCGGGCTGTGCCGGAGCGGCGGCGGGGTCCTGCCCCTGCGTCGCACCGGGCCGCGCCCCGGGCTGCACGGAGCCTTGGGCGCCGCGTTGCCTGACGAGCTCGACGAGCTCCGCGGGCGTGGCCGGACCCGCCGCGGGCGACAGCACCAGCGGGGTCGCGGGCGCGGCTGAGGAGGTGGCTTGCTGGGCAGGCGCCAGGGCCGACAGAGCGGCCAGCGCCACGGCGGCGTTGAGGTGTCGCGACATCGCGGGATCGGAGGGGTACGGCGGAGACGCAGACGCGAGGCGATCGTGGCTACGCGGGCGCGCGACGGCCCCCGTTGGCGTCCGCTCCGCGCACCGCGAGCCGACGGCGGACTACCGGATCGGGGTCACGACCCGGTCCCGTCGGGCGGCGGACCGCCGCTCGCACCACGCGCATCCTTGGGAGTGTTGTTGCTGGGACGCTTGCCGGACTGGCCGCGACCGCGGCCACTGCCACAGCCCTCTCACTGGCTGGGCAGGGGCAGGCCCTGCAGGTCCTTGAGCTCCATGCGTGCGAGGCGCACCGCCGACTCCAGGTCGGCGCGATGGCGCCCTGCGGCCTCGGCGTCGCCGGCCGCCACTGCCTCCTCGGCGAGCAGGCGATACGTCTGGCGCGCGGCCTCCACCTCGGGCTCCCACTGTTCGCGCGGCAGACCCTCGAGGCGCATCAGCCAGGTCATGTAGTACTGGGCGTTGGCGTGCGCGGAACGTGCCCCGGCCAGCACCTTCGGATCCGCGGTGGGGTCGTTCTGCAACTCCTCCACCATGGCGCGCAGGTCGGCGTGCGCCTCGGGCAGCTTGCTGTCCTGCATGCGCGCCTTGTTCAGCTCCAGGCGCGCGCGGCGCGCCTCGGCGAGCCGGTCCTTGGGCAGCGCGCGCAGGGCCTCCTCGTAGCTCTTCACGCTCAGCGACCACTTGCCGGCCAGCGCCTGCTCGTGCGCGGCGGCGAGCTTCGCATCCGCGCTGTCGAGGGCGACCAGGTCCTGACCCGGTCCCTCGTGGTAGGCCCATGCACCGATGGGCAGGAGGATCCAGATGGCGAGCAGGATGGTTCTCATCACCCTCATCCAATCGACAGGACGGCTGCCCGGAGTGCCAGGAACCTGGGCGGGGTGCCCAGGCGGCCCGGAAAGCGGGCGGAGTCTACCGCGGGGCGGAGGCCGCGGGGGCGGTGACTTTCTCCGCGGCCGGGCCGGGTCCGGCCGCGGGCTGGCGCGGGGACGGCGCCGGGGCCGGGCGGACTCCGGGCTGCCAGGCGGTGCCGAAGCGATGCAGCAGGAAGGGCAGCAGGGCCAGGAGCGCAGCTCCCAGCGCGATGGCGAGGAGGGCGTACTCCCGCAGGGTCAGGCGCTCCAGGAGCGACTTGCGGGCCCCCTGGCTCAGGTCGCGGATCACCTGGGTGGGCAGGTGCAGGCGGTTGCCGTCGTGGAACACCCCGCTCAGCCGGGTGGCGATCTGCCGCAGCGTGGCGGTGTCCTGGCGCGACTGGCGCCCGTCGATGAACTTCCCGGCCAGGGGGTCGCCCACGCCGATCACCAGGACGCCGTCGATCGAGGGCGGCAGGGGCGGCATGCCGGTGGCGGGGATCGTGTCGCCGTCGCTCACCAGGACCAGGAGCGTGCTGCGCGCCGGCCACGCCTTGGCGATCCTGGCCGCCTCCTCGATCCCGTCCAGGAGGCGGGTCTTGCCGGAGCGGAAGGCGTACTCCATCGGCAGCTCGCCCAGGATGTTGCGCACCACCTCGGCGTCCTGCGTGTCGACCACCACCGGCTTCGCGCCGTTGTAGACCGCGACGATGCTGATCTTGTAGCGACCGATGGTGACGCGCTGGAAGAGCGACTCCAGCAGGTCGCGCGCGCGCCCGCGGCGGCTCTGCTTGCCGGTGGGCCCGGCGTCCTCGAGGCGCATGCTGGGCGAGACGTCGAGCACCAGCATGAGTTTGCGCGGCGCCTCGTTCACGCCTCGGTCGGCGCTGTGCACGCGCGGGGGCAGCTGCAGCAGCGTGGCCAGGCCCCAGGCCACGAGTCCCGCGGCGAGCGGGCGCAGGTACGGCACGGCCCGCGCCCACGCCGCCGGCCGCCCGCCCGGTCCGAACGCGAGCTGCGCGACCCGGCGGCAGCGCCGCGCGTGCAGCGCCTCGCCCAGGGCGGCCAGCAGGACCGCCGCGGCGGTGAGGGCCGCGATCACCATGGCGTGTAGCGCAGCCCCAGCATCGCCAAGAGGTGCAGGCCGAGCAGGCCGAGGCCTGCCACGCAGAGCGCGTAGAAGTCGTCCACGTACTCGCCCGCGGTCTTCTCCAGGCGCGTCTCCTGCATCTCGTCGATGCGCTGGAACACGCGCGCCAGCGTGGCCGGATCCACGACGTTGAACACCTCGCCGCCGGTCATGCGGGTCATGTTCACGATCTCGCCGGGCGCCTCGGACTCCTGGATGTTGATCGCGTAGAGCACGATGCCGTCGGCCTTGAGCCGGCGCGCGATCTCCAGGTCGCGGTCGCCCATCAGGTCGGAGCTGAAGCCGTCGGTGATCAGGATGATCATCCGATCGCCCTCCTCGCGCGCGGTGAGCACCTCGCGGCAGGCCAGCACCGCCTTGCCGATCTCGGTGCCCCCGAACCAGGGCGGCACCAGCTCCGGACGCATGAACGGCGGCGCGCAGCGGAACGCCGACACGTCGCTGGTGAGCGGCACCCAGTGCAGCACGGAGTTGCCGAAGAAGGTCAGGCCGAAGGCGTCGCCCTTGCGGTACTCGAGGAACTGGTTGAGCGCCGCCATGGCGCCGTCGTAGCGGGTCCCGGAGCCGAACTTCGCGGTCATGCTGCCGGAGATGTCCACGCAGAACTCGATGTTGGTGAGCGAGCGCTTCACCTTGGGCGCGCTCAGGGACTGCGGGCTCGCCAGCAGGAGGATCGCGACCGCGAGCACCAGCGGGGCGAACGACTCGCCCGCCTGGAGGAGCGCGCGCAGCACCTTGCCGCCGCGCGCGGCCGCGTGATCGAAGGGCAGGACCAGCCGGCGCGCGCGCCGCGTCCACACCCAGGCCAGGAGCAGGACCGGCACGATCAGGCCCAGGAGCACCCAGGGCTCGCCGAACATCAGGCGCTCCTCGTGGCCCCGGCGGGCGTGGTCGGGGCCGGCTCGGGATCCGCAACCGCGCGGTACGGCGCGAGCAGCGCGGCGACGTCCACGGCGCGGCCTTCCGGCGGGCGGTGCAGCCACTCCTCCAGCCGGCGCAGGAGCGCGCCGGCCTCGGCGTGGGCGCGGAGCTGCGCGATCGCCTTGGCCGCGCTCAGCTCCTGCAGTTCCAGGCGCCGGCGCCAGTAGGCCAGCAGCAACCGCTCGAGCTCGGCCTGCGGTCCCGCGTCCGCCCGGCCCGCGGCCGCCGCCTCGACCAGGGGCCGCAGGCGGTCGGCGAGGGTCAGCGGCCTGGCCGCCAGGGCCGCGGCGGCGGCGCGGCGCCGGCGGCCCACCAGGAGCAGCGCCAGGAGGCCCAGCACCCAGACGACACCGGCCAGGATCTGCAGGGTGCGGTAGCCGCCCACGCGCGGCGGCGCGACGGCGTCGAGTTCCTCGGGCTCGACCTGCCCGGGCGGCAGGACCGGCCGGATCTCCACGGCGATCTCGGGCAGGCCGGTGGCGGCGGTGCCATCCTTGCGCACCAGGTAGCGCGCCAGGTCGTGGCGGCCGGGATCGAGCCCGTAGTACTCGAGGTCGTAGCGGAACTCGCTGCCGTGCGGCCACGTCGCCAGGACCCGCAGCACGATCGGCGCCTCGCGGGTCACCGGCTTCGCGGTCAGCTCGGGACCCGGCAGGACCAGCTGGTCGATCCGCGCGCGCATCCCCACCGTGGCCTCGCGCTGGTCGAGGCGCTGCGCGAGGCCTGGCGCGGCGAGGGCGAGGGCCAGCAGTCCGGCGCGAGCGGCGGCGTTCATCGTGCCCCCGTGCCCAGGAAGCCGCGCGCACGCAGGAAGTGGCGCAGGCGGTGCGCGAAGGGCTGGTCGGTGCGGACCAGGATGTGGTCGATGCCGCCGCGGCGCAGCCCGCGCGCCGCGGCCTCGGGGTCGATCCAGCCCCGCCGGCCGTGGGTGACGAACGCGCGCCCGGTCTCGGCCTCCTCGGCGCGCAGGAAGCCGCTGCCGCGCAGGAGGAGCTCGGCCGGATCCTGGAGCTGGACCACGATGCAGTCGTGGCGCTGGCCCAGCAGCCGCAGCGACTCCAGGGCGTGCGCGTCGTGGAGGTCGCTGAGCACGATCATCAGCACGCGGGTCGTGAGCGTGGGCTGCAGCTCCGCGATGCGCCGGCTCAGCGTGGTCGTCTCGTCGTAACGGAACCGGCGCAGGCGCAGCAGCCACTGCAGCACCTGGTCCTTGGAGAGGCTCGGCGCCACGCGGAACTCGCGCGCGCCCACGCCCACCACGCCCACCGGACTAACCCGGTCGAGGCAGGCGTAGGCGAGCCCGCCGGCGAGGTGCAGTGCCAGCCCGTACTTGCTGCGCGGCGTGGACGACACGGTCATCGACGCCGAGGTGTCGATCAGGAACCAGCACGGGATGCGCTTGGGCGCCTCGAACTCCTTCACGTGCACGCGCGCGGTGCGGGCCGTGACCCGCCAGTCGATCGCGCGCACCGGGTCGCCGTACTGGTAGGGGCGGGACTGCACGTACTCGACGCCCGAGCCGAGGAAGCGGGACGAGTCGGTGCCGTAGCTGAGGTCGTCGGCCAGCCGGCGCATCGCGAGGTGGAACTGGCGCGCGTTCAGCCGGTCGAGATCCTCGAGCCAGCCCTCGCCCGGTGCCAGCTCGGGCCGGCGGCGTGGCGCTCCGCGGGCGGCGGTCACGACGGCGCGGTCTCGCTGAGGATCTCCTGCAGCACTTGCGTGCCGTTGCGCCCTTCGGCCATCGCCTCGTAGGTGAGGCGGATGCGGTGCAGGATCGCGTCCTCGGCCAGCGCATAGAGGTCATCCGGCAGGACGTAGTCGCGGCCGTGGAGGAGGGCACGGGCGCGCGAGGCCTTCACCAGGGCGATGCCCGCGCGCGGCGAGGCGCCCAGCTCCAGATGGGGGTGGCGGCGGGTGCGGCCCACGATCTCGACGACGTGCTCGAGGAACGCCTCGCTCACGTACACGCCCTGCACGTCCTCCATCGCCTGGGCCAGCTCCTCCGGGCCGCCCACCGGCCGGTCGCCGAGCACGTCGAACTCGGTGCGCACGATCGCGCCCTTGCCCTCGCGCCGCACGCCCAGCGCGGCGTTGCGACGCAGCACCTCCTTCTCCTCCTCGGGCGCGAGGTACTCCAACCGGTGCAGGAGCATGAAGCGGTCGAGCTGCGCCTCGGGCAGCTCGAAGGTGCCGCTCTGCTCGATCGGGTTCTGCGTGGCGATCACCAGGAACGGCGCGGGCAGCGGGTAGGTCTGGTTGCCGATCGTGACCTTGCGCTCCTGCATCGCCTCCAGCAGCGCGCTCTGCACCTTGGGCGCGGCGCGGTTGATCTCGTCGGCGAGCAGCAGGTTGGTGAAGATCGGGCCCTTGTGGGTGCGGAACTCGTGGCTGCGCTGGTCGAGGATCTCCGAGCCGACGATGTCCGAGGGCAGCAGGTCGATCGTGAACTGGATGCGCGCGAAGGCGAGGTCGATGGTCTTCGAGAGCGCCGCCACCAGCAGGGTCTTGGCGAGCCCCGGCACGCCCTGCAGCAAGAGGTGTCCGCCGGTGAGGAGCGCGATCAGGATGCGCTCCACCACGATGTCCTGGCCGACCACCACCTGGCCGACCTTCTCGCGCACCCGCTGGACGAAGTCGTGAGTGGCGGCGAAGCGGGACGGACCCGCGGAGGATTCGGTGCGAGTGGCCATGCGGAGGAGGGGTCGGGGTTGCGGGCGGGCGGGAGTATAGGTCGGCCCGTGCGGGGCGGGGCGCAGGGGGTGGGCGAGGCGGATCAGGTTCCCGGGGCAGGCGCGCCGATCCATCGGCATGCCCGCGGCGCCGACCCTGACCCCCTGTGCCGTCTGCGGGCGCCGTAATCCCCCCGACGCGCCGGCCTGCGAGCTGTGCGGCGGTCTGCTGCGCGGCGCGGCCGGGCCAGGGGCCGGTCCGCGGAGTGCGCCCACGACCCCGGCGCCGCGGCGTGCGGCGGCCCCCGGCGCCGCGGCAGGCCCGAGCGCCGAGGCGCACGCGCAGGCGACGGCGCGGATCCTCGGCCTGCCCGAGCCGCTGTGGTTCCTCGTGCTGGGGGCCGTGCTCGCGCCGGTGTTCGGGCTCACGCCGATCCTGCGCTACACGGGCTGGTTCCTCACCTCGCTCGTGCACGAGATGGGGCACTGCGCCGTCGGGCTGGTCGTGGGGCTGCCGGCATATCCGGCGATCCGCCTGGACGGCCATGCGGTGGCCGTGCACCAGGGGCCCACCCTCGTCCTGCCCGCACTGTGGGTGTCGGTGCTGGCGGGACTCGCGTGGTGGCAGCGCCGGCACCCGTGGCGCGCCGGGTCCCTCGCCGCGGCCGCCGTCGCGCTACTCCTGCTGCTGGCGACCGGCGGCCGCGAGCTGGCGTTCCTGCTCGGAGGCCACCTCGGGGAACTGGCGTTCGCCACGCTCGCGTTCCACCGCTGTCTGCACGGCGGGTTCACCGAGAGCCGCGCCGAGCGCGCCGCCTACGGCGCCGTCGGTTGGTACCTGATGGGCAGCAGCGTCGCCCTGTGCCTCGGCCTCGTGCGCAGCGCCGCGGCGCGCGCCGCGTACGGCGAGAACGGCTCGCTCGGCCTCACCAACGACCTGATCCGCGTCGCCGAGGACGAACTCGGCTGGCCCCTGCGCGGGGTGGCGCTCCTCGTGCTCGCGGCCTCGTTCCTGCCCCTGCCGCTGGGTGCGGCGTGGGCCTGGTGCAGCCGGGATCAGTCGACGACCAGCACCTGATCGTGCACCGAGACGGTGCGCACGCGCGGCGCCATGCCGCGCGGCGTGATCCGCACGCGCACGCTCTCGCGGCCGGTGAGGAACGAGAGGCGGCCGAGGCGGGTCGCGACGGTGGGGAAGGAGCCGGCGGCGTCGCCGGCCGGATCCTCGCCCAGGAACTCGGCGCTGGCCTCCCACACCGTGCGGCCCGCGGCCGTGACCAGGGGCAGCGTGACGCGGCGGATGCGATCGCGCAGGTCGAGGTTCCCGAGGCGCGGGTCGTGGCCCGTGCCCTGCGCGGGGACGCAGACGTCGTCGAGGACCAGGATCGGGGCCGGATCGTGCCGGGTGGCGAGGGTCACGCGGCACGGACCCGGCCGGGGGGCGGTGACGAAGCACGTGACCGGCTCCGCTCCGACGAGGTGGAGTTCGGCTGCGCCGGGAGGGCCCGACAAGGACGCCGCGGCGACGCGCAACGCGCCTGCATCCAGCCATGGCGGCACATGGAGCGTGCCGCGCACCACGCCGGAGCCGTGCACGACGAGACGCAGCTCCGTTGCCCGCGGCTGCGCGCCTGCGCGGGGAGGGGCGCCGGCCGGGATGCCCTGCTCCGCCCGCGGGTAGGCCGGATGCTGCACCGTGACCTGGATGGGCGCGAAGCTGGCCTCGCCGCTCAGCGCGAAGCGGCCTGCGGCATCCGTGCGCGTCCGGTCCAGGCCGAAGGCACCCGCCCAGAGTTCCACGCGCGCGTGCGGCAGCGGCGCACCGAGATCGTCCACCACCACGCCCGCCACGTGTGCCGCGCGGGGCTCGTGCAGGCGTGTGCCGGCCACGCCGGAGCGCGAGCCCGGCGCGAGGATCACGGGGAACCGGCAGCCACGCACCGGCGCGGGTTCCGGCGGGACCTCCGGCTCCGGCTCCACGGGCGCGCCCGCGAGCGAGATCCGCACCGGCCCGGCGCCGGGTCCTGGCGTCGTGGTCGCGATCGTCTCGGGGAGGAACGCCGGCCGGTTCCGCGTGAACCGCATCCGTACCTGTGCGTGTGCCGGCACGGGTCCCAGATGCAGCACACCGCCGGACACGCCGGGTGCCAGCTCGGCACGCGTCGGGAAGCCGTCTGCGTCGGTCGTTTCCACGAGCACCCGGGTCCGCGGCCACACGAATCCGCGCCAGAGGCTGCCGTCCCGGGCGCGCGCCTCCAGCTCCAGCTCGACGGTGGGCGGCGGCGCGAAGGTGACGGCGCCGCGTTGCAACTCCGCGGCTTCGAGACGCCTGGGCCGCGCCGCCTCCGGCGGGCCGGCACAGAGGTAGAGGTCGCGGCCGGCGATCCGGCGAGGATCGGGAGCCGCCACGAAGGTCGCACGCAGGCCCGCGTCGTCCACCCGTGCCGTCGCCACCTCGTCGGCATCGCCGTCGTCGTCCTCGCAGTAGAGACGCAGATCCTGCCCGGCCCACGCGCGAGGATCCGTCGCGGCGAGATCGACGGTGAGGAAGGGACGGGGCGCCGCCGGGGGCGACTCTCCGGGGTCCGCGCGTGATCCGTCCCGCGGGCCCGCGGGGTGCCGCAGCCCCGGATCCTCCTCCCGGCCGGTGGCGCGCACGGCGGGCGCGGGGTCGGCCAGCGACGGCGTGCCCGGCTGTGGCAGGGAGTCCCCGGATCCGCCCGCGATCCCCATGGCGAGGGCCGCGGCAGCGCCGGCCAGGACCAGCACGCAGGCGTTGCGGAGGGAGGAGTGGGCCACGGCGCTCGAGGTGCAGGCAAGCCGTGTGCCCGGCCCGGCCCTGGCTGCGCACGCCCGCGTTGCGGCGTTCTCGTTACCCGCGCGCCACGAGAGCGGCGATCCGGGAGCCCTGCACAGCCCAGGAACGAGCCGACCCCGCCGGCGGAGGTTCGCCCTCCGGCGGCGGGGTCGTGCGTGTCCGTTGGCCGCGGCGTGTGCCGCGGAACGGTGTGGCTCAGCTCACGGGTTGAGCTGGAACGTGGGGGCGGTGCTCAGGCTGAGCGTGCCGGTGGGGTTGCCAGCGCTGTTGCCGGTGGCATAGACCATCGCGGCCGGAGCCCCGGTGTTGGTGCCGATGGTCCACTTGCTGCTCCAGCTGGTGACCACGCCCCACGGGTTCGCCGCTGGGTCGAGCCAGAGCGCGTCGTCGTAGAAGTTCTGCCCGCCGAGGGCCGGGCTGTTCGGGATCGAGAGCGTCGGCCAGCTCGCCGAGCCCGTGGCGCTCGCGGTGAGCGGGACCGAGTACATGATGTCGACCTTCCACTGGCAGTTCGGCGCCCCGAACGGCGTCAGGTCGATGGGGAGCGTGAGGCCGCCGTAGCTGCCGCCGACGCCCTGGGCGCCGATGGCCGCGGTGCCGATCGCGTTCGGCAGGATGCTCCCGTAGGTCACGCGCCACGTGCTGCCCACGTACGGAGTGTTGTAGCTCAGGCTGCTGTTGTAGCTGCCGTTGCTGAACTTGCACTGGGACGGGATGGTGCCGTTGGTCGCGCGCGCGCCGAGGTCACGCGGCGTGAACTCGAGGTACCAGGCCGTGGTGGCCGAGTTGTTGCTCTGGTTGATGTCGATCACCAGCGAGGCGCCCATCGCGCGGGCGTAGGGGAACGGCGCGCTGAACGGGATCGGCGCTTCCCACGGCGCCGGCCACGAGGGCGGGTTGCTGGCGGTGAGCAGGTTGAGGGTGCCGTTGAACACGGTGATCGGGGTGGCGCCGGTGTTGGTGGCGAACGTCGACGACGCAGCGCTCGGCGCGTTGGCCGACACCGAGAGGACGATCACGGCCGTCGTGGTGCAGGTCGGGTTGACGTTGCCCAGGCCGTGCGGGCGCCGGTACTGGAGCGAGTTCCAGGTCGCCGCCAGCGCGGCGATGTCGTTCACGTCGTAGATCGACTGCGAGCGCGACGCGTGAGCCGTGGTCGTCGAGGACGTGCTGTAGAACACGTTGCTCGTCCAGCTGCTGCCGCCCGGCTTGGTGGTGGCTGCAGCGGAGGGAACGACGGTGGACTGGGCAGCCACGGAGGCGGCGGCGAGGAGGATGGCGGATAGGGGGGTGAGTCTCATGGACCTCATCAAGGGTTGCGGGAACAGGCGAGAGCCACACATCGGAGCGGGATCCCCGAGCCTGTCAACCCGAGGTCCAGAACTGGTTCCCATCTCCGGACGCCCACGGGATGTGGGGACCGCGGGGCCGCACCGGACGCAAGGGTCTGGTCTCTGCGTCAGGCGATCGTCGCGGTCCTGTGTGCCGTAAACGAGAATCCCCTCGTCGCCGACTCAGAGAGCCGGCGGCGGGGGGATCGCGCGCCCTGCGAAGGAAGGCCGGGCCGATCCACGCCGGACGCGTCACGCGCCCGGCGCGGGGATCACGGGTTCAGCTGGAAGCTCGGGACGGTCTCCAGGCTGAGCGTGCCGCTCGGGTTCAGGGCGCTGGCTCCCGTCGCGTACACCATCGCGCCCGGGGCGCCGCGGTTGGTGCCGATCGTCCACTTGCTGCTCCACGTGGTCACCACGCCCCAGGCGTTGGCCGGCGGGTCGATGAACATCGCATGGTCGTAGAAGATCGCGCCACCGAGGGCCGGGGTGTTGGGGATGTTCAGGGTCGGCCACTGGTAGATCGCGGTGCTGCTGCTGATCGGCACCGTGAAGTCTGCCGAGACGCTCCACGAGCAGCCGGGTGCGCCGAAGGGGCCGAGGTCGATGGGCAGCGTGAGGCCGCCCCAGTTGCCGCCGACGCCCTGGGCGCCGAGCGCGCCGACGCCGCTCAGGCCGGTGGGCAGGCCGCCCTGGTAGTTCACGTACCACTGGCCGCCCACGATGGGCAGGCGGTAGCCGATCGCGTTGTTGTACGAACCGTTGCTGAACCTGCAGCTCGACTGCGCGTTCGGGTTGCTGTCACGACGGCCGGTGTCGCGCCCGGTCCACTCGACGTACCACGGCGTGGTGGCCGTGTAGCCGACCGAGAGGATGTCGATCACCAGCGTGGCGCCCATCGTGCGGGCGTAGGGGAACGGGCCGCTGAACGGGATCGGCGCCTCCCACGGCGCGGGCCACGACGGCGGGTTGTTGCTCTGCGGCAGGTTGAGCGGGCCGTTGAACACCGTGATGGCGCCGGGGCCGGTGTTGGTGGCGAAGGTCGAGGTCGCGGCGCTGTAGGCGTTGGGCGACACCGAGAGGACGACCGTGGCCGTGGTGGTGCCGGGGTTGTTCACGTTGCCCAGGCTCTGCGGGCGGCGGTACTGGAGCGAGGTCCAGATCGCGGCGAGCGCGGCGATGTCGTTGGTGTCGTAGATCGACTGCGAGCGGCAGTCGTGGGGGGTCGTGGCCGAAGTCGTGCTGTAGAAGACGTTGGAGGAGTAGAACTGGCTGGAGGTCGGCTTCGCCGTGGCGACGGCCGAAGGCACGATCGTGGACTGGGCCGCGGCTGCGGCGGCGAGGAGGAGGAGGGAAGTGACGGTTCTGGTCTTCATGAGTCGGGTTGACCTTCGGGGCAGATACGGAGGGGCTTGCATAGCAGTCTGACGCGTCGAAGTGTGGACTGCGATCCGCGTGGCCGGCGGTTTTTTCGTGCGTTGCCCTGCTTCGGCGCAGCGCAAGTGAGCGTTGCCTCTGCCACCCGGGGCGGGCGGCAGGGAGCCCAGCTCACGCGAGATCGAGAGCTGCGGCGAGCAAGTCCCCTTGGCGGCCGCGGGACGCGGGGCGCAGGAAGGGCAGGAGACAGTGGTCGCCGCGCGTGGTCGTGACCCGCAGGCGCGGCTCCTCCACGAGGTGCTCGACGAGGACGTGCACGTCGCCCCACTCGACTTCCAGGGCGAGGGGCTCGCGCTCGGGGGCCTCGTCGGCCACGGCCTTCACCTTGACCTTGGCCTTCAGCTTCTCCTCCAGCCAGCGGGCCAGGGCCTGGCTGGGGGCGGCGGCGCCCCCGTGGCGGATCGTGGCGTGGGTGGCCGGGGTGGGTGTCCAGGAGAACGTCTCGAAGGCCTCGGCCAGGGCGCGCCGCCACGGGGCGAGGCGGAACCACACGAGGTCCACGAGGCGTGGGCCCTCGAGATGGCGCAGGCGCGCCATGTCCTTGGCGGGGTCGGCGAACTCGGCGGAGTCCACGACCACCTGATCGGCGAGTTCGGCCAGCTCGGCGAGCAGGCCGGTGTCGCGCGGCACCGGCCGCTGCCAGAAGAGGTGCGTGTGGATGTCGTTCACCAGCATGCTGCGCACGATCCCGGGCACCTTGGCGAGCTGCTCGTCGGTGCTGCGCAGGTGCACCATCTCCAGCACGGTCACGCGGCTCGCGCCGAGCGTGCGGATCTGGGACGCCACGGTGGCCTGCAGGCCGTGCACCTCCTCGTCGAGGAGCACCAGGAAGGCGCGGCAGGGGTGGCGGATCAGGATCCGCTCCAGCGCCTCCTGGAGCTGCGGCTCGTGCGCGGTGTCGGTGACCGCGATGAAGTTCATGGTGAGCGCGCGGTGCAGCGGCAGCTGCGGATCCTCGGCGCTGGCGCGCCGCCAGAGGTTGCGCAGCGCGTCGCCGATGCCGGTGATCGGCACCCGCTGCTCCTCCAGCGTGCTGACGGGGGCCGCCGGCGCGTGTGGCTCGCGGGGGTTCATGGCCGGCGCCACTCGCGCCCGTCGCCCAGGAGCTGGTCGGCGAGGTCGGGGCCCCAGGTGCCGGCTTCGTAGCGCTCGGGTTCGATGCCCTTGGCGGCCCAGCCCGAGACGATGGCGTCCACGATCCGCCATGCCTCCTCCACCTCGTCGCGGCGCGCGAAGAGCGTGGAGTCGCCGACGATGGCGTCGAGGAGCAGGCGCTCGTACGCGTCGGCCGTGCTGCCGCCGAACGCCATGCCGTAGCGGAAGTCCATCCGCACGTCGCGGATCCGGTAGTCGGGGCCCGGCACCTTCGAGCCGAAGCGGATGCTCACCCCCTCGTCGGGCTGGATGCGCACCAGGAGGATGTTCTGGTCGAGGTTGCCGCATCCCGTGGCGGCGAAGAGGCGGTGCGGAGGGCTCTTGAAGTGGATCGCCACCTCCGTGACGCGTCGCGGCATGCGCTTGGCAGAGCGCAGGAAGAACGGCGTGCCGCCCCAGCGCCAGTTCTCGATCTGCAGCTTCACCGCGGCGAAGGTCTCGACCTTGGAGTCCTTGGCCACGCCGAGCTCGTCGTGGTAGCCGGGCACCTCCTGGCCGGCCTGGAAGCCCGCGGTGTACTGGCCGCGCACCGTGGTCTCGGCCACCTCGTCGGGGGTGAGCGAGCGGATCGCGCGCAGCACCTTGACCTTCTCGTCGCGCACCGCGTCGGCGCCGAGCGCGGCGGGCGGATCCATGGCCACCAGCGTGAGCACCTGCAGGAGGTGGTTCTGGATCATGTCGCGGATGATCCCGGCCTCCTCGAAGTACGCGCCGCGGCCCTCCACCCCGATCGCCTCGGCCACGGTGATCTGCACGTGGTCGATGAACTTCTCGTTCCAGAGCGGCTCGAAGATCCCGTTGGCGAAGCGCAGCACCAGGATGTTCTGGACCGTCTCCTTGCCCAGGTAGTGGTCGATGCGGAACACCTGCCGCTCCTTGAAGCCCGCGGCCACCTGCTCGTTGAGGGCGCGGGCCGAGGGCAGGTCGCGGCCGAAGGGCTTCTCCACGATCACGCGGGCGAAGCGGCCGCCGGCCTCGGTGCTCAGGCCGCTGGCGCGCAGGTGCTCCAGGATGGTCGAGTAGGCGCTGGGGGGCGTGGCCAGATAGAAGACCCGGTTGCCCTGCGTGCCGCGCGCCTTGTCGATCTCCTCCAGGTGGGCCTTCAGCTTCTGGTAGCCGGCCGGGTCGTCGTACTCGGCCTGCACGTAGGAGAACGCCTCCTGCATGGCCGTGAGCGTCTCCTCGCCGCGGCCGCGGGAGTGCTGCTTGACGCCGTCGCGCAGCTCGTCGACGAAGGCGGGCCCCTCGAACGCGCGGCGCGCGAAGCCGACGACCGCGAAGCCGGTGGGGAGCAGACCGTCCTGGGCGAGGCCCATCAGCGCGGGCACGAGCTTGCGCCGGGTGAGGTCGCCAGTGGCGCCGAAGATCACCAGGGCGCAGGGTTTGGCCCGGCGCGAGGAGGAGAGTTCGTCCGCCAGCGGGTTGCCCATGGATTCCCCCCTATCGTGCCGGATCGCAGGCGGAACGAAACATGCCAGGGATGATTCGTCCACCCCTACGGGCGAGGGCGCGGCGGAGGCCCGCGTTTCCCGCGCCGCTCAGGAAAGCGCGAGCATCCGCTCCAGCGGGACGAGGGCGCGGCGGCGCAGCCCCTCGTCGAGCTCGATGCGCGGGCGCAGGTCCCGCAGGCAGAGATAGACCTTCTCCAGGGTGTTGCGCTTCATGTGCGGGCACTCGGAGCAGGCCTTGCAGCCGCCGTGGTTCTCGGTGGGGGCCTCGATGAGCTCCTTGCCGGGCGCGGCCTTGCGCATGGTGTGCAGGATGCCTTCCTCGGTCCCGACGATGAACGTGCGGCACGGATCCTGGACGACGTACTCGAGCAGGCGCTTGGTGGACCCGATGAAGTCCGCGTGGCGCAACACCTCGGGCTCGCACTCGGGGTGGGCGATGAACTTGGCGCCGCGGTGCTTCGCCTTCAGCTCGATCACCTTCCGCTCGCTGAAGGTCACGTGCACCATGCAGGTGCCCGGCCAGTAGTCCATCGCGCGGCCGGTCTTCTTGGCGACCCAGGCGCCGAGGTTCTTGTCGGGGGCGAAGAGGATCGGCCGGTCCGCCGGCACCGCGCGCACGATCTGCTCGGCGTTGCTGGACGTGCAGATGATGTCCGACTCGGCCTTGGCCGCGGCGGTGGTGTTGATGTAGCTCACCACGTAGTGCTCGGGGTGGCGCTTGCGCCACTCGGCCAGGGCCGGGCCGGTGCAGGACTCGGCGAGCGAACAGCCGGCCTCGAGGTCGGGGACGACCACGATCTTGCCGGGGTTCAGGATCTTGGCGGTCTCGGCCATGAAGTGGACGCCGCAGAACACGATCACGTCCACGTCGCGCGCGTCGCGGGCGCGCCGGGCCAGGTCGAGGGAGTCGCCCAGGGCGTCGGCGACGTCCTGGATGTCCGGCTCCTGGTAGTAGTGGGCGAGGACCAGGGCGCGTTGCTGGCGCTTGAGCCGCTGGATCTCGGCGAAGAGATCCAGGCGCGGGTCGATCGACGTCGTCGTCATGGCGGGTCCCGGATCATGGGCCGGGACGCGCCATGCGCCAAGCCGCATGGCGGTGGTGAGGGGCCGGGGCGAGAGCCGGGACCGGCGGTCCCGGGGTGTTACGCCAGCGTGACGCGACCGTCGAAATTGCTCTGAGTCGGTTCGGTGGTGGGGGCTGCGAGCACTTCGGGGGCAGCAAGGAATCTCACTCATGACCACCTGTCACCTCTCTCGACGTCGTGTCCTGTCCCTGGCCCTCGCGTTGCCGCTCCTGGCCCTCTCGGTCCGGGCGCAAGACGACCGCGAGAACTCCACGCCCACGGGGGCGATCTGGGACAACTCCATCAACCCCACGGACCTCGGCAACCTGACGAACTCCGGCTGGCGGATCACCAACCTGAAGGTGGTGAGCATCAGTTCCGGCGTGCCGACCTTCGCCGCGGCGCTGGTGGCCAACAGCGGCTCGTACAACAAGGGCTGGGCCTGGTACTACGGCCAGACCGAGGCCCAGGTGCGCAGCCTGCTGAGCGCCAACAACGCGCGGCCGATCGACATCGAGCCGTACCTGGACGCGGGCGCCCTGCGCTACGCGGTGGTCATGGTGGCGAACACCGGCGCCGACCAGAAGCCCTGGTGGTGGGTGACCGGGCAGTCCACGACCGGCGTGAATAACGCGGTCACCGCGAACAGCGCGCGCATCTACGACCTGGACCGCTACACGGTCAGCCTCTCGACCTACTTCTCCGCGGTGCTCTACAGCAACACCGGCAGCCACAACCGCGGCTGGTGGTACTACTACGGCATCACCGGCGCGCAGCTCGGCACCAACCTGAGCACGAACGGCGCGCGGCTCATCGACGTCAAGCGCGTGGGCAGCGACGCCTACGACGCGGTGATGTACTCGCTCCCAGACAAGCGCTGGTACGGCCTGGGCCAGTCCGCCGGGCAGGTCACCGACGGACTGATGAACCTGGGCGCACGCCTCGTGTGCCTCGACCCGTACACGACCACCGTCGGCAGCATCACGCTCACGACCTTCGCGGTCGGCATGACCGACAACCTCAACGACGAGGGGCGGCGTGTGAACGACCTGATGCGCGCCACCAGCGACGGCTACGTGGGCGGCTACCTGAAGCGGGCCAACAGCTCCGTGCTGATCGCGTTCAACGAGCCGCGCGGCTTCGAGCCGGCCTCCACGCTCAAGACCCTGCACCACGTGATGACCATGCGGCGCGTGTCGCTCGGCACCTACTCCCTGGGCCAGAACGTGACCGTCAACACCAGCATGAGCGGTTCCTGCCCGACCGACTCCAACCCGGTCGGCGAGACCCTCGAGGTGGTGCTCGCCAAGATGATGAACGATTCCGACAACGCGCGGACCAAGGCGATCACGACGCTGCTGGGCGGCGGCAACGCCACGGCGGGGCTCACCTACCTCACCAACTCCGCCGCGGCGCTGGGCATGACCGGCACCGACGTCAACCACCACATCGGCTGCGGGACGCCCGCCAACGTCACCACGCTGGTCGACCTCGGCAAGCTGCACGAGCAGGTCATCAACGGCTACCTCGGCGCGCAGCGGCAGAAGTTCTACGACATCATGATGAACACCTACCAGGGCGGCGGCTACGCGCTCGGCCGTCTGGGCACGGTGGTCGACCAGGAGGCCGCGAGCGTCGGGCTCAGCGCCAGCCAGGAGGCCGCGTTCCGCTCGTACTTCTTCATCGCCGGCAAGCGCGGCGGCTACGGCGTGGACAGCCGCTACCACCACACCTGGGCCGGCTACTTCCGGGTTCCGTTCTACAGCGTGACCCAGGGCGTGAGCTTCCAGGAGTACGTGGGCGGCGCGTTCTGCGGCACGGCCACCAACGACGCCAACGCAAACGACGCGGCCGCGATCGGCGCGGCCGAGATCCTGCGCGAGCGCGTCCGCGCCAGCATGCTCACGTTCAAGAACTACACCGGCGGCGTCGTCGCCTACTTCGGGACGAGCTGCGCCGGCACCGCCGGGACGCCCTCGCACAGCGTGAGCGGCTCGGGCCGGATCGGCGACACCAGCACCTGGGCGCTCACCGGCGCGCGCGCCAACACGCCCGCGGTGATCTACTTCGGCGCCTCCAACACGGCGTGGGGCGCGACCCCGCTGCCGCTCAGCCTGGCGTTCCTCGGCGCCGGCACCTGCGCCCTGCGCGTGGCGCCGACCGTCGGCGTGAACGGCGCCACCAACGCGAGCGGCCAGCACAGCCTGACGCTCAACGTGCCCGCCAGCGCGAGCATCATCGGCGACACGCTCTACACGCAGTACCTCTTCCTCGACGTCGGCGCGAACGCCCTGGGCCTCGTGACCACGCGCGGCGCGGGCCTGACCTTCGGCTCGGTCGCCCCCTGACCCCTCGCCTCCGCCCTGCGGCGGACGGGATCCCACTCGCTCCATCACGGTGTGCAGCGGGGCCGGCGGCGCGCGCGGGAGCGCGGCCGCCGGCCTCGCGCCTTCTCCGGCCGCACCCGGCGGCTCAGCCGGGGCGGGTGGCCGGCCGCGATGCGGGTGCCGGCGCGGGCCGGGTCGCGGCGTCCTCCGCCGCGGCCGCGCGCATCACGGCGAGGTCGCCCTCCCAGCGCTGCAGCGTGGTCTGGGACAGGCGCTGTTCGCGCCCCAGGCGCAGGGCCAGCACCATCCGCTCCACGGCGGCGTCCTGCTGGCCGCGCTTGTGCAGGAGGTACGCCAGGAGCGCGTGCGAATCGGGGTCGCGGCCGTTGGTGAGCTCCAAGGCGCGTTGCACCCAGGGTTCGGCCTGATCCAGGACTTCGGCGTCGATCGCACCCTTGCGGCTCACCAGGATCCGCGCGCTCTCGCGGTGGGCGCGGAAGTCGTTCGGCAGGCGCGCCCGCCACTCGGCGGCGAAGCTCAGCCGCTCATCCTCGGTCGCGGTCCTGGCCAGCGCGTTGGCCATGGCGGAGTACGCCTGCGGGAGCTTGGGGTCGATCTTCAGGGCCTCGCGCAGGAGATCCAGCGCGCGCTGCGGCTCGTTCAGGTCGAGGAGCACGTTGGCGAGGTTGACGCGCGGCTGCGGGACGGTGCCCGGCGAGGTCGCCACGGCCTTCTCGTAGGCGGCGCGCGCCTCCTGCAGTCGGCCCTGGCTGCGCAGCGCGAAGCCGACCCCGAACCAGGCGCTGAAGTCCTGCGGGTCGCTCTCGGCGCCCTTGGTCATCCACTCGAGCATCTTCGGCCAGTCGCGCCGCTCCTGGGCGATCTGCCCCAGGCCCACCCAGGCCGGGTTCATGCGCGGGTCGAGCGCGAGCGCCCGGTGATACGCCGCCTCGGCGGCGTCGGGCTCGCCCAGCTCGTGCAGCGTGTTGCCGTAGTCCTCGAGCAGGTCGGCGTCGTCCGGGGCGAGCCGGAGGGCCGCCTCGTACTTGATGCGCGCGGACTTCCAGTCCTTGAGCGTGTGGTAGTACTTCGCCGCGTTGCCGAGCGCGACCAGCCAGTCGGGCCGCAGCTCCAGGGCCTTCTCGGCTGCCGCCGCGGCGCGCCTGGGGTCCTGGAAGCCATGACAGAACGAGATCCAGAACCAGGCCTGCGGCGAGTTCGGGAAGCGCAGCGCCAGCGACGCCTCCACGGCGCGGGCCCGCGCCCGGTCTTCGAGGTGGCCCACGGCGTGGGCGTACTCGAGGTGGTAGATGGCGCGGGCCCGTTCGCTGCTGAGGATCGCGGTCTCCAGGAGCCGCACCGCGCGCTCGAACGCCGGCTTGCCGCGCACGTGGCCCTCCTGGGTGGCGGCGAGGCCGGCCAGGAAGTGGTCCAACGGGCCCCGCAGCTCGCCGAGCTCGGCCTCGACCGCCTTCGCCTCGTCGTCCCGGCGCAGGTCCCGGAGCAGGCGGGCCTCGAGTCGGCGTAGTTCGTGGTTGCGCGCCAGCATGTCCGGACGGCCGCGCAGGAGCTGCAGGGCGCGCGCGGAGTTGCCGTTCTTCTGGTGCGCGAGCACGTGGCCGGCCAGCGCCTCGACGCTGTCGGGGGCGAGGGCGAGCGCACGCGCGAAGATCGGAATGGACGTGTCGCGCCGGCCCTCGCTGTACTCCAGGAACCCTTCCGCCAGGACCTGCTCGACCTGCTCGTGGAGCTGCAGCGCCTCGAACGCGCGGATCTCCGGCGCCTTGGCCACCAGGTAGCCGCCCAGGGCGAGCACCGTCGGGAGGCCGACGGCGAGCAGCGCGGCGAGGCCGGCCTTCCACGGCTCGCGCCGGGCGAAGCGGCGCACGCGCTGGGTGATCGTGGCCGGCTTGGCGCGGACCGGCCGGTAGGCCAGGAACGCCCGCAGGTCCTCGGCCATCTCCCCGGCCGTCGCGTAGCGCTGCGCGGGGTCCTTCTCCAGCGCCTTGAGCGCGATCGCGGCGAGGTCGGGCGCGAGGTCGGGCGCGTGGCGGCGCGGATCCTCGGGGTCGCGGGTGAGGATGCGGTGCATCACGTCGAGGCTGGTCTCGCCCTCGAACGGCCGCCGGCCGCAGATCGCCTCGTAGAGCGTCGCGCCCAACGACCAGACGTCGCTGCGGGCGTCCGCGGCGCTGGCGCCGCGGCGGACCACTTCGGGCGCGACGTAGTACGGGGTGCCGGCGAAGTCGCCGGTGGCGGTGAGCGAGGGCAGCTGCTCCTGGCTCGCGATGCCGAAGTCCGTGAGCACCGGCGTGCCGTCCTTGCGCAGCATCACGTTCCCAGGCTTCACGTCGCGGTGCACGATCCCGGCCTGATGCGCGTGGTGCAGGGCTTCGGCCACGGTGGCCAGCAAGGCGGCCGCTGCGGGCGCGCGCTGCTCGGGCGGGAGTCCGGCCAGATGCGCGAGGAGCAGCGGCCCCTCCAGCAGCTCCATGGCCAGGAAGAGGGTCGCGCCGGTGCTGCCGGTGGCGAACACCTTGACGATGCCCGCGTGGTTCAGGGCCGCCGTGGCGGCCGCCTCCCGCTTGAAGCGCAGCACGGCGGAAGGGTCCTGCACGCGCTCCGGCGGCAGGAGCTTGAGCGCGACGCGCCGGTTCAGCGAGACCTGGACGGCCTCGTGCACCACGCCCATGCCGCCGCGCCCCAGCTCGCGCAGCAGGCGGAAGTCGCCGAAGCTGCCCTTGGCGTCGGGTGGCGCGTCGGCGGCGAATGCGGCGTCGCTCCCCGCCGCCTCGGCCGCGCCCTCGGCCAGCATCGGCTCCAGGAGTTCGCGCAGGCGCGGGTCGGAGCGGATCGCCTCGTCCACCTGCGAGGAGTCGCCGGTCTCGCTCTGCTGCAGGAAGAGCTCCATCGCCTTCTGCAGCTCGTCCATCCGCTCGTCACGGTCCTCGGTCATGCGGGGCGCGACTATAGGCCCTGGCGCGTCACGCATCCGGACCCGGGTCCAGCCGGTAGCCGACGCCGTGCACGGTGCAGAGGATGCGCGGCTCCTCAGGCCGCTCCTCGAGCTTCTGGCGCAGCTGGAACACGTGCGTGTCCACGGTGCGCGTGGTGGGCAGGGAATCGTGGCCCCAAACCGCCTTCAGCAGCTCGTCCCTGGACACGGTGCGGCCGGGGTTGCGCAGCAGGAAGGCGAGCAGCTCCGCCTCCTTGGGCAGCAGGTGCGCGACGCGGCCGCCGCGGCGGACCTCGTGGCCGGCGAGGTCGACGGTGGCCGTGCCCAGGCGCACCGGCAGGGTCGGCTCGCCCGCGCGGCGCAGGATGGTCGCGATGCGGGCGCTCAGCTCGCGGACGCTGAACGGCTTCACCACATAGTCGTCGGCGCCGCTCTCCAGGCCCTTCACGCGCTGGCCCTCCTCGCCGCGGGCGGTGATCGCGATGACCGGCGTGCGGTCGCCGGCGCGCCGCATGCGCCGGAGCAGCGCGAGGCCGTCGCCGTCGGGCAGGCGCAGGTCGAGGAGCACGCAGTGGAAGCGGCCCGCGGCCAGCGCGGCCTCGGCGGCCGCGAGGCTGGCCGCGGCCTGCACCTGCACCCCCTGGCCCGCGAACCAGTCCACGAGGCTCTGGCGGATCGCCGATTCGTCCTCGACCACCAGCAGCTGCCTCATGCCGCACCCCCGCGCACCGGCACGCGCAGGTGGAACTCGGCGCCGCCGCCGGCGTGCGCCTCCACGCGCACCCGGCCGCGGTGCGCGCGCACCGCGCGCGCCACGATCGCCAGCCCCAGGCCGCTGCCGGGCGTGGCAGTCGCGCCGCGGCCGCGGCGGAACGGCGCGAAGATCGCGCGGCGCTCGGTCTTGGCCACGCCGGGGCCGCGATCGGCCACCACCACGTGCAGCTCGTCGCCGCGCACGACCGCGCGCAGCAGCACCTCGCTGCCCTCCGGCGAGAACTTGGCCGCGTTCTCCAGCAGGTTGCGCACCGCCTGGGCCAGCAGATCCGCGTCGAGATGCAGCACGCCGAGGTCGCGCGCCGCCTCGACCCGCAGGCGCTGGCGGCGCAGGCGCAGGGCCGCGCGCGCCTCGCGCACGCACCGCGCCAGGAACGCGCGCGCCGCGACCGGCGCCGGACGCAGGGCCGATCTGCCCTTCGCGAGGCGCGAGAAGTCGAGGATCCGGTGCACCAGCGCGATCAGGCGCTGCACCTCGTGGTGGGCGGCCTGCAGGTACTCGCCGTGGCGGCCGGGCGGCTCGGCGCCGCCGGCCAGGATCTCGGTGCGCAGCGCCAGGGCCTGCAGCGGCGTGCGCAGCTCGTGCGCCATGACGTCCACGAATTCGGCCTGTGCCTCGGCCAGCGCCGCCTCGCGGCGCAGCAGACGCCATGCCAGCAGGTTGCCGGCCACGAACGCCGCCGCCGCGAGGACCAGGAGCACGCCGGCGAGCCGCTCCAGCACCACGCTGCGCGGCGGTTCGGGAAGGTCCGCGAACGCCTCGGCGCGCGCGGCGCGCCGCGCCTCGGCCAGCGCGTGCGGTCCGGCCACGTGCAGCCCCGCGGGACCGGGCACGAAGCGTCCCCCTTCGGCCGCATCGCCCCATGGGCGCGGCGCGAGCCGGGTGCTCGCCGCCGCGGCGCACCAGTCGCGTAGCAGGGCCGGCGGCGCCTGCGGATCGAGCTCGTGCAGCAGCTCGGCCAGCGGCGCGGCGGCCTCGGCGGGCACCGGATGCCGGCCGGCCGCCACGGCAGCCGCGAGCGCCCCCGCCGGCGCGAGGTCTCCGGCTTCGGCCGCCAGGCTCGCGTCGACCAGGGCGGCGAGGAGCGGGAAGGCCACCGGCGCCGTCCGCGGCGCGTCGGCGGCCTCGCGCTGCCGGGCGAGCAGCACGCGGGCGCCCGTGAGGTCGCCGAGCGCCGCGCGCAGGCGCGCCCCGCGCAGCAAGGCCTCCGCGGCGGCCTCGGCCTCCGGCTCGGGATCGAGCCACGGCACGAAGCTGGCCAGTGGCACCACTCCCGGTGCGCGCGCGGCGGCGGCCGCCGAGAGGCGCGCGCGGGTCAGGGTCTCCGCGCGCTCCTCGGCCGCGGCGCGGGCGGCGCCCTCCTCCGTGCGCAGGTCCGCGAGGACGCCGCCCACCACCAGCCACGCCCAGGCCGCGGTCAGGAGACCCGGTACCAGGAGGGCGGCCGAGAAGGCGAGCGTGGGTCCGATGCGTCGGGACATCGCGGGGCGGGCCGCGGGCGTGCGACCGCCGGGGATCCTACGCCGGGCCGCGGGCCCCGTGTCCGGGGCTTGTCAGAGGAGCCACCGGCGCCGCCGGCTCTGACAGCCCCATGACAACCGGGGGAGGGCCCGGGCCTATCCACGCTCCCGAACCCACCGGAGCGCACCCGATGCCACGCATTCCCGCAGCCATCCTGACCGTCCTCCTCGCCGGACTCGCACCGGCCCAGAACACCAACGACGACGCGCGCGCCGCGGCCGCGCGTGCCCAGCTCGACCGCGCGGTGCGCGGCGCGCAGGACGCGAAGGCCCAGGACGCGGCACGCCCGGGCTCGCCCCAGGCCTACGTCGACGAGCTCTTCGCGCGCCTCGAGCAGGGCGACCACCGCAACGCGAGGTCGGCGGCGGCGGCGGCCCTGCGGGAGCTGCGCACCCTGGGGGCGCTGGTCGTGCCCGAGGTGCACGCGCGCTTCGCGCGGATGGGACCCTTCGCCCGCCGCGCGGCCATGGAGCTCCTCGCCGAGCACCCCGATCCGAAGTTCACGGAGATGGTGGGGGGGATGGTCGCCACCGACGACGCCGGGTCGGCCGTGCTCGCCGCGCAGTACCTGAAGGACCTGCCGGCCGCCGAGCGCGCGCGGCTGGCAGAGGTTGCGCTGCGCTCGCCGATCGACCAGGTGCGGCTGCACGCCCTGGTCGCGCAGGCGACCGGCGGCGAGCCGATGGCCAAGATCCTGCCGCGCCTGAAGGAGTTCCGGCAGACGCGAGACGGGGCAACGATCCAACTGCTCCGGCAGGTGCTGACCGAGTCCAAGTGGAGCTCCACGGAACTGCTCGCGGCGACGCGCGAGCTGGACGCCCTGGATCGGAACCTGGCGTGCATCGCGATCGACACCTGGTGCGAGCGGGTCGCCACGGAGGACGAGGTCCTGCAAGTCCTGCGCGATCTGGCGCCGATGGGGCAGGGGGACACGCCCTACACCCGCGTGCTGTCCTTCCTGGGCGAGATGGACCGGCCCTGGTGGCGCGCCAGGATCGAGGCGGCGAGCCAGGGCCACCACGACCATCTCGCGAGGCTCGTGCGGAACGCCGCCCCGCACGTGGAAGCGATCCCGGAGGCGCTGGTGCAACGAGCCGCGAACAGCGATGACGAGGAGAGTCTGGTGGTGCTCCTCGACGCCGCCGAAGCCCATCCCGGCAGGTCGTTCAGCTCCGCCATGCTCAGGATCGCAATGCGCGACCGCATCTCCGACCGCACGCGCGCGCGCGCCCTGCGCTGGGTCCTCGCCCACGATCCCGCCGCGACCGAGCCGGTGGCCCAGGCGCTGCTCGCCGAGGACGTGCTCGCGATCCCCTATGCCCAGCATCTCGCGCTGCGCGGTACCCCCAGGGCGGTCGGGGTCGCGGCCCGGATCCTGCGCACCAAGGACGGCAACTGGTCCGGCGACGAGGACCTGCGTGGCGCGATCGCCCTGCGTACCGACGCCAGCAACCTCGCCGACGTCCTGGAGCTGGTGCGCCGGCCGGCGTCCGAGGAGACCGGGATGTGGAGCCTGCGCCTGGCGGCGGCGCAGCAGGCGCTGCGGCGGTGGTTCGCCCCCGAACACTTCGCCGCGGGGTTCGCGAGCCTCTACGAAGTGGTGCCCGACGCGGCCCTCACGCTGCTCGAGACCGCGGAGGCGCGGGTGCGGCCGGGGCAGGACCTGCAGGGGATCGCGGTGCTCCTCGACCGCACCCTGGAGCGGATGCGCGGCCTCGCCGGGCGCGAGCAGGGCGACGTCGTCCCCGCGCCGGAGGTCCTGCCCGTGGCGGTGCGGATGCTCCTGCGGGCCGGCGGCGAGGGGCGCAAGCGCGTGGACGCGTTGCTCGCCGACCCGGAGCCCGAGGTGCGCACCCTGGCGCTCGAGGGGCTCCTGGCCAGCCGGCCCGCCGACGCGCGGGCGGTGGTGGAAGGCGTGCTTCTGCGTGCCGACCTGGGCGACGAGTTCGGCGTGATCCTGACGGACCGGATCAGCACCGCGGTGCCGGAGGTCAAGCAGAAGGTGATGGCGCGGCTGGGCGGCCTGGAGCGCCCGCCGGCACAGGGGCTCGGGGAGTTCCTCGCCCGCCTGCCGGCCGACGAACGCCTGCCGCTGGTGCGCCAGATGCGCGAGCGGATGCGCGCCGTGGGCAACGAGGATCCCGGCGTGCTGCTCGCGCTGGTGGCGGCCGCGGGCGTGGGCGCCGGCGAGGACGCGCTGGCGTTCCTGCGCGAGCTGATCGCGCATCCGGACGTGGGCGTGCGCCGGTCGACCGTCGCGCAGGTGGCGCGGCTCTTCACGAAGAGCGCGGTGCCCGTGCTCCTGGATGCCCTCAAGGACCCCGACGACGAGGTGAGCGGGACCGCCACCCAGGCCCTGCAGCGCTTCGAGACCTACTTCGCCGAGCGTGCCAAGTGGGAGGAGCGGCTGGGGAGGTGACCGGGCCTGCCCCGGCCGGCCCTGCTACCCGCGCGAGCGGGCGGGGCGCCGGCCGCGGCGCTTGGGGGCGGGGCCGCGCGCGGCCCGGGCGTCGAGCAGCTCCACGGCGCGCGCCAGCGTCAGCTCGTCCGGGTTCTCGCCCTTGGGCACGGTGGCGTTGGTGGTGCCGTCCGTGACGTAGACGCCGAAGCGGCCGTCCATGAGCTTCACGGTCGCGCCGCCGCGCGGGTGCGCACCCAGCTCCTTGCGCGCCTTGGGGGCGCTGCGCGGGCCGCCGCGGCCGCGCTGCTTGGGCTGCTGCAGGAGCTCGATGGCCCGCTCCTTGGTGATGGTGAGCGGCGATTCGCCCTCGGGGATGCTGCGCGTCTCCTTGCCCCAGAGCAGGTATGGCCCGTAGCGGCCGTTGGCGGCGCGGATCTCGTGCTCCGCCGCCTCGGTGGTGCCGGGCGCGACGAGCGTCGCCTTGCCCAGGCTGCGCGGCAGGGAGAGCAGCGCCACGGCCGTGTCCAGGTCGAGGTTCTTCGGGTCCATCCCGGCCAGGAGCGAGGCCATCTTGGGCTTCTCGCCCTTGGGGTCGTTGTCGCCGAGCTGCACGTAGGGCCCGAAGCGGCCGTTCTTCACGTACACCGGCAGTCCTGCATGCGTGCCGATCGGCTCGGCGCGCTGCGCCGCCTGCTGCAGGAGCTCCTGGGCGCGGGCCGCGGTGAGCTCGTCGGGCGCGATCTCGTCGGGCAGCGTCACGCGCTTGCCGTCGCCCTCCAGGTACGGTCCGTAGCGTCCCACGCGCACGGTCACGCCGACCGGGTCATCGCCGCGCTGGATGCGGATCGAGCACACGTCCTTCGGGTCGATCTTCTCGTCGACGTGGTCGAGGGTGTCGCGCAGGCCGCGCGAACCGTTGCCCAGGTAGAAGCGGTTCAGGTACGCGAGCCGTTGCACCTTGCCGTTGGAGATCTCGTCGAGGTCGTCCTCCATCTTGGCGGTGAAGTCGTAGTCGACGAGGTGGCCGAGGAAGCGCTTCATCAGCTGCACCACGGCGAACGCGGTGAACGTGGGCACCAGCGCGGTGCCCTTCTTGAAGCAGTACTCGCGCGCCAGGATGGTCTCGAGGATCGACGCGTAGGTGCTCGGCCGGCCGATGCCGCGTGCTTCCATCTCCTTGATCAGCGAAGCCTCGGTGAGCCGCGCCGGCGGCTCGGTCTGGTGGCCCTCGGCGCGCAACGCCTCGGTGGTCAGCCGGTCGCCTTGCTGCACCTTGGGCAGGATCCGCTCCTGCTCGGCGATCTCGGCGTCGGCCTCCTCCACGTCCTCGACGTAGGCGAGCCGGTAGCCCGGGTACTCGATGGTCTTGCCGCTGGCCTGGAAGGTGGCGCGCCCCAGCCGCACCGTGAGCGTGGTGCGCTGGCCGCGCGCGTCCTTCATCTGCGAGGCCACGGTGCGCTGCCAGATCAGCTCGTAGAGGCGGCGCTCGTCCTCGCCCAGTTCGGAGGCCTCGCGCGGATGCCGGAAGTGCGCGCCTGCCGGCCGGATCGCCTCGTGCGCCTCCTGTGCGTTGCGCACCTTGGTGGCGTACGCGCGCGGCTCGGGCGGCAGGTGCTCCCTGCCGTAGGTCTCGGCGATCAGCGTGCGCGCCGCCCCCAACGCCTCCTGCGAGAGCGTCGTCGAGTCGGTGCGCATGTAGGTGATCCAGCCGTTCTCGTACAGGCGCTGCGCGGCGCGCATCGTGCGCTGCGCGCCGAAGCGCAGCTTGCGCCCGGCCTCCTGCTGCAGCGTGCTGGTGGTGAACGGCGCCGCCGGGCGTTCCGTGTAGGGCTTCTGCTCCAGGCTCTCGACCGTCGCCTGCGCGGAGCGCAGCTCGGCGAGCAGCTTCGTCGCCGCGGCCTCGTCGAGGTGCAGAGGCTGTTCCTTGGCGGACCTCAGCCTGCCCGTGTCCGGATCGAAGTCCTTGCCGACCGCCACCCGCCGCCCGTCGACCGAGGCCAGCGTCGCGTCGAAGGGCGCCTGCCCCTTGGCCGCGAAGGTGCCGGCCAGATCGAAGTAGCGCGCCGCGTGGAAGCGGATCCGCGCCTCCTCGCGCTCCACCACCAGCCGCACCGCCACGCTCTGCACGCGCCCGGCCGAGAGGCGCGGCCGGATCTTCTTCCACAGCAGCGGCGACACCGAGTAGCCGTAGAGCCGGTCGACCAGGCGCCGGGTCTCCTGCGCCTCGACCAGGTTGGTGTCGATCTCGCGCGGATTGGCCAGCGCCTCCTGGATCGCCTCCTTGGTGATCTCGTGGAACACCAGGCGGTGGATCGCGACCTTGGGCTTCAGCACCTCCAGCAGATGCCAGGAGATCGACTCGCCCTCGCGGTCCTCGTCGGTGGCCAGGTAGAGGGTGGGCGCGTCGGCGAGGAGCTTGCGCAGCTTGCGGATCTGGTCCTGCTTGCCAGGCGGGACCACGTAGAGCGGCAGGAACTCGTTGTCGATGTCGATCCCGAGGCGGGCCCACTTCTCCTTCTTGAGCTCGGCCGGGATCTCGGCGGCATTGGCCGGCAGGTCGCGGATGTGTCCGACGCTGGCCTCGATCGCGAACCCCGAGCCCAGGAACTTGCCGATGGTGCGCGCCTTGGTGGGCGACTCCACGATCACGAGGGGCTTGCCGCTCTTTGCTTTCGCCATGCTGGGGTCTGCGCGCGAGGCCGGGAGGATGCCAAGGTGGATCGGCACCCCGCAAGCGCGGTCTTGCGAGAAAAACCGCCGATGGCCCTGGCGGTGCTGCCCGGACCAGGCGCTTCCTCCGCGCCTTCGTGCCTGCGTCCACGCGCCCGACTTCCGGCGCGCCGACCCCGGCCGGGCGGGCGCCGGCGCGGCCGTCCGGTATGGTTCCCGCGCCATGAACTCGTCACTCCTTCCGGTCCTGGCCGCGTGCGCGGCGGGCCTCTGCGCGCAGGACCCGCCCACCACGAAGGTCGAGACCCTGATCACCGCGCAGTCCATCGCCGGGCCGCTGCGCTTCCTGTCCCACGACCTGCTCGAGGGGCGCGGCGTGGGCACGCGCGGCGACGAGCTGGCGCGCGTGTACCTGGCCACGCAGCTGCAGCTCTTCGGGCTCGAGCCGGGCGGCCCGGACGGGGCATGGGAGCAGCCCGTGCCGATGGTGGGGATCACCTCGCAGGTCGACGGCGCGCTGCGCCTCTCGGGCCAGGGCGGCACCCTCGAGCTGCGGGCGCCCGACGAGTTCCTGGCGGTGGCCGGCGACCCCAATCCCGAAGGGCGCTGGGCCGACGCCGAGGTGGTGTTCGTCGGTTACGGGATCCACGCGCCCGAGCAGAAGTGGGACGACTTCAAGGGCGTCGACGTGCGCGGCAAGGTCCTGCTGGTGCTGAACAACGATCCGGCGGGCGACCCGGAGCTCTTCGCCGGCAAGACCCGGCTCTACTACGGCCGCTGGACCTACAAGTACGAGGAGGCGGCGCGGCGCGGGGCGGCGGGAGTGCTGCTGATCCACACCACGCCCTCGGCCGGCTACCCGTTCCACGTCCTGCAGGCGCGGCACGGCAAGGAGGAGCCCTGGCTGCCCTTCACCAAGGACGAGCCCACGATGCCGGTGCGCGGGTGGATCGTGGAGGAAGCGGCGAAGCGGCTCTGCACCCTGGGCGGGCACGACCTCGACGCGCTGCGCGCCAGGGCCGAAGCGCGCGAGTTCGCGCCGGTGGCCCTGAACGTGCGCGCCGGCCTGCGCATCGCCAACACGGTGCGCGAGTTCCGCTCCGCGAACGTGATCGGCCGTCTGCCGGGTGCCGACCCGACGCTGGGCGGGCAGGCCGTGGTCGTGACCGCGCACTTCGACCACCTGGGCGTCGGGCAGGTGAAGAAGGGCGACGGCATCTACAACGGCGCGCTCGACAACGCCTCGGGCTGCGCCGTGGCGCTGAATCTCGCGCGGGCGTGCGCGGCGCTGCCGGAGCGGCCGCGGCGCACGCTGCTCTTCGTGTTCGTGACCGCGGAGGAGTCCGGATTGCTGGGCTCGCTCTGGTTCGCGCGCAACCCGACCGTGCCGGTGAAGGACCTGATCGCCAACTTCAACCTCGACAGCGTGAACGTGTGGGGCCCGACCGAGGACGTGCAGCTGGTCGGGCACGGCAAGAGCGACCTGACCGCGCTGGTCGAGCAGGTGGCGGCCCGGCGCGGCCGCAGGGTCGAGCCGGACGCGCAGGTGGACCTGGGGCTCTTCTACCGTTCCGACCACTTCTCGCTGGCGCGGGTCGGCGTGCCGTCGGCGTACTTCAAGTCCGGCGACCGCTTCCTCGAGAACCGCGAGGGCCGTGCGCGCCTCAAGGCGAGCTACACGACCGTGCACTACCACCAGCCCAGCGACCAGTACGACCCGCGCATGAACCTGCACGGGGCGGCCGAGGACGCCCGGCTGGTGCTGGAGTGCCTGGTGCGCTGCGCGAATGCCGACGCGGCGCCGCGCTGGACCCCGGGCGACGAATTCGAGAAGTTGCGATGAACCCGGAAATCGTGCGAGGGTGGGCGTCGTTCCTGATCCTGATGACCATGGGTCCGCTCGCGGCGCAGGAGCCGGGCGCGCGGCCGACGACGCAGCCCGGGCCGGAGTCCCGGCCGGCGGACTCGGACTTCCTGCGCTTCGTGGCGCAGGGCGAGGACCAGGGCCGGATGGAGGTGGCGCTGCCGGTGTATCGCAACGCCGCGGGCGTGACCGTGACGCTGGTCTCGGCGGTGCACATCGCCGACGCGAAGCACTACGCGGACCTGGTCGAGCGCTTCGCCGCCTTCGACGCCGTGCTCTACGAGCTGGTGGCGAAGCCCGAGGACCGGCCGGAGCCCGGCAAGCCGCGCGCGGGCGGCCTGCTGAGCATGATGCAGCGCGCGCTCAAGAACGGCCTCGAGATGGAGTTCCAGCTCGACGCCGTCGACTACGCGCAGGCCAACTTCGTACACGCCGATCTGACCCCTCAGGAGTTCCACCGCCTGCAGAAGGAGCGCGGCGAGTCGATCATCGGGCTCATGTTCCGCGCCATGCAGGTGGAGATGGCGCGGGTGCGCGAGAGCGGGGCCGGCGGCCAGAAGCCGCCCGACCTGGTGCGCGCGTTCCGGCGCGGCGAGGGCCGCCACCTGCTGCGGCTCACGCTGGCGCGGCAGTTCCACGACATGGAGCGGCTGGTGGCGGGGTTCTCCCCCGGCAAGGAAGGCTCGGTGCTGGTCGAGGGGCGCAACGCCCGCGCGCTGGAGGTGCTCGACGCCGAGGTCGGCAAGGGTCGCAAGAACGTCGCGATCTACTACGGCGCGGCCCACATGCCCGACATGGAGCGGCGGCTGCTGGCGCGCGGCTTCGTCAAGACCGGCGAGACCTGGCTCACCGCGTGGGACGTCACCAAGCGTCCGCGGTGAACGGGACGCTCAGCGCCGCTTGTCCTTGTCGGTGAGGTCGGCGAGGAACTCGATCAGGTCCCGCAGGTCGCGCTTGCCCAGCACGAGGCCCATGGGCGGCATGGCCGAGACCGCGTCGCTGCGCCCGCGCACCTTCGCACGCGGGATCCTCTGGACCGTGCCGTCGGCCAGCTCCAGCTCCAGCGACTCCGCGTCCTCGCGCTTGAGCACGCCGCTCGCCACCGACCCGTCCGTCCCGGTGATCGTCGTCGTGCCGTAGCCCTCGGCGATCCGCGCGCTGGGGTGCACCAGCGCGTGCAGGAACTCCTCGCGCGTCAGGCGCTCGGCCACCTTGTCGAGGTCGGGCCCGGCGGTGCCGCCATAGCCCCGGATGGCGTGGCAGCGCAGGCACATCGCCGCCTCGTGTTCGTAGAACACCTTGGCGCCGCGCTGCACGCTGCCGCCTTGCAGGGTCTCGCGCAGGGGATCCAGCGCCGCGTCGCCGGTGGCCACGCTCTTGCGCCAGCGCTCGACCTTGGCGAGCAGGGCCGGAGCCGCGCGCGTCGCCACCGCCTCCAGCAGGTCCAGGTGCACCTCGGGCGGGAGCGTGCCCGCGGCCAGGCGGTCGAGGTGCAGGTCGAGGATCCGTTCGGCCTCGGGGCCGGGGATCGCGCCGAGCGTCGCGTACGCGCCCTGCTGCTCGCCCAGGTCCGAGCTCTCCAGCGCGCGCACCAGGCCCGGGATCGCCGCCTTCGGGTCGAGCCTGCCCAGCAGCTTGACCCCCGCCTGCCGCACCTCGCTGTTGCGATCCACCGCGGCCGCGGCGGCACGGGCGGCCAGTGCGGGGTCCTTCAGCTCCGCGAGCGCCTCGAGCGCCGCGCGCCGCACCGCGGGCGCTCGGCCGCGCTCGGCCGCGAACTCGGCGCAGACCGGGGCGGCCTCGCGCACGCCGAGCTTCGCCAGCGCGGGCAGGGCCGCTTCCAGCACCCGGTCCGGCGCGCGCCGCAGCGCTTCCGGCACCTCTGCGCCCAGCCGCGCGATCACGGCCGCGGCGTCGCGCGCCGGGATCGGCCGCCACCCGCCGAGGACCCGGTCGCGCGGCGCCGGCGCGGCCCACTCGCCCAGCACCTGCCAGGCCTCGGCGCGCAGCGGCTCGGGCACCGAGCCGCGCTGCGCGAACGCCACCAGCCGGCGCAGGTCCTCGGCGCCGCCGCCGCGCAGGCTGGCGGCGAGCGCGCGGCGCAGCACCGCGTGCTCCTCGATGCCGGCGCGCTCGAGCAACGCCGCGAGCGCCGGCTCCGCGGCGGGGATCGGCTCGTCGTGGATCGCGCGCGCCGCCTCGGCCACCAGGAACGGATCCGGGTCGCTCAGGAAGCGCGCGACCTCGGCCGAGCCCAGGCGGCGCAGGGCCAGGAGCGCGCCCAGGCGCACCGCCGGCGAGGCGTCTCCGCCGGCGTCGAGCAACGCGTCGTGCCGGCCGATCCGGGCGAGGCCCATCACCGCGGCGTGGCGCAGCCAGGGATCCTGGTCGCGGTTGGCGCGCAGCACCTCGAGGATCGCGCCGGTCGCCTCGCGGTCGCCGAGGCTGCCCAGGGCCATGGCCGCCGCGGCGCGCACGCGCGGGTGCGCGTCGGCACAGAGGGCCCGGAGCTTCGCCGCCGCGGCCTTGGCGCCACCCTCGCCCAGGACCCGCGCCGCCAGCGCGCGGATCTCGCCGTCGTGGTCGTCGAGCAGCGCAGGCACCGGCTCCAGCACGGCCGGGTCGCGGCGCGCCGCGATCGCCAGCCCCCACAGGGCGTGCACGCGCGCGATCCTGCGGTCGAGCTCGCCCGCGGTGGCGTGCAGCGCGGCCACGCCCTCCGCGCCGCGGTCGGCCAGCGCGAAGTGCGCCTCCTGGCGCACGCGCTGGTCCGGGTGGGCGAGCAGCGCCCGCAGCTCCGGGACGGGCCTCGTCCCCATGCCCGCGCGCAGCAGGCGCCGCGTCTCGGCGACCCCGGGGTCGGCGTCGGCTTCGGCCGCGTGCAGCCGGTAGATCCGGCCCTTGCCCGTGCCCTGCCAGCCGGCCACCCAGTCCAGGAAGTAGAGCCCGCCGTCCACGCCGAACGCGCAGTCGGTGGCCAGCGTGCGCCACACGGCCGGGCCCAGGGACTCGAGCGCGAACCCGGCGCCGTGCGGGCGCAGCCGCACGGCGTGCACGCCGCTGGTCGCGGCGGCGCCGCGGAAGTCGCACAGGAAGAACGTGTCCGCGAAGCGCGCCGGCATCCCGGTCCCCGGGTAGTAGGCCAGCCCCGACGGCCCCGCGGCGAGGTGGAAGAGCGGCGGCAGCACGTGCGCCGGCTGCCCTGCGTGGTGCGTGTGCCAGAGCCGCTCCTCGTTCCACGGCCCGCGCGTCCCCATCCACTGGTAGCCGATGCGCCAGCCGCTGTCGCTGCCCTCCATCAGGTGGACGAAGCGCGCGCGGTCGCCGCCGTCGCTGTTGTTGTCGCCGGTGAACAGGTTGCCCAACGCGTCGAACGCCAGCTCCTGCGGGTTGCGCAGCCCGCGCGCGAACACCTCGAGCCGCGACCCGTCCAGCTCGCAGCGCAGCACCGCGCCCTCGTCCGGGAACGCCAGCGTGCCCGCGCCGCCCCGCACGTGGAAGCCGCGGTCGCCGATGCTGAAGTAGAGGCGACGGTCCGGGCCGACGATCAACCCGTGCATGTCGTGGCCCATCAGCGACACGTGCACGCCGAAGCCCTCGTGCAGGACCAGGTCCTGGTCGGCGGCGCCGTCGCCGTCCTGGTCGCGCAGCGCGCGCAGCCAGGGGATGTTGGCGAGGTACACCGTGCCGCGGTACGAGAGCACCCCGGCCGCGACGCCGCAGGCCAGGTCGCGATACTCCGCGAACACGGTGTTGCTCTCCGCCACGCCGTCGCCGTCCCGGTCGCGGAGCTGGCGCACCCGCTCGGGCAGTGCCTGGAACGGCGCGAGGTCCTTCAGGTGCTTGCGGTACATCGCGAGCCGGTCCTCGACCGTGCGGCAGGCGAGGTCGTCGTCGAGCCAGTAGGCGTGGTCGCGCGTGTCGAACACGCCGTGCTTGATCCGGTACGTCTCGACCACGTGGAAGACGCCGTGGTGGTCGATGTCGAACGCCACCGGATTGGCGAGGTCGGGCTCGGCCGCGACCAGGGACACCTTCATCCCCGCGGCCGGCTGGAAGCGCGCGATCTGCGCCACGGCCTCGCCCGAGGCCGGCAACACGGTCGGCTCCTGCCGCGCCGGCGCGGGCTTGGGCTCCTGCGGAAGTGCAGCGGGCGCGAGCGTCAAGCCGAGCGCGACGACGAGCGAGGGCATGGACGCTCCCGTAGCACGCGGCCGCGTCGCGCGCCATCGCCGCCGCGCGTTGCGGGGTCGAGCCGCGAAAGAATCGCCGGGAACGCGCTTTCCTGTACCTGCACCGTCTCGTAGGACTCGGACGCGAGGGAACACGGCGGCCATGAAGATCCTGATCTTCGTCGGAGACGAGTACGAGGACCTCGAGGTGCAGTACCCGCGCCTGCGGCTCAGGGAGGCCGGCTTCGAGGTGGTGCTGGCGGGCCCCGGGGCCGGCGTCCTCTACCACGGCAAGCACGGCTATCCGGTGACCAGCGACGCGGCGATCGCCGACCTCGACCCCGGCCGCTTCGACGGCCTGGTGATCCCCGGCGGCTGGCTGCCCGACAGGCTGCGCCGCGACCCGCGGGTCCTGGCCCTGACCAAGGCGATCCACGACGCCCACAAGCTGGTGGCCAGCATCTGCCACGGGCCCTGGGTGGACATCTCGGCGCGCATCGTGAAGGGCTACCGCTACACGAGTTCGCCGGCGATCCGGGACGACCTGGAGAACGCCGGCGCGACCTGGACCGACCAGCCGGTCGTGATCGACCGCAACCGCGTGTCGAGCCGCAGGCCGGACGACCTGCCCGAGTTCGCCAGGGCCATCCTCGGCTGGTTCGCCGCACGTTGATGCAGCCGCATGCCCAGGACGGCCCTGCGGTCGCCCGCGCCCTCGGCGTGGATCCGGACCAGGGTCTCGCCGCGGCAGAGCTGGAGGCGCGCCTGGCGCAGCACGGGTGCAACGCCCTGCCCGAGCCGCCCACCCGGCCGCTCTGGTGGCTCTTCGTGCGCCAGTTCGCCAGCCCGCTGATCTACATGCTCTTCGCGGCGGCGGGCATCGCGGTGCTCCTGGACGAGACCGGCGACGCGGTCGTGATCCTCGCCGTGGTCACGTTGAACAGCGTGATCGGCACGTTCCAGGAGGGTCGTGCCGAGCGCTCGATGCGCGCCCTGCGCCGCCTGGAGGCGCATGTGGTTCGCGTCCTGCGCGACGGCACCGAGCAGATGGTGGCGGCGCGCACCCTGGTGCCCGGCGACGTCATGCTGCTCGCCGCCGGCGACGCGGTGGCCGGCGACGGCCGCCTCCTCACCGCGACCGGCCTGCAGGCGAGCGAGGCCGCGCTCACGGGGGAGTCGGCGCCGGTGGTCAAGCAGCTCGCTCCGCTGCCGCCGGACACGCAGCTCGGCGACCGCACCAACATGGTCTGGTCCGGCACCCACGTCACCGCCGGGCGCGGCAGTGCCGTGGTCGTCGCCACCGGAGTGCGGAGCGAATTCGGCCGGATCGCGGAGCTGGCCGAGCGGGGCGCGGAGCCGTCGACCCCGCTGGAGCGCCGCATCGCGCGCTTCGGCAAGGTGCTCCTCGCCTGCGCGCTGGTGCTCTTCGCGATCGTGGTCTTCGTGGGCGCCCTGCGCGGCCTGCCGCTCAGCGACGTGCTGATGGTGGCGATCAGCCAGATCGTCTCGCTGGTGCCCGAGGGCCTGCCGGTGGCGATGACCATCGCCCTGGCCGTGGGCATGCAGCGCATGGCCGCGCGCGGGGCGATCGTGCGGCGCCTCGCCGCCGTCGAGACCCTGGGTTCCACCACGGTGATCTGCGCCGACAAGACCGGCACCCTGACACGCAACGAGATGACCGCGGTGGAGCTGGTGCTCTCCGACGGGCGCACGCTCACGGTGACCGGCGCGGGCTACGCGCCGCGCGGGGAGCTGCGCGAACGGGGCGGGAAGGTGCGGGTGGACGCCATCGGCGACCAGGGGCTGCGCGGGCTCCTGGAGTGCGCCGTGCTCTGCAACGATGCCACGCTGGCGTCGCCGGTCTCGGTCGGAGACGACTGGCAGGTCCTGGGCGATCCCACCGAGGGCGCGCTGGTGGTCCTGGCGGCCAAGGCCGGGCTGGAGGCCGGCACGGTGCGGCGGCGGGCGCCGCGGCTGGCCGAGCTGCCGTTCGACCCGGGCGCGCGGGCGATGCTCACCGTGCACGAGGACGGTGGCCGGCTGCGGGTGGCGGTGAAGGGCGCCGCCGAGGTCGTGCTGCCGCTCTGCGCGCGCCGCGGGCCGGAGGGTCGGCCGCTGCGCGAGGCCGACCAGGCCGAGATCGCGGTCGCGGTCGATGCGCTGAGCGCGCGGGCACTGCGTGTCCTGGCGTTCGCCGAGGCGCACCTGGATCGCCTGCCGCCGGAACTCACCCTCGACTCGGTGCGGCGTCGGGCGGTGTACCTGGGGTTGATCGCGCAGATCGATCCGCCGCGCGACGAGGTCGACGAGGTGCTGACCGAGTGCCGCGCGGCGGGGGTGCGCACCGTGATGATCACCGGCGACCACCGCGCCACCGGGCTGGCGGTGGCGCGCCAGGTGGGGATCGCTGCCGAGGGCCAGGGCGCGATCGACGGACGCGAACTGGACGCGATGAGCCCGACCGACCTGGCGGCGCGGCTCGACACCACCGCGGTGTTCGCGCGCGTCCAGCCGGCGCACAAGCTGCGCATCGTCGAGGCGTTCCAGGCCAGGGACGAGGTGGTGGCGATGACGGGCGACGGCGTGAACGACGCCCCGGCGCTGGTGCGCGCCGACGTCGGCGTCGCAATGGGCCGCTCCGGCACGGACGTGGCCAAGGAGGCGGCCGACATCGTGATCACCGATGACCGCCTCGGGACGATCGCGAACGCGGTGCGCGAGGGGCGGCTGGTGCACGGCAACCTGAAGAAGGTGATCCTGATGCTGCTCGCCACCGGCACGGCGGAGGTGAGCGTGCTGCTCCTGGCGCTGCTCACCGGACATCCGCTGCCGTTCGCGGCGGTGCAGATCCTGTGGAACAACGTGGTCACCGAGGGAACCATCACCGTGAACCTCGTGATGGACCCGCCGGAGGGCGACGAGATGCGCCGCCCGCCGGTCGATCCGGGCGAGAGCCTGCTGAGCCGCGACCTGGTGGGGCGGATGCTGCTGATCGGAGCCACCATCGCGGCGGTCACGTTCGGGTACTTCGCGTGGCAGCTCGATCACGGGGTGCCGTTCGCGCAGGCGCAGACCTCGACATTCACGCTCCTGGCCGTGTGCGAGTGGTTCAACGTGCTCAACTGCCGCTCGGCCACCCGCAGCGGCTTCTCCCTCGACCTGCTGCGCAACCGCTGGCTGGTGGGGGGGCTCGTGGTCTCCAACCTGCTGCAGGCGATGGTGATCTTCTCGCCGTTCTTCAACCGGCACTTCTACACCGTGCCGCTGCCGTGGTCGGAGGTCTTCGTGATCGGCGCGCTGGGCAGCGCGGTGTTGTGGGTGGAGGAGCTGCGCAAGCTGGTGGCGCGATGGTGGAGGTGAGCGGGGTTGGGGATCGTCTTCGGATGCGACGGGAGGCGTCATGACCTGGCTGGTGTTCGTGGGGCTGGGAGTCGTCGTGATCGCGGCGAGCGTGCTGCTGGGATGGTCGGTTGACCTGCTCGCACAGCGCACAGGCATCGGGCGCGTGTGGATGGGCGCCTTCGTCCTTGCCGCGGCAACGTCCATGCCCGAACTGCTCACGGACCTGACGGCAGTTCAGATAGGTGCAGGCGACCTGGCAGCAGGCGACCTCTTTGGCAGCAATCTCGCGAACATGCTGATCCTGGCCCTCGCCTCTCTCTCCTTCCCGGCCCGCAACGCGCTGCGGCTCGCCGCACCAGAAAACGCAGGCGTGGGTGCCCTCGCGATCGGCCTGACAGCCTTGGCCGGTGCCGCTCTACTCGTGCGACCCACACCTTCGAGCTGGCCCGTCGGCATCGAGTCGGTCGCCATTGCACTGCTTTACGTCGTGGCGAGTCCGATGCTCGCCCGCCGTGCCGGTGAGGGCGTCGAAGCCACAGCGCCGCGTCGGCTTGCCCGGCCGCTGGTAGGGGTCTTGATTTCGGCGCTGGCAATCCTCCTCTCGGCGCCGGCCTTCGCGCAGGCCGCAGAGCGCCTCGCCGAGGAGACTGGACTGGGACGCACGGCGGTGGGCACAGTCCTGCTCGGCTTCGCGACCTCTCTGCCAGAGCTGGCCAGCACGGTGACTGCTCTCCGACTCAACGCCGTGGACCTCGCCGTGGGCAACCTGCTCGGCAGCAACGCCTTCAACATGCTGATCTTCCCGGTGCTGGATCTCGCGGATGGTGGGGGACCTCTCTTCAATGCACTGGATCCACGGCATGCGCAGACCGCATTCCTTGCGGTGGTCGCGATGGCAAGCGCGCTGTTCCTGTTGGTTCTCCGGCGTGGGGAGTCATGGGTAGTGGTGGTCGTCTACGCGATCGCGGTCTGGGTTGTCCTGCGTTGAGCGATGCATCGGGCCCCTGCGGCGTCCAAAGCCACGAGTCGATCGGCTCGTGCGGATTGCGGCGTGTAGCCGCGGACAGCCCGGCACGCTGGTCCGGCGAGGCCTTGGCGCGCACTGGGCGGTGGACGCCTCAGTTCTTGATGTACCAGCGACCGTCGATGCGCACGAGGACCATCGGCCGCTCCGCGTCGGGATGGGCGAACGTCGCCTCGTCGCCGGACTCGTTGAGCGTGGGCGTGGTGTCCTTGAGCTTCGTCACGAGGGACAGGGTACGCACGGCCTTCTGCTGGGCGAACTCCTCGGCCAACGTCTCGATCGTGCCCCGGCTGCCCCGCGGGTCGGAGTAGCGCTGCTTGTCTGCCGGCGTCATGTACGTCTGGATGAGTTCCAGGTGCTTGCCGGCCTTGAGCAGGCGCTCGATGTCGGCCAGCGCCGCGATAGGGCTGCCTGCGCCGGCCGTGACCGCGCCGCCGCCCGGCGGCGGCGCCGCCGCGCGGCGCTGGAAGGCCGTGAACGGTTGGTTGTTGAAGTCGCCCCCGACCAGGAGGAGGTCGTTGGCGGTGTCGCGGGCCGGGGCGAGCGCCACGATCATCGATTCGGCATCGCCGACCGGGTTGCCGCCGCGCGCGCGGAACCAGACGAGGTGCATGTTGCCGCTGCGTTCCAGGAGCACGAAGGGATGCTCCCGCTTGCGCAGCTCGATCGTGCCCGCGGCGTAGATGCGCAGCTTCTGCAGCTGCGCGCGCACCGTCTCTGGCAGGCCGGAGGGGATCTGGTCGGTGGTGCGGATCACGAGCGACGCGCCCGGGTCCCTCGCGCCTAGGCGCAGGGTGAGGTCCGCGTCGAGACGCCACTCGCCCGCGATGCGGCTGGCCACGACGTTCTCCGGATCGGGACGCACCGTAAGGGCGGTCTGCGGCGGATCCGCGCGCTCCTGCGCGAGGAGCACGGTGAGCGGAGCCAGGGGGAACGCGACGACGCACACGATGGAGGCGAGGTTCATGGTCGGGTCCAGGAGGCGGGCGTTGTCGGATCGCCCAAGCGGGGTTGCAACTTCGTTCCGAATTGCTGCAACCGGGGCGGAGAAGGCCGGAGCCATGGTCGCCGGATCCGAGGGCCTCGACGCCTCCCTCCCGGGCCTCGATGATCCGGCCTCTTCGGCGCCGCCCGCGCCGCAGGAACCCGAAGGATCGCACCATGCTCCGGAGTCCCGTCCGCCCGCGCATCGTCCCCGCCCTGGCCCTCGCGGCCTGCGCGCTCGGCGGCGCCGTGCCCGCGCAGCTCTCGTTCAAGCCGTTGCCGGTCGTCTCGGCGTCGCCGCCGGCGAGCCCCGACACTGGGCTCTTCCGCGACATGCGTCCCGGCGGCGAGCTGGTGGCCTACGTGAGCCTGGGTTCGAGCGCCGAGACCTGGGGCTATGTGAACGGGGCGTGGTCGAAGCTGACCCTCCCGGTCGCGCCGCCGCCGCGCTCGGGGTTCGCCGTGGCCGACACCGCGCTCTTCGGCGGACGGACGGCCGCGAACACCTACCTCAACGACACCTGGGCGATGTTCATCTCGCCCGCGCCGAACGTCTGGACCCAGATCACGTCGGCCAATGGCGTCTACCCACCGGGGCGAAGCGACGCGGCCTTCTGCATGGGCTATGGCTTGAACCTCCTGATGGGCGGCCGCAACCAGAACGGAGTGCTCGGGGACTGCTGGCAGCTCAAGGAGTCCTGGGTCCCGCCCAACATCTTCTGGAACTGGCTCCCGGTACCGGCCGGGCCGAGCCCGCGCTACGACCACGGCATCGTGAACCATCCCGGCACGGGCTTCCCGGTGCTCTTCGGCGGGCGCGACGCGAACGGCAACGCGCTGGACGACACCTGGATCTTCGACGGCAGCACGTGGACCCGCGCCACTCCCACGACCCGGCCGCCGGCGCGCTCCAGGCACACCATGGGCTACGACTACGAGCGCCGTCGCGTGGTCGTGTTCGGCGGCCTCGACCAGAACCTGCAGCCCCTCAACGACGCATGGGACTGGACCGGCACCGATTGGGTGCGGCGCAGCGTGGCAGCGGCTCCCGCGCCGCGCGCGGATGCGAGCCTGTGCTACCACGCACAGACGCGCCGCTGCGCGCTCTTCGGCGGCGGCGGCACCACCGAGCTGTGGAGCTACGGCACCGACTTCCTTCCCGAGTGGGTGGAGTTCGGCAGCGGCTGCGTGTACTCGGAGCAGGGCAGCGCCTCGCTCTGGGCGGGCGCGCCGGGCAAGGCCGTGCTGGGCGGATCGCTCAGCGTCTCGATGAGTCTGGTGCGCCCGAACAGCACCGCGTTCCTCCTCCTGGGCGGCTCGAACACCCAGTGGCAGGGCCGCCCGCTGCCTCTCGACCTGGGTCCACTGATCGGCACCGGCGGGTGCCGGCTCTACACCTCGGTCGACTTCGTGATCCCGAAGGTCGCGACCATCGGCTCGATCAGCATCGAGTTCACCGTGCCCAACGACCCGGCCCTCGCCGGGGTGGACCTCTACTGGCAGGGCCTCGGCGAGCTGCTCAGCTACGGGTTCACGTTCCGCACCGGCACCACGCACGCCGCGCGGATGCGGATCGGGGCGTACTGAGTTCCCCGCCGCCGCGGCGCGGCCCGACCGCGTGATCGAGGTCGTGCGCCGCGGCGCCGGCGACCAGCCGCGCGCCGGTGTGCCTGCTGCTGCGCGGCTTCTGCTCCAGGTCACGGCCGTCCTGGGCCGCGACCGCCTGCCGCTGGTGCCGGTGCTGCGTCGCGAGCAGAGCCCGGTCGGCGCGCCGGGCCCGCTGGTCGCAGGCCTCGCCGGGTGGGTCCAGGAGCCGGGCAGCCTCGGCGCGAGCGCTTCGCGTCACCAGGTCACGACGGCGATGTCCGGCCCGCCCAGCGTCAACCGCAACGAGGGGTCCAGGGTCGCGGGCTGGGCCACGAACACCGAGCCGATCGTCGCCACGTCGAACGGCAGCGCCAGCGGGTGCCGGAATGCGCCGGAGCTGTCCAGCGTGAAGCCCAGTGAGAACCCGATCATCGACGGATCCGCGAACAACGGTCCGAACGGCAGCGGCGCCCAGGTCATGTGGGTGGTGATCACGAACGCGCCTGGCGCGCCGGCGTCGCCGTAGACGTCGAGTACGGTCCGCTGGCCGATGCGGTAGCCGCCGTCGCGCCCGAGCGTCGGCACCGGCCGCGTCACCGGCACGCGCACCGAGGTCGCGTCGGCGCGGAACGCCGGCCCTGGCAGCTGCCCGCCGCCACCCGCCACGACGACTGCGCCATGCTCGAGCCGCGAGCCGTTCAGCACGATGCCGGTGCCGCCTGCGGGAATGCGGAACTGGAAGCTCTCCGGCGTCCGGCCGCGCACGAACGAACCCGGGGCGCCGTGCATGCGCGCGGTCGCGGCGTTGAGCTCGATGCCGTTGCCACTGTCGCCTTCGATGACCGCGCCAAGCGAGCGCAGGTACTGGCCGCCCAGCCCGCCCTGGAAGCGCGGCCGCACCAGCTCGAGCGTGCACTTGGTTGCCAGCAGCGCCGGCATGCCCGGCCCCGGGTTCTCGCGGTCCGGCACTCCCTTCGCGCCCTCGATGTCGCAGTCGCTGAGGACCGCGGGCGCGGTGTCGCGCAGGTCGATGCCGGGCAGCGGGATCTCGGTTCCGCCGAACGAGACGGTGCTCGGCCGCACCATGCAACGCGACATGGTCAACGCACCCCCGAATCCGCGCACGCGCAGCGGGCGCGTCAGCAGCAACTCGTCGAGATGCAGCGTGCCACTGCCGCCGGTGACGTCCACGCCCAGCACTCCGGGCACGAAGGTGTAGTCCTGGCCGAGCCGGAGGCGCGCGATCCTCGTGACGCCGCCGGCCGGATGGTTCGCGATGGTGATCTGGTTGCCGACCGGCGAGGCCACGCGCGCGCCGACCTCCCCCAGGAGAGTGAGTGCCTTGCCGCGGATCGTGACCGCTTCATCGTAGGTGGCGGCGCGCACCAGGATCACCGCGCCATTGCCGGCCATGTCGACCGCACCCTGGATCGTGCGCGAATGGCCGCCGCCGGCCGGATCCACGACCAGGACTTGCGCCGCGAGTTGGGCGGTGAGGAGGAGGCAGGGGAGGGAGCGGAGGGGAGTCATCGGGAGGTCTCCGGTTCCGAGCCAGGGCGCAGGGGCATCGTCGCGGTCCGGGAGCACACGGTCCACCCCCCCGGCTACGCCGGCAGCGCACGCCAACCGCCGCGCCGGCACGACCGCACCCGCAATCCACACTCCCGCCACCAGCGAACTCGCAGCCAGCAGGATCGAGAGCGCCCGGACGCCTTCGAGCGGGTCCTGCACCAGGAACGATGCCACGCTCTGCCAGCCGAGACTTCCCGGCACCAGCAGCAGCGCACCGGGAGTCAGGAGGATCGTTCGGGGGCGACGCAGCGCCAGCGCATGCAGATCGGCGACCACGCCGATCGCCCGCGCGCCGGCTCGCTGCCGAGCCAGGCGCCACTTGCGCGCCGCCCGGCATGGGCGGCGAACGCCCCCACCACGACGAACGGCAGATCGCGCCACGGCGCGCGCAGCAGCACCAGAAGCGCGACGGCCGCGACCGCGAGCCACTGGATCCAGAGCGCCAGCGTCACGTCTGGCACGGCAGGTGGCAGCCCGAGGTGGACCGGAGTCTGCCACTGCACTCGACGGGCCCGGATCGGCGATCTCGGGCGGCGCACGTCGGTGTCCGGGACCTCGCCTTGGCCGTGGCAGCTCGGCGGCCCGCCGGGCAGGCGTCGAACCACCCGTCAGCCCAGCGGCCGTGGAAGTGCACGTTCCGCTTCGACTCCACGTCGAAGTACGGCACGAACACCACCACACCTCGTCGCGGTCACTTCGCCCCGCCCTGCTGGCCCGTCACCATCTCCATCACGTGGTCGAGGGAGAAGGTGCCGGGCTTCTGCCGCGGGGGGAACTCGCGGAAGCTCTGCAGCCACTCGGCGACGATCCCGGCGGCGGGGGCGATCATGAACATGTGCTCCGCGTACCAGCGCTCGTAGTCCATGCCGATCTCGTGCGCGAGCTCGAACGGGTCCATGCGCAGGTTGGTCAGCATCGGGGCCCGCAGCTTGGTGAACGGCTCCTGCCAGACCTTCATGCCGTGCGCGTCCTGGCGCAGGAAGGTGGCCTTCCAATTGCCGTAGCGCAGCGCCGCCACGCTGCCTTCGTCGGTCCAGTAGAGGAACCCCTTGCGCGGCCACTCGCCCTGTCCCTGGAGCGCGGGTAGCAGGTTGGATCCGTCGACGTGGACCTTGTAGGTCGTGTCGCCGACCTTCCGGCCCTTCCGCAGGTCCTCCTTCACCGTGGGATCGCCCGCGGCGGCCAGCAGCGTGGGCAGCATGTCCTCGTGGGCGCCGACGTCGTTGACGACCGTCCCGGGCCGGATGACGCCGGGCCAGCGGATGAGGCAGGGCACGCGATAGCCGCCCTCCCACTGGGTGTTCTTCTCGCCCCGGAACATCGTCGTGCCGCCGTCCGGCCAGGAGAACGACTCCGAGCCATTGTCGGTGGAGTACATGACGATCGTGTTCTCCTCGAGGCCCAGCTCCTTGAGCTTCGCCAGCACCTGGCCGACGTGTCCGTCGTGCTCGACCATCCCGTCGGCGTAGACGCCCAGCCCCGTCCTGCCCGCCGACTCCCGCTTGAGGTGGGTGAAGATGTGCATGCGCGTCGAGTTCCACCACAGGAAGAACGGCTTGTCCGCCTTCTTGGCGCGCTCCATGAACTCGAGCGCCTTGGCCGTGACCTCCTCGTCGATCGTCTCCATCCGCTTCCTGGTCAGCGGGCCGGTGTCGGTGATCCGGCCGTCGGCGAAGCTGTGGATCACGCCGCGCGGGCCGTAGCGCTTCTTGAACTCCGGATCCTTGGGGTAGTCGGGATGCTCGGGCTCCTCCTCCGCGTTCAGGTGGTAGAGGTTGCCGAAGAACTCGTCGAAGCCGTGCGCCGTCGGCAGCATGTCGTCGCGATCGCCGAGGTGGTTCTTGCCGAACTGCCCGGTCACGTAGCCGCGCGCCTTGAGCAGCGTGGCGATCGTCGGGTCTTCCTTGCGCATGCCCTCGGGGGCCCCGGGCAATCCGACCTTGGTGAGGCCGGTGCGGATCGGCGACTGTCCGGTGACGAACGCGGCGCGCCCGGCCGTGCAGCTCTGCTGGCCATACCAGTCGGTGAAGGTCGCGCCCCCCTTCGCGATGCTGTCGATGTTGGGCGTGCGGTAGCCCATCATGCCCATGTTGTAGGCGCTGACATTGAACTGACCGACGTCATCGCCCCAGAGGACGAGGATGTTGGGCTTCTTGTCCTGGGCGCCTGCCGTGGCGAGCACGGTCAGGGCCAGTGCGATGGCGAGGGGGAAGGGTCTCGGGAGCATGCGTGTCACCTGGAGAGT